>NZ_JACSLJ010000001.1:0-680385 GCF_018618085.1 Exiguobacterium sp. s141 | reverse complement strand
ACATCACCTCGAGCACAGAGGGAACGACATATGTGAGCTCTGTGCCGAGCCGGGTGAGCGTGGACGCCGAGGGGCTGTTGACGGTCCCGGCGGGGGCGACATATGGCGTGGCGACAGTCACGGTGAAAAACGGGACGTTCGTGCAGAAGCTGACGGTGACGGTGGCGGAAGACACGAGCAAGGTGCTCAGCGGCATTGACGTGAAGGGTCCGGAGATGTCGTTGGAACGGGGAGCGGCACACCAGATCGAAGTGACGGGGACATACCCGGCGGGCCAACGAGACATCACCTCGAGCACAGAGGGAACGACATATGTGAGCTCTGTGCCGAGCCGGGTGAGCGTGGACGCCGAGGGGCTGTTGACGGTCCCGACAGGAGCGACATATGGGATAGTAACCATTACTGTAAAGAATGGGGTTATGAGTCACAAGATTACGGTGACCGTTTCAGAGAATCCTTACAATGTACTTCAAGAATTACGGGTGACTGATTCTGCAATCTTTCTTAGAAGAGGAGAATCTTATTCTCTATATGTTCAAGGGATATATTTATTCAGAACTGAAGATTTAACTCTAGGATCGACTGGCACCACCTATTTAAGTTCAGTTCCAAGTAGAGTTGTTGTAAGCAGTGACGGTGTTCTATCAGTACCTTTAAGTGCAAGTACTGGACAATCAGTCATTACCGTAAAAAACGGGCAAAAATATGTGAAGAAAACTATCCAAATTATCAACTAAATATGAGAGATAAACTAATTTCATATTGTAAATTAAAAACGGAATCAATCGTTCAAAGATTGATTCCGTTTTTAATGAACGTAAAAAAGCTTAATAAATTTGCGGATAAAAGACTTGGATTAATAAGTTAAGAGTTGTGTATATAATGCCGATACTAATGATGAATATAACAAAGGGGAGTACAATAATGAGCTCTACTATTTCGGAAATTCGCCTTCATTTACCATCTTCGGTATTACCGTATGAACAAACAAAAAACATGTTCACTGAAGGCTCTCAAAAACGCTTAGCTGATGAGGGGATTGTAGTTTTGCCAACTCCCCAGCATGTTACAAAATTAGAAGTAGCTGTTGAGAAAGCCAATCACTCATTAGATTTGCAACGTACAGGACTGAAATTTGTTAAGCACGAAAAGTTAAATGATTACTACATTCAAGTTGTAGATACAAATAACGAAGTAATCAGAGAAATTCCTAGTAAGAAATCACTCGATTTTTTTGCTGCTTTTATGGAATTCAATCGGTTATTCGATGAACGTGTGTAAGGAGGAAAACGTATGACAACACCTATTCGATTTGGTGGACTGGCTAGTGGTATTGATACAGACACTATTATCAAGCAGTTAATGCAAGTTGAACGAGCACCAGTCGATAAGCTTGAACAAAAAAAACAGTCTACGGAATGGAAACGTGACGCATATCGGGAAATCAATCGTTCACTTATGACACTTCGAAATAGTGCAGTGGATCTTATGTTTAGCCGTAATTTTTATGCGAAAACGGCTAGTTCATCTGATGAATCTCGCGTTTCTGTTGTGGCTGGACCGTCAAGTGGAAATACGGCGATTCGTATCGATTCTGTTACCAACTTAGCAACTGCGGCTTCGCAAATTGTTGAACCAAAAGATAAGGACGGAAATGTAGTGACAAAAGTAACAAAAGTTGCTGACATGAATTTACAGTCAGCTACCCAAGTGGTTACTTTATCAACTGCAGCAAAAGAATGGACGTTGTCCCCTAAACCACGTGCAGGTGAAACAGTGGCTCTAAAAGATGCGTCGAACAATCCAATTGATGCATCTTATGATGAGACAACAGGCAAAGTAACGATGAATGATGGATCAGACGTTCCAACAGGTACAACGGCTACTTATACATCCGGTTATCAAATTCAAATTCGTTCTGTAGAAGGTGGAGCGTTTAAAACAATCAAAGTGGCGGAAGAAGCAACCATGGAAAGTTTAGTCACAGCGTTAAATGGAAAAGATTCTGGGATTTCTGCATTCTTTGAACCGATTTCTGGAAAACTCTCACTTACGCAAAAACAGACAGGAAACAATGCGATTATAGAATTAGACGCAATAACTAAAACTGCTTTTGGAATAGATTCTTTAGCTGTGCCTGTAAAAGGTACTAATGCTAATTTTACGGTAAATGGAATATCTATGTCGCAAAGTTCAAATACGGTTATGATTGACAACATGACGGTTACTTTAAAGTCATCCTTTGCGGCTGGAAACCCTGTCACTTTGTCGGCTGCAACGGACACACAAAAAGTTTTTGATAACATCAAAAAATTCGTGGAACAATATAATGAAACAATTGATTTAATGAACAAAAAAGTAAAAGAAGAGAAATATAGATCTTTTAATCCTTTGACGAGCGCTCAAAAAGATGAACTTTCTGAAGATGAAATCAAAAAATGGGAAGATAAAGCAATGAGCGGCTTGCTCAAGAATGATACAATCGTTCGCGGGGCTATGGACACATTAAGAGGAAAGTGGTCCAGTACATCGTCTGCTACAAATGACGCAGAGATGAAGCAGTTGTTTCAGATTGGACTCTCGACAGGAGCAGACTTTACAAATGGTGGGAAAATTGAGTTGAACGAGGAAAAACTCAAGGCCGCTATCGAAAAAGATCCAGAGCAAGTATATCAACTCTTTACAAACCAGGAGAACGGGCTACTTTTGCAGATTCGTGATGCTGCGACAAGCTCACGTACATCTATTACTAGAATTGCGGGAACTGACGGGTCCGGTGCTCCAACCTATTCCATGGGCCGAGAGATGGCTCAAATCGATACCCGGATTCAACGTTTGAACGCATTACTTGTTGATAAAGAAAACGCATATTACCGTCGCTTCGCAGCGATGGAAACGGCGATGAATCAGGCGAACTCGCAAGCCGCCTCACTGCAACAGTTCTTAGGCGGAGGCATGTAAGAGGAGGAATTTAAATGGTAGCCAACCCATATGCAGCATATCAAAACAACGCGGTCACGACCGCGAACCCACAGGAATTGACGCTCATGCTGTATGACGGGGCGCTCAAGTTCATGCGCCTCGCCAAACTCGCCATCGAGCAAGGGAATCCAGACTTAAAGAACACGAACATCCAGAAGACACAAGCAATCTTCCAAGAGATGCGCTTGACGCTCAACAAAAATATCGAAATCTCGGCAAACTTGGACTCTCTCTATGAGTACATGTGGCGCCGCCTCGTAGATGCGAACGTCAAGAACGACACGACCATCATCGATGAAGTACTCGACTTCACGACTGAGCTCCGCGACACGTGGAAGGAAGCGATGAAACTCGCGAAGCAAGCATGAGACCCATCGATGAGATTATCTTCAAAACACAGCGATTAAAAGACCTGTTGGCGAAAGTTCCGGAAGAGCCGACGTACGACACATGGATGGACCAAATCCATGAGTTGCTTGATGACCGCGAGCAATTGCTCGCAGCGCACGGACCGGACTTGAAGGACACCGACCAGACGGTAATTCGTCAGCTCGTCGATGACAGTCAACAAATTGCGCGGTTGATTGAGGCCGAGCATCAACGGCTTGGGATGACCCTCGGGACGGCGCGACAAGAACGGAAGACAGTCAAGTCGTACGTTGACCCCTACGAAGACGTCGATTCGAATTTCTCAGGATTGTTCGATCAACAAACATGAAACAGCTCGAAGGCGTGCCTTCGAGCTGTTTTCGTTCATAAAATTTTAGTTTGCCGTCGTGCCTTTTGTATTAAATAGGACGAGCTAAATAGGATCAGCCCGCTCATATTGAACTTCAAGTAAACTAACAGGGCATCTTGAAGCGACGTCACTGGCAGAAAACCACTGAATATAACGAGCGGCAAAATCGTCACATGCATCGTAATCCAATGAATCAGAATCTGCTTCCGGAACGACCACTGTCGAACTTCATAGATGACACTCGTCAGACCGAGGAAAAACGCCATCCCACCATAGACGAGCATATTATGTACACCTTCCATACTTCCATTCCACCACTGATATGTTGCAAGAAACCCAAATGGCGTGAACCACTTCACGCCATGAACGAATCCTGTTTTCAATAAACTCATCTATCTCGTCCCCTCATTCATGTGTTGTCTTTGTATACGATTTGATTTGGAAAAAGTTTCAATAGGGATGTAAGGATGCAAAGACGTCTGTTTTCGTATAAAATCGGGTAAATACCACTGTAACCGTTGCTTCTTTTCTGGAAAAGGGGAGGGAAACGAGATGAGTGAGAAAAAGGTAAAGCCTAAGTCGTCGAAAGATCGTCGTTACTTCGTCTACGGTCCAGAAGGGGCGTACGATGAGTATGTGGAACGTGACCCGAAACTTGAAGCTTACATCGAAGACGATGCGCCAATCGAAGACGGTCCCGATCCGTATGAAGAAGAAGAGCTCAAATCACGAGGATAAATCAGTTGAAGTCAAGGTCCAATCGCGGACCTTGGCTTTTATTTATTCAGGGTGACGACCCTGTACGTTTTCTTACACCGGTCAGGCTAGACAATCCAGTATGCTCATCTTATCGACCACCACTCACGGGAAAAAAGGAGAGAGTTAAGATGAACATGAAACGATACGGATTGATCCTCGCTTTACCCCTTGCATTGCTTGCAGGCTGCGGAGAAGCCGATGAACTGAAGACGACAGCGACCGAAACGGAGGAAGTCGTAGAGGCAGAGAAGAAGGAAGCACCAGCGGCAGACACAACAGAAGAAGCAGAAGTGCAGGAGAGTGAACTTGGTTCAAACCAAATCTTCATGAAGAACAAGGCGCTCGACATCAAAGAGACGATTGGCTCTGTCAACTTCGCCATCGATAAAGTGCAGACATCCCGACTCATTGTCGACGAAGCGTATCGCGACTCGTTTGACGGGCAAGAAGAAGTGACAGTCGTCGCGATGAATGTCATCGTCGAGAATACGATTGACGACACCATCAGTTTCCACCCCAACCAGGCGACGCTCGTGACGAACACGGGCGAACAAGTCTCAGCCGACTTGTGGTTCTCGGATGACGTCGGAGGCGAGTTCCTCGGGAAAGTGAAGAAGGAAGGGAACGTCCTCTTTTTCGTCAAAGCGATGCCGGAAGAGTTAGAGGACGTGAAAGTTGTCATCGACGGGCCGTCGGACGCGAACTATCAGTCGATTGGGGAATCCCGTTACGAATATACAATCAACGTCGAGAAATAACAAATGGGCGCACCAGTTTCTCTGGGGCGGCCATTTGTTATTCATTTGTTGTGGAGGGACCTTATAATGATCAGTTCCGTAAAATTGCCGAGGAGCGCTATGAATACACGATTGACGTAACCAAATAAGAGAACGCGTATCTTCGCGATGCGCGTTCTCTTATTGTCGTTGATGCGGCAATGGAATCGTCAACACGTTCCAGTTCTCGCCAGCGAATACTTTCGCAAGAAAGACAATCTGTCCGACGTGATAGCTGTAGTGCGACACTTGCTTCTCGATCGCCCAGATGACGGTCTTCTCCTCACCGCGGATGAAGACGGTCTTGCCAAGGTCTTCCGGCGTGAGGCTCGAGAGCACGTCGTCCAACAGTTGCCAGCGCTCGTCCCATGTCGCCATCAGTTCGGTGCGGGACTGTTGTTGGTCCTCGAACTCAGCGTCACGGTTTCGATCCGGCTTCTCGCCGTCCGTCGTCAAAAAATCGGTCCAGCGCGACTTCATGTTGTTTGAGATGTGCTGCACGATGACCGTGAGCGAGAGTGTGTCTTTTGCGAGCACACGATGCATGTCCTCGTCGTTTACTTGGTTCAACGCGTCCTCGGCGAGCTGTTTCTGTTCCTGAAAAATCGAGCGTACCGTTTCGATATAGCGGGCTTCAAACATGGAATGACCTCCTTTGGATTCCTACTAAGCATACCCCAATCTGAACGCGATAAAAATAATGGATAATGAACCATTTAAGACGCCACTCCGCGATCAGTCTTGCGTGCCCTGTTTAGGTTTTGACGTAAGTCATGTCGCGTCTATCTCTTTTCGGTTTAAGGGTTCACCCATGAAGAGAACCGACCGCGTTTGTCCAAGAGTGGAGAGCGCGGTTTTTTGTATGCGAAAAGGGAGAGCCGCGGCCCTCCCTTTTAGGCGTTTTCGATTCTAAAGTCTTCCCAGTGTGATCGGGCCTGGGTCCGGATCCGCTCCGACACTTCCTTGCTGCCGAGCAAGATGCCGTACCAGCGTCGCGCGTCCTCATATAGACCGAGTGCGGCCGACAAGTCGGCGATTCGCAGCATGAGCTGGTCGTACGGGAGACCGGTCCGGACTTGATCCGTGTACGCCTCCTGTACCTCGTTGTATTTGTCGAGCGTCCGTTTCATCCATTCCTTCTCAGACGCCTCATTCCCCGTCAGGCGATACATCCAGACGAGTCGCATACCGAGCATGGCGACGACGGACGGCTTCTGTCCACTCAGTTGAGCTGTCATGACGGCGAACTTGTAGAGGCGGATAACGTGTTCGGCCGAACGATCACCGTTGAGCGCCTCGGCATTGACCCGATCGAAGTAACCCGTCTCGAGCGCCTCACGATGCGTCTTTCTCACTTTATCGAATGAATCGTGGAAGACGAGGTGACAATGACTGCAAACAGTCGGCTCATAAAAGTACGGGTTGGCACCGTCGTACGTCGTGTATCCGTCCTTCGCGACTTCCTGTGGCCGGACGTGGCGCGATAGGACGCGTGGCGTCTCGCTCTGCTTCAAACAATACGGACATTTCACTTTTTTCGAAAAGATATGTTCTGCCATTCTCTCACCTCACACGTATACGTTGACGAGCAGACCGCGAATCTCACCGACTTGGTCGAGGAGCGACAAGCGTGACGCCTCACCCGAGATGACCTGATCCGTCAGCGCGAGCAGTTTCTGGTCGACCTGTTCGACGATCTTATAAATCTTGGCGCGACCGCGGCGGTTGAAGCCGCGTTTGTCCTCGAGGCGGAGCGCCGCATCGACGGCGTCCTTCATAAAGTCTTTGATGAGCTGTTTATATTCGGCGAGCGACTCGACCGTCTGGCTCTCGGCGAGGAGCTCGCCTTTCTCGTGGATGGCCGCGATTTGGCGCTGGAAACGCTCGTGCTCGCGGTCCTCACGCTTTTGGCCGATGACGTTCTGGAACGAGACGCCGGGCTCGGCCTCAGGGCGTTTCGCTTTGCCGGTGCCGTGAAGCGACTGCGTCTCCATGATACGACGAATATCCATAGAATCCGTCCTTCCTTAGGTTAGTTCAATAATTGTAGCACGCCTTGCGGCAATGCGTTCGATTGGGCAATCATCGCCATACCGGACTGATTCAAGATGTTGAGACGGGCGAAATCCATCATCTCGCGCGCCATATCGGCGTCGCGGATGCGTGACTCAGAAGCCGTCAAGTTCTCAGATCCAATCGTGACGACACTCACGTTCGCCTCGAGCCGGTTCTGAATGGCACCGAGCTTCGAACGTTCAAGCGAGACCGCTTTGATGGCATCATCATACTTGGCGATAGCGGCAGTAGCGCCGTTCTGGGTCGTCACGTCAAGGCCATCGATTCCGAGCGCGGCGGCGCGCATGTCGTCGACGTTCAAGACGACGCCCTCGCCGCTACCGGCCCCGAGTTGGAAGAAGAGCGTCTCATTGCCGGCGATAAAGTCACCGTTCATGATCTTCTTCGAGTTGAACTCGGTCGTCTCGGCGATCCGGGTCACTTCATCCGTGAGGGCAGCAATCTCATCTTGAATCGCTTTGGCGTCATCGCCACTCAGCGTCCCGTTCGATGCTTGAACCGACAGCTCGCGCATCCGTTGCAGGAGGGCGTGTGTCTCGCTCATCCCACCTTCGAGCGTCTGTGTGAGCGAGATGCCGTCGAGCGTGTTGCGTTCGGCCATCGACAGCGAGTCGAGACGGATGCGCATCTTCTCGGAGATGGCGAGCCCGGCCGCGTCGTCGGACGCCTTGTTGATGCGGACGCCGCTCGAGAGGCGGTCCATCGTCTTTTTCATCGTCGCCTGGTTGAGCGTGAGCGACGAGTACGCTTTGAGTGCTTGCACGTTATTGGTAATTTTCATAACGGTTTCCTCCTGCAGGTACGGGTTGAAGACGAGCGTTCTCGATCGCCTCGCCCCACGTCTTGTCGAGCTCACTTGCGAGGCCGTGGAGCTCCTCGATTTTGTCCATGTCTTGTTCGATCAACGCCTCGAGGCTCGATTTCGCCATATAAAGATAAAGCTCATCGAGTTGGGCCGAGATGATGCCGCCGCCGTCGTGAAGTCCTTGGTGGAGCTTCGCGAGCAGTTCGCGTGCCTGGCGCAAGTGGCGGTTGCGTTCGGCGATCGTCGCCGTCCCGGCTTGTTCATAGTGGTAGACGAGCGCGTGGAGCATCGCTTGGGTCAGCTCTTGCGGGCTCATTTCGTATAGTCGGTTCGGATTCATGATGGGTCTCCTTTGATGGTGTCGAGTTCTTCGATCAGTAATAGCACTTCGGCCATGACGTCATACAGTTGGGGCGGAATCGCATCCCCGAGGTCAAGTTCGAGCAGGTGGCCAAGGAACGAGTGGTCGTGCTCGATGGCGACGCCGCGCGATCTTGCCTCATCTAAAATTTTATCGGCGACGGCGCCGGTGCCGCGGGCGACGATGACCGGGGCCCGGTCGATCGTCTCGTCATAGCGGACGACGGCGGCCGTCTTTCGTTTCGTCAAATCCATACGTTGATACATAACAGCCTCCTAGATGCGGAAATCATAGCCGGTCGTCTCGAGCGTCGGACGCTCGATCTCCGGTCGGTCCGTCTTCGTCAGTGGACGGAACTGGGTCGTCACGCTCCGGTAACCGATCGCCTCGAGTGTCGTCTCGATCTTGCCGAGAAGCGGCTTGGCGAGCGTCTCGACGACCGGGTCATCGTGTTCGAGCGTGAGCCGCAGATTCCGGTCGATCGCCTCGAGTTTGACGCCGATCTCTCCGAGACGTGGTGTCTCGAGTCGGATATAGAGCACGCTGTTCTCCCAGTCGACGACGTCGCCGGCCTCACGGTTTTGGATATGGACGTGGATACCGGTGTCGATCTCTTGGACTTTCGCCGGCAAGGCGAGGATGAGCTGCTGGAGCTGTCCGCCGTCGAGCCGATTCAACGTCTGTTGGACTTGGAAGAACGAGGCGAGCCGCTGCGCCTCGGGTGTCGCCGCGTCGGCTTTCAATGACAATGTCGACGCCTGGACGCGCTGCGCCGTCTCTTGGATGACGCGGCCCGATAGGTTCGGATCGACCTTGAACGGCGTGACGCGCGGCAGTTCGCCGGCGCGGGTTGCCTGGTGCGGGATGTATTCGAGACGGACGTGGTTCGGCACGTAGCGGAACTCGTTCAAGCTGGTGCGCACTTCTTTGATGAGCGCGGCGCTCTCGGCAGGTTTCGTCGACAGCAGCCCGAGGGCGACGTCGAGTTTCGCCGTCATCGCGACGAGCGCCTTCTCTTGGGTCGCGCTCGTATGTAGCAAGGCGTCCGTCTTTTGGATGAGTTGCGTCAGCCGTGTCGACACCGTCTCGAGCGCGGGGCGCGCCTGATGCGGGTTCGTCTCGACGAGGGCGGCGACTTGACCGAGCTGTTTCGTGACCGTCACTTGCTCGTTTCGGAACGTGTTCGTCACGGTCGCGAGATGTGTCGTCACTTCTTTCACGAGCACTGGTCGGCCGAGAACGGGCGGCAACGCCTCGCGCGGCTCGATTCGCGTCGGGCGCGGCTCCGGCAACTCGTTGATGAGTCGGTCGACCGTCTCCGGTGTCGGTGTCAAACGTTCGCTGACGGGACGCGACAAGTTGACGTGCTCGATGAACCGTTCTTTCTGAGGGTAGGGGGCGTCGGGCGCCGGACGAGTCACCAGTTGTCTCGCTTCATCTAATGACGCGACGGCGATGTCGCGGGCGACGTCACGCGGGAGCGTGGGAGCCTCGATCGTCTTTAGCCAAAGGACCGCATCGCGCAGGTCACCTTTAAAGACGGTTTCGAGCAGTCGCACCGTGTCCTCGTTCATCGATAACCGTCCTGATTGGAGCAAGCGGCTGACGGCGCTCCGCACTTCGGGCGGCAGCGACGCGAGCAACGCCTGAATCTTCGTATCGAGTTTCACCGGTTGGCCGCTCGAAGTGTCCGGCGTCTCCGGCTCAGGCTTGACGACGATCGTCCCGATCAGCTGGCCGTCTTGTTCGGCGAGCGTCAATTGGAACGGATTCGTCTTCGGGAGCCCGCCCTCGAACGTGACCTCGACGTGCTCGCCGTTGATTTTGACGATGCCGGAGTCGGGTCCGGTCTGTTTGACGAGTTCGGCCTTATAGACCCGGTTCGTTTGGATACCGGCCGTGACCGCGACGGCCGCGGTCAAAGGGGCTTGGATTTGCATAGTTGTCACCTCGACCAATATATCGACCTCTTTTTCAAAAAGTGAAGCGAAACCGACAGAAAAAAAACCTCCCGTCGGACGACGGAAGGGTCAGGATTCGAGCAAGGCGTTCTGGTTCAATTGTTGAAACCGAGCGACGAGTTCGCCCGTCGCTTTCAGCTGGTTGCGGAGGACGTACGCGGTCGCGTTCGTTTGAATCCGGTGCCCGTCCTGGGTGACGACCGAGCCGTTCGGCTCTAGCGGGTCACTCGAGATGTCACGGATGTGGGACCAGGCGTACCATTCGCAATCAGGGCGCTTCGGGGACTTCGTCGGGAAGAAGACGAGCCCGGACGTCGGTTCGATGACGACAGGCACTTTGCCTTTGACACCGGCGACGCGCTTGGCAACGAAGATGCGTTCCTCGATCGAACTGCTGTACTGGCGGCACGAGAGCTGCAACAGCTGGTAGGGCCGGAGCGGCGTCATGATCTCAGATCCGTCCTCGAGAATGATCCGCGATTGCATCGTCATGTCTCGACATGGCAAAATCGCCACCGTCCGTTTCGTGATCCGGTATTTCTCCTCGGAATGGTAGGGGCGCATACAGCTGCACCGTCCTTTTCGTATTGGATTTTCAGGCTCGGCCATAACAGATGGAACACAAACCTAAATCATCCCTTCCATGATATATCACAAAATATGTAAATTCAATAAGGTGATATGAAAAGTAGGGAAATACAATTCCAATGTAAGCCAAATGAGCATTCGTTTGCAAAAAATTGAGAAAGTGTTTGTCACGCCTGCAAGAAGGTGGTAAGATTACCGATAGAGGGAAAGCCTCTGTATTCTTCAATGGTGAAAGGAATGGATTTACACATGGTAGGTAAAGTAAAATGGTTTAACTCAGAAAAAGGTTTTGGATTCATCGAAGTAGAAGGCGGCAAAGACGTATTCGTACACTTCTCAGCAATCCAAACTGACGGCTACAAATCACTTGACGAAGGTCAAGAGGTAGAGTTTGAAATCGTTGATGGCGAGCGTGGCCCACAAGCGGCTAACGTTACAAAATTATAATTTCGAACCACGAGTCGGCTCCTAACGGGGCCGACTTTTTTGTTTTTCTCACATAATGTCCTTCCCAATCAAAATCGCGTTTAAGAACGGGTAAAACGGGTAGTTTGTTTCTATACTACCGATTCACGTGGAAGACGGACCTGTCGGAACAAAATTGTCATTATTTTCTGATGATAACGTTTTCAAACGATTCGGATTCGGGGTATACTATATATGAGCCACCTGGTTCCACTTTCTTTTCAGAAATGAAGCAGGAGATTCGGTCCAATCTGACGAATCATTGGGTCAAGCGGTTATTTTAAGGAGGAGTTCAGATGATTTATAACATTCGCGGCGAAAACATTGAAGTCACACCAGCCATCCAAGACTATGTCGAGAAAAAGCTGGACAAATTGACTCGGTATTTCACAACTCCTACGGATGCACAGACGGCTTACGTCAACTTGAAAGTGTACAATGAGAAACAAAAAGTGGAAGTGACGATCCCGATGCCGAACTTGTTGCTCCGTGCTGAGGAGACCAACCTCGACATGTACGCGGCAATCGACCTCGTCGTCGACAAATTGGAACGTCAAATCCGTAAACACAAAACGAAACTCAACCGTAAATCGCGTGCCAAAGATGGCGGTATCGGCGAGTACTTCAAATCACTCGAAGGTCCCGAAGACGTGGTCGTCTATGACGAGGACGAGGCAGAACTCGAACTCGTGCGGACGAAGCGTTTCACGCTCAAACCGATGGACACAGAAGAAGCGATTCTTCAGATGGACATGCTCGGTCACAGCTTCTTCGTCTTCTCAGACGCAGAGACGGGCAACACGAACGTCGTCTACCGTCGTAAAGACGGCAAATACGGCTTGATCGAACCTGAATAATTCAACCTTGAAACCACACGGCCCTCCGACTCGGAGGGCCGTTTCCTTTTGCCTGTCCTTGAAAGCAAGGGTCACTTCGGTTAAACTGTACATTAGGGAAAAAACATGCATTTTTTCAGTGAATGCAGAGGAGATAAAGCGTATGGCGAACTTTTTGAAAGATTTATTTGCTCCACAGAAACGAGTATTGAAAAAAGCAGAAAAAGCGGCCGACCTCGTCGAGTCATTCGCCGAACCGATCAAGGCATTGTCTGACGAAGCACTTCAGGCGAAGTCGATTGAGTTCCGGGAGCGTTTGGACAAGGGCGAGACGCTTGACGATATTTTGCCAGAAGCGTTCGCGGTCTGCCGCGAGGCGTCCGAGCGCGTGCTCGGCATGCGCCACTACCGTGTCCAGCTCATTGGGGGCTACGTGCTCCATAACGGCGACATCGCCGAGATGAAGACCGGGGAAGGGAAGACGCTCGTCGCGACCCTTCCGGTGTACTTGAACGCGCTCACGGGCCGCGGCGTCCACGTCGTGACGGTCAACGAATACTTGGCCCGCCGTGACAAAGAACTCATGGAACCGCTCTACTTCGCGCTCGGTCTCTCGGTCGGCCTCAACGTGTCGAACATGGACCGCGTCGAGAAGCAGGCGGCATACAACTGTGACATCACGTACTCGACGAACAACGAGCTCGGTTTCGATTATTTGCGTGACAACATGGTCCTTTATAAAGAAGACCGTGTCCAACGCGAGCTCTACTTCACGATCGTCGATGAAGTCGACTCGATTCTCGTCGATGAGGCGCGGACCCCGCTCATCATCTCGGGATCGGCTCAAAAATCGACAGAACTCTATACACGGGCCGACGCGTTCGTGCGGACGCTCAAGATCGAGGACGACTACACGGTCGACGTGAAGACGAAATCGGTCCTCTTGACGGACAAAGGGGTCGACCTCGCCGAGAAGTTCTTCGGCATCGACAACTTGTTCGCGATCGAGCACGTCTCGGTCAACCACCACGTCGGGCTCGCCCTTCGTGCCAACGCCGTCATGCATCATGACGTCGACTATATGGTCCGCGACGGCCAAGTCATGATCATCGACCAGTTCACGGGTCGGGTCATGGACGGACGCCGCTACTCGGAAGGGTTGCACCAGGCGATCGAGGCGAAAGAAGGCGTCGAGATTCAACGCGAATCGATGACGCTCGCGACGATCACGTATCAGAACTACTTCCGCATGTATGAGAAGCTGGCCGGGATGACCGGGACGGCGAAGACGGAGGAAGAAGAGTTCCGTAACATCTACAACATGCAGGTCGTGACGATCCCGACGAACAAACCGATCCTTCGGGAAGACCGTTCGGACCTCATCTTCAAATCGATGGAAGGCAAGTTCAAAGCCGTCGTCGACGAAATCATGGCAGCCCACGCGACGGGACAACCGGTCCTCGTCGGGACGGTCGCCGTCGAGACGTCGGAGTATTTGAGCAAGCTCCTCTCGAAGAAGAAGGTCAAACACGAAGTGTTGAACGCGAAGAACCACGCTCGTGAAGCCGAAATCGTCGAGAACGCCGGACAAAAAGGTGCGGTCACGATTGCGACGAACATGGCCGGACGCGGTACCGACATCAAGCTCGGCGAAGGCGTCATCGAGCTCGGCGGATTATACATCGTCGGGACCGAGCGCCACGAATCGCGCCGGATCGACAACCAGCTCCGTGGACGGGCCGGACGACAAGGGGACCCGGGTAAATCCCAGTTCTACTTGTCACTCGAAGACGAGCTTATGCGCCGCTTCGGTACTGACAGCCTCCAGAGCATGATGGAGCGCCTCGGCATGGACGACACGCAACCGATCGAGAGCCGCATGGTCTCGAAGGCGGTCGAGTCGGCTCAAAAACGTGTCGAAGGCAACAACTATGACGCACGGAAGCAGCTCCTCGGCTACGATAACGTCATGGCGGACCAACGGAAAGTCATGTACAAAGACCGGGCCAGCATCCTCGAGAACGAATCGGTCACGGACATCGTCCGTTCGATGATTCAAGAGACGGTCGAGACGGGCGTGGCGCAATATACGCCGCTCGAACTCGTGCCGGAAGAGTGGAACATCGAGGAACTCGCGCACTGGGCTAACCAGACGCTCGCCCTCGAGCAACCGGTCGAAGGCAAGGACTTCTTCGGCAAAGAGCGCGAAGAGATCATCGAGCTGTTGAGCGAACGTACGAACGCGCAGTATGAGGCGAAACGCCAACTCGCGCCGCCGGAACGCTTCAACGAGTTCGAGAAGATCATCGTTCTCCGGGCCGTCGATTCGCACTGGATGGCGCACATCGACCATATGGACCAGCTTCGTCAAGGGATTCACTTGCGCGCTTACGGGCAGAACGACCCGCTCCGTGAGTATCAGGCGGAAGGGATCAACATGTTCGATGCGATGAACGTGGCCATCTCCGAAGAAGTGACCGGCTTCGTGCTCCGTGCCGAAGTCGGCGACAACCTCCGACGCGAGAAAGTCGTCGAGGAGGAAGTGGCGGTGTCTGGCAAGGACGACACGCCGGTGAAGAAAAAGCCGGTCCGTCGCTCTGAAGACCAACGGCTCGGGCGCAACGACCCGTGCTGGTGTGGTTCAGGCAAAAAGTTCAAAAACTGCCACGGCAAACAACAGGCTTAATTTTGAAAGAGGCGAGCCCGCTCGCCTCTTTCCTACGGAAAGGTGACCTACACTATGGAAATTTCAGATATTCGCAACGAACTCGAGACGATGGCGAAACGCCTCGAGAATTATCGCCAATCGCTCAACCTGACAGAGAAGCAGGCCCGCATCGCCGAGCTCGAGAACGAGATGACGTACCCAGACTTCTGGGACAGCCAAGAGAAAGCACAGAAAGTCATCGACGAGTCGAACGCGCTCAAAGCGATGGTCGACAAATACCAAGAGCTCGCCGATGGACATGAAGACGGCGAAGTCACGCTCGAACTCATTAAAGAAGAGCCGGACGCTGAGATGCAAGGCGAGTTAGGGGAGATGGTCACGGCGCTCAAGGCCGATTTCGACGCGTTCGAGCTCGAGATCCTTTTGAACGGACCGTACGATGCCAACAACGCCATCCTCGAGCTTCACCCGGGGGCGGGCGGTACCGAGTCACAAGATTGGGCATCGATGCTCCTCCGTATGTATCAGCGCTTCGCGGACAAGCAAGGCTGGAAAGTCGAGACGGTCGACTATCTGCCAGGCGAAGAGGCCGGCGTCAAATCGGTCACGCTCCGCATCGTCGGACATAACGCCTACGGCTATTTGAAGGCGGAGAAAGGGATTCACCGCTTGGTGCGCATCTCGCCGTTCGATTCGTCGGGCCGCCGTCATACGTCGTTCGTCTCGTGTGACGTCATGCCGGAGTTCGATGACGACATCGAAGTTGACATCAAGACCGAAGACCTCCGAATCGATACGTACCGCGCGTCAGGCGCCGGCGGTCAGCACATCAACACGACCGACTCGGCCGTCCGGATCACACACGTGCCGACGGGCGTCGTCGTCTCGTGTCAGACGGAGCGTTCGCAAATCAAGAACCGTGAGTCGGCGATGAAGATGCTTAAGGCAAAACTGTATCAACGCGAACTCGACGAGCAGCAACGCAAGCTCGATGAGATCCGTGGCGAGAAGACAGACATCGGTTGGGGCAGCCAAATCCGCTCGTACGTCTTCCACCCGTACGCGATGGTCAAAGACCACCGCACGAGTTATGAAGTAGGGAACACGAGCGGCGTCATGGATGGAGACATCATGGGCTTCATCGACGCATACCTCCGCAAGACAAATATGTGATGCAAGTGGCTCAAGGACTCACGTCTTTGGGCCACGTTGTATGTAGAGGAGAAAACCTTTAATGAAGCAAATCGTCAAAGACTATATCTATTTACTGACCGGGTCCGTCTTCGTCGCCTCGGCGTTCAGTTTGTTCCTATTGCCGAACAACCTCGCCTCGGGCGGCGTCAGCGGAATCTCGATCATCACGTACGAGCTGTTCAACATCTCGCCGGGGGCGTTCCAGCTCGTGTCGAACGTGTTGCTCCTCCTCGTCGGATGGATGATTCTCGGGCTCGGCTTCGGCGTCAAGTCGCTCGTCGGGTCGATTTTCTTGCCGGGCGTGATCTTATTTTATGAAGCGATCGATGCGGGTGCCGCCGTCAATGACACGCTGCTCGCGGCCGTGTTCGGCGGGGCCGGTGTCGGCATCGGGCTCGGCCTCATCTTCCGAGGGCGCGCCTCGACCGGGGGGATGGATTTGCTCGCGCAGATTTTACATAAATTCACCCATATCCCGCTCTACCTCTGTATCGCCATCCTCGACGGGGCGGTCGTCCTCGTTGCCGCTGTCACGTTCTCGTTCACGACGGGGCTATATGCACTCATCGCCCTGTTCATCACGATCAAGATGATCGACTTTGTCCAGCTCGGTTTCACGCAGGACAAGATGGCCTACGTCATCTCGGAGCAGCGGGACGTCATCACGCGTGCCGTCTTCGATGAGCTCGACCGCGGCGCGACAGAGATTCAAGCGATCGGGGCGTATTCGCGTCTCGACCGCCCGATGTTGCTCGTCGTCGTCCGTCAGAACGAGGTGAGTCGTTTGAAAGAGATCATTCGCCGTATCGATCCCGACGCGTTCCTCATCTTCAGTGAGGCGCATGAGGTGATGGGCCAAGGGTTCACGTCCGATAAGCGCTATATCAACGTTCCCTAACATGTGGAATCTTTGTGTATTTTTCGTGAGTTAGGTTAGAAAGCGGTTCATAACGGCTATAATGGTAAAAGTAGGTTATTTCTACGACATAGGAGGGGAACCTGATTATGAAGAAATGGATGATGGCGATTGGACTTGGCGCCATGCTCACGCTCGGTGCGTGCGGCGGTGGCGATGAAGAAGAGTCGACGAGCAACGGGGACGGCGCGAACACGGCGTCGGTCGACGCGGAAGCGGTCTACGCACAAAACTGTGCGGCCTGCCACGGTGCAAACCTAGAAGGCATGAGCGGTCCGAAACTTTCGGACGTCGGTTCACGTCTGTCGGCGAGTGAAATCGAAGAAGTCATCAAGAACGGGAAAGGCGCCATGCCTGCGAACGTGATTGAGGACGAAGAAGAGATCACGGCTGTCGCGGCTTGGCTCGCCGAGAAAAAATAATTATGGGGAACCACGAGGCGACTCGTGGTTTTTTTTGTCTTCATTTCCTTTAACTAAATATGAAGCGCCCATGATTCAGTGGAAGCATTCACAGATGCAGGTATCTTTTGAATGTGCGTTTCATCATCTGTGTCCGAGACGTGAAATCATTCTTCAACGCGACAATTTCACACCGAACTCCATCCAACTGAAACATTCCTGTAATGGTTATTTAAAAGTCCGATTGCTATAATTGTAGGCGCTTGAAGAATATCGCCTGTCGCCTTTTTTGGATAGGTGGGCACGAACAGGGTCCCTTGACAGGACGAGTGCTTATCGTGTAGAACAGAGGCTAGGCGAAAATATTCACTTAACGAATCAATTCGATGAAACCAATTCAGAATTCGTCATAGATGCATGGAAAATATATAAAAAGGGTAGGGAATACGTTATGATATCGATGCAAAAAGTCAGCAAAGTATATCCAAACGGCGTCGTCGCAGTCGACGACCTCGATTTGAAGATCGAAGACGGCGAATTTTTATACGTCGTCGGACCATCCGGCGCCGGGAAATCGACGTTCATGAAAATGATTTATCGGGAGGAGAAACCGTCGAGTGGTCAGCTCATGATTGACGGAATCGACGTCGGCAAACTGAAAAACCGCCACGTCCCAAAACTGCGCCGTCAACTCGGCGTCATCTTCCAAGACTACAAGTTGTTGCCGTCTTTGACGGTATATGAGAACGTCGCGTTCGCACTCGAGGTCGTTCAAGCCGACACGGGCACGATGCGCAAACAGGTCATGGACGTGTTGAACCTCGTCGGCCTGAAGCACAAGGCGCGCAACTATCCGGACGAACTGTCGGGTGGGGAGCAGCAACGTGTGTCGATCGCCCGTGCCATCGTCAATAAGCCTAAGCTCATCATCGCCGACGAGCCGACCGGTAACTTAGACCCGGACACGGCTTGGGGCATCATGGAAGTATTTGAAGAGATTCACCGTCGCGGGGCCACGATCGTCATGGCGACGCACAACCGTGATATCGTCGACAAGATCCGTCATCGCGTCATCGCGATCGAGAACGGAAAAGTCGTCCGCGATGAAGAGAAAGGAGCATATGGCTATGATATTTAAAAGTGGAATCCGTCATCTGCGCGAAGGGTTCAAGGGAACACTTCGCAACGGGTGGATGACGTTTGCGGCTGTCAGTGCCGTCACCATCACCTTGTTACTCGTCGGGGTGTTCGCCCTCGTCATGTTCAACGTCAATGAGATCTCGGAGAACGTCGAGAACGACGTCGAGATTCAAGTATTCGTCACCCGGACCGCGGAGGAAGCGAACGTCGAGAAGCTCGGCGAGAATATAGAGCAGATTCCAGGCGTCGCATCGGTCACGTTCAGCTCGAAAGAGGATGAACTGGAGAACTTCCGTAACCAGCTCGGGGAAGACGCCAACGCCTATGGAACGGTCGAGAAAGACAACCCGCTCCATGACCGCTATATCGTCAAGGCATCAGACCCGCTCGAGACGGAGACGGTCGCCGACGCCGTGCAATCACTCGACAACGTCGATAAGGTCACATACGGACAGGACTATATCGACAAGATGTTCGCCTTCTTCAACGGGATTCGCATCGGTGGACTCGTGTTGATCGTCGGTCTCACACTCATGGCGATGTTCCTCATCTCGAACACGATCAAGATGACGATCTTCTCACGCCGTCGCGAGATTGAGATCATGCGCCTCGTCGGGGCGAAAAACAGCTTCATTCGCTGGCCGTTCTTCATCGAAGGACTTCTCCTCGGTGTGCTCGGCGCGCTCATCCCGATCGCCGTCATCTACTTCGGTTATGACGTCGCATATAGTGCTTTACAACCATCGCTAGATCAACTGAATAGTGATATATTTAAATTGATTGATCCATCGATTTTGACGACGCAAGTGTCACTCGTCCTCTTAGCGCTCGGTGCTTTCATCGGGATCTGGGGCTCGACAACATCACTCGGTCGGTTCTTGAAAGTCTAATCTAATTTAAATATGAGGAGGAGTTGGCGGATGAAACGTTCGCTTGCGCTTGGATTAAGTTTGACGCTACTTGCCTCGCCGGTCATGGCGACGGAGAAAGACACGCTGAAAGCACGACAAGATCGTCTATCCAATCAATTGGAGGAGTCCAAGAAAGCGCAAGAAGAGACGGACGCCGAGCTCAACATCACCGAGGCGGAACGCGACGCGGTAGCGACAGAGATTCGCGCCGTCAATGAACGTCTCGAGGGATTAAGTGAACAGATCGCCGTCCAGCAGGAAGAAGCGGACGCGGCGCGCACCGAGCTCGAGGAAACCCGTGATCAACTCGCTGCCCATGGGCAGTACCTCGAAAGCCAGAAGGCGCTCCTTAGTGAGCGTCTTCGTGTGCTTCAAGTACACGAGGACCGGTCCTATCTCCAAGTCGTCTTTGAGTCCCGCTCGTTCGGAGACTTCGTGACGCGGCTGTTGACCGCGCAGACGATCGCGGAGCAGGACCGGGACCTCATACATACCTACATGAATGAAGTCGAGCGGCTCGAAACGCTCGAGGCACGGCAACGGACGCAGCTGTCATTCTTGAAACAAAAAGAACGTGAGCTCGTCGTGACGAAACAAGCGCTCGACGTCGCCGCCGAACAGAAGCGCGACTTGTTGTCGGAGCTGAACGAACAGGTCGAACTGCTCGAACTTGAAAAAATGAGCCGTGCCGAAGAGCAGGCGCTCATGAACGAACAGAGCCGCATCATCGCCGGACAGCTCGAAGCGATCGCCACGGCGGAACGAGAAGCGGCCGAAGCGCAGGCCCGAGCCGAAGCGGAAGCACGGGCGAAGGCGGAAGCCGAGGCGAAAGCACAGGCCGAGGCCAAAGCCGCAGCTGCAGCGGAAGCGAAAGGACAGTCGGACGAGAAAACCACGGCCTCACCAGCACCGACGCCCCCACCGCCTGCGGAAGCCCCGACGAATGTGTCGGGGCCGGCGACCTCGTTCGTCCGTCCGGTGTCCGGTTACGTGTCGAGCCCGTTCGGTCCTCGCCAAAACCCATTGACAGGCGTGGCGGAGTCGCATCGCGGCATCGATCTCGTCAATGCGACCGGGACCCCGATCGTCGCGGCGGCACCAGGCATCGTCATCAAGGCGGCGCCGGCGACCGGATATGGCAATGTCGTCTTCGTCTCTCACATCGTCGGTGGGGCCGTCTGGACGACCGTCTATGCCCATCTCGACTCGATCACGGTCTCGTCTGGGCAAACGGTGTCCGCTGGCCAGACCGTCGGTACGCTCGGCAACACAGGCTGGTCGACGGGACCGCATCTCCACTTCGAATTACATCGCGGACAATGGGCGCCAGGGCAACCGAATGCGGTCGACCCGGGTCCTTATATCGGTTACTGATGAGACGGACGTGTTCCAAATTTGTGGAACGCGTCCGTTTTTCTGAACTTTTTGCTATACTGAATGAAAGACTGACAAAGAGAAAAGAGGGAATCACCCGTGAAAAATACAACCGCAGGATTACTAGCCGGCGCCACATTCGTCGCCGGGGCCGGTGCAGGGCTCGCGACGATGGCGTTTACGGATACGGCGTTGCCGATTCAACCGAAGGCAGAAGGCTGGGACAAGGTCGACCAAGTCCGGCAATTGATCGAGACGCATTCATTGAAGGATATTTCGGAAGAGGATTTATTGACCGGTGCCCTCGACGGGATGACGGCAGCGCTCGACGACCCGTACTCGGACTTCCTCGATGCCGAAGAGACGTCACAGTTCACCGACTCAATCGAGTCGAGCTTTGAAGGAATCGGCGCGACTTTGGAGAAGAAAGGAGAAGACATCTTAATCGTCGCTCCAATCAAAGGAGCACCAGCCGAAGCGGCAGGACTCCGGGCCGGCGACGTCATCACAGCGGTCGACGGGGAATCGATTGAAGGGATGGCCGTCGAAGAGGCGGTTCAACTCATCCGGGGCGAGAAAGGGACGGTCGTCACGCTGACGATTCAGCGCGGCGGCCAAGAGGCCGACTACGAGATTACACGCGATACGATTCCGATTGAGACCGTCTACTCGGAAGTGAAAGAGCAAGATGGAAAGAAAATCGGTTATATCGAGGTGACCCAGTTCTCCGAACCGACGGCCGATGAGTTTTTGGAGCAGCTTGAGACGCTCGAGTCGGAAGGAATCGATAGCCTGATCATCGACGTACGAGGCAACCCGGGTGGATTGCTCCCTGCCGTCATCGAGATGACCGAAGGATTCGTCTCGACGAACAAACCGGTCGTCCAAATCGAGAATGCGGATGGGGACCGTGAGTCGCAGAGCGGCCGTGCCCGGGAAGCGAAGCCATACGACTTGTTCGTCTTGACGGACGAAGGGTCGGCATCGGCGTCTGAAATTCTGGCCGGGGCCCTCAAAGAAGGTGCCGGGGCCACGATCATCGGCAACAAGACGTTCGGGAAAGGCGTCGTCCAGACGGCGTTCGATTTAGAGGACGGTAGCAACTTGAAGCTGACGACGAGCAAATGGCTCACACCGGACGGGAACTGGATCAACGAGAAAGGCATCGAACCGGACGTCGAGGTCGATCAACCGGACTACTTCAATGTCACCCGCATCCTCGCCGACGCGGATACGCTCAAAGTCGGGGACTACGGGGAAGCGGTCTCGAACTTGCATACCGTGTTGACGGGCATCGGCTATGAACCGGGCGGACAGCCGGGCTATTTCGGTGATACGATGGGCCGTGCCGTCAGTGCCTTCCAAGCCGACAACAACTTGCCGGAAGACGGGATCGTCAATGAAGCGACGGCGTCGGCGCTCGAGTCACGCTTGCTCGAGGAGATTCAAGACGAAGCGAACGATGCCCAATTGAATCGCGCGCTCGAAGAAGCTGCAAAATAAGGATTAGGGAAAGGATTGGACAAGTGTGGACGTTCTACGAATGAGTTTTACTGCTTTGTTGACCTTGATCGGTAGTCCGCTACTCTGGGCGACGCTCGTCGCCCTCGCTTACATATCCACGACGCGTATCAAACGGGAGCGGGGCATGTTTCGCTCGCGTCGGCGTTCGCCGAAATCGGACTGGCGCCATTTTCTATGGCCGAGCCTGCTCCTTGCGGTCATCGGTTCGGCGGCGCTGATTCTGCTCGAGACGACCGTCAACTGGGAATGGGTCGTGACGTTCAGCGTGTTGTATGCGCTTATCGTCTTGACGATGCACCCGCGTTTCAGCAGCCCGGCGTTCCCGTTTTTGATCATGCTGACGGCAGTCGCGCTTCGTGACGTCATCGAGTATGGGGGACTGACAGGGTGGATGGATCGATTGGCCGAGGTCGACTGGCCGGTGTATGCGCTCGTGTTCGGTGTCGTGACGCTCGCGGAGGCGATCCTCTTACGGTGGAACGGTCCGGTCGAGACGTCACCGACGCTCATCTTGTCCAAACGGGGCCAGTTC
The DNA here is from genome assembly GCF_018618085.1 of Exiguobacterium sp. s141. NCBI lineage: Bacteria > Bacillati > Bacillota > Bacilli > Caryophanales > Exiguobacterium > Exiguobacterium sp. s141. The sequence continues at coordinate 657,377 of NZ_JACSLJ010000001.1, read as the reverse complement.
ATCGGCGGCCACGTCGTCAAACGGCTCTGGTTCTTCCCGCTTGTCGTCTTCTTACCCCCGTCCTTCGGTCTCGACGGCCCAGTGCCGATCATCTTGCCGATCCCGATCGGGGTCAGCCTGCTGTCGACGGGAGCACTCCCAGGGACGCTCCTCGGCCGCTTGAGCCTGTATCGAGGCCTGCTCGCGCTCATCGCCATCGGTTTGTTCGGGGCTTCCTACGCCATCGACGTCCCGTACGCGGCCTACATCTTGCTCGGTCTGTTCGTCTTGTATGAGTTGGCGCTACAACTCATCAAGCGAGAGAATCGAGGGACGACGCCGGTGTTCATCAACGGCAACCGAGGAGCGGTCATCATCGACACGCTCCCGGGCTCACCGGGCGAGGCGATGCAGCTCATCCCGGGCGAATCGATCTACAAAGTGAACGGGACCGTCATCACGGGCGGGAGCAGCTTCTATGAGGCGCTCCAGTTGCATAAACCGTACATCAAGCTCGAGGTGCTCAACTTAAACGGGGACATCCGTTTCGTGCAACGGGCGATGTACGAGACCGACCCGCACGAGCTCGGCATCTTGTTCGTCGCCGAACCGGCGAGCCCGCGTTTGCGGTTACGGAAACTATAAAAGGGAGCATCCTTGGCGGATGCTCCCTTTCGTGCGTTCAATTAAAGTTCAAGTTTTGATGGTTTGAAGCCCATTGTCGCTTCGACTGCGTGTTGCCAGCCTTTATACAGATTTTCGCGGTGTGCTTCGTCCATCTTCGGTTCGAATTGATGGTCAAGTTTCCACTGTTGTTTGATCTCTGCTTGGTCTTTCCAGAACCCGACGGCGAGACCGGCGAGATAGGCGGCACCGAGAGCCGTCGTCTCGCTCACTTCAGGCCGTTCGACCGGGACGTCCAAGATGTCCGCTTGGAACTGCATGAGGAAGTTGTTGTTGACCGCACCGCCGTCGACGCGGAGCGTCTTCAACTCGATGCCAGAATCTTGTTCCATCGCCGTCAAGACATCGCGTGTCTGATAGGCGAGTGACTCGAGCGTCGCCCGGACGAAATGTTCTTTCTCCGTCCCGCGCGTGAGGCCGAAGATGGCACCACGGACGTCTGAGTTCCAATACGGGGCACCAAGTCCGACGAAGGCAGGGACGACGTAGACGCCGTCTGTCGTCTCGACGCGGTTGGCGTACTGTTCCGTGTCTTTCGCCGACTTGAGCATACGGAGCCCGTCACGGAGCCACTGGATGGCCGAACCGGCGACGAAGATCGAACCTTCGAGCGCGTATTCGACTTTACCATTGTATCCCCATGCAATCGTCGTGAGCAGACCATGGTCCGACTTGACGGCTTCTTCGCCCGTGTTCATGAGCATGAAGCAACCTGTACCGTACGTGTTCTTACCTTCTCCTGACTCGAAGCAGGCCTGACCGAAGAGGGCTGCCTGTTGGTCACCGGCCGCGCCGGCAATCGGAACTTCGAAGCCGAAGAAGTGGTACGGGATCGTGTTGGCGTACACTTCACTCGACGGTTTGACTTCCGGGAGCATCGACTTTGGTACCGTCAAGATCTCGAGCAACTCATCGTCCCACTTCTGCTCATAGATGTTGTACATGAGCGTCCGTGACGCGTTCGAATAGTCCGTGACGTGAGCGTGGCCGCCTGACAGTTTCCAGATGAGCCAAGTGTCGATCGTTCCGAAGAGGAGGTCACCAGCTTCGGCTTTCTCACGGGCGCCTTCGACGTTGTCGAGGATCCATTTGACTTTCGTGCCTGAGAAGTAGGCGTCAATCAAGAGGCCTGTCTTATCGCGGAACAAGTCGGCATGACCGGCTTCCTTCAACTCATCACAAATACCGGCTGTTTGACGCGATTGCCAGACGACGGCGTTATAGACCGGACGTCCTGTCGACTTCTCCCAGACGACGGCTGTTTCCCGTTGGTTCGTGATGCCGATAGCTGCGATCTCTTTTGGATCGATGTCGGCCGAACCGAACGCCTCGGCCATGACGGCGAGGACAGAACCCCAAATCTCATTGGCGTTATGCTCGACCCAGCCTGGCTTAGGGAAGTACTGTTTGAACTCGCGCTGAGCGGTCGTGACGATTTTTCCGTCGTGGTCGAAGATGATCGCCCGTGAGCTTGTCGTTCCTTGGTCAAGTGCTAAGATGTAGCGTTTTTCTTTCTCCATATGAGAGAGCCTCCTTAGAAATTAGAAAGATTATGGTACGAGAATACCGTATAACAATGCGGCGATGACCGCCCCGATGATCGGTCCGACGACCGGGATCCATGAGTAGCCCCAGTCCGACGTGCCTTTGCCTTTGATAGGAAGGATCGCATGCGCAATCCGCGGTCCGAGGTCACGCGCCGGGTTGATGGCATATCCCGTTGTACCACCAAGCGAGAGACCGATCGAGACGATCAAGAAACCGACGATGAGCGGATTCAAACCGTCGGCAAACGTGTTGGCCCCGAATGACAAGAGGGCGAAGACGAGTACGAACGTGCCGATGATTTCCCCGATCAAGTTGAACGGCGTGTTACGAATCCCCGGTGCGGTCGAGAACGTCGCCAATTTGGCGCCCGGGTCGTCGGTCGCATCATAGTGCGGCTTGTAGTGGACATAGACGAGGACGGCCCCGATGAACGCCCCGATGAATTGTGCCAAAATATACGCTGGCACATCGGCCCATGGGAATGAGCCTGCTGTCGCAAGTCCGATGGTGACGGCAGGGTTGATATGCGCCCCTCCATAGATACCGGCCGCGTATACCCCGACCATAACGGCCAAGCCCCAACCGAACGTGATGACGATCCAGCCTGCGTTCTCCGCTTTCGAATGACGGAGGACGACGCCGGCGACGACACCGTTACCGAGCAAGATGAGTAGCATTGTACCAATAATTTCGCTGACGAATGCTGACATGTGATACTCCCTTCCTTCCATATTAAATTTGGCTTACCACTTCATTATATGCCCCAAATGAAAGCGTTTCAAAACCGGATATGCAAAAAAAGCCACTTTTCTCATGAAAAGTGGTTTTGATTGGTAATCCGGCGTCTGAAGTCGAGGATGATCCCGACGAGAAAGACGAGCAGGACCATCAAGCTCACGTAACCGAGCGGGGGAAAGCTCGTGGCGCCGAGGTCGAGGAGAATCGAAGCGATGACGGCGAGGTAGAGCCAAGCGAGGCGCCGCGAAATCTCTTTATCGTCGTAACGGTCCGTGAGGGATGCCCCAATCGGCGCGCCGATGAACGCCCCGAGGACGAGGGCAAGCGGCGTCACATAATCGAGCGATAGCGACGGCAGATAGCCGACGAGTCCGCCGAGCGAGATGAACAGGACGGCAGCGAGGCTCGTCCCGACCCCGCGATGCGTCGTGAAGCCGAGCCAACTGACGAGGAGCGGGACGATGATGAACCCGCCGCCGATGCCGAGGAGGGCGGACAATAGTCCGGCCATCGCTCCGATCATCACACCCGCGAGAACGGTCGATTTTTTCGGCTTCTGCGGTTTCGATGTTTTCTTTAATAGCGTAACGGCAAAATAAGATAGGATAGCCAGATAAAATAAGTTCAGTAACCAATCATACGTCCCCGAGATCGAGAGGACGAGGCGGCTCGACAGCTGTGCCGTGACGGCGCCGGTCAGTCCGACCGTGATGCCGGTCGACCAAGACACGTTGCCGAGCGACGTATGTTTCTTCGCGCCGGACAGGCTCGTCCCGACGACGAACAAGAGCGACGTGGCGACGGCCTCTGCTGCCGAATAACCACTAAAGAGCAGCACTGGGACGATGATGACCCCGCCGCCGATGCCGAAGAATCCGGACAAGGCGCCGACGATGGCACCGAGCGGGATGAAGAGAAGTGACCACATGACGACCAACTCGTTTCTACTTAGATTCACTCTCCATGATAACGAAAAGTGGAACGATTTGGGAAGCGTGTCAGAAGCGAATATTTGTTCGTGTATGTGCTATAATCAAGTCAATATGCAAGGAACAGAAAGCGAGGAATATATATGGATAAGATTAGCGTTCCGTTCGGCTTACAATCAGAATATAAGCCGGCCGGCGACCAACCGGAGGCGATTCGACAGCTCGTCGAGGGCGTCAATCGCGGCGACCGGTACCAGACGTTGCTCGGGGCGACCGGCACCGGGAAGACGTTCACCGTATCGAACGTCATCCAAGAAGTGAAGAAGCCGACGCTCGTCTTGGCCCACAACAAGACGCTCGCCGGGCAGCTCTATTCGGAGTTCAAGGAATTCTTCCCGAACAACGCCGTCGAATATTTCGTCAGCTATTACGACTACTATCAGCCAGAGGCGTACGTCCCATCGACGGACACGTTCATCGAGAAAGACGCCTCGATCAACGATGAGATCGATAAACTTCGTCACTCGGCGACGTCGGCCTTGTTCGAGCGCGATGACGTCATCATCGTCTCCTCCGTGTCGTGCATCTACGGTCTCGGTAACCCGGAAGAATATAACAGCCTCGTCTTAAGTCTCCGCGTCGGTAAAGAGTTGGGCCGTGATCAGATGCTCCGCAAGTTGATCGACATCCAATATGAGCGGAACGATATCGACTTCCAACGCGGACGGTTCCGTGTCCGAGGTGACGTCGTCGAGATCTTCCCGGCGTCACGCGACGAGCAGTGTTTGCGCGTCGAGTTCTTCGGAGACGAGATTGACCGGATCCGCGAGATGGACCCGCTCACCGGCGAGATTATCGCCGATCGCGAGCATGTCTCGATCTTCCCGGCATCCCACTTCGTCACCCGCGACGAGAAGCTGCAAAAAGCGATTGTCAACATCGAGGCCGAGCTCGAACAACAGCTCGCGAAGTTCCGCGAGGAAGGCAAACTGCTTGAAGCCCAGCGTCTCGAACAGCGGACGAACTATGACCTCGAGATGATGCGTGAGATGGGCTACTGTTCAGGCATCGAAAACTATTCGCGTCATTTGAACTTGACCGAGGCAGGGGCGACGCCTTACACGCTCATCGACTACTTCCCGAAAGACTTCCTACTCGTCGCCGATGAGTCGCACGTGACGCTCCCGCAAGTACGCGGCATGTATAACGGTGACCAGGCCCGGAAGCAAGTGCTCGTCGACCACGGGTTCCGCCTGCCTTCAGCTAAAGATAACCGTCCGCTCAAGTTCGACGAGTTCGAGAAGAAGTTGTCGCAAGCGATCTTTATCTCGGCGACACCAGGTCCGTTCGAGCTCGAGCATACCCCGCACATGATCGAACAGATCATCCGGCCGACAGGACTGCTCGACCCGACGATCGAGATTCATCCGATCAAAGGACAAATCGACTACTTGATGGACCAAATTCGCGACCGCATCAAACAGGACGAACGCGTCCTCGTGACGACGCTCACGAAAAAGATGGCCGAGGATTTATCGGACTATCTGCGTGAAGCGGGCATCAAGGTCAACTATATGCACTCTGAAATCAAGACGCTCGAGCGGATTGAGATCATCCGTGACCTGCGTCTCGGAAAATACGACGTCCTCGTCGGAATCAACTTACTGCGGGAAGGACTAGACATCCCGGAAGTGAGTCTCGTCACGATTCTAGACGCCGACAAGGAAGGGTTCCTCCGTTCGGACCGATCGCTCATTCAGACGATTGGGCGGGCGGCGCGGAACTCGAACGGGCACGTCATCTTGTTCGCTGATAAGATGACCGACTCGATGACGCGCGCGATTGAAGAGACCGATCGTCGTCGCTCGATTCAACAAGCCTATAATGAAGAACACGGCATCACGCCGCAGACGATCCGTAAAGAAGTACGCGGCGTCATCCGCGCGACGGTCGACGCCGAGGAGGATGTGCTCGAATCACTCAGCTCGATGAAGCCGGCTGAACGTGAGGAAGCCATCGCCAAGCTAGAAGAAGAAATGAAACAAGCGGCCCGCGACCTCCAGTTCGAACGGGCGGCCGAATTGCGTGACTTAATCTTGGAGTTGAAGGTAGGGAATTAAATGGCTGAAAAGAAAAATGCGATCGTCATCAAAGGGGCGCGCGTCAACAACTTGAAAAACATTGATATCGATATTCCACGGGACCAGCTCGTCGTCTTGACGGGCTTGTCCGGTTCCGGTAAATCGTCACTCGCGTTCGACACCATCTACGCCGAAGGGCAGCGCCGTTACGTCGAGAGTCTATCGGCCTACGCCCGTCAATTCCTCGGACAGATGGACAAACCGGACGTCGATACGATTGAAGGGCTGAGCCCGGCCATCTCGATCGACCAGAAGACGACGAGCCGTAACCCGCGCTCGACCGTCGGAACGGTGACGGAAATCTATGACTACTTACGTCTTTTGTTCGCTCGCATCGGGAAACCGGTCTGTCCGCGTCACGGCATCGAGATCTCAAGCCAGACGATCTCGCAGATGGTCGACCAAGTGATGGAACTTCCAGAGAAGACGCGCCTGCAAATCCTGGCGCCAATCGTCTCGGGCCGTAAAGGGACGCACGTCAAAGTGTTCGACTCGCTCAAAAAGGAAGGGTTCGTCCGCGTTCGTGTCAATGGCGAGACGATCGAACTGACCGATGAGATCGAGCTTGATAAGAATAAGAAACATTCGATCGAAGTCGTCGTCGATCGCCTCGTCGTCCGCGCTGACGTCGAAGGTCGTCTTGCCGACTCGCTCGAGACGGCGCTTCGCCTCGCCGACGGCCGAGCCATCATCGACAAGATGGACGGCACCGAGCTCCTGTTCAGCGAACATCACGCTTGTCCGATTTGTGGCTTCTCCATTGGCGAACTCGAGCCGCGTATGTTCTCGTTCAACTCGCCGTTCGGTGCCTGTCCGACGTGTGACGGGCTCGGTACGAAGCTTGATGTCGACCCGGAACTCGTTATCCCGGACCCGTCGAAGACGCTGAAGGAAGGCGCCGTCGTCGCCTGGCAGCCGACAAGCTCGCAATATTATCCGCAACTGCTCGCCTCGATGTGCAAACACTTTGACATCGATATGGACGTGCCGTTCGAACGTCTGTCGAAGCGTGACCAAGACCTCGTCTTGCACGGGACGGACGAAGAGTCGTTCTTGTTCCGTTACGAGAACGATTTCGGACAAGTCCGGACGAACACGATCTTCTTCGAAGGGGTGCTCCGCAACATCGAGCGCCGCTATAAAGAGACGACGTCCGATTATATCCGTGAACAGATGGAGACGTACATGGCGACACACGCTTGTCCGACATGCAGCGGTTATCGGTTGAAAGAAGAGACGCTCGCCGTCAAAATCACGGGCCACCATATCGGGCAAGTGACCTCACTGTCCGTCGTCAACGCCATCAAGTTGTTCGACTCGATCATGACAGAGTTGAGCGAGAAAGATATCGCCATCGCCCGTCTCATCTTGCAAGAGATTTGTGAGCGGCTCAGCTTCTTGAACAACGTCGGTCTCGACTACTTGACGTTGTCACGGGCGGCGGGGACGCTCTCGGGCGGGGAAGCGCAGCGGATTCGTCTCGCGACCCAAATCGGCTCACGGCTCACGGGCGTCCTATACGTCCTCGATGAACCGTCGATTGGATTGCATCAGCGTGACAACGACCGCTTGATCGCGACGCTCAAACAGATGCGTGACATCGGCAACACGCTCATCGTCGTCGAGCACGATGAGGACACGATGATGGCAGCCGACTACTTGATCGACATCGGACCGGGTGCCGGCGAACACGGCGGAGAAGTCATCGCCGCCGGGACGCCGAAGCAGCTCATGAAGAACCGAAAGTCGCTCACGGGCCAATATTTGTCCGGTAAGAAGTTCATCCCGCTCCCGGCCGAACGGAAAGTGCCGGACGAGCGTTTCTTGAAAATCTTGAAGGCGGAAGAGAACAACTTGAAAGGGGTCGACGTCTCGATTCCGCTCGGTATGTTCATCGCCGTCACCGGCGTCTCCGGTTCCGGGAAATCGACGCTCATCAACGAGATTCTGTATAAATCGCTCGCCCACCACATCAACCGGGCCAAGGCGAAACCAGGGAAGCATAAGAAGATTGAAGGACTCGACCATATCGACAAAGTCATCGATATCGACCAGTCACCGATCGGACGGACGCCGCGGTCGAACCCGGCGACATACACCGGCGTGTTCGATGATATCCGTGACGTGTTCGCGTCGACGAACGAGGCGAAGATGCGCGGCTATAAGAAAGGGCGCTTCAGTTTCAACGTCAAGGGCGGACGCTGTGAGGCGTGCCGCGGGGACGGGATCATCAAGATCGAGATGCACTTCTTGCCGGACGTCTACGTCCCGTGTGAAGTGTGTCATGGGAAACGCTATAACCGTGAGACGCTCGAAGTGAAGTACAAAGGTAAGACGATCGCCGACGTGCTCGATATGACGATTGAGGAAGGGCTCGACTTCTTTGACAAGATTCCGAAAATCAAGCGCAAGATCCAGACGATCTTTGACGTCGGTCTCGGTTATATGAAACTCGGACAACCGGCGACGGAACTGTCCGGCGGGGAAGCGCAGCGCGTCAAGCTCGCTTCTGAGCTCCATAAACGTTCGACCGGGAAGACGATTTACATCTTGGACGAGCCGACGACGGGTCTTCACGTCGACGACATCGCTCGTCTGTTGAAAGTGCTGCAACGCCTCGTCGAGAACGGGGACACGGTGCTCGTCATCGAGCATAACCTCGACGTCATCAAATCGGCCGACTACTTGATCGACCTTGGACCGGAAGGCGGGGACGGCGGCGGTACGATCGTCGCGACCGGGACGCCGGAAGAAGTCGCCGAAGTCGCCGCGTCGTACACCGGCAAGTATTTGAAACCGGTGTTAGAACGGGATGCAGCCCGAGCGAAACCGAAAGCAGGAAAACGTAAGTAAGGTATAGAAATGATGAGAAACGGGAACATGATTGACGTGTGACCAAATCGAAGGGGGAAACGAACAGTGAAACAAGAAATGCGTGAACTGATTCTCCAGCAAGTGAAAGACGGGAAGTTGACGATTGAAGAAGGCATGACCCAGCTCGAACGGCTCGAGAAGTTGGAGCCTGAGCGTGTCCAAGCGCTCGAGGAACGTCAAGAGACGGAGAAAGTCGATGCCTACTCGGTCGAGTCGCTCACGACGAAACTGACGTCGGCGGTCGAAGGGCTCGTGACGAAACTTCGTGACAGCGACTTCACGTTCAGCTCGAACTTCGGGCCGGAAGTGACGTATTCGAAATCGTTCCCGTTCACCGGGAAAGATATCTCGCTCGACTTGTTCAACGCCTCGGCGACGATCGTCTCGTCGGACAACGACGAGTGTGAACTGATTGTCACCGGACGTCCGCTCCGTCAGCAGGACGCGGACAAGGCGCTCGAACAGCTCCAGTCAGCGGTCAAGCATTCGGTCATCGGTGACCGTCTCGTCGTGTCACTCCGCGACAAGCTCGTCCGGGCGCACGTCGAACTGTACGTCCCGCATCATCATTTCGATCACCTACACGTACAGACGCTCAACGGTGAGGTCCGTGCCGACGGCCTAGACGTCGAGAGCGTTCGTATCCAGACAGCGAACGGCCGGGTCGTACTTCATGAAGTACATGCCTCGGAGCTGCTCCTCAACACGGGGAACGGAACGGTCGAAGTCGAAGCGGTCGAATCGGAACTCGTCCACGTCCGGACCGGCAACGGAGCCGTCATCGTGAACGGCAAATACGACAAGGCGTCGCTCAAGACCGGCAACGGGAACATCCGCGCCGAACTCGCGACGGCACGTCCGGCCAAGTTCGAGCTCGCCTCGCTCGCCGGAAACGTCCGTCTCGTCTTGCCGCACGGCGTCGAGGTCGAAGGAGAACTCGAGACGAACTTCGGTGGTCTCCACTGTAATTTAGACGAGCTCGAGATCATCCGCGACCGGAAAGACGTCGCCCAACGCCGACTCGAATTCTTGTCGGGCCGTGGCCAAACACCGCGGATCGAAGTCGAGGCCGGGACGCGTACCGGCACGATCGACCTCGAACACGGTTCGCTCCACACACCGTCGACGTTCCTCGAAGAGGACAAAAACGAACCGACGGAACCAATCGACCCAGTCGACCCGGTCAATCCGGCCGACTTGAACAACCCGTTCCATCAGCAATGACCGACAACCCGAAGGCCTCTCGCCTTCGGGTTTCTTTTAACTTGAGAGACGAGGAGGGACGGGATGAAGCGATTTGTGTCAGCGTACGGATGGATGATGATTGCGGTGCTGGTGCTTGGCGGATGTGCCGACGAACAGCGCATCGTCAATGAGAACGAGCCGGCTGAAGACGAAGCGATTGCTGTCGCCTGGGCGTATGTGACCGCGCGGAACTGGCAGGAGCCCGCAATCGATGCGGAAGCAAGTGCCGAGGTACATCGTGTCACGGTCGATGATGGTTATGAACTGTTGGACGATGCGTATGCCGGGACCGAGGCGCTCGCCGTCTCGTTCGAAGCGGACCCGAACAGTAGCGTCGACGTACCGACGATCTTGGTCGCACGGGAGTCGAACACCATGGTCGGCTATTTGCCGGCTGAATGAATCCAGTGGAAAACCCGAAGGCGGTTGCCTCCGGGTTTTTGTCATGTCATAGATTCATTTGATACTCCATCTGTTCCCAATCCATCATTTGACCGTCATACAGCGTGAATGAGCCGATGATGAACAGGATGAAGAGGACCGGTCCGGCGATGAGTAAGAAAATCCCGAGGTTCCGCATCGTCTTCGACCGTTTCCAATAGAAGATGATGGCGACGATCATCGATAACAGCGACCCGGACAAGAACAGGCCGACGATGTTCAAGATGAACAATAAGAGCACCGTTTCGTTTTTTGTCGCCGCATACTCGCGCCACATATCAAACAGTGATTTGACCAAGTAGACGAGTGCCGCGATCCCGACGATAAAAATAAAGACAATGGCAATCCAAAATAGTGAATTCATGTGATTTCACCTCCCTAATCCTCTATACCCGTTCTACGGAATCGCCACGAATTAGTTTCATCTCTTTTTTTTGACACATTTCGGCTCACTTTCGTTGACGCTTCTCCAGAAGAGCTATGATACAATAATGAGCGTGAAAGGGGCAGATACTCATGCAAAATATCGTACGCACGGCTCAACTCGTTGAGCGCTTCAAACTTCAAGTCATCGCCGGGGAAGAGGGACTCCATCGTCCCGTCGCCACACCGGACCTCAGTCGACCGGGACTCGTCCTTGCCGGCTACTACACGCACTATGCGAAAAATCGGCTGCAAGTGCTCGGGAAGACCGAGCTCACGTTTTATGCGAGCTTGTCGGAAGAGAGCCGCCGCGAGCGGGCGAAGATTTTATGCACGGAATTGACACCGGGCATCCTCATCACGCGCGGCTTCGACATCCCGAAAGAGATTGAACAAGAAGCCGAGGCAGCGAACGTCCCGCTCATGCGCACGAACGCGATGACGACATCGATCGAGTCACAGATCACAAACTTCCTTGAGATGGAACTCGCACCGATGACCGCGATGCACGGCGTGCTCGTCGACATCTACGGCGTCGGCGTGCTCATCAAAGGACAGAGCGGTGTCGGGAAATCTGAGACCGCGCTCGAACTCGTCAAGCGGGGTCACCGCCTCGTCGCCGACGATTCAGTCGAGATTCGCCAGACCGGGGACCAGTTGCTCGTCGGTTCGGCACCGAAGTTGATCCGTCACTTGCTCGAGATTCGCGGGATCGGGATCATCGACGTCATGACGCTGTTCGGAGCCGGTGCCGTCCGTTCACACAAAAAGATCAGCTTAATCATCAACCTTGAAAACTGGGATGCTGGAAAAGTATATGATCGTGTCGGACTCGACCACAACACGATGAAAATCATCGACAGCGAAGTGCCGTTACTCACCATCCCGGTTCGCCCAGGACGTAACTTGGCCGTCATCGTCGAAGTCGCGGCGATGAACTATCGCCTGCAGAACATGGGCATCAACACGGCCGAAGAGTTCGCGGAACGTCTCGCGAACGCCATCCATGACAACGAAGGGGACATGGAATAATGGTAGAGCCAACGTTTGACCGCGTCGCGTTTGAAATCGGGTCGCTCCCGATCTATTGGTACGGCATGATCATCGCCTTCGGTGCGATGCTCGGCCTCGTTCTCGCCTTGTTCGAGGCGAAGCGCCTCAATTATGATTCAGAACGGGTCGTCGATGTCATCATCTGGTCGATTCCGATCAGTATCGTCTTCGCCCGGATTTACTACGTCATCTTCCAATGGGACTACTACAGTGAGAACCTTGGACAGATCATCGACATCCGCCAAGGCGGGATTGCAATCCATGGTGCCATCTTTGGAGCGCTGCTCGTCGTCATCATCTATTGCATGCGCAAGTCGATGTCGTTCTGGAAGATCACCGATATCCTCGCTCCGTCGCTCCTGCTCGGGCAAGCGGTCGGACGTTGGGGGAACTTTATGAACCAAGAGGCGCACGGTGCCGAGACGACGAGCCGTTTCTTGAAAGAGACGCTCTTCCTCCCGGATTGGATTGTCAATCAGATGTATATCGACGGCGCTTATTACTTGCCGACGTTCTTGTTCGAGAGCGTCTGGAACGTCCTCGGCGTCATCTTGCTCGTCGTCTGGCGTATGGTCGGTAACCCGCCGCGCGGCTACATCTTCTTATCGTACCTCGTCTGGTACTCGATCGGACGCTTCTATATCGAAGGGCTCCGCACGGATAGCCTCATGGCCGGAGATCTCCGGACGGCACAACTCGTTTCGATCGCGATGATCGTATTCGGTGTCGTCATGATGATCGTCCGCCGCAAAGCGAAACGATACGACGACCCTTCAGAGAAAGGACTGTTTGATTGATGGATACACTTCTATTCGATTTGGATGGCACGTTGCTCGATACGAACCCGCTCATCATCGCGAGTTTCCGTCACACGCTCGGGTACTACTTCCCGGACGAGACGTATCGCGATGAGGACATCTTCCCGTTCATCGGACCGACGCTCGAGAAGTCGTTCAAGGCGCTCAATGAGCCGGAATGGAAAGAGATGCAGGCGTTCTATCGCAGCTTCAATATCGCGATGCACGACCAGCTCGTCGCCGAATATCCGGGTGTGATCGAGGGGCTGTATCGCCTCCACGCCAAAGGCTACAAGATGGGCGTCGTCACCTCGAAAGGCCGTCCCGTCGTCGAGCAAGGCTTGCGTCTGTTCAAGATCGACCATCTGTTCGATGTGGTCGTCACGGCCGACGATGTGGAATATGAGAAACCGCACGCCGAACCGGTCGAACGGGCGCTCCGTGCGCTCGGATCGACGGCGGACCGCGCTGTCATGGTCGGGGACAACGACACGGACATCTTCAGCGGCAAGAACGCCGGGACGAAGACGGTCGCTGTCGGCTGGGCCATTAAAGGCCGTGCGTTCCTCGAAGCGCTCGAACCGGACGTCATCATCGACTCGATGGAACATTTCGAGGCGTGGCTCGACGAGGTCACGGTCCATGCGTAAGACGGAACGGTTTCGTCTCGACGGGCCGAACCCGCTCTGGCAGATGTATCGGACGATCCGATTCCTGCGCGTCTTTAAAAACACGACCGTCGTCTTGATCGGCCGCTACTTCCCATCCGTCAAAGCGAAACGCTGGTTGTACCGGACGTTCCTCGGCATGGAAATCGGCGAGTATAGCGCGCTCGCCCTCATGGTGACACCGGACGTCATGTTCCCGGAGCGAATCTCGATCGGCCGTAATACGGTCATCGGGTTCAATTCGACGATTCTCTGTCACGAGTACCTCGTGGACGAGTACCGGATCGGGGATGTCCGCATCGGGGACGAGGTGTTGATCGGGGCGAACGTGACGATTTTACCTGGCGTGACGATTGGCGACCGGGCCGTCATCGGTGCCGGGGCCATCGTCCATCGTGACGTCGCGCCCGGAGAGCGCGTCGTTGGGGCAAAGCTCCATACCATCGACACAAAATAGACACAATTTAGCGCGAAATCATTTTGAGGTCAAGACATGTAGGGCCTCATAAAATTACTAGGGCGGTATCACTTTTTTTAAAGGCGATACCGCTTTTTTGTGTCTATGGGCGCTGACATGAAACCTCCATATTTTTGTCGAAAAGCATTTGAACGACCTAGCAAAATATATTCATTATAGAAGGAATATAGTCCCGATTTTTTTTAAGTTTTTCAGTTGCTCTCGTTGTTTGAGTGAGGTATTCTTAACCCTGCAACTAAAAATAGATTTAGAGATGATGTGGAGGATTTAGAATATGGAAGCGAACTATGAAGCAGTAATGACGCTACCCGAACCAGAATCTCCGCTCGCCGCGGAGCTCCACTACTATAGAGGTCGTCGTGCGTTACGTGAAGGTCGCCTAGATGAAGCGACTTTTTTCATGGCTGAAGCCACTGCCGCTGCAGCGCACCGCGTCGACTATCACAAACAGTACGCTGAACTGTTATTTGAAGTAGGGGAGATCTATCACGCCAATGACGTGTGGAAACGGGTGCTAGAACTCGATGAGACGTCAACCGAGGCCTTGTATCACCTTGCGAGCAATTGCGCTTATATCTCTTTATATGAAGAAGCAGCGATGTATGCGAAACGTTACCTCGAAGTCGAGGCACACGGGCGCTATGCGGACTCGGTCCAATCGCTATTAGAACTGATCGAACTCGAGCAAGAACTCGAGGACGAAGATGAAGACGAGTTGATCACGTGGCACACCGAGGCCCAGCAGCATATCGACAAAGGCCGCTTGTTCGCCGCCAAGTCGACGCTCGAACGGTTAATCGACCGCTATCCGCGCTTTTGGCCGGCGTTCAACAACTTGGCCATCGTCAATTTTTATCTCGGCAACGATGAAGCGGCGTTCGAGACGCTCGAGTACGTGCTCGATGAAAACCCGGGCAACTTGCATGCGATTTTGAACACGATTTTGTTGTTGCATGAGGCCGGACAATCGGAAGCGGCGCTCCAATTGTCGGTCCCGCTGACACGGGTCCGTCCGCTCCAGTTCGATTTACGCTACAAACTCGCCACGACGCTCGCGCTCGTCGGTCAATATGACCGCGCGTACGAAGAACTTCGCCTGTTGAAGGAACGCGGATTCCGTGGGGATTCACTGTTCGGGCATTGGCTCAGCGTATCCGCCTACAAGACCGGGCGTCTTGAAGAAGCGGCTACCTATTTGAACAGTGACGAGTTGAAACGATTCGAAGAGAAGAGCCCGTACGACATCCGCGACAATCTCGAGTTCCGTTCGGCGCTCGTTCAAGGATTGCGCCAAGAAGAAGACGCGGCTCGAATCGAGATTATCCGAATCATCTCGAAGCTCGCCGACGACGAGGCGTTCGAAGCGCTCGCATTGACGAGCGGCATCACCGACAACGAGACGGTGATCGCGTTCGCCGAGAAGTGCCGCGCCGAGATTTGCCAGGCCCCGTTCACAGGCGACGTCCGCATCGCTCGGGCGTATGACGCGCTCCTGCTCGCCGAGACGGAAGTGTCGGAAGCGGAACAGATGAGCCTCGACGGCGACTTTTATGAACGGTTCGCGCTCTTGCTGCTCGCCGGTGCATCATTCGAGGACACAACGGCATCGGCCGCTGCCCTCGTCTGGATGTTCTATGCGAAACGGGACGCTCTCGTCCTCGACGACTGTGCCGACGCGTTCGGTATCGATGTCGCGACGCTCACGGAGACGATTCGTTCGTTCAAACAGACACTCGAACAAGCATAAAGATAGACGATACCTCCCTAGGTTTCTTATACTGAAGTCAATCAATTTCATGCAGAGGTGGAATCATTATGACAGAAGAAAAAATCTATGACGTCATTATCATCGGGGCCGGCCCAGCCGGGATGACGGCGGCACTCTACGCGTCGCGTGCCAACTTATCGACACTTATGATCGAACGCGGCATCCCTGGTGGACAGATGGCGAACACGGAAGATATCGAAAACTATCCGGGCTATGACAGCATCCTTGGCCCAGACTTGTCTCAAAAAATGTTCGACCACTCGAAAGCGTTCGGTGCGGAGTACGCCTATGGCGACGTCCAAAGCATCTCGGACGAGACAGAGTATAAAGTCGTCCACGCCCACAACCGCGACTATAAAGCGCGGGCGATCATTCTCGCCTCAGGCGCACAATACAAGAAAATCGGTGTCCCGGGCGAAGAAGAGCTCGGCGGCCGCGGTGTCTCGTACTGTGCGGTCTGTGACGGAGCGTTCTTCAAAGGCAAGAACTTGTTCGTCATCGGTGGCGGTGACTCGGCAGTCGAAGAAGGCGTGTTCTTGACGCGCTTCGCTGACAAAGTCACGATCGTCCACCGTCGCGACGAGCTTCGCGCGCAAAAGATTCTTCAAAAACGGGCGTTCGACAACCCGAAAATCGACTTCATCTGGAACCACACGCTCAAAGAGATCGTGGAAGCGGATGGTAAAGTCGGTGGGGCACGTCTCGTCAGCACGGTCGATGGGACCGAGTCGGACCACGAAATCGACGGTGTGTTCATCTATATTGGTATGAACCCGATCACTGGTTTCGTCAAAGACCTCGGGATCACGAACGAGCAAGGCTATATCGTCACGAACGAAGCGATGGAGACGAAGATCCCAGGGATTTTCGCAGCCGGCGACGTACGCGACAAGACGCTCCGTCAAGTCGTCACCGCGACGAACGACGGATCGATTGCCGCTCAAAACGCGCAACACTATATCGAGGGGCTCCTCGAGGCGTTGCACGAACAAAACGCGTGACATGAGGCAGAAGGGATTGCGGGCGACCGCAATCCCTTCTCTTTTTTTCGGACGTTCGTTATACTAAGGACAGAAGAGAGCTGCACACACGGCTCGGTTGTCAATTTTAAGGGGGCGTCAGTGACATGGAAGACTTTAAAGGATTAGAAGAATTGATCATCATCAGCGGGATGAGCGGGGCCGGGAAATCGGTCGCAATGAATAGTTTTGAGGATCTCGGCTATTTTTGCGTCGATAACTTGCCGCCGGTGCTCTTGCCGCAATTGATTGATGTCATCAGCTCGGTCCGGCCGAAGATCGCCGTCGCGATCGACACACGGACGCGCGACTTCATCGACAGCCTGTTCATCGTCATCGACGACTTGGAACAGAAGAACGTGCACCCGCATTTGTTGTATCTCGACACACGGGACGAAGTGCTCGTGCGCCGCTACAAGGAGACGCGCCGGTCGCATCCGCTCGCCCCGGAAGACGCGCCGCTCGTCGGAATCGGGATGGAGCGCTCGTTGCTCGAAGGGTTCCGTGACCGGGCCCATACGCTCTACGATACGAGCGACTTGAAGCCGCAGATGCTCAAAGACCGCATCTTGCTCCAGTTCAACGAGGAACGGATCCCGTTCACGGTCAACTTCATGTCGTTCGGGTTCAAACACGGCGTCCCGCTCGACATCGACCTGTTGTTCGACGTCCGCTTCATCACGAACCCGTTCTATATCCCGGAACTCCGTCCGCTCACCGGGCAGACGGAAGAAGTCCAGAATTACGTCATGTCGCACCCCGAGGCGCGGGCGTTCTATAAAAAACTGATCGACATGCTCGAATTCCTGTTGCCGCAGTACAAGCGCGAAGGGAAGACGCAAGTCGTCGTCGCCTTCGGCTGTACGGGCGGGAAGCACCGTTCGATCACGTTCGCCGAGAAAGTGTCGGCCCATTTCGCCGAACGCTATAACGTCAAAACCGTCCATCGCGATCTCGCGCATGCGACGAAGGAGAAATAAGATGAGACGCGATAGAAAAGTGGTGGCCATCGGTGGAGGGACGGGCCTCTCGACGCTCGTCCGGGGCTTGAAGCATTATCCGCTCGACATCACGGCCATCGTCACGGTCGGGGACGACGGGGGCAGCTCGGGGCGCCTCCGTGACGAGTTCCATATGTTACCGCCGGGCGACATCCGGAACGTCATCCTCGCCTTGTCCGAGGTCGAGCCACTCATGGACAAGATTTTGCAATATCGGTTCGACAGCGGTTACGGGCTCGAAGGGCACTCGCTCGGCAACCTCATGTTGACGGCGGCGACGCATATCTGCGAAGGCTCGTTCGTCAAGGCGGTCGACGTCTTGTCGCAGCTGTTGAACGCCCAAGGCAAGGTGCTCCCGGTGACGGAGACACTCATGACGCTCGCCGCCGAGTTCGAGGACGGGACGATCGTCAAAGGTGAATCAAAGATCCCGCTCGTCGAGAAACAAATCAAGCGCCTGTTCTTGCTCGAGGAAGGTATCAAGCCGGCGGCTGGTGTCGTCGAGGCGATCGAGGACGCCGATCTGATCGTGCTCGGTCCAGGGAGCTTGTATACAAGCATCATCCCGAACCTCTTGATTCCAGAAGTGCGTGACGCCATCGTCCGCTCCAAGAAACCGGTCGTTTACATCTGCAACGTCATGACGCAGCCCGGTGAGACGAAAGGGTACGACGCGATGAAACATTTGAAATCGATCGAGGCGTATCTCGGCAAGTCGACGGTCGACACGATCGTCGTCAACAACGAGCCAATCGAGGACATCTATTTAGAGCGTTACCTCGAGGACGGCTCGGAAGAAGTCCGCTTCGATCGGAAGAAGCTTCGAAATTACGGCACGAACGTGCTCGCGGGGGACATCGTCGACTATAACCGTGACTATATCCGCCACGACTCGGACGCCATCGCAGGACTCGTCATGCAACGTGTCCTGCGCATCAAGAAACCACGCTCGTTCCAAGAACTTGAGCTGAAATAAGTTGTGATTGAACAGAAAGGAGGGGACCGGCATGAGCTTTGCCTCTGACGTCAAAAAAGAATTGACGCAACTCGTCGTGACCGATGCCGAGGCGAAAGCGGAACTATCCGCGCTCGTCCGGATGAACGGCGTCATCTCGCTCGCTTTAGGGCGAGGGATGACGCTCGACGTCTCGACTGAGAACGCCGCCATCGCACGTCGAATCTATTCCCTCATGAAACGGCTGTACGACCATCATCTCGATTTGTTCGTACGGAAGAAAATGCGGTTGAAGAAGAACAACGTCTATATCGTCCGGGTCGCCCAGCGTGCCGAGACGATGCTTCGAGACCTTGAAATCCTCGGGGAGAACTACGAGATGATCCGCACACTCAACTCGGACATGACACGTGACGAGAACCTCGCCCGTGCCTATTTACGCGGGTCGTTCCTTGCCGGCGGGTCAATCAACCATCCGAAGACGTCGTCGTATCACCTCGAGGTGTACAGCCTGTACGAGAACCATAATCAGGCGCTCCGTGACCTCGCCAACCGCTTCGGCTTGAACGCGAAAACGCTCGAGCGGAAGAAAGGGCACATCCTCTATATCAAAGAGAGTGAAAAGATCTCGGACTTCCTGAAACTCATCGGGGCGACGCGCGGCATGCTCGACTTCGAGGACGCGCGTATCATCAAAGACATGCGCAACTCGGTCAACCGGCTCGTCAACTGTGAGACGGCGAACTTGAACAAGACTGTCGGGGCGGCGCTCCGCCAAGTCGAGAACATCAAGTTCCTCGAGCGCACGGTCGGGCTTGAAATCTTACCGGTCAAACTCCGGGAAATCGCCGAGCTCCGGGTCACCCATCAAGACGTCTCGCTCCAAGAACTCGGCGAGATGCTCGAGACGGGACCGATCTCGAAATCGGGGATCAACCATCGGCTCCGCAAGATCGACCAGATCGCGGACAAGGTGCGAAACGGTGAAGAAATCAGCTCATCGTGACCCCGGTTGCACCAAAACCATTCTTCCTATATAATTAGCAATTGTGTATAGGACTTAGAAATGTAACTTAAAGGAGCTTCATGATTATGTCGAATGCAAAGAAAAGAATCTCGCTCACGATCGACGCTGATTTAGACCAGGTCATCACGGAGCGTGCGAAACAAATCGGGATCCCGAAAAGCGCCCTCGTCACGTTCGCGACAAGCCTCTTCCTCAACCAATTGCGCGCGGAAGAAGTATTGTCAGGTGACACGAACGCCATCTATCAGGTCATCCGCAAAGATTATGAACTGCTCACGAGCGTGGATAACTTAGACAAATAATTGCGAAAGGCTGACTGCGGTCAGCCTTTTTTGGTTGCATCCGGCCTTAAAATTTGGAATAGTGGTTATATTGAATTCGAATGGAGGTCGATCCTATGGGGCAAATCTTGCTCATCCTAGTATTACAACTCGTCTACGTACCGGTGCTGACGCTTCGGACCATCATGCTCGTCAAAGGAAAAACGATGATTGCGGGGCTGTTCGGGACGCTTGAGACGCTAATCTATATCTTCGCGCTCGGGATCGTGTTCCAAGATTTGACGACGCTCGGCATGATCGTCTATGCGGTCGGATTCGGGCTCGGGATTCTCGTCGGCGGTTACGTCGAGCGTAAGCTTGCCATCGGCTACAACATGATCCAAGTCCACACACAAGAGTTCCCGGCCGAGCTCATCCAAAAGATGCGCGACAGCGGTTATGGTGTGACGCACTACCAAGGTCAGGGACGTGACGGCATCCGATATCGTCTCGACGTCTTGGCGGCACGGACACGGATGAAAGATTTGCGGCAAATGGTCGAGGAGTATGAGCCGAAGGCGTTCCTCGTCGCATTCGATCCGATCGACTTTAAAGGCGGCTATATGATGAAAGGGCTCCGACGCCCGAAATGAACGGGACGACTCACGGAAGTGGGTCGTTTTTTCGTGGAACGGGGAATACAAGAACAAAGGAGATGAGCGAGTTGAGACGAAAAGGGTTATGGATCGTCGTGGTTGGGTTGATTCTCGTCGGCGGCGCGCTGTTCGCCACCTCGTTTTGGAAGTCGGAGTCCTCGATCAAACCGCCGCTCCCGACAGTCCGGATCGGATCGGTGACGGCCGAAGTGAAACAGTCGACGTTCTGCTGGTCCAATGGGGGCGAGGCGGTATGTGAAGACCACGGGTTGCCGGAAGCGGACGACCTGCAGCTCGTGCCCGTCGAGCCGGGTGCCGAGATTGATGTCGAGTTCCATGCCGAGCCGTCGAACGTCTCATTCCATCAAATCATCGACGGGGAGCTCGTACGGTCTGAACCCGTCGTGCCCGACGCACCGGGCGTCTATTTGTTCGAGACGGGCGGGGAGTGGCCGCGTGGGGACAGCCGCTATGTGTTCGGGGTCGAGGTCGAGGAATAAAAGAGTTGACCTGTCCGCTACGGGCGGCTTTATGATCAACGAGAAGGGGGGACGCCAATGATTCAAATCGGAAAAGTGGTCCATCTAACGGGGTTGTCCACTAAAGCAATCAAATGGTATGAAGCGAAAGGACTCGTCCGACCGACTCGTTTAGATAATCAGTATCGGTTATACGGGATGGAAGAAATAAGACGCCTGAACGAAATCAAGTTACTACGCCAAATGGGTATCTCGCTCGAACAAATTCAGACGGCAAAAAGTGTGAGCGAGGTACTCGACAGCAGACTTGATGAGGTTCAACGCGAAATCGAGGCGTTGCGACAAGTCGAGCAACAAATCAAATGGATGCAAACAGGGGGAGATTCAATGAAAGTACGTTATGAGATGTGGGACCGACCGAAAATCGTAAACGGTTATGTATCCGAACTCACCACAATCCCATTCGTTTGGGAAAAACTGCAACCAGAGCTGACGACAGACGAATCATATGGCGTCTGTTTGGCGAAAGAAGAAGCTTATCTAGCAGGGATGACTGATCCTGTCATAGGAGAAGAGGGAAGACAGGTTGAACTGTCGGCAGGACGTTACCTTGTCGCCACGGTCGAAGGCGGAATCCCGGCCATCCCCACGACGTATAATCAACTTCTAGCGTTGCCGGATGTAACGTTGCGGGATGCACTCGATTTTGAGCGCTACATTCATGGGCAAGACGGAGCTGACGATTTGATTGAAATTTGGTTACCTGTCCAATAAAAAGAAGCGCCTTTCCCGGATTTGGGAAAGGCGCTTTTGGATTAACGAGTCATGACCTTGTCGATGAGACCGTAGTCTTTCGCTTGTTCAGCTGACATGAAGTAGTCGCGCTCTGTGTCGCGCTCGATGACTTCAAGCGGCTGGCCTGTGTTGTCGGCCATGATTTGGTTCAATTTCTCGCGCATTTTGATGATGCGTTCAGCATGGATCTTGATGTCCGATGCTTGACCTTGCGTACCGCCGAGCGGTTGGTGAATCATGATCTCCGCGTTTGGAAGCGCGAAGCGTTTGCCTTTTTCACCGGCTTGGAGCAAGAAGGCACCCATCGATGCGGCCATTCCGATACAAATCGTCGACACGTTCGGTTTGATGAAGTTCATCGTGTCATAAATCGCCATTCCGGAAGTGATCGAACCACCCGGGCTGTTGATGTAAAGTGAGATGTCCTTATCTGGGTCCTCGGCTGCAAGGAAGAGGAGCTGGGCAACGATCGAGTTGGCGACGTTGTCGTCGATCGCACTTCCGAGCAAGATGATGCGGTCCTTGAGCAAGCGTGAGTAAATATCGTACGCGCGTTCCCCGCGACCTGTTTGTTCGATAACTGTTGGAATTAACATTGAATCTGCCTCCTTTATGTAGGTTGTAAACATATCATACCGCTATAGTCAATGTTGGTCAAACGATAGTCATCGTTTTTGACCTATTCCACGGTTTGACGATTCTAAAACGACAAAAGAGGCCAGGCATCTGCCTGACCTCTTTCTTTGATACACCCGGAGAGATTCGAACTCCCGACACCTGGCACCGGAAACCAGTGCTCTATCCCCTGAGCTACGGGTGCATGTTCTCTGACACGATTTATTATACATTTGTTTTTTTAAAAAAGCAATCCTGTTCGTCTCACTTTTTTTTGAGCGCGTTTTCCCGCCTTTCGCTACAATAGGAAACGAGAGGGGTGTGACCGATGCAACGCCAAGAACAACAGCAACTTCAAAAGCAACAGCAAAAGCAACAGCTGACCCAGGACATGGTCAGGCGTCTGCCGGTTCTCGAAGCAGACCGGACCGCGATCGCTTTTCAGCTTGGCCGTTTGTCAAAGCGGAACCCGAACATCGCCATCGGCAGCGGCGCGGTCGAATGGGTGGAGGACACGGCGAGCGGATTCGAGTCGCGTCTGTTCGAACAGATCGAGGAAGGAAGTGGGAACGAGGCCCAACGTATGCTTCAAAAGCGGCTCGTCCTCGCGCTAGACCATCGTGGCCTCTTGCCTGATAGTGACTTCGTGCTCGCCCATCGATTCGAGGTCGATGTGGCGGACATTGAGGCGGCACGCCAGGCACTCTTGTTTTTAGAACCGACGGGGATCGGGGCGAAGAATGAGCGGGACTGCCAATACCGGCATGCGATTGAACATGACGACCCGCTCGTCTTGGACGTATTCGAGGCGCTCGACGCGAACGTTGATGACATCCCGGGGCGACTCGACATCTCGGTGGCCGAGTTCGACCGGGTGACCCGTATCGTGGCGACGTTACCAAAAACACCAATATTATATGAAGGAACCGAGCATATCATCCCGGAACTCGAAGTCGTCCGGCGTGACGATGAGCTTGTGACGACATGGTTCAGCCCAACGCTCGATGCGACTCGGATCGGGGACGACCGCGAGGCAAAGTGGTGGCACGAGACGCTCGAGATGCGGAACGCGACGCTTCATTCGGTATGGACGGTCATCGCGGAACGTCAGGCGGACTGGCTCGACGGCAAGCTCGTCTTGCATCCGTTGACGCGGAAAGAAGTCGCCGAGCGGATCGGCAAGCACGAGTCGACCGTCGGACGGGCCATCCAAGGAAAGTATGTGGCGACCGAAGGCGGGGTCATGGCGTGGCGCCACTTTTTCGTCAGGTCCACGGAGCACGGGCAATCGCCGTTCATGGTGAAGAAGGCGCTCGCCGAACTGATTCAACAAGAGACGTCACCTTTGAGTGACGCCGCGCTCATGCGAGAGTTGGCCCGGCTCGGTTATACGGTGACACGACGGACCGTGGCGAACTATCGGGAGGCGCTCGGTTTTGGGAACTCGCGGGAGCGGGAACGACAACTATGGAAAGGAGGGGACTGACATGGTCCTGACGTTATACCAGCGTGCCAACTGTTCGCTCTGCGAGGAGGCGCTCGTCATGCTCGAATGGCTCATGGAAGACTATCCGTTCGAACTTGAACAGATCGACATCACGGGCAACGAAGAACTCGAGGCGAAGTACTTGTTTGAAATCCCCGTCGTCTTACACGAGGGGCGCGTCATTAGTCAAGGGCGATACGATGACAGTAAAGTTGAAGATTTTGTTAAGTATACGCTTACATCGAAAAAAAACGTTTGAAGGGGTTGCAAGACGGAAAGGTCATTGATAAGATGAAGTCGTAGCGGTGGGACGCAAATATAAAAGTGGGACAAAAGTTGTCCATGCTTTAGGTCGAGGGGGAATGAGTATGATCCAGCAGCTGATTCAAGTTCAGAAGCAAATCGTTCCCGACATGCTCGATACGCTCCGACATCGTTACGACATCTTACATTACGTCCGGTTGATGCAGCCAATCGGCCGCCGGACACTCGCCACAAGCCTCGGGCTGACGGAACGAATACTAAGACGAGAAGTCGACTTTTTGAAAGACCAAGGTCTATTGATGGTCGCTACTCAAGGTATTTCCCTTACGGAATCGGGCCGAAACGTTCTCCGGGACTTGCACGAGGTCATGGGAGAGATCCTAGGCATCTCGGAAGTCGCACGAGAACTCGAGCGAAAACTAGGCGTTCGCCAAGTCGTCATCGTACCGGGTGATTCCGACGAGACGTTCTGGGTCCAGCGAGATATCGGTCGGGCCGCCGTCACGCAGCTGAAAGCGCGACTGGCACCTGACGACAATATCATCGCGGTTACAGGCGGGACGACGATGGCATCGGTTGCGGCCATGATGTCGCCCGATAAAAAAGAACGGCCGATGCATTTCGTGCCGGCACGCGGCGGACTCGGAGAGACGCTTGAGTTACAGGCGAACACCGTCTGTTCTCGAATGGCCGACCGGGCCCATGCCGACTATCATTTACTCCACATTCCGGACGAGGTTTCGCAAGAGACGTTCGAGCGGATGGTGGAGGAACCTAGCATAAAAAATGTCCTGGAAATGATTAGAGCGGCGCGAATTGTGGTACATGGAATTGGTGAGGCGGAAACGATGGCGAAACGCCGTCACGCGTCACCAGAGCATTTGCGGATGATCGAACGGCATGATGCCGTCGCCGAGGCTTTCGGATATTACTTCAACGCCGAAGGTGAAATCGTTCATCGGGTCAAGACGGTCGGGATCCAATTAGAGGAGCTCGACGACATGGACACCGTCATCGCGGTCGCCGGAGGAAAATCGAAGGCACAAGCGATTGCCGCATATGCGAAACATACGCCGAACATCATCCTCGTCACAGACGAAGGTGCGGCGACAGAATTATTAAATCGTTATTAAAGAGTTGACCCCCGTTGGCTCTTCAATAAATAGCTTCTACCCTAAGGAGGAAATTAACTATGGCAGTAAAAGTTGGTATTAACGGATTTGGACGTATTGGTCGTTTGGCATTCCGCGAGATCATCAAAAACGAAGGAATCGAAGTTGTTGCAATCAACGACTTGACTGACACGAAGATGCTCGCTCACCTTCTCAAGTATGACACGACACAAGGTCGTTTCGACGGAGAAGTAGAAGTACACGACGATCACTTCCTCGTAAACGGCGAGAAAGTCGTTACACTTGCTAACCGCAACCCAGAAGAACTTCCATGGGGCGAGCTCGGTGTTGACATCGTTCTCGAATGTACTGGTTTCTTCACAGCAAAAGAAAAAGCGGAGCTTCACTTGAAAGCTGGCGCGAAAAAAGTTGTGATCTCGGCTCCGGCTACAGGTGACATGAAGACTGTTGTTTACAACACAAACCACGACATCCTTGATGGTACTGAGACAGTAATCTCTGGTGCTTCTTGTACGACAAACTGCTTGGCGCCAATGGCGAAAGTTCTCCAAGACCAGTTCGGAATCGTTGAAGGTCTCATGACAACAATCCACGCTTACACAGGCGACCAAAACACGCTTGACGCTCCACACCCGAAAGGCGACTTCCGTCGTGCACGTGCGGCAGCAGCAAACATCGTACCGAACACAACTGGTGCGGCTAAAGCGATCGGCCTCGTTATCCCAGAACTTCAAGGTAAACTTGACGGTGCGGCACAACGTGTACCAGTTGCTACAGGTTCACTCACAGAGCTCGTAACAGTTCTTGAGAAAACTGTATCTGTTGACGAAATCAACGCAGCAATGAAAAAAGCAGCGAACGAGTCATTCGGTTACACTGAAGACGAAATCGTATCTTCTGACATCGTCGGAATCACTTACGGTTCACTCTTCGATGCGACACAAACTAAAGTAATGACAGTTGGCGACAAGCAACTCGTTAAGACAGTTTCTTGGTACGATAACGAAATGTCTTACACTGCACAATTGGTTCGCACACTCAAGCACTTCGCTGAAATCGCGAAGTAAGTTCGTGAACTAAATAGAATCAAATAGGAGCGGAAACAAGAGATTGTTCTCCGCTCTATTTATGAAATTGACACGCACGACATATGGAGGCGAAGGTTATGAACAAACAGTCTATTCGTGACATCGATGTAAAAGGGAAACGCGTCTTTTGCCGCGTTGACTTCAACGTTCCACTCAAAGATCGCGTCATTCAAGATGAAACGCGGATCCAAGCGGCTCTTCCGACGATCAAACACTTGATTGACGGCGGCGCGAAAGTCATTTTGGCGAGCCACCTCGGCCGTCCAAAAGGCGAAAAGAACCTCGAGTACTCACTCGCACCGGTCGCTAAACGTCTCGCTGAACTTCTCGGCAAAGATGTACCCCTCGTTGAAGAGGCGTACGGTCCAGTCGCAGAAGAAGCCGTTTCAAAACTTGGTGAAGGTGACGTCGTCGTTCTCGAGAACGTCCGTTTCTACCCTGGTGAAACGAAAAACGATCCAGAACTCGCGAAAGGTTTCGCGGCACTCGCTGATATCTTCGTCAACGACGCGTTCGGTGCGGCTCACCGTGCCCACGCTTCAACAGAAGGTATCGCGCAAAACGTGGACCACGCGGTGGCTGGTTTCTTGATGGAGAAAGAACTTGAAGTCCTCGGGAAGGCACTCTCGAATCCAGACCGTCCGTTCACGGCGATTATCGGCGGATCGAAAGTTGCTGACAAGATTGGGGTCATCGACCACCTTCTTGACATCGTTGACACACTCATCATCGGTGGCGGTCTCTCGTACACGTTCTCGAAAGCACTCGGGCACGAAGTCGGAACGTCACTCCTTGAAGAAGACAAGCTCGACCTCGCTCGTCAGTTCATGAAAAAAGCAGAAGACAAAGGCGTGAAGTTCTTGATGCCGGTCGACTGTGTCATTGCGAAAGAATTCGGCGAAGAGACATACGTCGGACCAGTCGATATCGACTCGATCCCTGCGGATCACATGGGTCTTGATATCGGACCGAAGACAGTCGAAATTTACGCGGAAGCGATTCGCGAATCGAAACTTGTCGTTTGGAACGGACCGATGGGCGTATTCGAACTCGATAAGTACGCTAACGGAACGAAAGGTGTCGCTCAAGCACTCGCAGACAGCGACGCATACTCAATCATCGGTGGTGGTGACTCAGCCGCGGCAGCAGCCAAGTTTGGCCTTGCTGACCAAATGAGCCACATCTCGACTGGTGGCGGCGCTTCACTCGAATTCATGGAAGGCAAGAAACTTCCAGGCGTCGAAGCGTTGAACGACAAGTAAAATAGAGGAGGGTTATCGATGCGTAAACCGATTATTGCAGGTAACTGGAAAATGAACAAAACACTCTCGGAAGCTGTCGCTTTCGTAGAGGAAGTTAAAAATAACATCCCGTCAACGGACAAAGTTGACGCGGCGATTGGTGCACCAGCACTTTTCCTCGCACCGATGGTCGAAGCAGCGAAGGGGTCAAACCTTAAGCTCGGTGCTCAAAACATGTACGACAAAGACAGCGGGGCATACACAGGCGAAATCAGCCCGGCCATGGTCGCTGACCTCGGCGTGACATACGTCATCCTTGGACACTCAGAGCGTCGCGAATACTTCGGCGAATCTGATGCGTTCATCAACAGCAAAACGAAAAAAGCGTTCGAACACGGTCTTACGCCAATCGTTTGTGTCGGTGAGACATTAGAAGAGCGCGAAGGCGACAAGTTCGAAGAAGTCATCAAGACGCAAGTCGAAGGTGGCCTCGCGGACCTCTCAGCTGACCAAGTCAAACAACTCGTCATCGCGTACGAGCCAGTTTGGGCGATCGGCACTGGTAAATCAGCGGACGAAGCAGATGCGCAAAGCTCATGCAAATATGTTCGTGACGTGGTAAAAGGTCTTTACGGTGAAGACGTGGCGGCTGCGGTTCGCATCCAATACGGCGGTTCTGTAAAACCTGAGAACATCAAGGAGTATATGGCGCAAGAAGACATCGACGGCGCGCTCGTCGGCGGTGCTTCACTTGAAGCTGCTTCGTTCCTCAAGTTGTTGGAGGCGATTTAAATGGCAAGACCAGTCGCCCTCATCATCTTGGATGGTTTTGGAATGCGGAACGAAACGTTCGGTAATGCGGTCGCTGCGGCGAACAAACCGAACTTCGACCGCTACTGGGAGCAGTATCCACATACGCTCCTCAACGCGAAAGGCGAGTACGTCGGCCTTCCGGAAGGTCAGATGGGGAACTCGGAAGTCGGTCACTTGAACATCGGTGCCGGCCGGGTCGTCTATCAGTCACTTTCACGCGTCAACAACGCCATCAAAGACCGTTCACTCTTCGACCGCCAAGCGATGAATCACTTGGCCGGACATGTGAAAAAGTATGATTCGAGCCTCCACATCATGGGCCTCGTCTCAGACGGTGGGATTCACTCTCACATCAACCACATGTACGCCATCGTCGAGTTCGCAAAACTTCATGGCATCGAAAAAGTATACATTCACGCTTTCACGGACGGCCGTGACTGTGATCCGAAATCAGGCGCTGGCTTCCTCGAACAGACGGAAGCGAAGCTCGCTGAACTCGGACTCGGTCAAGTCGCTAGCGTGTCTGGACGCTACTATGCCATGGACCGCGATAACCGTTGGGAACGCGTCGAGAAAGTATACGACGTGCTCGTCAACGCGAAAGGCGAAGTCGGCACGAGTGCGGTCGACGTGCTTAAACAGTCGTACGCAGACGGCTTGACGGATGAATTCGTCTTACCGACGGTCATCGAGAAAGATGGACAACCGGTCGCGACGATCAAAGATAACGACGCGATCATGTTCTTCAACTTCCGTCCGGACCGGGCCATCGAGCTCGCGAAAGTGTTCAAAGAGAAGACCGGCTTCAAAGGCTTCGAACTTTCGAACACACATCCAGAGAACATCTTGCTCGTCTCGATGACGAAATTCTCGGATGAAATCGACACGGACATCGTCTTCCCACCAGAAGATTTGAAAAACACGCTCGGTGAGACTCTCGCCGCGCAAGGGTACAAACAGCTCCGCGCTGCGGAAACTGAGAAATACCCGCACGTCACGTTCTTCTTGAACGGACAACAAGAAACACCGTTCGAAGGTGAAGATCGTTTCCTCGTACCGTCACCGAAAGTGGCGACGTACGACTTGAAGCCGGAAATGAGCGCATACGAGCTCACGGAAGGTCTTCTCGAACGCATCGAATCGGACACGTATGACGCGTATATCATCAACTACGCGAACCCGGACATGGTCGGCCATTCCGGTATGCTCGAACCGACGAAGAAAGCTGTCGAAGTCGTCGACGAATGCCTCGGTAAAGTAGTGGACGCACTCATTGCTAAAGGCGGCGCGGCGATCATCACGGCGGACCACGGGAACGCTGACCTTGTCACGAACCCGGACGGCTCACCGATGACGGCCCACACGACGGAACCAGTACCATGTATCGTCACGAAAGAAGGGGTGGAACTGAAACCAGTTCTAGAAGGCGCTTTATGCGACCTCGCCCCGACGCTCCTTCACCTGCTTGGTGGAGAGCAACCGGCAGAAATGACCGGCACATCAATCGTCACGAAGTAACTCAAAAAACTTTCCAAAGAAAAGGGAGCGAATCAATATGTCAATGATTACAGAAATTTACGCACGCGAAATTTTGGATTCACGTGGTAACCCATCAGTAGAAGTAGAAGTCTTCACAGAAGACGGTGGTTTCGGCCGTGCCCTCGTCCCATCAGGCGCATCAACTGGTGAGCACGAAGCAGTTGAACTCCGTGATGGCGACAAGTCACGCTACCTTGGTAAAGGTGTACTCAAAGCCGTTGCGAACGTAAACGACACAATCGCACCTGAACTCATCGGCTACGATGTTTTCGACCAAAATGCAATCGACGCTAAAATGATCGAACTTGATGGCACACCAAACAAAGCGAAGCTCGGCGCAAACGCAATCCTTGGTGTCTCAATGGCAGCAGCTCACGCAGCAGCTGATGAGCTCGGTCTTCCACTTTACACGTACCTCGGTGGATTCAACGCGAAGACACTTCCAACACCAATGATGAACATCATCAACGGTGGCTCGCACGCGGACAACAACGTTGACTTCCAAGAGTTTATGATCATGCCTGTTGGTGCGCCAACGTTCCGTGAAGCGCTCCGTATGGGTGCTGAAGTATTCCACGCCCTCAAATCAGTTCTTTCTGGTATGGGTCTTAACACAGCAGTCGGTGACGAAGGTGGTTTCGCACCAAACCTTAAGTCAAACGAAGAAGCGATCACTGTTATCCTTGAAGCGATCGAAAAAGCTGGTTACAAACCAGGTGAAGACGTCTACCTCGCAATGGACGTTGCATCTTCTGAGTTCTATGACAAGTCGACTGGCAAGTACGAACTCGCTGGCGAAGGCAAATCACTTACAACTGCAGAACTCGTAGACTTCTACGCAGAACTCGTTGACAAGTACCCAATCCTCTCAATCGAAGATGGTTGCGATGAAAACGACTGGGATGGCCACAAATTGCTTACTGAGAAAATCGGTAACAAAGTTCAACTCGTTGGGGATGACCTCTTCGTAACGAACACAGCGAAATTGGCTGAAGGAATCGAAAAAGGTATCGCGAACTCGATCCTCATCAAAGTTAACCAAATCGGTACGCTCACAGAAACATTTGACGCGATCGAAATGGCTAAAAAAGCTGGTTACACAGCAGTTGTCTCACACCGTTCTGGTGAAACAGAAGACGCAACAATCGCGGACATCGCGGTTGCAACAAACGCTGGTCAAATCAAAACTGGTTCACTCTCGCGTACAGACCGTATTGCGAAGTACAACCAACTTCTCCGCATCGAAGACATGCTCGGCGATGTAGCGAAATACGACGGGATCAAGTCGTTCTACAACCTCAAAAAATAATTGATTGTTTTCAGGTCCGCCTCGTGCGGGCCTGTTTTTTTGTGGTT
The DNA here is from genome assembly GCF_018618085.1 of Exiguobacterium sp. s141. Lineage (NCBI taxonomy): Bacteria > Bacillati > Bacillota > Bacilli > Caryophanales > Exiguobacterium > Exiguobacterium sp. s141. The sequence goes on along the minus strand of NZ_JACSLJ010000001.1, from coordinate 625,884 downwards.
TTGATTATCTTCATCAGACGGCAGGACGACTGAGTGATCGTCAACCCGTCTTGGCGGCACCGATGCTTTCTGCAGGCAATCCATGGAGCCTCCTCGCACTTCGTGCTTGCGGGGTCTCCGTTAGATTGCTTTCCTGCAAAAGTCACGGTGCCGCTTTGACGGGAGTGAAGACTCTGTGTCGAGCTTCCTCGTCATCGACACCCCCTGTTGCTGTATACTGAACGTGACTGATGAAGAGTAGGGGGGATTAGATGGACCGATCAAATGAGCAAGAGGAAAGATTGAGCGGCGGGAACGTATCGATCGTCTATAAAAAGGGGAATCACGTCTATCGGACGCAGAAAGAGGGGAGTGCGAATGTCCATCGCTTGTTAAAGCACTTAGAGGCGAAGGGGATATCGGGCGTGCCGCGATTTATCGGGGTGGATGAACAGGGCCGAGAGGTCTTGACGTACCTCGAAGGCGAGACGGCTGATTATCCGTTGAAAGCCTATATGTGGTCCGATGAGGCGATTCAGGATGCCGCTCGGCTGATGCGCCGGCTGCATGACGCGACGGCGGATGTCGCATGGCCATCGGACTGGCAACCGCTCGACGATACGCCAGAACCGTTTGACGTGATTTGCCACAACGACTTTGCCGTCTACAATACGATTTTCCATGATGGCAAAATGGAAGGGGTCATCGACTTTGATTTGGCGGCACCTGGACCACGTGCCTGGGATATCGTCTACGCGCTCTATACGTTCGTTCCGCTCAGCCGGCGTCATCAAGCCGAGTCGGGAGAGGTCGTCCACTATGAGGCGGAGCGCGATGATGTGAGATACAAACGACGAGTCGCGCTCTTCTTAGAAGCGTACGGCTGGGAAGGTTCGACATCGGAGTTGTTGGACATGCTGCTATTGCGGATTGAGGCGCTCTATCGGTTAATCGAACGAAACGCCTCAGAAGGGGACGTCGCTTTCCAAACGATGATGGATGAAGGGCACCACACGCATTATCAAGAAGAATATCGTTTTATCGAGGCGAACGGCAAGAAATGGTTTTGAGAAAGGATGGCAGACGAGGGCTTGCCGACCGTTCATTCCGGGAATAGACTAGTGTAGGTGAAAGGAGGCGTTCGTCATGATGATTAGCGGTTTTCTCCTTCTTCTCATTGCGCTCGGTGTCGGTGGTTACTTCCTGTACAAGTATATGGAAGACCGGAAATGGTCGTGACGTGCGTCACGGCCGTTTTTTTTGAGTGCGTGAACGCTTGAAAATTGGGTATAATCAGATACAGACTACAAAAAGGAGAGACGTCCATGACACGCGTACGGAAAGCCATCATCCCGGCCGCCGGGCTCGGTACCCGCTTCTTGCCGGCAACGAAGGCGATGCCAAAAGAGATGCTCCCGATCGTCAACAAACCGACGATTCAATTCATCGTGGAAGAAGCCGTCGCTTCCGGCATCGAGGACATCATTATCGTGACTGGGAAGAACAAGCGCGCCATCGAGGACCATTTCGACCGAGCCATCGAGCTTGAACAGAACCTCGAGTCAAAAGGCAAGACCGAGCTCCTCGAGTCGGTGCGCCACTCGTCGAACCTCGCCAACATCCACTACATACGGCAACAGGAACCAAAAGGGCTCGGCCACGCGATTTGGTGTGCCCGGAAGTTCATCGGCGACGAACCGTTCGCGGTCCTGCTCGGGGACGATATCATCGAGGCGGACGTGCCGGCGACGAAGCAATTGATCGACCAGTACGAGCAGTATGAGCGCTCGATCATCGGGGTGCAACGCGTCCCGTATGAAATGACGAATCGATATGGTATAATTGACCCGCTTGCCGTCGAAGGAAAGCTCATCCCGGTCCGGACGTTCGTTGAGAAACCGGCCGTCGGTGAAGCCCCATCGAACCTCGCCATCCTCGGCCGTTACATTTTGACGCCGGACGTCTTTGAGGCGTTGTCGGCGCAAGAAGTCGGGACGGGAGGCGAAATCCAATTGACGGACGCCATCGCCCGCTTGAACGAGGTGGAGACCGTCTTCGCCTATGAATTTGACGGGCGTCGCTATGACGTCGGGGAACCGATCGGCTTCATCGAAGCGACGATCGCCCACGCGCTGTGCGACCCAGATTTAAAAGCCAACGTCCGCACGCTCTTGAAGCGCTTCGTGGACGAACTCGAACAACAGTAAGGTGTGTTATTTTTGAAAACAATGTTAATGGTCTGTCAAAACTATTATCCGGAGATCGGCAGTGCCGGTAACCGGATGCAAAATATCACGCATCTCATGAAGGAACGCGGATACGAAGTGGAGGTCATCACGGCCGCCCCATCGTATCCGAACTTCAACTTGTATAAAGACGATCGCTTCTGGAACGACAAGGCGCTCAACAATCAGCCGTTCATCAAGCGGCTCATCACGAAGAAGCGCAAACATACGTCGAACATGGTGAGCCGGCTCGCTTTGTTTTTGGAACAGATGATCAAAGGCGTCGCCGCCGTCCAAAAGCTCGACTCGAAACCGGATGTCGTCTTTGCGACGACCCCGTCTTTTTTTATGGCGTTCGTCGGCGTGTATGCGAAACGCAAGTACGGCGTCCCGTTCATCTTGGACGTCCGTGACCTCTGGCCGGAGTCGGTGAAAGGCGTCGGCGTGTTCAAACACGACTGGATGCTCGCCCCGGCGTTCTGGTTCGAGAAGCGTCTTTACAAATCGGCCGATGAAATCATCATCAACTCGGAAGGGTTCCGCAGCTATCTTCGCCAGCGCGGCGTCGACAACGAGATGATCCACTACATGCCGAACTCGATTCGTGAGAGCGAGCGCAATCTCGAGCGGACCGTCCCCGAGGACGACCGGATGGAGATCCTGTACGCCGGGAACATGGGCCTCGCCCAAGACGTGTCACTCTTGCTCGAGCTCGCGGAGCGATTCCGTGACGAGCCGCGCGTGCATTTCAAGTTGATCGGCTACGGGTACCGGAAGAACGAATTGAAAGACATGATTAAAGCCCGCGGTTTCAAGAACTTCCTCTTCCTCGAGGCGATGCCTCGGACGGAGGCGTTCCAAGCCATCAAGAACGCGGACGTCGCGTTCGTCAGCTTGATCGAGCAAGAAGTGTTCGATACGGTCATCCCGGGCAAACTGATCGATTATATGGCGGTCGGCAAACCGATCGTCGCGGCGGTGTCAGGCCATGCGGCGAATGTCATCGAAGCGGCCGAGGTCGGTTACGTGTCACGGAAGCGTGACATCAACGAGATCGAGCTCATGCTCCGTAAATTGCTCGAACGTCCCGAGTTGCGCGAGAAGTACGGTGTGAACGGGATCCGTTATGTGAAAGAGAATCTGTGCTGGGAAAACAATATACACGTCCTCGAAGACGTGGTAGAAAAAGTAACGATGGAGGAAACACGATGAAGTCAGTATGTATGTTTGTATGGAACCATTTTACGAATGATGCGCGCGTCTTGCGCGAATGCTCGGCGCTCGCCGAAGCGGGCTATGAAGTCGATTTGATTGCGCTTCAAGACCCGAAAAATCCGTCGCTCCCGAAAGAAGAGATGCGTCCGGAAGGGTTCCGCGTCATTCGCGTCAAACGTCAGCCGTCGATTCTCGCCAATGGGATGAAGGCGCTCAAATCGGTCCGCACATGGGTCAGCGCGAAGAAGACACGCCAGCTCGGGGCTGGACTCGTCGGCGCGGGATTGTTCATCCTCGCACCATTGACGATGCTCGGACTCGGTGCGGCAGCAGGTGCGATTTTGTTCCCGCCGGTGCGTAAAAACATCGTCAATGCGAGCGCGATGCTTGAGATGGTGTTCACTTCGACGAAGAAGTCGTACGATTTCTATCACGCCAACGACTTGAACACGCTCCCGCAGGCGTTGATCGCCGGGAAAATCGTCAACAAAGGCAAAATTGTCTACGACTCGCATGAAGTCCAGACGGACCGGACCGGTTACGGCTATATCCAAAGTAACCTTGAAGGCTGGCTCTTGCCGTATGTCGATTCGATGATGGTCGAGAACCACACGCGCGCGGCGCACAACGAGGAGCTCTACGGCTTCTATCCGTACGTGCTCCACAACTATCCGTTCTATCGTCCGCTCGACTTCTCGCTCCGTAAAGACTTGCATGCGCTCCTCGACTTGCCGAAAGATGAGAAAATCCTCTTGTACCAAGGCGGCATTCAAGCCGGCCGCGGACTCGAGCAGCTCATCCTCGCGGTCAAGGACTTCAACGAAGGCACGCTCGTCATGATCGGGGACGGAAAACTCAAACCAGTCATCAAACGGATGATCGAGGACGAAGGCGTCAGCGACCGCGTCAAGATGATTGACAAAGTACCGGTCGAGGCGTTACCGTACTATACGATGAACGCGTATCTCGGTTTCCAAGTGTTGAACAACGTCTGCTTCAACCACTACTCGGCGTCATCGAACAAACTGTTCGAATATTTGATGGCCGAAGTACCGGTCGTCTCATGTGACTTCCCGGAAATCGAACGTGTCGTCGCCGGCAACGACGTCGGTGTCGTCGTCGATTCGCACGACCCACAATCGATCGCCGAAGGCGTCAACCGCCTGCTCGACGATCAAGCACTCTACGCCCGTGTCAAAGAGAACACGAAGACGGCGCGTGAGCAATATAACTGGGATTTGGAAAAAGAGGCACTCTTGAACGTCTACACGAACGTCGTGGACCGCAAGTTGCCGATTATGAAAGACGGTGCGCCAAAGCCAGTTCAACAGTAAGACTTAGACTGCGGCTTTGTGCCGCGGTCTTTTTTATATGGAAGGGGGACAACCAATGAAACGTCAACAACAACATCTATTGCGTCAACAAGTCTGGAAGAAGCTCCAATCGATTTCCTTGAAGGATATCGCCTGGATCGTCGCCGGCTCATTCATTCTCGCGTTCGGGGTGAACTACTTCACCGTCCCGAACGATTTTTCGGAAGGCGGCCTGCTCGGGGTCACCATCATTCTGTACTACTTGTTCGGCTGGGACCTCGGGGTCACGTCGATTATCGGGAACGGGATTTTATTCATCGTCGGTTATAAGCTGCTCGACCGCCGGACGATGGTCTATTCGGTCGTCGCTGTCATCGCGACGTCGTTCTTCCTCAGCTTGACCCATGACTGGGGCAGCCCGGCCGAGGACAAACTGCTCGCGGCGGTGTATGCCGGGATCATGATCGGTGTCGGCATCGGCATGGTGCTCCGCGTCGGCGGGACGACCGGGGGCGGGGTCATCATCGCCCGCCTCATGGAGCGGTATTTGCACATGAGCGTCGCCGTGTCGATGTTCATCATCGATGCCATCGTCGTCGGGGCGTCAGGCTTCATCCTCGGGGAACAAGTCGTGCTCTATACGTTGATTGCCATCATCATCGGCTCGTGGGTCATCGACCTCGTCGCCGAAGGGCTCAACATCCGTAAGGCCGTCACGATTATCAGTGACAAACAAGAAGAGCTCGCCGTCGTGTTGACGGAGACGCTCGGCCGCTCGGCGACGATTATCCACGGTCACGGCTACTATACGAAGCAGGATAAGAACATGCTATATATGATTGTCGACAAGCGCCAAGTCGGCCCGCTCAAGAAAATCGTCGAAGTGACAGACCCACGTGCCTTCGTCGTCATCCACCAAGTGAAAGAAGTCATCGGGGAAGGGTTCAGCTACCCGTCCCGATAATTTGAAAGCTGGTGTTTTGACGCCAACTTCTATATAATAAGAAGCGTGTAAAAAGAAGGAGGAACTGACTACTATGCAAACGATCGCTACAATCAGCCTACTCGTCGTGGCTGTTTTATTGATTGTCGTCGTACTGCTCATGTCAGGTCGGTCGCAAGGTCTTGGGGCGATTGCAGGTGGCGCGGAGCAGTTGTTCGGCCGCCAGAAAGCGCGCGGCTTCGACGCTGTTTTGAACCGAACTGCAGCTGTACTAGGCACATTGTTTTTCATTTTAGGATTACTAGTCGCATCATTATGATGAAAGGCTGATCGTTCTCGATTTTTACGTGAGGCGGTCAGCTTTTGTTTTTTTCAATTATTTTTTGGGAATAATGGATTGTATGAGGAGATGACGTTAGCAATGAAGATTACAGCACCGAAACCGTTCTTCTTCGAAGGCGGACCACGTGCCGTGTTGATGTTACATGGCTTTACCGGATCGAGCGCGGATGTCCGCATGCTCGGTCGTTTCCTGCAAAAAGAAGGCTATACGTGTATGGGTCCCCAGTACCGGGGCCATGCCGTCCCGCCGGAAGAATTGCTTCAATACGGACCGGCGGACTGGTGGGAGGACGTCTTGAACGCCTACCAGTCGTTGAAAGAGAAAGGCTATGAGGAGATTGCTGTCTGTGGCCTCTCGCTCGGCGGCGTCATGTCGCTTCGCCTCGCTTCACAGGAAAACGTCAAAGGCGTCATCCCGATGTGCGCCCCGACAGGAATCGATGCCGAAGATCGGTTATACAAAGGAGTCAAAGCCTACGCTCGAGAATATAAATCTCGAGAAGACAAATCACCTGAACAGATCGAACAGGAGATGGCGGACTTCAAACCGATGCCGACGCTCAAGGACCTCCGTACCTTCGTCCGTGACACGACGACAAAACTCGAAGATATTTTCGTCCCGGCGCTCGTCGTCCAAGGGGCGAAAGATCAAATGGTCGATCCTGAATCTGCACATGAAATTTACGAGGCGATCAACGCGTTCCAAAAAGAACTGCTCATGTACGAGGAGTCGGGACATGTGATCACGCTCGATAAGGAAAAAGAGAAACTGCACCAGGACGTGCTCGATTTTCTCGAAACGTTAGACTGGTCAGTGTGAAAAAGGAGGTGTCACGTTGAATTTACGTGACCAACTACTAGAAATCATCCAAGCCAGTGATAAAGCACTGACGGTGGACCAATTGACCGAGCGTCTTGCGCTCGAGTCGACGGATGCCTTTAAAGAGCTCATCCGCACCTTGAACACCCTCGAAGAAGAGGGCTTAATCGGCCGCACACGGACGAACCGTTACGGGACGCTCGCCGTGCTCGGCCAAGCAGCGGGAATCATCTCGATTCACCAACGCGGCTTCGGCTTCTTATCGGTCGAAGGCGAGACGGAGGACGTGTTCCTTCCGCCCGACCAATTAAAAGACGTCTACCACGGGGACACGATTCTCGTCAAAAAACGTGAGGACAACCGCGGCAAGACCGAGGGCGTGCTCCTCAAAGTCTTGAAGCGTGGCTTGTCGGAGTTCGTCGGGACGTATACGCTCCCGAGTGGACGCCTCGACCAGTTCGCCTTCATCGAGCCGGACGACAAGCGCATCAACTTCTGGCCGGTCGTCAACCCGGACAAATCGCTCGGTGCCGTCGATGGCCATAAAGTCGTCGTCCGCATCACGAAATATCCGGACGGACGTTTCGCCGGAGCGTGTGACGTCGTCCGCATCATCGGACACAAGAACGACCCAGGCGTCGACATCTTGTCGATCGTCTATAAGCACGGCATCCCGACGGAGTTCCCGGAAGATGTCATCGACCAGGCGAACGCTGTACCGGACGAGGCCGACGAGAAAGACTTCATGGGCCGCGTCGACCTTCGTAACGAGACGATCTTCACGATTGATGGCGAAGACGCGAAAGACTTGGACGATGCCGTCCACGTCAAGAAACTCGACAACGGTAACTATGAGCTCGGCGTCCACATCGCCGACGTGTCACATTACGTGACGGAAGGGTCACCGCTCGACGTCGAGGCGTTCGAACGGGGGACGAGTGTGTATCTCGTCGACCGCGTCATCCCGATGTTGCCGCACCGTCTCTCGAACGGAATTTGTTCACTCAACCCGCACGTCAACCGGTTGACGCTCAGCTGCGTCATGGAGATCTCCCCGCAAAACGGGAAGGTCGTCCACCATGAGCTGTTCCCGAGTGTCATCAAGACGACGGAGCGGATGACGTATACGAACGTCCGCGAGATCATCGAACGCGATGACGAAGCGACGCTCGAACGCTACGAGCCGTATATCCCGTTGTTCGACTTGATGGCTGAGCTCGCAGAAGTGCTGCGCAAGCGCCGTAACTCACGCGGTGCCATCAACTTCGATTTCGCCGAGGCGAAAGTCGTCGTCGACGAAGAAGGCAAACCGGCCGATATCGTCTTGCGTCCACGCTCGGTCGCCGAGAAGTTGATCGAAGAGTTCATGCTCGCGGCCAACGAGACGGTCGCCGAACACTTCCACAAGATGGACGTGCCGTTCATCTATCGTGTGCACGATAACCCGAAATCGGACAAGCTCGATTTCTTCTTCGACTTCGTCGCGAACTTCGGCGTGCATATCGAGCGGTTCAAAGGCCAGAAGGTCGAACCGAAGACGCTTCAGAAGATTTTGAAGGCGATCTCGGGTGAACCGGAAGAGCCGGTCATCAGCACGATCATGCTCCGTTCGATGCAACAGGCGAAGTACGACGATGTCTCGCTCGGTCACTTCGGCCTGGCGACCGACTTCTATACGCACTTCACGTCACCGATTCGTCGATACCCGGACTTGATCGTCCATCGTCTCATGCGCACGTATGCTTTCAACGGCGACGTGTCAGAGAAGACGATCGCTAAGTACGAGGACCGTCTCGGTTCGATCGCCGAACAGGCGTCGAAACGCGAGCGTCGTTCGGTCGATGCCGAACGTGAGACGCAAGCCTTGAAGAAAGCCGAGTACATGGAATCACGTCTCGGTGAAGAGTTCGATGGCGTCGTCAGCGGTGTCACGAACTTCGGGATGTTTATCGAGCTTCCGAACACGATCGAAGGACTCGTTCGTCTCCAGTCGATGGATGACTACTACCACTTCGACGAGTCGCAACTCATGTTGCTCGGCGAGCGGACGAAACGTCAGTTCCGCATCGGTGACGCGGTGCGCGTCAAGGTCGACGCCGTCAACTTGGACGAGCGCACGATCGACTTCACCGTCGTCGGCATGCCGAAGCGGGAACAGTCGCGCCGTCGCCAACCGACGACGATTAAAGCGACGGAAGGTCGTCCGAAGAAGGATGACAAAAAAGGCCGCGGCCGTGACGACAAACGTCCGAAGCGCGGCAAGCCGGGCAAACCAGGGAAACCGGGCCAAGCCGGGAAACCGTCGAAACCAGGCGAGAAGCCGAAGACGTCGCAAGGACGGTCGGCGCTCGACTTGAAGAAGAAAGACGGTCAAAAACGTCAAGGCGACGCCAAACGCGGAGCGAAGAAGCGTCGCTGACGGGAGGGGGCGACCCCTCCTCTATATTGAAGTAAAGGACTGAATGTCTATGGCCAAGAAGAAAGATTCGAACGCGCTCGCGCAAAACCGAAAAGCGTCCTTCGATTATGCGATCGAAGATACGATTGAAGCCGGCATGGTGTTGACGGGGACCGAGATTAAATCGGTGCGCCAGTCAAAGATCAACATCGCCGACGCGTATGTCCGCTTTGATGGTGGCGAGGTGACGCTTCATAACTGTCATATCAGCCCGTTCGAGCAAGGGAACCGCTTCAACCACGAGCCGCTTCGTGTCCGAAAGCTATTGTTGCATAAGAAGCAAATTAATCAGCTCATCGGCGCGCAAGGGCGTGACGGATATACGATCATCCCGCTCAAGGTGTATCTGAAGAACGGCTTCGCCAAATGTCTCCTCGGCATCGGGCGCGGGAAGAAGAAGTATGACAAGCGCGACGACTTGAAGAAGAAAGATGCGAAGCGCGATGTCGATCGGGCTCTCCGGGACCGGCAAAAATACTGACAGCGAGACCTGATTGTGGTATAGTTGTTGTAGTACCAATTACCACCTCGGGGACGTTATGGATTCGACGGGGGTAGGTCGGTCGTATGTGGCGTGTCGAGGGGTCGGCCTCGTTAAAACGCAAACGCCTATAACTGGCAAAACTAACACACAACTCGCAGCAGCCTAAGTGCCCTGCGGATCCTGACATCCATCGCTTGTGTGGATGATTATCAGGGTCTCAAACTAAGCAAGCTACGCTTCAACCTCGCCGTCTGAGGGCGCGAAGAAGAGATGAACCAGACTGGATGCGACAACGCCTGTTTATCGGCAGTGTCACATTGAGATTTAATAGATAAACTACACACGTAGAAGCATGCGTTACGATGCCTTCGGACGCGGGTTCGACTCCCGCCGTCTCCATTTTTCAGCAGTCTACAATGACTGTCATCAATGATTTTTAATGAAGACCTTCTAATTTCATTGAGATTAGAAGGTCTTTTGATGTTAGCGGAGCAACTCAATCACAATGAAATGAAAGCAGGTGAATCAAATGGGAAAATATCAGTTAGATACGAAAAGTAAGGTGGCTGCTGCCAAGTATCAAGACGGTAAAAAACCAGCTGTTTCGAACAAAAAAGAGAAAATCAATCAGCTTCGAGAAGCATATTTGCAAAAGCAAAAAGAGAAGAAACAAGCTGGTGAGTGATCAAGAGGCGTTATAGCGAAAAAGGATTATTGAGTGATTGCTCAATAATCCTTTCTTTGTGAACGTACGATTCCATTATTTGGTTTTTTGAATGGTGTCAAAGGATTGAATATTACTTTGTTGAATATAAACTATGAGCTATTTTAAAAATTGTCACGAAAATATATAACCATCATAGGAGGAATCATCATGTCAAAAAAATCTACGGAATTAATTATAAAAGGAGTCAAGAAGTATGGTCCGGCAGTAGGAAAGTTTGCACTTGAACATAAAAAAGAAATTGTTGGAGCAATTGGTGCATTTGGTGTAACGGAACGACTTAAAAATCGTTCGAATAAAGAATCGAATCCTAAAAAACCAAAAGACAAAATCATGCATCCTCGAAAGAAGAGATATCAATATTATTTAACAGAGGTTGTTCCTGCATTAAACACTCAAAATCGAGACGAATTGTTCCAGTACAAGTTAGAAGTGGAGCAATGCATTCAACAAATCAAATTCGAGCAGGCGCAGGACATCGTCATCAAAAAACAGATTCATGAGAGTCGGATAAAAGAGTGGGATGCAATCTTGTCTCAAATCGTGAGCCAGATGACCGTGAGAGATTATATGGAATATCTAAAGCTCTTTAACAATCCTGAATATCAAAGCGAGTACTTTAAAGGCTTTGAAGGAGATGTTGAGAAATTTAAAAAGCTAAATACTGTCGAACAGTATGATACGTTAGTCCATTATATCCATGAAAAAACAAATATCGATATAGAACAAATCAAAAAAGAGTTTTCGGCTCCTGTTTGATTCACCTTGATCCGTTCTTGTTCCTCATTCGTTATAATCGATGATGTAACGAATGAGTGGGGGTGAGGTCATTGGGGTGGGATTTACGTGTTGCTGAGGCAAAAGACGTCTACTTAACAGAAACTGACTTATGGCGCTATACACAACAATTTTTAATGAATGCGACACATACGACGACGTACAAGCATATGCTTATGAAGGCGTTGCTTGAATGCACGACCGAACTAAGTGATTCTGGTGTAGTGACGTTCGAGCAAATTTCAAGACACGTGACGAAGATGTATTGGAATTTGATTGTGAAACACGGATTGCGACAAGTGAATCAACTTGAGAAATTGAGCTCGGTCGAAAAAACGATGCTCACGTTTCAAGCGACACATGAAATTCCGTCCACTTGGAACTTTGATCGTCTGCCGGTTCAGCAGCAACAACAATTGATTCGAAACGTGAATCAGTTCTATAAGAAGTACGTGTACGGATCGTTCTATACCTCGTTCGAGGGGACCGTCTATTCATTCAATCGGAAAGAAGAGTGGGTCAAAATTGTGCCGAGCTACGTCATCTTTTTTGAGAAATATAAACGGGTATTGATGAATGTTACGAATTATCAACTCGCCGTCTTTCTGGAAAAATACAATACACGCGAAGCGATGGAGCGAATCTTGAACAAAATCGAATTCGTCTCGGCTCGTCAATCGCTCGACGAGTTCAAACAGATTTTACTGAGTCACGGTCATTCCGTCTGTTTTTATTGCATGAAGCCGCTCAAACAGATCCATGTCGACCATTTTATCCCGTGGTCTTACATACAGAATGATGTTCTATGGAATTTTGTCCTCGCTTGTCCGACTTGTAATACGAGCAAGAACAATCGGATGGCGAAGGTTGATTATCTTTACTCGCTCGTGGAACGAAACCATGAGTTGCGAGTGGCAGAGCAGATGGAGACATACAAAGAGACGAAATTGATTCACCTGTATGACTATGCGGTGCAAAATGGGTTTGAAGCCAATTGGATGCCGAAGTAATTAAAATGAGTCGAACCTGATGTGTAAGGTTCGATTCATTTTAATTTTTTGATTATTCCTTCTTACATAATTTTTTTCAGAACACGTCCAAAAGGATACAGAGATTGGATGAGTATTTAATCCGATAATTTTCCCATAAATTGTATGATAAACTGAAGGGAAGAAGATTGTGAGGGGAACAATGATGAATATTCATTTTGAAAAGATGGACGAAAGAGAACTTACTTCTTATTTGACGTGGTTGATTGATGATTATGCGAACGACGTCGCCCGCAATTATCAATTACCTGCTGCACTGGCGCAAGAAGAGTCGACGCAATTGATTCGTAGCCTGTTTCCAGACAATCAACCGACTGAGGGACAAACAGTCGTCCATGTGATGGACGGTGCGACGCGAGTCGGGATTTTATGGTACGCCTTTCAGGTAGAATCAAAACGTGTCTTCATTTATCATGTTTGGATGCACGAAGCCTATCGCGGACGCGGATATGCGACGGCAGCATTGCAGCTACTTGAGACGATTACAGCGCACGAACTTGGGGCGACTTCGATTGGGCTGAGTGTATTTGGCTCAAATCCGGATGCTCAGCGATTTTATGCACGCCTCGGATTCCAACAAGCTTCGATTGCGATGAATAAGCGTTTGGGAGAGGTGTCGAGGTGAGGCGCTTTTGGAAATGGACATTGGCCGGAATTGGAGTACTTGTCGTCGGGATAGGAGGACTTGTTTTTGCGTTCAACCAGTCGATGCAGTCCGATCCCGATGAAGAAGCAAAAGCAATCCAACTCGCTGAGCCGTATGTAGCGGAGCGTTTCGACAATGCCGAATTGACGACAGAGGTCACGTTCGACAACATGGGGAATTTCCCGTTCGAATATGCGGCGACTGCAGTTGATTCCGTGACAGGGACCGAGTTTTTCGTCTATGCGGATGAGACGACAGGGGAAGTTGTCGACACGTTTCTCGCATCCAAATGGGAAGATGACGTGACGGATGCCATCGAAGATTCGGTCATGACGGCGTTTGGTCACGACGTCACGTACGACGTTTTTTACGATGAAGTAGCCGTACGACAACTCGACGCTTCGACGGCGAATCCGCTCGCCTATAAAACGGCCGACGTCGTACCGACAATCCTGGTGACGATTCATCGGGATCCAGCGCCAGGGGACGAGGCACTCGTCCGAACTTGGATGGCGGCGCTAAAAGAGAGCGACATATTACGCCGTGCGGAAGTTCACGTCGACTATATCGCTAAAAACGGAGAAATCCTCAATGATGGACCCCCGTTAATTCTATCGTTCTAATGAAAAAACACTTTCTGCGCGCAGAAAGTGTTTTTGCTCGGTTCATCGTCACCACAAGTTAAACAAATCCGCCACAATCGCATCACTTCCGTCTTGGAACATGAACAAACCGAGTGCGATTAACAGACCGCCGATGACGAGGCTTCCGAAGCGTATCAGTCCGCTCGTGTTCTTTTTGAATAGGCCGCGAATCACGAGCGCTCCACCGATCAATAGCATCAAGAAATACCAAAACCCCATAGCCATTCCTCCTCGAATGTAGTTGGCTTTATTTTACATATATTTTCCAGTACATACTGTAGGGCGCGGGACTGATTTAATCTCAGCCCAAGACGGGTACAGTACCTTTATGTGTAAATAAAGGGGAGAGTGACCACTATGCGGAAAACCATCGTCATCGCGGGGGCGAGCGGCTATATCGGCTCGAACGTGATGGACCATTTAAAAGAAGAATATGACATCATCGCTTTGTCCCGCTCGACGAAGAACAAAGAAGACGAGGACCACATCACGTGGCGGTCGTGCGATTTGTTCTCGTATGAACAGACACGCGAGGCGTGCGAGGGAGCGGACTACGCCATGTTCCTCGTCCACTCGATGATTCCGGACGGCGGATTGACGCAGGCGACGTTCGAAGACATGGACGCGCTCATCGCCGATAACTTCGCCCGGGCGACGAAAGCGAACGACATCGAACAAATCGTCTACTTGAGCGGCATCATTCCGAAAGAATCGAAGACGTTGTCACGTCACTTGAAGAGCCGGCTCGAGGTCGAACGGATTCTTGGTGGGCAAGGGGTGCCGGTGACGACGATTCGGGCCGGACTCATCATTGGTCCAGAAGGTTCGTCGTTCCCGATTCTCGCGAAACTCGTCAAACGGTTGCCGGTTATGATCCTCCCGAACTGGACGAAGACGGAGACGCATCCGATCGACTTGCGTGAAGCCGTCCAAGCGCTCATCTCGGTCGTCGGGACCGAGGCGCTGTACGACCATCATATCGATATCGGCGGCCCAGAAGTGATGACGTATCAGAAGATGATTGAAGATACGGCTGAGGTCATGGGCAAACGCCGCGTCATGATCGACTTCCCGTTCCCGACGATCAAGCTATCCCGCCTCTGGGTCATGGCGGTGACGGGTGAGCCGAAAGACACCGTCTATCCGCTCGTCGAAAGCATGGGCCACGCCATGGTCGCGAAAGACACGACCGGCGTCAAGCAAGGGGAAATCCCGTTCAAGGAAGCGGTCGAGCACGCGCTCGAGGAAGAAGAGAAACAGAAGTCAGGTGGCGGCAAGAAGAAAAAAGCGCCGCAACAGTATACCGTCCGCTCGATTCAACGGTTCGGTCTGCCAGAGAACAAATCGGCGCTATGGATGGCCGACACGTACTTCGAGTGGCTCGGCCGGCTCGCGTATCCGCTCATCCAAACGACGAAAGAAGACGATGACTGGGAGATTGCGCTCCTCCGTCCGTCATTCGTCGCGCTCCATCTGTCGCTCGAGGACGAGGCGACGGATGATATGGCATCGTATGAAATCGATGGTGGTCTGTTCACGAAACTGAGTGAGGACGACAAGACGGGACGACTCGAGTTCAGACGGCTTCCGGAGTCGGACGAAGGGCTCGTCGCCATCCACGAGTTTGTGCCGGCGCTACCGTGGTGGTTCTATACGAAGACGCAGGCGAAAGCCCATCTCGTCGTCATGTGGCTGTTCGGCCGTCACGTCCGTCTGCTTGGGGAAGATGCGGACGAGGGCGACCAAGTCGTCGAGGCACCGACCAATTAACGAAGACGCATCCATCGCGTGATGGATGCGTCTTTTAGATTATTTAAATTTTTTCGTACAAGCGCATAGTAGTACTCATTTTATTTTAA
Organism: Exiguobacterium sp. s141; assembly: GCF_018618085.1. Lineage (NCBI taxonomy): Bacteria > Bacillati > Bacillota > Bacilli > Caryophanales > Exiguobacterium > Exiguobacterium sp. s141. The sequence continues at coordinate 610,406 of NZ_JACSLJ010000001.1, read as the reverse complement.
GAATTTTCGAACCAACTGTATGACTATCTTTACCGTCTTCGACAATTAAATAAATATGTTTTGCTCTAAATGGGGTCATCTGTATGAAGTTAACCAAGCTTTCGATTGAAAATTCAGGTCTGGTGTTCAATACAGGTGAGAATTGAAAGGTAGTGACACTGAAAAATTAAAGAAATGCCTGTATAGTCTTTCATGGATTTGTTTTTAATATTGCTTTTTGTTCTCTCCATATAGGTTGCCATTCTATCTTCCAAATTCTCATAACTTCTTAAGCGTGAACTCCACACTCCAACCTCATTTAAAGCCTTAGCGATTTCTACCTCTTGCTCTCCGTCTATGTAAGAACTCACTTCGTATTTTTCCTCAACACCGTCAGGCCGTAAAACCACAAAATCGTAATTTTGATTTCCTATAATGATTTTGACTTTTGCATCTGCAGGAAAATAGGGGGAAAGTGAAAACACGTATGCTGGAACAAACTCTTCTTGAAACTCCTTAAACCAACCTTTACGTAACCTTGAAACTGCTAAAGCACGCCGATCACGTTTTAGAAGTTCAATTATTTCTTTGAAGTAACTATCCATTTCACTTGGAGAACGGTACTTTGAAAGGTCTTTTAGAATGTTTAGCTGGTTTTTCATAAGTAAATCCCTTTCTTGATTAATATTATTGCCGATATGTCCAAACAGTTTTTATCATTGTATATCAATTCAGTTCTATACGTTTTGATTATAAGTAAGATTATTATCTCTGTTTGTTTTGTCGATTATGTTAACGTTTTGCCGGAGTCGTTTACAAAGGGCAGGGACAGGCGTACACTGAACTCGTTTTCGACATAATGGAAAGAAGGAATGCAAGAATGGACAACCTCATAACATCACGCCAAGGATGGCAGAAAGACATCTCGGCCGGGATCACCGTCGGGGTCGTCGCCGTGCCGCTCGCGATGGCGTTTGCGATCGCCTCAGGTGTCGGACCGGTGTACGGCCTGTACACGGCCATCATCGCTGGGATCCTCGTCAGCCTGTTCGGGGGCTCGACGTTCCAAATCGCCGGACCGACCGGCGCCTTCATCCCAATCGTCTCGGGCGTCATGCTCGCACACGGCTACGAAGGGTTACTCGTGACGACGTTCCTCGCGGGAATCCTGTTGTTCCTCATGAGCGTACTCCGCGTCGGACGACTGATCCGCTTCATGCCGCGGGCTGTCACGATCGGGTTCACGGCCGGGATCGCCGTCGTCATCTTCGTCGACCAGCTCGATGAACTGTTCGGCATCTCGTTTCAGAAAGCGCCGCACTTCCACGAGAATTTACTGAAGCTCGTGACGTCGTTACATGAAGCGAGCTTATGGCCTGTCTTCATTGCCGCCATCGGTTTCTTGACGCTCTGGCTCGTACCAAAACTGCCTGTAAAATTGCCGCTTCTCTTGATGGCGATGCTCGTGCCGACGTTCGTCAGTCTCGTCGTCCCAGGAGAAGTCGCGACGATCGGCAGTGCCTATGGCGGCATCCCGAGCGGACTGCCTGAGTTCAACTGGCTCGTGATCGACCTCGATTTGATTGCGACGCTGTTGCCATCGGCGTTCGCCATCGCCTTCCTCGGGGCGCTCGAGTCGCTATTGTCGGGTGCGGTCGCGGACGGCATGGCCGGCACGAAGATGAACCCGGACAAGGAACTGTTCGGGCAAGGGCTCGCCAACGTCGTCGTCCCGTTCTTCGGCGGGATCCCGGCGACCGGCGCGATCGCCCGGACGGCGACGAACATTCAAGCAGGCGCCGTCAGCCGCCGCTCCGGCGTCATCCACGGGTTGACGGTGCTCCTCGCCGTGCTCGTGTTGGCACCGCTCGCGAGCTATGTCCCGCTGGCCGCACTCGCGCCGATCTTGATGCGCGTCGCTTGGAACATGTCGGAGCGGCACCACGTCTTCGAGATGCTCAAGCATCGGTCGGCAGAGTCGCTCGTCCTGCTCATCACGCTCGGGCTGACCGTCTTCGTCGATCTCGTTGTCGCCGTCGAGGTCGGGGTCATCTGTGCGCTCGCCTTGTTCGCGAAACGGATGGCCGACACGATCGACGTCCGCGAACAGACGGAACGGTATGTGACGCGGGACGGCCAGGTCGTCTTCAGCGTCGAGGGGCCGCTCTTTTTCGGCGCGATCGAGATGTTTGAGCACGTCCTGCATCATATCCATGACGAGCCTGACGTGTTCATCTTCAACTTCCACCGCTGTCCGGTCATCGACGTGACGGCCGTCGAAGAGATTCGCCGCGTCGTCCGAGAGTTGAAAGCGGCCGACCGTCGTGTCGTCTTCGCGCACTTGTCGGCACCCGTGCGCCAGACGCTCACGCATTATGGCGTGCTCGACCACGTCGACACGTTCGAAACGACGCAGGAAGCGATTGACGCGTCTTAACGGACGGACAGAATCTGACCGAACGGGATGCGACGCACGTCCGTGTCGAACAGCTCGACTTCACGCTCGGCATAATAGATGGCGTGGACGTAGCCGCGCACCGTATGGGTCATGCCGTTGTCGAACAGCGTCAGCTCGACGGCGTCGCCTTCACGGATGGCGCGTTCGAGCTCGGTCTGCCATAAGTAGAGGAGCTGCTCATCCAAGTCAGGCAGCTCGATTTTTTGGACGTGGGCGTAATATTTCTTTAGCAGCGCCACGTGCTCGGGCATGAGGAACGGGATCCATTTCAATTCACCGCGGTCTTTGTATCGGGTCTGGCTCATGACGATTCACCTCCTTGTTTATGTCCGCCGATTAACCGCTGGCGGGTACGGAGCGGACTGTCTTTCAGTAAACTCGACGCCGGGCGGATCGTGCCGCGCCCGAAGCGGACGTTCAAGCGATCGACGAGGTCGAGGAAGTCCAACCGGCGTGCCCGGGCCCACTCGTCCTCGAAGAAGGAGAGCTGGACGTGGTCGCTCCGGGGCTCGAGCTTGCCGAGGGCGACCGAGACGTAACGGACCGCCTCCGTCTCGTCCCAGGCGTCGAGGAAAAGCGTCAACAACACCGGCAAGAACTCGCGCTCGTCCGCTGTGAAGCGGGCGAGCTTTTTTTGTTTGCTGAAGCCGCGCCGCTCGCTCGTCCGAGTGTAGCGGACACCGAGATGGACGCTGCCGCCGACGAGTCCGGCCTGTCGCGTCCGCATCCCGACCTCGACGGCGATGGCTTGTAAGACGAGCCGAATGGCCGCATACGTCGTATAGTCTTTCATGAGCGTGATGCCGTGGCCGATCGTCCGGGGTCGTTGCCGCTTTGCCCCGAACAGGGAACTTGGCGGGAGGATTGTCGGCGACTCGTCGATGCCCCAGGCGTGGTGCCACAACTCGGCGCCGATGACGCCGAACTTCTCATGGAGCGTCTCGAGCGGATAACGGGCGAGGTCGCCGATTGTGTCGATGCCGAGCCGTCGGAGATGGACTTCCATCTTCGCGCCGACGCCCCACATCTTGCCGATCGGGGCCGGATGGATCAATCGTTCGACGTCGTGGAGGAAACAGCTGGCGACACCTGTCTTCTTCCCATGCAGGTCGAGGACGAGCTTGGCGAGGACGTTGTTCGGTCCGATGCCGATCGTGACCGGGATGCCGGTGTAACGGAATACGGTCGAGCGGATGAGGCGGGCGACGTGCGCATCGTTCCCGAATAGGCGCTCCGTCCCGGTCAAGTCGACGAGCGTCTCATCAATCGAGTAGACGCGGATCGCCTCCGGAGGCGCGAACTGATGCAAAATATGAACGATTTGCACGGATACGTTCAAATAATGGCTCATCCGGGCCTCGGCGTAGATGACGTGCCGTCGCTCATGCCACGGCAACCGGTCGATGTGAAAGCGCCGGGACCCGGTCTTGATGCCGAGCTGCTTCATCGGCGGCGTCGCGGCGAGGACGAGGGCGCCGTGGTCCTGTAAGTTCGATAAGACGACGAGCTTTGTCTTGTACGGGTTCAACTTGCGGGCGGCGCACTCGCAACTGGCGTAGAACGAGACGCTGTCGATACAAAAAATCCGACGTCGCATAGCCACCTCTCCTTTTTACGAACAAACGTTCTGTTTTTTTTCATCGTATCATGGTCTCACGCCGTCTCAAATAGAAAAATGAAAAGAAATTTTGAAAAGAGTTAAAAAAAGGATAGATGGTAAATGAAATTCCATCTTTTTGGAATTTACCGAAATAATAAAGCGAGGCGGAAACAAAATCCGTTATAATGAGAGGGTAGCTAGACAAATATGGTTTCGGACGATGGAGGCTATCCTGTGATTGATTTTGTGAAGCAATTGACCAATGATCAGGCACGACGATTGAAAACCTATAAGAAACAAGTCGAACGCATCAACGTGTACGAGGAGACGATGCGCGCCTTAGACGATGAGGCGCTTCGCCAGTATGCGCTCGAACTGAAACAGCGGCTCACGGACGGTGCGGACGTCCGCGCCATCACGGAGGAAGGGTTCGCCCTCGTCCGCGAGGCATCCGTCCGGACGATCGGGCTCCGTCATTATGACGTCCAGCTCATCGGCGGTCTCGCGCTGCTCGAAGGAAATATCGCCGAGATGCCGACCGGGGAAGGGAAGACGCTCGTCGCGGCTCTCCCGGCGTTCGTCAAGGCGCTCGAAGGGAAAGGCGTCCATGTCATCACGGTAAACGACTATTTGGCGATGCGTGACGCCGAACAGATCGGCAAGATCCATACGTTTCTCGGGCTCACGGTCGGACTGAACGTCCCGGAGATGGAGCTTGCTGACAAACAGGCGGCGTATGCGGCCGACATTACATACGGGGTCGGGACCGAGTTCGGGTTCGACTATCTTCGGGACCACTTGGTCGGCTCGCCGGAAGAACGGGTCCAGCGTCCGTTCCATTTCGCGCTGCTCGATGAAGTCGACAGCGTCTTGATCGACGAGGCGAAGACGCCGCTCATCATTGCCCAGAAGGACGAGTCGCACGTCCGCTTGAAACGTCTCGCCCAAACCGTGTTCGGCCAATTGATGGAAGACGACTATACGGTCGACCTCGAGGCGCGCGCCGTCATGTTCTCGGACAAAGGTATCGAGAAAATCGAGGCGTTGTTCTCGGTCGATAACTTGTTTTCCGCCGAGCACCACGTCCTGTATCACTACATGATGCAGGCGCTCCGGGCGAACGTGTTGTTCGAGCGGGACGTCGACTATATCGTCCAAGAAGGCAAAATCGAATTGATTGACTTGTTCACGGGCCGGGTCATGGAAGGACGTAGCCTGTCGGAAGGCCTCCATCAGGCGCTCGAGGCGAAAGAACAGCTCGATATCACCGAAGAGAACAAGACGACGGCGGAGATCACAATTCAACACTACTTCCGGATGTACCCGCTCCTCGGCGGCATGACCGGGACAGCCCAGACGTCACGTGAAGAGTTCATGAAGACGTATCAGATGGACGTCGTCCAAGTGCCGACGAACCGGCCGAAGCAGCGCCAAGACCTACCGGACCGCGTCTTTGATACGATCGCCCATAAATATGCGGCGGTCGGTCAAGAAGTCGCGGCCATCCACGCGACGGGACAACCGATTTTGATCGGGACGACCTCGATCGCCCAGTCGGAGGCCGTCAGTGAACAGCTAAAAAAACAAGGCATCGCGCATGAACTGTTGAACGCGAAGACGGTCGCCCAAGAAGCCGAGATTATCGCCGAGGCGGGACGGCTCGGTCACGTGACGATCGCGACGAACATGGCCGGACGCGGGACCGACATCGTCTTAGACGAGACGGCGCGCGAACGGGGCGGCTTGTATGTCATCGGGACGGAACGGCACGAATCGCTCCGCGTCGACAATCAGCTCCGCGGACGGTCGGGACGTCAAGGCGACCCGGGCATGTCACGTTTCTTCGTCTCGCTCGAGGATGATCTCGTCAAGCGGTACGCCGCCGAGCGGTTGAAACGTGTCGAGCACAAACTGACGCCGGACGAACACGGAGAAGTCCGCCATAAAGAAGCGGGCGACATCATTGAATACGCCCAGACGACGATTGAAGGCGTCGGCGTGTCGGTCCGTGACTACATGTTCAAGCTCGACGACGTCTTGAACGAGCAGCGCCGCATCATCTATACGATTCGCGATGAGGCGGTCGACGCCAATGCGACGGCCATCTTGAACAACGTGCTCGCGATGATGCGCCTCGCGCTCAACGAGACGCTCGACCGTCATATCGACGCCGACCTCGTCCCGGAAGAGTGGGCGACGGACGCGCTCATCGAGGACTATCTCTATTTGACGCAACAGGCGCCGACGTGGGATGACACGGTCGGGGACAAAGAAGAGTTGAAACGAGCGGTCGCCCCATGGATCGACGGCATCGTCGCGACGGCAGAACAGCGGATCGAGGGCTACCCGGAAGTCATCGCCTTCGCGCGGCAACAACTGCTCAGCCACCTTGATATCCGCTGGACGAACCATTTGACGACGATGAACGCCTTGAAGGAAGGCATCGGGCTCCGCAGCTACGGCCAGGAAGACCCGAGCCGTCAGTTCGGCAAGGAAGGGCTCGAGATTTTCCAAGAGACGTATCTCGATATCGCCCGCGACGTGACGATTCAACTGTGCCAGCTAGATTTATACTTTGCGCAACGGGAAGAGGAGGGGCTGTGACATGTTCGGACTATTGAAACGAAAAAAAGTCGAGACGATCATCCGCCAAGACGACGAGCGGGCGCTCCGCCTCGTGTTCGATGAAGGGATGGACATCTCGAAAGAAGATGAGTACGTGTTCCGCTATCATGCGACGACGTTGCCGCCGCTCGCGGACAACCAGTTGTCGATCGAATTGCTCAGTGCGACGAAGAACCCGGGCGGCCTGTCCGTGGTCGCCTTGTTCCGCAACACGGTCGCGACCGAGTTCTCGCTCGACGAGATCCCGGTGCTCTTGTTGAACGAGCGCCGCGAACCGCTCGGCCAGAAGATGCTGAGCCGGATGGATTTGCCGTCGTTCGAGGCGATGACGAGTAAGCCCGTCTATCTCGACTTCTTCGAGGAGGAACTGTTCACCGATGTCGACGCTCTCGACACCGAGTCGCTCCAACTCGCCTTCCAAATGAATCCTACTGCACTGCTCCAAGACATCTCCGACGCCGAACGGGACGCGTTCCCTGACGTGGCGTGGCATCGCCTGAAGCGGATGAACGTCCTCAGCCGTCCGGTCGCCGAAGGGCAGTTTGATCTATTGCTCGTCCATCTCGACGTGACCGACACGGAAATCGGTGCCTCGCTCCTCGTCCGGAACGGGTACCTCGAGCAGGCTCTCCAAATCCCGCGCCTCCCGCTCGAGTTGATGCAGCGGGACGAGGTCGTCGGCCGAGCCGACGCAACGCTCAACGAACCGATTTTACCGAAACATGATTATCCGCTCCACGTCCGCTTCAAGCGGCCGGAAGGAGACAGCGACGGACCGATCTCGATTCGCATCCGTTCATGACGAAATGACCATCCCTGACACGCGTCGGGGATGGTTTTTTAGGTCTAATGGACTGCTTGTGCGAAGTCTAGCCTCTGAACAAGTCCGGCTAAAAAACCGCTTGAAATGAAGTCGTCTGTTCCGGTAAATCATACCGTTTCATACCTTTTCCATGTTCTCGGAAAGTCGTCTAGGACCAGACCTTTCTTTACCAATTTTTTAAGGAAATAGGACATAGGCTTCATTAAAATGGAGGGGCCGCTATGGTATATTTAGTCCGCAATGCACACCACATGAATGGGGAGAAAAATCATGTCTAAATTTACGAAGATGGCCATTGTTACGTCGCTCATCGTCCCAACACTCATCCCGCTCCAACACGCGGCAGCAGAAGACGAGGACGTCGTCAAACTGCGCTTCTTGGAGACGACCGACCTACATACGAACATCACGAACTACGATTACTTCCAAGACAAAATCGATCACACGATCGGGTTGACGAAAGTCGCGACGTTGATTCAGCAACATCGCACGGACGCCGGCAAGCCGAACACGTTCCTGTTCGATAACGGAGATACGCTTCAAGGGACGCCATTCGGGGATTACGTCCGCGAACAGCATCAGAAAGCACCAGGCGCGTTCGAACATCCGATGTATCAAGCGATGTCGGCACTCGAGTTCGATGCGGTCACACTCGGGAATCACGAGTTCAACTTTGGGCTCCAGTTCTTGTATGACGCGATGCAAGGGTCGAAAGGCAAGCTTCGCTTCGTCAACTCGAACGTGAAGGACTTGTCGGGTGAGCCGATCGTCTCGAAATATAACGAGGACGGACAAGAAGTCCAAATCATCGAACGCCAAGTCGTCGACGGGGACGGCGAGACACATACGATTAAAGTCGGTGTGTTCGGGGTCGTGCCGCCGAAAATCATGTCGTGGGATTCAGGGAACCTCCAAGGCAAGGTGACGGCAGATGATATGGTCCCGGCAGCAAAAGCGGCCGTCGCCAAATTGAAAGAGCAAGGCGCAGACGTCGTCGTCGCGCTCGCGCACTCAGGCATCGGGGAAAGTGCGACACTCGCGGATGAACAATCAGACGGGGAAGAGAACGTCGGCTATACGCTCACGAAAATCGAAGGGCTCGACATGGTCATGACCGGTCACCAGCACGGTCGTTTCCCTGACGCGAACGGCATGTTCAAAGATTTCCCGCACGTGAACATGGACAAAGGCACGATCAACGGCAAGCCGGTCGTCATGGCGAACAACCAAGGGAAAGACCTCGGTGTCATCGACCTCGACCTCGAGCTCGTCGACGGCAAGTGGAACGTGCTCGACGCGAACGCGAAACTCGACACGGTCAAGGCAGACACACCGGTCGACCCGACGATTGCCTCGCTCATCGATGCCGACCATAAGGCGACGATTGAATACATCAACCGCCCGGTCGGTGAGATTCAAGACGACATCCAGAGCTACTTCGCGCTCGTTCGTGACGACGCGTCGGTCCAGTTCGTGACGAACGCACAAAAATGGTACCTCGAGAGAGAACTCGCGACGAACCCGGAACTCGCGGCATATAAAGAGCTTCCAATCCTCTCGGCGGGGGCTCCGTTCAAAGCAGGTAACCGTAACTTGACGGACGCGAGCTATTACACGAACATCCCGAAAGGCTCGATTGCATTGAAGAACGTGGCCGACCTATACGTCTTCCCGAACACACTCGAAGTCGTCAAAGTGACGGGTGCGGACGTGATGGACTGGCTCGAGATGTCAGCCGGGGCGTACAAACAAGTCTCGGATACGAACGATGAGTTGCTTAACTTGGAGTTCCGCAGCTACAACTTCGATATCCTCGATGGCCTCACGTATGAAATCGACGTGACCGGTCCTGCCAAGTTCGATGCAGGCGGAACACTGAAAAACGAAGACGCGAACCGCGTCAAGAACGTGAAGTATAACGGCAAACCGATCACGCTCGACCAAGAGTTCCTTGTCGCGACGAACAACTATCGCGCCGGCTCGACATCGTTCCCGGGACTCGGTGGCGGCAAGAACATCGTCTATCGCTCAGCGTATGAGACACGGAACGTGATTTCGGACTATATCGTCTCAGGCAAACTGGAATACAAAGCGGATGACAACTGGAAGATCGTCGCCGACGCGAAACGGACAGCGAAATTCGAGACGGCCGACGCCGGCAAGCAATATGTCGACTTGTATGAAGGTATCGAAGCGACCGAGACGACACGTCCGGACGCAGCGGATCGTCTGTTCCGCACGTACACGATCGAACTCGATCAAGCAGTTGAGGAAGAGGAAGTTGTGCTCACGCTTACAGTGAATACAATCAAACCAGGCGCGAAAGCCGTGACGGGTACGACGACACCGAATGCGAACGTCACATTGAAAGACGGCGCGAAAGAGCTCGCGACAGCGAAAGCTGACAAAGACGGCAAGTACACGCTCGTGACGAAACCGCTCAAGCTCCGTCAATCGCTCACCATCATCTCTGAACTCGATGGCGCGACCGTGACAGAAACGAAAGTCGTCGGTGCCGGCTTCGTCGGCACACCGGCGCTCGCCTCGAAATTGACGTACGCGAACACGAACGTCATCTCAGGGAAAACGACACCAGAGACGAAGTTGACGCTCAAGCGTGACGGCAAGACAATCGCCTACGCGACGTCGGACAAAAACGGATCGTTCGAATTCACGAAACGCGCCGGCTTCATCTACGGGGACTATGAAGTCATCGCTAAAGATGTGACCGGAAAAGTCGTCAAAGCGAAGGCGTTCACGTTCAAGAAAGCGGCCATCGCGACACCGAAGAACACGAAAGGCGTGAAGGTCGGAACGAAAGCGCTCATCGGGAAAACGACACCGGGTGCCGTCGTCGTATTGAAAGACGCGAAAGGCAAACAAGTCGCCAAAGTGAAAGCGAGCTGGGCCGGAACGTATACGTTCACATTCAAAAAAGGTCTTGCTAAAGGAAGCTACGCGGTCATCGCGAGCGACTACACAGGTGCAGGTGCGAAACAAGCGAAGTTCGCATTGAAATAAGCGATTCAACCGAGACGGCGTCCCAGCAGGGCGCCGTTTTTGCGCGCTCGAAAAAGTGTCAAAAAAGTGAACGAAACCTCTTACGAAAACAGGGGAACTGCTGTATAATCAATCACGTAAGCGTTTACATTATATGTGTAAAACAACGGGATTCATTTTTTCGGGGCCGGTGGGGACCGGCTACATACGTTCAAAAGGGGACAGCACACATGATTACATTCTTTATCGCCTTGGCGATTCTATTCGTCGGGTACAAAGTGTACGGCAGCTACGTCGAGAAGACGTTCGGCATCAAGGAAGAGCGGACGACACCTGCCTACGCGTCACAGGACGGCATCGACTACGTGCCGATGGGGAAAAAACGGAACTCGATGATTCAACTGTTGAACATCGCCGGAGTCGGCCCGATTTTTGGTCCAATCATGGGGGCGCTCTACGGACCGGTCGCGTTCCTGTGGATCGTCTTCGGATCGATTTTCGCTGGAGCGGTACACGACTATTTGACGGGCATGATCTCACTTCGGAACAACGGGGCGCACTTGCCGCAGCTCGCCGAGAAGTTCCTCGGCCGCTCGCTCCGCCACGTCGTCAACGGGTTCGCCCTGCTTCTCTTGCTTTTGGTCGGGACGGTGTTCGTCACGTCGCCGAGTAACATGATCAACAACTTGTTCGACGGCAACGCGACGACGCTCACGATCGTCATCTTCGCCGTGTTCGCCTACTACATCTTGGCGACATTGCTCCCGGTCGATAAGATCATCGGGCGCATCTACCCGTTCTTCGGGGCGCTCCTCATGATCAGCGCCATCGGGATCGCCGTCAGCCTGTTCGCGCAAGGCTACCAGATTCCTGAGATGACACTCACGAACATGCATCCGGACGGCTTGCCGATTTGGCCGCTCCTCTTCTTCACGATCTCGTGTGGGGCGCTCTCAGGTTTCCACGCCACGCAGTCGCCGATCATCTCGCGGACGACGATGAAAGAGAGCAACGGCCGTGAAATCTTCTACGGCATGATGATCGTCGAAGCGGTCATCGCCATGATTTGGGCCGCGGCAGCCATGGCCATCTTTGAGCCAGGCGAATTGCTCGGGTTGATTCAAACAGGTACACCGGCACTTGTCGTCCAAGAAGTGGCGACACTCATGCTCGGCAGCATCGGCGGCACGCTCGCCATCCTCGGTGTCATCGTCTTGCCGATCACATCGGGCGACACGGCGTTCCGTAGCGCTCGGATGATCATCGCCGACTATATGAAAGTCGCGCAGAAGAAGTTCTCGTCACGCCTGTGGATCGCGCTCCCGCTCTTCGCGATCTCATACGTGCTCACGAACATGGACTTCCAGATGCTCTGGCAATACTTCAACTGGGCCAACCAGACGACGGCGGTCATCGCCTTGTTCGTCGGGGCGATGTACCTTTACATCAAAGGGCGCAACCATTACATCGCGCTCATCCCGGGGACGTTCATGTTGTACGCCGTCTGGTTCTACATTTTGACGGCACCGATCGGCTTCAAGATGGATGGGGTCATCCCGTACGTCATCGCCACGATCGGGACGATCACGCTGCTCGTCTTGTTCCACATACGCGCCAAAGCGATGCGGGCACAAAATATGGAATGTGACGTTCCAGTGAAGGAAGTCGCATAATCCACAGACATGGGTCGCTTCGGCCCATGTTTTTGTTTGCAACAAAATCGGGAAATAACCATACTAGAGGAATAGATTTGAAAGGTGGGACCTGAATGGATCAAGAGAAGCTAAAAGACATGCTCCATGCCGACACGCTCGGGGAAGAGATTGCGAGCGCCATCACCCATGGCCTCGGGGTTATCTTCAGCATCGTCGCGCTCGTACTGCTTGTCATGACGGCAACGGAGACGGGAAGCACAGGTAACGTCATCGCCGTGAGCGTGTTCGGGGTATCGATGATTTTACTGTACCTGTTCTCGACACTCATGCATGCGATTCCGCATCCCCGGGCGAAACGCGTGCTCCAAGTGTTCGACCATGCGGGGATTTACTTACTCATTGCGGGAAGTTATACGCCGTTCGCGCTCGTGTCGCTCAAAGGGACGCTCGGTTGGACGTTGTTCGGCATCGTCTGGGGCGTCGCCGTGCTTGGTGTCGTCTGGAAACTGTTCTCGACCGGGAAATACATGTGGGTATCGAACGTGACGTATCTCGGCCTCGGCTGGATTTGTCTCATCGCCATCCGTCCGCTGTACGAGTCGCTCGGTCATAACGGGTTCATGTTGCTCCTCGCCGGGGGGATCGCCTATTCGGTCGGGATCGTCTTTTACATGTGGCAGAAACTGCCGTTCAACCACGCGATCTGGCATATGTTCGTCCTCGCTGGAAGTGTGCTCGTTTTCCTCAGTATTTTGCTCTATGTGGCACCAAATACAAGCCTGTAAAATAGACGTCCTCCGGGGCGTCTGTTTTTTTCTAAATCTAAGGAAATGAATCGGTGAAAACGATTACAAAATTACAGACGAATGGACGTTTGTATGTCATAATAATTTCAGACATCGTCATAGAGATAGATGGGTGTAAACGTAAGGGGGAAAATCAGATGGAAAAAGTGTTGCGCGATGGATTTATCTACATGTCTCAAAACAAAACACTCAACAGTTTGGCTAAAAAATACGGGCTTCGATTCGGGGCTTCGCGCTTTGTGGCGGGGGAAGATTTCAAGACGTCGGTGCCGACGATTCGTGAGTTAAACGCGAAAGGATTATCGGTCACGGTCGACCACTTAGGGGAATTCATCACGACGGTCGCAGAAGCGAACGAAAACCGGGATGAAATCATTCGTGCCATCGAAATCATGGCGGAAGAGAAGCTTGACGCGTACATGTCGCTCAAGCTGACGTCGCTCGGATTCGATATCTCGGACGAGTTGATCGAAGACAACATGCGTCAAATCTTGACGACGGCGAAAGAAGTCGGTGTGTTCGTCGCCATCGATATGGAAGACGAGGCACGTTGCGAGAAGACGCTCGACTTGTTCAAGAAATTGAAAGCGGACTTTGAGGGCCTGGGGACGGTCATCCAGTCATACTTGTACCGCTCGGAAGATGACATCAATCATCTCGCGCCGCTCAAGCCGAACCTTCGTATCGTCAAAGGGGCTTATAAGGAACCGGCGACGGTCGCTTTCCCGGAGAAAGAAGACGTCGACCACAACTACTTGAAGCTCGTCAAACTCCATCTGGCGAACGGGAACTACGCCTCTATCGCAACACATGACGACCATATGATCGATGCGGTCATCGAACATGTGAAACTGAACAACATCCCACTCGACCAGTTCGAGTTCCAAATGCTGTACGGCATCCGGGTCGAGCGTCAACTCGAACTCGTCCGTCAAGGCTATAAAGTCCGTGTCTACGTGCCATACGGCCGTGACTGGTACGGCTACTTCATGCGCCGCCTCGCGGAACGTCCGGCGAACGTCGCGTTCGTTTTAAAAGGGATGGTCAAGAAATGAGAATAGCACGAACGTCCATCGAGGGCGTTCGTGCTTTTTTGATGTGTTCGATATTATTTGATGACATCGATTCGCGTGTTTTAGGCGCATTTGTTTAAAGAAACTATGCCACGATTCAGATTTTTACTCTTCTTCATCTTTTTCAACCCAAAAATCCGGACCGATTTGATCAGACGTCCAAAAGAAAAGCTCTTGCTCGTATTCTGGGTTCACATCTTGCAAGGCGTCTGATGTAAACAGGTACTGTTTATTTTGAATGAACGCATCTCGGATAAAGTATTTCATATGATACGGACCATATCCATAGGAAGTATTCACGTCTGGCGAAGGGTTCTCTTCCATGCGAACGTACAGATGTGCTTGCGCTAAAAATGTAAACATTCGCGCAAGGGCGAGATAGCCTTCGACGTTGCCGACGAAATTGACGCCTTGTTCGTTCAATTTGATTTCCATCTTGGCATCATGGTTAAAGTGAGGGTCGAACTCTAAAATGTCTTTGTCGTACTCGTCTTCATCGTCAGGGTAATGCGTCCACCGGCGCCCTGACTCATGCAGGAAAGCAGTCCGACGAAGACCCCCGCAGTGCCGGGAACGGCGCGAGGAGGCTTCGGGACTGCCTGCTGAAAGCATGGGCGCCGAAAGGACGCATTATATGTAAAAGAAAGACCCAGCTGTAAACTGGGCCTGCGACAAGATTATCCGTTTACGACCGTCCCACCGTTGACGTGGATGACTTGCCCGCTGACGTATGTCGAATCGTCACTTGCGAGATACACATAAGCCGGTGCGAGTTCCGCCGGCTGACCCGGACGTTTCATCTCGGCCGAGTCACCGAACGAGGCGACTTTATCTGCCGGGAACGTCGCTGGGATGAGCGGTGTCCAGATTGGACCTGGTGCGACACCGTTGACGCGAATCTTCTTCTCGGCAAGGTTGCTCGCGAGCGCACGCGTGAACGACGTGATTGCACCTTTCGTCGATGAGTAATCGATCAACTGGTCGTTTCCTTGATACGCTGTGATCGACGTCGTGTTGATGATGCTCGCGCCTTCATTCAAGTACGGAAGGGCGGCCTTCGTCAAATAGAACATGCTGAAGATGTTCGTGCGGAACGTCTGCTCGAGTTGCTCATCCGAGATGTCGAGGAGCGACTCCTGCGGATGTTGTTCGGCAGCGTTGTTGACGAGAATATCCAAGTGGCCGAACGTCTCGAGCGTCTGTTTGACGATATCTTGGCAAAAGTCCGAATCACCGATGTCTCCTTGCAACAAGAGGCAAGCCTGACCGAGTTCTTCGATCCGTTCTTTCGTCGCCTCGGCGTCCTCGAGCTCGTTTTGATCTTTATAGACGATGACCGTGTTCGCACCTTCATGGGCGAAGAAGATGGCGACCGATTTCCCGATCCCCGAGTCGCCGCCTGTGATGATGGCGACTTTATCTTTTAGTTTATCGCTTCCTTTATAGCCTTCACGCTCATAGATTGGGAACGGCTCCATCTTCGAGTCGATCCCCGGTTGATGGGCCTGCTCTTGGCCGTCCTTTTTGAACGACTCAAAATCATGTCGGTTCCCCATTGTGTTTAAGCGATTATCACTCATGAATACATTCCCCTTTCTAAAATTGACTCTTTGTGTCTATACCACAGTCACCGAAAAATGAATCGTCCTCGGTGAAATTGGAACGAATTTGAAAAATGAACGCTTGCGAATGAATTGTCATTCATTTATGATAGAAGAGTAAACACGATGGTGATTGCGATTTTTTTTACGCTTGAAATGAATCACTATTCATTCTCATTGAGGGGGGAACAATATGACGAGTCACATCGAACAATCAGCCGACCTCCGTTTGACGAGCAACATTCGTTTTGCGGTCGTCATCGGTTCAGGAGTAATGGGGGCGGGGATTGCGGCTCACTTGGCGAACGCGGGGATTCGTTCGCTCATGCTCGACATCGTACCACGTGAATTGACGGCGAAAGAAGAAGCGAAAGGGCTCACGCTCGAGTCGCCACAAGTACGGAACCGCATCGCTTCTGAGAACCGTCAAAAGCTATTGAAACAAAACCCGGCACCACTCGCGACAGCGGAGCACTTGAACTTCATCGACGTGGGGAACTTAGAAGATGATCTCGAGCGCTTGAAGGAAGCGGACTGGGTCATCGAAGTCGTTGTTGAACGGCTCGATGTGAAGCAGCAACTGTTCGAAAAAATCGCACCTTACATCCGTGAAGACGCGATTCTCAGCTCGAACACGTCGGGTATCTCGATCGAGGCGATGGCGAGCGTATTGCCGGAAGGCTTGAAGGCACGTTTCCTCGGAACACACTTCTTCAACCCACCGCGCTATTTGAAATTGCTCGAACTCATCCCGACGGAGAAGACGGCACGCCCGGTCATCGATTTCATGGCCCGCTTTGCTGAGGACCGTCTCGGGAAAGGCGTCGTCGAAGCGAAAGACACACCGAACTTCATCGGGAACCGCATCGGCACGTACGGACTCCTCGTCACGTTCGAAGAGATGCTCAAGCAGAACGCTTCGATCGGCGAGATGGACTCAATCACCGGACCGCTCATCGGCCGGCCAAAATCGGCGACATTCCGCACGCTCGACGTCGTCGGCATCGACACGTTCGTCCACGTCGCCGGAAACGTCTATGAGACGCTCGACGCCGGTGAAGAGAAGGATACGTTCGACGTCCCTGCTGAAATGAAGACGCTCGTCGAGAAGGGCTGGATCGGTCAAAAGGCCGGACAAGGCTTCTATAAGAAAGACGGAAAAGTCATCCAGGAACTGAATCTCGAGACGTTCGAATACGAACAATTGAAAGCGATTACAGGACCGGAGCTCGACCAAATCAAATCGCTCCCAGGTTCGAAAGCGAAGCTGAAAGGCGCCATCTTGAACAAGGGACGCATCGGACAACTGCTCTGGCCGGTCACGGCGAAGACGCTCGTCTACTCGGCTCGTCTCACAGGCGAAATCAGTGATTCGATCGTCGCCATCGATGACGCGATGAAGTGGGGCTTCGGCTGGAAGTTCGGACCGTTCGAGACGTGGGATGCACTCGGTGTCGAGAAATCGGTCGCCCGCATGAAAGCGGAAGGCTATGACGTCCCGGCGTGGATCGATGAGATGCTCGCTGCCGGACACACAACGTTCTATAAGGGAGACCAGTATTACGACCAAGCGTCACAGACGTACGTTGAGAAGACCGTCAACCCGAAAGAAGTGAAACTCGCCCCGCTCGCCAAGTCGAACGGGATCGTGCTCGAGAACGGTGGGGCCCGCCTCATCGATATCGGAGACGACGTCGTTGCCCTCGAGTTCACGTCACCGAACAACGCGATCGGTGTCGACATCATGCAGATGATCGAACAGTCAATCGACCTCGTCGAGACCGACTTCAAAGGACTCGTCCTCGCCAACGATGGTAAGAACTTCTGTGTCGGTGCCAACCTCGCGATGATGCTCATGGAAGCGGAAGACGAGAACTGGTACGAGCTCGATTGGATCATCAACAAGTTCCAACAAGTCGTCCAGAAGATTCGCTACGCAGGTCGCCCGGTCGTCGTCGCACCTTACGGCATGACGCTCGGTGGCGGGACAGAAATCAGCTTGCCGGCCGCACGCATGCGGGCGGCGCTCGAGACGTATATGGGTCTCGTCGAAGTCGGCGTCGGCCTCATCCCAGGTGGGGGCGGAAACGTCAACACGTATCGTCGCCTCCTCGAGCAGACACCGAAGTCGATGCAAAACATCGAGAAAGCGGCGCAACAGACGTTTGAGAATATCGCCATGGCGAAAGTATCGAAGTCGGCCTATGACGCGAAAGCGCTCGGCTATCACCGTCCGGTCGACGGCATCTCGATGAACCGCGACCACTTGACGTTCGACGCGAAACAGACGGTGCTCGGTCTCGCTGACGGCTACACGGCACCGGTTCGTGAGAAGTTGCCGGTCGTCGGTCAAACGGGGAAAGCGACACTCGAACTTGCGGCATACGAGATGTTCTACGGTGGCTATATCTCTGAACACGATTTGAAGATCGCGAAAAAACTTGCCCACGTCATCAGCGGCGGCGATTTGGCATACGGCACGATGGTCGACGAGCAGTACTTCCTCGACATCGAGCGCGAGGCGTTCCTAAGCCTCATCGGGGAACCGAAATCGCAGCAACGGATGCAACATATGCTCGTCAAAGGCAAGCCACTTCGGAACTGACAAAAGGGGGACTTAACAGATGAGAGAAGCAGTCATCGTGGCCGGCGCACGGACGCCGGTCGGAAAAGCAAAACGCGGTTCGTTCCGAAACGTTCGCTCGGACGAACTCGCGGGTCATGCGATTAAAGCGACGCTCGAGCGGTCTGGCTACACGGGACCAATTGACGACGTCATCATGGGGTGCGCCATGCCGGAAGCGGAACAAGGGATGAACATCGCCCGTTACGCGGCCGTACGAGGTGGCTTGTCGCACGAAGTACCAGCCATCACGATCAACCGATATTGCTCGTCCGGCCTTCAAGCGATCGCCGACGCGGCAGCGAAAATCATGATCGGTCAAGCGACGGCGGTCATCGCCGGCGGTATGGAATCGATGAGCCTTGTCCCAATGGGCGGCCACGTCATCCGTCCGAACCCGACGATCATGGAGACGGCTCCGGAATACTATATGAGCATGGGTCACACGGCAGAACGTGTCGCGGCTGAATATAACATCTCGCGCGAAGACCAAGACCTGTTCGCCATCGATAGCCACCAAAAAGCGGCGGCAGCGATTGCGGGCGGCAAGTTCGAAGAAGAGATCGTCCCGGTCACGGTCGTCGAGCACGTGCTCGGCGAAGACGGGAAAGTCGCGGAACGTGAACTCGTCGTCAAACATGACGAAGGCGTCCGTGCCGACTCGACGCTCGAGGCGCTCGGTAAACTGCGCCCGGCTTTCAAAATCAAAGGCTCGGTGACGGCGGGGAACGCGTCACAAGTGTCCGATGGCGCGGCAGCCGTGCTCGTCATGGAGCGCGAAGAAGCCGAACGTCAAGGCTTGAAACCGATGGCAAAATTCCTTTCGTTCGCGGTCGGCGGTGTCCGTCCGGAAGTGATGGGAATCGGCCCGGTCGTCGCCATCCCGAAAGCACTCGAGATGGCCGGCGTGAAGTTGGAAGAAGTCGGATTGTTCGAACTGAACGAGGCGTTCGCGAGCCAATCGCTCGGCGTCATCCGTGAACTCGGCATCGACCCGTCGAAAGTGAACGTCAACGGCGGCGCGATCGCCCTCGGGCATCCGCTCGGTTGCACGGGCGCGAAACTCGCGGTCTCGATCTTGCATGAGATGAAACGACGCAATGAAAAGTATGGGGTTGTGACGATGTGCATCGGTGGCGGTATGGGTGCTGCTGGCGTCTTCGAATTACTATAAGGGGGAATTGACAATGGAACGTACAGAACATGAATTGATTAAAGGCGGTAGCTTCGTCATCGACGCACTCGACGCGGATCGTTTGTTCACACCGGAAGACTTCTCGGACGAGCACAAGATGATTGGCGACACGACGGCGAGCTTCGTCGACGACCGTGTCATGCCAGTCCTTGGACGCATCGAGAAACATGAGTTCGATCTCTCGGTCGAACTGTTGAAAGAAGCGGGCGAGCTCGGCCTCCTCGGCGCGGACGTGCCAGAAGAGTACGGCGGTTATCAGCTTGATAAGATCTCGTCATCGATCATCACGGAGCGGTTCGCCAAGGCACGTTCATTCGCCCTCAGCTACGGCGCCCACGTTGGGATCGGGACACTCCCAATCGTCTTCTTCGGAACGGAAGAGCAAAAGCATAAGTACTTGCCGAAGCTCGCGACCGGCGAATGGATCGCGGCGTACGCCCTCACAGAGCCAGGCTCAGGCTCGGACGCGCTCGGTGCGAAAGCGACGGCCGTCTTGAACGAGGCCGGCACGCACTACGTGTTGAACGGCGAGAAGCAATGGATCACGAACGCCGGTTTCGCGAACGTGTTCGTCGTCTACGCGAAAATCGATGGCGACAAGTTCAGCGCCTTCATCGTCGAGCGTGACTTCAAAGGGGTCTCGACAGGGGCCGAAGAACAGAAGATGGGCATCAAAGGCTCATCGACACGGACGCTCATCTTAGAAGACGTCGAAGTCCCAGTCGACAACCTCCTCGGAGAAATCGGCAAAGGGCACGTCATTGCCTTCAACATCTTGAACGTCGGTCGTTACAAACTTGCGGTCGGTGCGGTCGGCTCGTCGAAACGTGCGTTCGATCTCTCGGTCCAGTACGCGAACGAACGTAAACAGTTCAAGACGCCGATCAGCCAGTTCCCGCTCATCCAAGAAAAACTCGCGACGATGGCCGCGAACATCTATGCGATGGAGAGCTCGGTTTACCGGACGGGCGGTCTGTTCCAAGACAGCCTCGACGCCCTCGGCGACGACAACATGCGTGACGGTTCAAAAGTCGCCCAAGCGATCGCTGAATATGCGATTGAATGTTCATTGAACAAAGTGTTCGCCTCGGAGACGTTCGACTACGTCGTCGACGAAGCGGTCCAAATCCACGGCGGCTACGGCTTCATGACCGAATATGAAGTTGAGAACTTGTACCGTGACTCACGCATCAACCGCATCTTCGAAGGAACAAACGAGATCAACCGCTTGATCGTGCCGGGCACGCTCCTCAAGAAAGCGATGAAAGGCGACTTGCCACTCCTCGCCGAGGCACAGAAACTCCAAAAAGAACTCATGAGCTACATGCCGCAAGAGCTCGACGGCTCACCGCTCGCACGCGAGAAGATGCTTCTGTCGAACATGAAGAAAATCAACTTGATGATCGCCGGAACGGCTGTCCAGAAATATCAGCAAGACCTTCAGAACGAGCAAGAGATTCTCGCGAAGATCGCCGACATCATCGGCGCCATCTACGCGCTTGAAGCGGCCATCGCGCGGACGGATAAAGCCATCGCCCGCACAGGCGTTGAGAAGAACGGACAGAAAGTCCGCTACACCGAAATCTTCGCCGAGCAAGTGTTCAAGCAAGTCGAACTCATGGCGAAAGAAGTCTTGTACGCGGCCGCATCGGGCGACGAGCAGCGCATGCTCTTGTCGGCGATGAAGAAGTTCAGCCGTTATCAGCCAATCAACGTCATCGGCACGAAACGCGAAGTCGCAGCGAGTCTCATCAAAGCGAACAAGTTTATCGTGTAAGCAAGCGAGAGAAAGGGTGGACCGGACGCGGTCGGCCCTTTCTTTTTGCCTTGTCGACACCGTACAATGGACGGAAGGAGGCGAAGTAGATGAGACGTAAGGCATTGTTAGAACGGATGGATGCGATTGGCCGCTCAGTCGCAGAGCATGATGGGACGCTCATGCTCCTCGCGCTCGGTTCGATCGGGCTCGAGACGGATCGGCTCGACGACTATTCCGACCTCGATTTCTTCTTGATCGTCGAGGATGGGCATAAGGCCCGCTTTATCGACAATTTGGATTGGCTCGCCGTCGAGCCGCTGGCGTACCAGTTCCAAAACACGAAAGACGGCCATAAAATCATGTATGAGGACGGCATTTACGCCGAGTTTGCCGTGTTTGAAGTCGTGGAGATGCCTGGCATCGCCTATACGCCGGGCCGTGTCGTCTGGCAGCGTGACGAAGCGCTCCACGCGATCGCGACGCCGAACGTCGTCACAGACGTCCCTGACGCCGCGTATTGCTATGAAGAGGCGCTGACGAACCTATACGTCGGCTTGCTCCGGGAGCGACGTGGCGAGCGACTTGCGGGCTTTGAACTCATTCAAGTCGCGGCAATCAATAACGTGCTGAAGGCACATGGAGAGATGAGTGATCCGTTCAATCCGACGCGACGCGTCGAGACGAAGCATCCTGACGTGACTAGGCTCCTTGAGCAAGGGGTATTAGGCTATGGGCGTTCCGTCGAGGCGGCAGCTGCGATTCTCGGTTATATCGAGGCGCGTCATCCGGTGAACGCGTCGTTGAAGCGAGAGATTGAGCGTTTGCTTGAAGCGTGAATGGTCGATTCGGAATGTGCTACATTTATAGAAGAGGTGATGAACATGGTGACACTATATGGCTATCCGCCATGCAGTACGTGTAAAAAAGCAGAGAAGTGGTTGAAAGAGAACGACGTCGAGTATACATACGTTCATATCGTCGAGGCGACACCGTCGAAAGATGAACTGGCCGAACTATGGAAACAGTCGGGTCTCCCGCTCAAAAAATTCTTCAATACGAGCGGCCAAGTATATCGAAACGAAGGCATCAAAGATCAACTGCCAAATCTATCAGAAGACGAACAACTCGAGCTTCTCGCGAGCAATGGTATGCTTTTAAAGCGTCCAATCGTGACAGATGGTCAAAAATCAACTGTCGGATTTTCAGAAAAGTCGTTTACAGACGTTTGGGGCGAAGTGCTATAATACTCGTGTGAGTCTAATTCATTTGAGGGGGAAGTTAAGATGAGCAAAGTACCTGCCAATCTACGTTATTCAAAAGAGCACGAATGGGTTGAAGTGAACGGAAGCGTGGCCCGCATCGGGATCACGGATTTCGCACAAAGCGAACTAGGGGATATCGTCTTTGTCGAACTTCCTGAAGTCGGCGGCACGATTTTACTCGATGAGCCGTTCGGTTCGGTCGAGTCGGTCAAAACCGTGTCAGAGTTGTACGCTCCAATCTCTGGAAAAATCACAGCGGTGAACGAATCACTCGCCGATTCACCAGAACTCGTCAACGAGGCACCGTTCGAAGGCGCTTGGATGATCGAAGTCGAGTTGAACGACGCGTCAGACGTCGACAAACTCATGTCAGCCGAAGAATACGAAGCGATGATTCAAGGCTAAACAAAACCCGGTTTCTCTTCACGAGAAGCCGGGCTTTTTTGTTCATTCGAAATCGAGGCGGTAATGATCAGGCTGGATGAGCGACGTCCGGTTGAACAGGCGGTAGAAGATGATTCCAAGCGTTATCGGGATGAGTCCGAACAAGACGATGACGAGCATGACGTTCCAGAGCGCGAACCCTCCCGGCATCAAATGCAAGGCGTTGATTGGCCCGATGAGGCCGGAGACGCCGAAACCGGCACTGATCGGCGTGCCTTCGATCCGAAGGATGCCTGCGAGCGCTCCGAGGATGGCCGCATTGGCGAGTACGGGCAACATCATGATCGGACGACGGACGAAGTTCGCCATTTGAATCTTCGGTGACCCGAGGAAGTGGGCGATCGACGTTCCCGTCGCGTTCATCTGCCAGCCGGCGATGGCGAGACCGAAGCCGGCGGCGACGACCCCTAGGTTGGCGGCCCCGGCCGCGACACCAGACAGGCTGATCGCTGTGGCGATGCCGACCGTCGAGATTGGCGAGACGATGATGAGCGAGAACGCCATCGCAATCAACATGCCCATCACAATCGGCTGTAGTTCCGTCATTGTCATAATGATCGTCCCGACGTATGTTGTGATTTGTGAGATGTAGGTGAGCAGGAACGCCCCGATCCCTCCGGCGACGACGATGACCGTCATCGGTAAGACGAGTACCGTGTATGTCTTCAAGCGTGGCGACAACTGCATGACGAGGAACGTCGCAAGAGCGGCCGTCACACCGGCCGTGATGACGTCACCGATTCCAGCCATGAGGAACACCCCTTCCTCGATGCGGATGGCGCCGCTCCCGACTTGGGTCGCGATGCCGATTGTGCCGGCCTCGAGTGCCGAGCGTCCGAACTGCATGGCGACGGCGACACCGATGATAACCGGTAAGAGACGCATCGCGATTGTCGTCGCATCTAAGATGAACTGCAAGGACGGAACATAAGGTAAGATGGCTTTCGTTAATTCACCGAGCAAAGCGCTCGGGATGAGGGCGATGAGAATGGCAAGACTGAGGCCGTTCAAGACGTTCATCAAAAACTGTTTTCCGGTAAGCTTCTCTTCCGTCATTGGGGATTCACCTGTCCTTTTCTACTGGTATGCTGTTATGTACAAAAGCAATAAAGTTAATGACCATACTATGCCTCTTTCTAGCGAGCGTCAATACAAAATGTTGAAATGTTCAGAATTTTCCATTTGAGCACAACTTTTGAACCGACCGGTCCGGATTCATATACTTAGAGGAGAGGTGAGAATAATGATGACAGACGGATTCTTATATATATACGCCCCGATGTGCGGTACATGCGCCGTGGCCGAGCGGATGCTCTCGGTCGTCGAGGCGGTCGATCCCGAACTCCAGATTGAAAAACGCGATGCCAACTTTATCCCGAACGAGCTCGAGGCGTATCAGGTCATGAGCGTCCCGGCGCTATTGAAGCTGGAGAATGGTCAAGTTCGCGATCGTTTGTACGCGTTTCAAAACGTCCAGCACGTCCTATCTTTCGTCAAATGAGATAGGATGATTAGAATAATCTGAAAATTTTAAATAATCAGTTGACACAGAAAGTTCACGAATGATATATTCATTACAACATCTTACTTGAACACAACATAGGACGAGATTTTCCCGTCAGCAAGACGTTTTCGAACAACCGTTGCATGAGCTTACGCGATTTCAGGTGGACCTTCCCTTCGATTGTCCCCCAAAAAAATCAAGCGTCGGGGCACCGGTCGCGTAATTGCATGGTCCGTTCGAAGATCGAGTGATGGTCGGGTAAAAATCCCCCATATAAGGATGAATGCTCTGATCGGGCAAAAGAGGTTCATCTATGGGTTGTCCTTCAGTGACTCAAGGTGCTACGTTCTGTGTCATCCTCGGATGGCACCTTTTTTAATTTGTCTGAAAAAAATAGTTTGACATGAAAATAATGTGTCGCTATGATAAAGCTAATCAAATACGCAACCACTCTTATCAAGAGAGGCTGAGGGACTGGCCCTATGACGCCCAGCAACCGCGGATCAATCCGAAATGGTGCTAATTCCAGCAAGGTGTAAACCTTGGAAGATGAGAGCAATCGTTGTCCGTACGATAAAGTACGCACGTTTGCTCAAACGTGCGTACTTTTTTTGTTGTCAGGAGGGAAATGGATTGATTCAATTACGCAATGTGGCCAAATGGTTCGACACGAAAAACGGTCGGGTTCAGGCGGTCGATGATGTGTCGCTTACAATCGAAAGCGGCGAAATTTTTGGAATAATC
This sequence comes from Exiguobacterium sp. s141, assembly GCF_018618085.1. Lineage (NCBI taxonomy): Bacteria > Bacillati > Bacillota > Bacilli > Caryophanales > Exiguobacterium > Exiguobacterium sp. s141. The sequence continues at coordinate 585,255 of NZ_JACSLJ010000001.1, read as the reverse complement.
GGATATTCAGGGGCGGGGAAGTCGACGCTCATCCGCTTGCTCAACCGACTCGAGGCACCGTCAAGCGGTGAAATCGTGGTCGCCGGCAGCGAGCTGACGAAACTCACGCCGAAGGAACTGCGCGGGGTGCGTAAAAATGTCTCGATGGTGTTCCAACACTTCAACCTATTATGGTCGCGCACGGTCGCTGAGAATATTAGCTTCCCGCTCGAACTCATCGGGGTACCGGCGAGTGAGCGCAAACGCCGCGTCCAAGAGCTCGTCGAACTCGTCGGCCTCGCCGGACGGGAAGACAGCTATCCGTCACAACTATCGGGCGGCCAAAAGCAGCGAGTCGGGATCGCCCGTGCGCTCGCTACGAATCCAGAAGTGCTCCTCTGCGATGAAGCGACGAGCGCACTCGACCCGAAGACAACGGACTCGATTCTCGAACTGCTCGTCAGTATCAACAAGAAACTCGGTTTGACGATCGTCCTCATCACCCATGAGATGCACGTCATCCAAAAGATTTGTCACCGGGTCGCCGTCATGGAGGCCGGGAAGGTCGTCGAGACCGGACAAGTCGCCGACGTGTTCCAACATCCGGAACAGCCGATCACGAAAGAGTTCGTCAAACAGATCGGCGCGGTCGAGGACATGTCGCTCACGTTCGAACATTTGAAAGCCCGGTATCCGAGCGGACAAATCGTCAAGCTCAAATTCTTGAACGAGACGGCCGAACAACCGATTCTGTCGGAAGTGTTGAAGCAGCATGACATCGGCTTCAACATCATCGGCGGGAAGGTGACGCAGTCACAGGTCGGTGCCCTCGGGACATTATTCATCCAATTGATCGGAGAGCCGGCTGAAGTCGAGCGGGCCATCGCCTCAATCCGGTCGCAGGCAGTGGAAGTGGAGGTAGAAAGCGATGTTTCCTAATGTAGATTGGCAAGTCATGCTCGAGCAGACGTGGGAGACGCTCTATATGACGCTCGTCGCCGGAGCCGCGACGTTCGTCATCGGTCTCGCCCTCGGGATGCTCTTATACGTCACGAACGAACCGCTCATGATGAAAAACCGTCCGATTTACACGGTTATCAGCGCAATCGTCAACGTGTTCCGGTCGATCCCGTTCATCATTTTGATCATCTTGCTCATCCCGTTCACGTTACTCGTCGTCGGGACGATGCTCGGATCGACGGCAGCGTTGCCGGCGCTCATCATCGGTGCGGCTCCGTTCTATGCGCGGATGGTCGAGCTCGCCCTGCGTGAAGTCGACCGCGGCGTCATCGAGGCGGCTGAATCGATGGGTGCGACAAAATGGCAGATCGTCTATAAAGTGTTGTTCCCAGAAGCATTGCCGGCCATCGTGTCAGGCATCACGGTCACGATCGTCGCGATCGTCGGTTATACGGCGATGGCAGGGGTCGTTGGGGGCGGGGGACTCGGGAACTTGGCGTTCCTCGAAGGGTTCCAGCGCTCACAGAGTGACGTCACGTTCGTCGCGACCGTCTTAATCTTGGTTATCGTCTTCGTCATCCAGTTCATCGGCGATCGACTCGTATCAGTAATTGACAAGCGTTCCGCTTGATCTAAATAGAAAATTTGGAGGGGTTTTATAATGAAATCATGGAAAACAGTACTCGGATTGACAGCAGCTTCAGCACTCACTATTCTCGCAGCTTGCGGCGGAGATTCAGAATCAGGTTCGGGCGATGATAAGACGCTCGTCGTCGGTGCGTCAAACGTCCCGCACGCTGAGATTTTAGAGCACATTCAAGACGACTACGAAGAGAAGGGCTATACGCTCGAAATCAAGAAGTTCCAAGACTACGTCCTCCCGAACAAAACGCTCGCGGACGGCGAACTCGACGCGAACTACTTCCAACACGAGCCGTACCTCGAGTCGCAAATGGCTGAGAACAAAGACTACAAATTCGCTTCAGCCGGCGGCGTTCACATCGAGCCGATTGGTGTGTACTCGAAAGATTACGCATCACTCGATGAGCTTCCAGACGGCGCGGAAATCATCATGAGCTCGTCGGTCGCTGACCACGGACGAATCCTCACGATGCTCCAATCAGAAGGCTTGCTCACGCTCGCGGAAGGCAAAACAGTAGACGCGACGGTGTCAGACATCGTCGACAACCCGAAAAACTTGAAATTCAAGACAGACGTCGAAGCGGCACTTCTCCCGCAAGCGTTCAACAACGGTGAAGGGGACGCGGTCCTCATCAACACGAACTACGCGATCGATGCCGGCCTCAACCCGCTCGAAGACGCGATCGCTCTCGAAGGCGAAGATTCACCTTACGTCAACTTGATCGTCACACGTGAAGGCGACGAAGATGACGAGCGCGTCAAGGCACTCCTTGAAGTACTCACGTCAGAAGAGACACAACAGTGGATTTTGGACGAGTACAAAGGTGCAGTCGTACCGGTCAAATAATAATTTCGTCAAGGCCCGGGCTATCCCGGGCCTTTTTTGTTTGGAGTAGTTTTGACGCATCAATAGAAGTACACTACATATATGTAGGAAAAGGGGGGATTCGGATGAACATACGACACATTCATCCGCTGACGCTGGGCGTCTTGTTTGGCACATTTTTTGCCCGGCTGTCGACATTTTTTGTGATGCCGTTTTTTGCGATTTATCTCGCGACGCTCGGTTTCTCGGCGAGCGTGATCGGGACGGTGTTTGCCATCTCGGCGTTATCGGGGTTATTCATGAGCTTTTTCGGGGGGACGCTATCCGACCGCTACGGGCGCAAACAGCTGATGCTGATCGGTATCGCGTTGAACGCGATGACGTTCACTGGTTTCGCGCTCGTGACAGAATTATTTTGGTTTTATATGTTCTCGGTACTTATGGGCGTGTCGCGGTCGTTCCTCGAACCGGCGTCGCGCGCACTCATCAGTGATACGACGCAGCCGGACCAGCGCGTCATCGTCTATAACGTCCGCTACTTTTTAATCAATATCGCGGCGGCAATCGGGCCATTGCTCGCGGTCGTGTTGTCGCTCACCGGGGCGAAGAGCGCCTTCTTCGTCGTCACGGGCGTCTATGTGTTATACGGTCTCGTCATCTCGACGCTGTTCCGGAAATATCCGTTCGAGGAAGGGGACGGCGTCAAAGTCCGGCCGCGCTTGACGGAGACGTTCCGTGTGTTACAACAAGATAAGACGTTCCGCTACGTCATCATCGGGATGATTTTCGCCATCATCGGCTATAGTCAGTTCAATGCGACGTTGCCGCAGTTCATCGCGTTCCATGACGGCTTCAGTGATGGCTCACGTTTGTTCGCCTATCTGTTGACGGTCAATGCGATCACCGTCCTCGTCGTCCAATATCCGATCATGCGCTTCGGGATTCGCGTGTCGCCGATCAAGTCACTCTTTTTCGGCGTCGGGACGCTGTCGACGGGGCTCCTGCTCATCGGTTTTGCGACCGAGACGTGGGTGTTGTTCATCGCGATGGTCATCTTCACAATCGGTGAGGTGCTTATGTTCACGATGACGGACGTATTGACGGACGAATTGGCACCGGCTCACCTGCGCGGGACGTATTTCGGGGCGATGGGGTTGACGGCGCTCGGTCAGACGATCGGCCCCGTCATCGGTGGGGTGTTGCTCGATGGGTTTGATAACGCCGCGTTGCCAGTGTTTGGAAGCTTGGCCGTGTTGACGGCTTGCGGCGCCTTCTTCTTCGCCGGCGCCTTGAAGGAACGGAAAGCAAGTTTGGCCTTAATCGAGGAAAAAGTTGGATAAAGTCTTGATTTCTCGATATTCTCATTCTCAACATTTAAGTTTTATTGAGAATGAATAATAAGGTGAGTCGCTTGAAATAAAAAATTGCCTAGATTAAGATTAGAATATATCTAATCTACGCCAAAAATGGCGAGAAAACGGAAGGGGTATCCGAATGTCTAACGTACCACACATGAAAATTGATGACCTCCGCGTCTCAATCGAAGGAAAAGAGATCGTCAAAGGTCTTAATCTTGAAATTAAAGGTGGCGAAATTCACGCCATCATGGGTCCTAACGGGACGGGTAAATCTACACTCGCATCGGCACTTATGGGTCATCCATTGTATGAAGTTACAGGCGGAAGCGTTGATTTGAACGGCGAAGACGTACTCGACATGGAAGTCGACGAGCGCGCACAAGCCGGAATGTTCCTCGCAATGCAGTATCCTGCTGAAATCAGTGGTGTCACGAATGCCGATTTCTTGCGTTCAGCCATCAACTCGCGCCGTGAAGAAGGTCAAGAAATCTCGCTCATGAAGTTCATCCGTGAACTCGATGCGAAGATGGACGTCCTTGAAATCCCTTCAGAAATGGCACACCGCTATTTGAATGAAGGTTTCTCAGGCGGAGAGAAAAAACGTAACGAAATCCTTCAGATGATGATGATCAAACCGAACATCGCCATCCTCGATGAGATTGACTCAGGTCTTGACATCGATGCGCTCAAAGTCGTCGCCAAAGGCGTCAACGAAATGCGCTCAGAAGAGTTCGGTTGCTTGATTATCACGCACTACCAACGTCTCCTCAACTATATCGAGCCAGACTTTGTTCACATCATGATGGACGGGAAAATCGTCATGTCAGGTGGCAAAGAGCTTGCACAACGACTCGAAGCTGAAGGTTACGACTGGGTGAAGCAAGATCTTGGAATGACAGTAGACACAGAAGCGTAAGGAGGCTGTACGATGACCGTACAATTTGAATTGGATGCACAAGCAGTAGCGGCACGTGCAGAGGCGCTCGGTGGACCAGCATTTATGGTCAACCGTCGCAAAGAAGCAGCAGAACTTGCGCCGACTCTTGCCTTGCCAAAAGTTGAAAAAATCAAGATTGATAAATGGGACTTCGTCTCTGGAGACGTCGAACTCACGAAGCACGACGGCTTGACGCCCGAAATCGAAGCACTTCTTGGAGACCATCGCACAAACGTGCTCGTTGAACGCAACGGTCATGTCGTCTACAACGAACTTGCAACGCCAGAAGGTGTCCTCTTCATGGGCATCAACGAAGCAATGGAACAACATCCGGAGCTCGTCGAGAAGTACTTCATGACAGAAGGTGTCCGCGTGGACGAAGAACGTTTGTCTGCGTTGAACGCTGCTCTCATGAACGGCGGTGCGTTCCTATACGTACCGAAGAACGTTCAATTGAAGGACCCGCTCCAAGCCATCTTCACGATGGAACAAGCGAACGGCGCGCTCTATCATCACACGATCATCGTCGCAGACGAAGGCAGTGAATTGACGTACATCGAGAGTTTCCTCTCGAACACGAACGAGCCGCACACGGTCAATGCCGTGACAGAAGTGTTCGCTGCCGCGAACGCGAAAGTCGTCTTCGGTGGTGTCGATCAGCTTGCTGATTCGGCCCTCTCATTCATGAACCGCCGCGGTGTCGTCTATGAGAACGCACGCCTCGAATGGGCGCTCGGTCACATGAACGATGGCAACTCGGTCGTCGAGACGAAAACGCACCTTGTCGGGGACAACACGTTCTCAGACACGAAAGCCGTCACGATCGGTCGTGGCGCACAGAAGCAAAACTTCAACATCCGGACGGACCATTTCGGGAAGTCTTCAGAAGGGTTCATCTTGATTCACGGTGTCCAAAAAGATTCAGCCACGGCCATCTTCAGTGGAACATCGATGATTCACCATGGCGCTTCGAAATCGAACGGCGTTCAAACGGAACGTGTACTCATGTTGTCTGAAAAGGCACGTGGGGATGCGAACCCGATCCTCCTTATCGATGAGGACGACGTCATGGCAGGTCACGCCGCTTCGGTCGGACGCGTCGACGACGTGCAACTCTACTACTTGATGAGCCGTGGTTTGTCACGTAAAGAAGCCGAACGGTTGATCATTCACGGATTCTTGAACCCGGTCGTCGAGCAACTCGCGATCGAGTCGGTCAAAGACCGTCTCCGTGAAGTCATCGAAGGGAAAGTGCGTTAAGATGATCGATGCCTCGATTCGTAAACAGTTCCCGATTTTAGATCAGGAAATCAACGGTCATCCGCTCGTCTATCTCGACAGCGCGGCGAGCTCCCAAAAACCGCTTGCTGTCATCGAGGCGATCGAGGATTACTATCGCCGCATCCACTCGAACGTGCACCGGGGCGTCCATACGCTCGGGACGCACGCGACGGATGCGTATGAAGGGGCGCGGGAGCGCGTCCGTTCATTCATCAACGCCGCCGTCCCGGAAGAGATCATCTTCACACGCGGGACGACGACGGCGATTAACCTCGTCGCGTCAAGCTACGGGGATGCCAACGTCGGCGCGGGGGACGAGATCGTCCTCACGCCGATGGAGCATCACGCCAACTTGATTCCGTGGCAACAGCTCGCCAAGCGTAAAGGGGCCAAACTCCGTTACGTCGAATTGACGCCGGACGGTCGGGTCACGCTCGACGCGGTCCGTGCCGTCTTGTCGGACCGGACGAAAATCGTTGCCATGAGTCACGTCTCGAACGTGCTCGGCACGATCAACCCGATCGCCGACGTGGCGAAGCTCGCCCACGAGAAAGGCGCGGTCATGGTCGTCGATGCGGCGCAAAGCGCACCGCACCGTAAACTTGACGTGCAAGCACTCGACTGCGACTTCCTCGCCTTCTCAGGCCATAAGATGCTCGGTCCGACCGGGATCGGGGTCTTATACGGGAAGAAACAGTTGCTTAAAAACATGGAGCCGGTCGAATTCGGTGGCGAGATGATCGATTACGTCGACTTGTATGAGTCGACATGGAAAGACATCCCGTACCGGTTCGAAGCAGGGACGCCGATCATCGCCGGCGCTGTCGGTTTGGCAGCGGCCATCGACTTCTTAGAAGACCTCGGTCTCGAGAACGTCGAAGCCCACGAACGGGCGCTTGCGACGTACGCCATCGAACAGATGCGGACGATCGAAGGTATCCAAATCTTCGGGCCAGAGGAACGGGTCGGACTCGTCACGTTCAACTTAGGTGACGTGCACGCCCACGACTTAGCGACCGTCTTGGATATGCAAGGCATCGCGGTCCGGGCCGGCCACCATTGTGCCCAGCCACTCATGCGTCTCCTGAAGCAATCATCGACAGCCCGAGCGAGCTTCTACTTGTACAATACGAAAGAAGAAGTCGACCGCTTCATCGAAGGGCTACGTCAAACGAAGGAGTATTTCAATTATGAGTTTTAACAATCTCGACATGTTGTACCGACAGGTCATCATGGATCATTATAAAAACCCAAGAAACCGTGGCGTCATCGAAGATGGCGTGACGGTCGACTTGAACAACCCGACATGCGGGGATTCACTCCGACTCCAACTCCAAGTCGAGGACGGAATCGTGAAAGATGCCAAGTTCGAAGGGGAAGGCTGTTCCATCAGTCTCGCCTCGGCATCGATGATGACCCAAATCGTGAAGGGCAAGTCTGTTGACGAGGCACTCCAATTGGCCAACATCTTCTCGGAGATGGTCCAAGGAAAAGACTATGATACAGACACGTTCGACCTAGGCGACATCGAAGCGTTGTCTGGCGTCTCAAAGTTCCCGGCTCGCATCAAGTGCGCCACGCTCGCGTGGAAAGCGCTTGAAAAGGGAGTCGACGAGGAAGCGTAAGCAGAAGGAGGAGACCGATATGGCGAAAAACATGCCTGACATTGGCGATTATAAATATGGCTTCCATGACCGAGACATCTCGATTTTCCGCTCAGGCCGCGGCTTGACGAACGAAATCGTAGAGACGATCTCGCACATGAAAGAAGAACCGGCATGGATGCTCGAGTTCCGTTTGAAATCACTCGAACAGTTCCGCAAAATGCCGATGCCGACATGGGGCGGCGATCTCACGGCTCTTGATTTCGATGAGATCACGTACTATGTCAAACCGTCTGAAAAGACAGAGCACTCGTGGGATGAGGTTCCAGAAGAAATCAAACGTACGTTTGATAAGCTCGGAATCCCAGAAGCGGAGCAAAAATACTTGGCAGGCGTTTCGGCTCAGTACGAGTCAGAAGTCGTCTATCACAGCATGCAAGAAGACTTCGAATCAAAAGGTGTCATCTTCAAAGATACAGACACGGCGCTCAAAGAAGATGAAGCCATCTTCCGTGAGTATTTCGGGAAATTGATTCCGCCGACGGACAACAAGTTCGCGGCACTCAACTCGGCTGTATGGTCAGGTGGCTCATTCATCTACGTACCAAAAGGCGTGAAGCTCGAGCAACCGCTCCAAGCTTACTTCCGCATCAACTCAGAGAACATGGGTCAGTTCGAGCGGACGCTCATCATCGTCGACGAGGGCGCTTCTGTCCATTACGTCGAAGGATGTACAGCACCGGTCTACACGACGAACTCACTTCACTCAGCGGTCGTTGAGATTTTCGTCAACAAAGACGCATACTGCCGCTATACGACGATCCAGAACTGGGCGAACAACGTCTACAACTTGGTCACGAAGCGTGCCGTCTGTGAAGCGGGTGGATCGATGGAGTGGATCGATGGTAACATCGGTTCGAAACTCACGATGAAATACCCGGCCGTCATCTTGAAAGGTGAAGGCTCACGCGGTATGACGCTCTCAATCGCCCTCGGCGGTAAAGGGCAGCACCAAGATGCCGGCGCGAAAATGATTCACCTCGCACCGAACACGTCATCTTCAATCGTCTCGAAGTCGATTTCGAAACAAGGCGGAAAAGTCTCGTATCGCGGTATCGTCCACTTCGGCCGTAAAGCGAAAGGCGCACGTTCGAATATCGAATGTGACACGCTCATCATGGACAACGAGTCGACGTCGGACACGATCCCGTACAACGAGATCTTGAACGACCAAGTCTCACTCGAGCACGAAGCGAAAGTCTCTAAAGTGTCAGAAGAGCAACTCTTCTACCTCATGAGCCGCGGAATCTCGGAAGAAGAAGCGACGGAAATGATCGTCATGGGCTTCATCGAGCCGTTCACGAAAGAATTGCCAATGGAATATGCCGTCGAAATGAACCGTCTCATCAAGTTCGAGATGGAAGGATCGATCGGATAATCTTTAATTAGCGAACTCACCGCAAGGGAGTTCGCTTTTTTTGTCGTGAAACGAATGCGAGTCGGGTATGCTAAGAGAGAGACTGCTTTTAGGGAGGAATGATTGAATGGAAACGATTGATCCAAAAGACATCACCCGCATCGCCGTCGTCGGCGCCGGCTGGGTCGGTATCAGTTTCGCCTATCAACTGTCGATGGCGGCGCTCTGTGAAGAGCTCGTCTTGATCGACTCGAACCACGCCAAGGCCGAAGGGGAGGCAATGGACCTCAACCACGGCATCTCGTTCGCGCCGAGCCCGGTCCGCATTTGGGCAGGGGACTACTCGGACTGCCGTGACGCCGATATCGTCGTCATCACGGCCGGTGCCGCTCAAAAGCTCGGTCAGACCCAGATGGACCTGGCCGAACAAAACGCGGTCGTCGTCCGTGACGTCACGAAACAAATCATGGCGAGCGGGTTCGATGGCATCATCGTCGTCGCCACGAACCCGGTCAACGTCATGGCGCACGTCGCCTTTGAGGCGTCAGGTTTGCCAAAGCACCGCGTCATCGGTTCAGGTACGGTGCTTGACACGGCCCGTCTTCGTTATAAAGTCGGTGAGTACTTCGACTTGTCATCACGGAACTGCCACGTCTATTACATGGGCGAGCATGGCGCCGGGGGATTCGTCGCCTGGGACAATGCCCGCATTTACGGGAAGTCGATAAAACAGTTACTTGAGGAGAATGAATCGTACCGCCAAGAAGATTTGGACGCCATCTATCAAGGGGTCCGCGATGCGGCGAATCAAATTATCGAATATAAGAGCGCGGCGTACTACGCGATTGGGCTCGGGCTCCTCCGAATCGTCCGCGCTATCGTCCGGAATGAGAACTCCGTCGTGACGATCGGTGCTCATCTCGACGGAGAATACGGTGCCTCTGGCCTCCATATCGGCGTACCGGCCTTGATCGATCGGACCGGTATCCGCCAAATCGTCGGAATCGAACTGACGGACGAGGAACAACAACAGTTCGACGCCTCGGTCGGACGGATTCGTCAAGCAATCGACAAGATTGAATCGAGTTCATAAAAAAAGGCCCGGCTGCGATTGCAGCCGGGTTTGTCGTTACGACGCCTTCTTCTCGGCGACGTCTTTCTTATAATATTTCTCGGACGTGAAGAACTCGGTCGTCAAGCGCTTCACTTCACCGCTCAACATCAAGACGGCAATCATGTTCGGGATGAGGATCATCGCGAGCATGAAGTCGAGGAAGTTCCAAATCATTTGGGCGCCGCCGATCGCACCGATGACGATTGAGGCGATATAGACGACTTTCATCAAGAATCCGGCCTTCAACCCGAACAAGTACTCGGCTTGGCGCGACCCGTAGAAGATGATGACGATAATCGTCGACAAGACGAAGAAGATGAGCGAGATTGTGACGAGCAGGCTACCCGTGTAACCGAAGTACTGTTGGAACGCGATTGTTGTCAGGGCGGCTGGATCGTTCATCGCATCGGCCCGTGTCCATACACCGGACGACAAGACAACGAACGCCGTCGTGCTACAGATGATGAGCGTATCGATGACGATCCCGATCACGGCCCAAAAACCTTGCCGGACCGGATGATCCGTTTGGGCGGCCGCGTGGGCGATCGGTGCCGTCCCGAGTCCAGCCTCGTTCGAATACAGACCGCGGGCGAAGCCCCAACGAATCGTCTCGGCAATCGCGGCACCGGCGAAACCGCCAAGGGCAGCCATCGGTTGGAATGCGTACGAGAAGATGAGCCCGAGTACTTCCGGGATTTGCGAGAAGTTCATCAAGACGATGATGAACCCGGCACCGACATAGACGAGCGCCATCGCCGGGACGATGACCTCCGTCACTTTGGCGATCCGCTTCACGCCGCCGAAGACGACGAGCGCGACGAGGCCCGCGACGATGAGTCCGGTCACGAGCGTATTGCCGTCGAACGTCTCGCGGACGGCCGAACTGACGGCGTTCCCTTGGACCATGATACTCGGGATGAGTTCAATCATGAGGGCGAAGGCGAACCAAGAAGCGAGCCATTTCAACTTCAAGCCTTTGGCCATATAGTAGACGGGACCGCCGACAAATTCCCCGGCCTCGTTTTTCTCGCGGTAACGGACAGCGAGGACGCTCTCCGAGAACTTGATGGCCATCCCGACGACGGCGATGACCCACATCCAGAAGATGGCACCGGGACCACCGAACATGATGGCAGCCGGTACCCCGATGATATTGGCAGCACCGATCGTCGACGACAAGGCCGACGTGAGTGCTTGGCGAGGACTGATGTCGCCTTCGCCTTTTGGTTTTTTAAAGACACTGCCTAACGTTTGTTGCAATATGTATAGCGGGTATCGGAATTGGAAGAACCCTAAACGAATCGTCAAATAAAGTCCAGACAAGACAAGTAATGAGATGATTGGCACTCCCCATAGCCAATCCGAAAACGTCGTCACCATATTCACAAGTTGTTCCACATCACCACTCCTATCCATTATTTTACTTAAATATTATTTCCTAACTATAGCGTCATTAAACCTGTTATTTCACATACGAGGAGGAATACATGCATGAAACAAGCACAACATCTCATCGTATCGGGTCGTGTCCAAGGGGTCGGTTTCCGCTACTTCGCTCAAGCGACAGCGCTTGAATACGGCATCACGGGTTGGGTTCGGAACTTGAATGACGGGACGGTCGAACTTCAAATCGAAGGAGACGCGGAGAGACTCGAATCTTATAAACGTGCTTTATATGACGGCAATCGTTTTGTCGGGGTCGAACGCATCGAAGCCGAAGAGGCGACGATCGAATCCTTCCGGAAATTCGATATCCGTTATTGACCATTTCTCTCATAAAGAGCAATCCTTCCTCATTTACTCGCCGATAATTTGTAAAATGAGGGAACAGTTCCATATGAAAAATCCACATTTCAAAAAAATAAACATCATTTTTAAGGATAGGGTGGTCAAAAAAATGAAAGTGTGTATAATGAAATAGACCAAGCGCTTTATTGTCAGAAAATTTAGTCATTTGATTCATTGGGTAACACGGAAGGTATTACATGTATGTGGAGGTAGTTGTATGAAAAAATCGACATTATTCCCGTTAGCGTTCACGATTTTCGCATTATTCTTCGGGGCCGGGAACTTGCTGTTCCCACCGATGTTAGGTGCGATGGCAGGACAGAACCTCGTCCCAGCCCTAGTCGGTTTCGTCATTACCGGCGTCGGGCTACCATTACTCGCGCTCTTCGCAGTCGCGCGGGTCGGCGGTGGGTCTGACCAAATCGCTCGGTATATTCCGAAGCGTCTTGCTCTCGTCTTGACGGGATTAATGTACGTGGCAATCGGGCCGTTCTTCGGGATTCCTCGGACGGCAGCCGTCACGTATGAGATGGGAGTCGTACCGTTCCTCGGTGCGCCATCTACGCTCACGCTCGCAATCAGTTCAACTGTCTTCTTCGGATTAACGTTCTTCTTGACGTTACGCGCTCAAAAATTGATTGAAATCATCGGACGCATCATCACACCAATCCTCTTGCTCTTGCTTGCGGCAATCGGAATCACGAACCTCGTGGCTCCACTCGGGAAGCCGGTCGCACCAGCAGAAGGATATGAGACATGGATGGGTGCGCTCGGGGAAGGTTTCAAACAAGGTTACTTGACGATGGACGTCTTCGGCGCACTCGTCTTCGGGGCCATCGTGCTCGTTACGCTCAAAGCGAACGGTATGACAGACCAAAAAGAAGCGTCTTCGCTTCTCCGCTCGTCAGGCTTACTTGCCGTCACATGTTTGATGCTCGTCTATATCTCGCTCGGATCGATCGGAGCGAATATGACGGGTCAAACGGGGACGACAGATGGCGCAAGCTTGCTTCAAGCGTTCGCCGGTTCTTCATTCGGACAAGTCGGAATGCTCGCACTTGGGGCAGCAGTCTTCCTCGCTTGTTTGACGACAGCGGTCGGGCTCATCACTGAGTTCTCACGCTTCATCAGCAACACGCTCGAATCACTCAAGTATTATCAGGTCGTTATCGCGACGACGTTGTTCGGCTATCTCATCTCACTCGTCGGAATCGGTACGTTGATTCAAATCGCGGTACCGCTTCTCACGCTCTTGTATCCGGTCATGATCGCACTCGTTCTCGTGTCGATCACGGAACGGATTCAACGCAACCCTCACGTCGCCATGAAGGCGACAGTGTATACGGCCCTCGTGCTCTCGCTCTTTGAGACGACACACGGTTTGGCGCCGTCTGCTGCAACCGAATGGATCACGAACTTGCCGATGGCCGAGATCGGGCTCGCCTGGGCGGTTCCAACGTTGATCGTGTATGTGATTACGCTTTTCTTACCGAAACAACGTTCCAATCAATTACTCGCTCAATCACGCATCTCATAAGCAAGTGAACGAACACCCATCCTCTGGTCAAGGATGGGTGTTTTGCTGTCTTATCGTTTGCTCATTCCATTCATCAACAAGTAAAATGAAAGGATGAAAAGGAAGTGACATACATTGACGACTAAACAAAAGAAACAATTGGCGATTCTTATGTTGAACATGTTCATCGCTGTAGCAGGATTCGGGATCATCATTCCGATCATTCCTGATTATTTGAAGATGATCGGAGAAGGCGGCACTGCTGCCGGTCTCATGATCTCAGTCTTCGCAGGAGCCCAGTTGCTCATGTCGCCGATTGCCGGGAAATGGGCGGATGTTTACGGGCGCCGTCTGATGATTATTTTAGGTCTGATCGGTTTTACCGTCTCGATGGGCGTCTTTTACTTATCTGACAACCTGAGCGTCCTCTTGATTTCACGGGCGATCGGCGGCGTCGGGGCCGCGCTATTGATTCCGGCGATTTTCGCCTACGTGGCCGACATCACCACGCTCAAGCAACGGGCGAAAGGGAACAGCTATATTTCCGCGGCAATGTCGCTCGGGATCGTTATTGGACCGGGGATCGGTGGCTTCTTCGCTGAGTTCGGTTTGAAGGCGCCGCTTCTCTTGTCAGCGATTGTCTCGTTCGTCGCCGTCATCTCGTCGATCATTCTATTGAAGGAACCGGATCGAGAACCATACGTTCAAACGAGCGAGAGCGAGTCGTTGCCGCGCCAACTCGTGTCGTCGACACGGAAGCCGTATTTCTTCGTGCTCGTCATCAATTTGGTCATGGCGTTCGGTTTGATGGCGTATGAATCTGTCCTCGGCTTGTTCGTCAGTGAGACGTTCAGCGCGACACCGCAACAAATCGCGGTCATGATCACCGGGACAGGCATCGTCAGTGTTATCGTGCAGCTGTTCGCCGTCGACCGTCTCGTTTCATTGCTCGGTGAGATCAAAGTCGTGCTTATCTTCATCATGCTCGCCGCGCTCGGCTTCTTGTTCTCGCTGTTCGCCGGGTCTTACACGATTTTCTTCGCCGTCACGTTGATTATCTTCTTGTCGACGTCGATTTTACGACCGGTGTTGAATACGCTCGTGTCGAAAATGGCCGATAAGGAACAAGGGTTTGCGATGGGGATGAACAACGCCTATATGAGCATCGGCAATATCGTCGGGCCGACGCTCGCCGGGATTGCGTTTGATATCGATATGCGCTATCCGTTCGTGATGGGACTCGTCCTGTTGCTCGTGACGTTCGCCGGAACGTTGAACTGGTCGAAGCGGAAAGCGACGGCCACGTTCGAACAATGATGTAAGGAGGGAACATGATGATTTATGTCGGTGTGACGGGATGGGGCGACCACGATTTGCTCTATACGAACCCGGAAGAACGTAAACATAAACTGTCGACCTACGCGGGGCATTTTCCGACTGTCGAGATCGATTCCTCGTTTTATGCGATTCAACCTGTGAAGAACTATGAGAAGTGGAACCAGGAGACACCGGAAACGTTCCAGTTCGTCGTCAAAGTTTCCAGGGAAATGAGCGGACATGACCGCGAACCGAAATTACCGCTCGCCGAACTATTCGAACGGTACCGGACCTCGGTCGAACCGTTGAAGCAGGCCGGAAAACTCCGGGCCGTGCTCGTCCAGCTGCCGCCGTGGTTTGACGTCTCAAAGCCGCATCTCGATTATTTGCGGACGATTCGCGACGAGTTGAAGGACTATGACATCGCGATCGAGTTCCGAAACCCGACTTGGTTCTCCGAGGCGTTCCGGGAGCGGACGCTCGCTTTCTTGACGGAACTTCGGTTCATCAACACGATCTGTGATGAGCCGCAGACGAAAGAGAGCAGCATCCCGTTCGTGCCGGTCGTGACCAATCCGGAAGTGGCCGTCGTTCGCTTACACGGGCGCAACACGGCTGGCTGGCTTAGAAAACCAGGAATGACGAGCCAAGAGTGGCGTCATGTGCGTTGTCTGTATCGCTACAGTGAAGACGAACTGCAAGAGCTCGCGGCGGCGCTCAAACAAGTCGACGCAACGGCGAAGTCGGTGTACGTCTACTTTAACAACAACTCGGCCGGAGACGCGGTACCGAACGCCAAACGGTTGATCGAGATCCTCGGTGCCGAATATGAGCTCGCCCCGAGCCAAATCAGCCTGTTCTAGGAAGGGGAATCGTCTTGAGAACAATCACGATGTATCATTATAATGACTTACATTCGAAATTTCATAACTGGCCGCGTCTCGTCTCGTTTTTGAACGAGCACCGGACAGAAGAGACGCTCGTCTTCGATCTCGGCGACCATGCCGATCGGACCCATCCGGCGACGGAAGTGACGCGAGGACAAGTGAACGTCCGCCTGCTCAATCGCGTCCAACCGACGGCGGTCACGATTGGGAACAACGAAGGCATCACGTTCCCGCATGACTGGCTCGCCCATCTATACGAAGAAGCGGAGTTCCCGGTGTTGCTCGCGAACGTCTATCAGGCGGATGGCACGAGACCCGATTGGGCGACGGAGACGCTCGTCGTCGAACGAGACGGACTCCGCATCGGGCTGTTCGGCGTGACGGCACCGTATGAAGAACTTTATCCGGAACTCGGTTGGACCATCGAAGCGCCACATGAGGCGACGAAACGTGCGCTTGAAACACTCCGAGACTGTGATATCGTCATCGCCCTCAGCCACCTCGGTTTTTATGCAGATGAGCGGCTCGCCGAAGCATTTCCGGAAATCGATGTCATCCTCGGGGCCCATACCCATCACGTGCTCGATGATGGGGTCGTCACGAACGGTGTCTTGATCGCCCAGGCCGGCAAATACGGGCAATACGTCGGGGAAGTGGAACTCACCCTCGATGGGAACCGAGTCATCGAGAAGCGGGCCAGTTTGCATGACTTGACGGAACGAGAGACAGATGAAGCGACGGTTTCGACCTTACAAGAAGAATACAGCCAAGCCGAGCGGCTGCTCGACGTGACCATCGCTGACACGCCGGGTTATCCGAGCGACTGGTTCGGCCCATCTGCCCTCGGTGAACTGTTGGCAGGCGGGCTGGCGGACTGGTGTGACGCTGAAGTGAGCGTGATCCCGGCAGGCGTCCTATTGGAAGGGTTATTGCCGGGGCACGTCACGCTCAATATGCTTCACCGCATCTGTCCGCATCCGATCAACCCTTGTCTGCTCTCGCTGGACGGAGCCACGCTGATCCGTTTTTTAAACGATGTGCAAGAAGAAGCGTTCACGACGATGCATGTCCGTGGCCTCGGATTTCGCGGAACGGTGCTTGGCGCCCCGATTGTCCACGGTCTCGAGTTGAGGCATGGTCGCTATTACGTCCACGGTCAGGAAGTCGAGCTCGATGAGACGTATCGCGTCGCCACGGTCGACATGTTCACGTTCGGTCCGCTCCTTCCTTACTTGGCCGACCAGACGAAGCGTTACTTCATGCCAGAACTGCTCCGTGATGTGTTGCGGGAAACGATTGTGACGCGCCATAATGCCATCCGAAAAGGATAGGGGCAGGGCCGGTCGGCATGATATGATAGGAGAGTGGAGGTGTGAAACATGATTAGAGTGAATCGCCACGGCTATACCGTCATCGAAGAAAAACGGGACGGTTTTGACGAGGAGGCATTCATTGCACGCTATAGCGACGTGCTCGATAAGTATGATTATATCGTCGGGGACTGGGGTCACGGACAACTTCGGTTGAAAGGATTTTATGAGACAAAATCCAAGTTCGCGACATATGACAATCGGATCGACCATGTGATGGATTACGTGTATGAATACTGTAACTTTGGGTGCCCGTTCTTCGTGCTCAAGAAAAAGACGGAAATCGATGAGGCGGAAGACGGTCCGGTCTTCGGCGGCACGAAACAACCGCTCAAACTGAAACGCAAATTCAATAAGTCGGAAGAAGCTGAACCTTCGACCGGCACATGACGCGCTGATGACATCAGCGCTTTTTTTGTTACATTTATTTTCCAAATGTTTCTTTTAGGTGAAAAGACGGTGTGACAGGTTTAGGGGTGGGAAAATTGTGATAACTTATATTTATAGCAATTGTTTCTGTTCGGGTTTTGGAAGTGAGGTGGAAGTATGCAACACGTACAAACGGCGACCGTCGGTGACCGCGATGACGTCCACAACCGAATTCACAATCTCGGTCTGGGCTTACTTGCGATGTTGTTCTTCGGGTTAGGGAGTATCATGACGTTTTACTTCACGGCCGCAGTCCTTCTCTATGAGGTTGTCCACGTATTGCTGATCCGCCGCTTTGAATATCGTCAGGCGTTTCTGAGAAGCCGTCTATTTAAAATCATTTCGTTGGTGGCAGTGGCCACAGGTGTGCTCTTATTTATTTTATCGATGTCACAGTTTTTCATGGGCAATGTGATGTATTGAGGGGGAGGGAAAAAAACCTTTTCCCTTTTTTCGTGGTTTTTTGAAACTTTTCTGGAGGCGATGACGTACACTTAGGAAAGACCTCACAAAAAGGATGATGAAAAATGACTGCACAGTTAAAACAACATGCCCAAAAAATGTTAACCGGAAAGCGTTGGCTGATGGCCGGGCTATTAATTTTATTCGTCGTCTTGAACGGGATTCCACAATCGTTCGCGCCGCCTGTCCCTGTAGACCCAGAGGCGATACCGACAGCGGCTGACACGGGACTTACGTTCTTGTCGCTTCTTCTCACTTTGTTGATTGCACCGCTCACGATTGGCTGGGCGTGGCTCGTCCTTTCCGTTTCACGCGGCGAGCGGCCAGGCGTCTCAAAGTTGTTCGAGCCATTTAAAACGGGCTACGTCAAGCACGTGCTCGCCCCGTTCTTCATGGGATTGTTCATTTTCTTATGGACGTTGCTCCTCGTGATCCCGGGAATCATCAAAGGGTTCTCGTACTCACTGACGTACTACATTTTACGGGACCAACCGGAACTATCGGCCCTTGAGGCGATCACGGAATCACGCCGCATGATGGATGGGCATAAGATGGACGCGTTCAAACTCGTCCTCTCGTTCATCGGTTGGTTCTTCGTCGGGGTGTTCACGCTCGGAATCGGATTCTTGTACGTCTACCCGTACTTCACGACGACGTACGCGACGTTCTACGACTCGATTCGTCAAGCGGAACGACCACAGACAAACCATGCCGGCACGGATTTCGAACAAGGATTCTAAACGAAAACCTCCGCTCAATCGAGAGCGGAGGTTTTATTATGCGTTGATTTCTTGTTTTTGGAGGTATGGCTTGAGTGACAACGTGTGCTCGGCGACGACTTTACGAATCGTCTTCGTTTTCGAGCGCATGACGAGCGACGTCGTTTCGACGATATCATCCGTCAAGAATTTGACGCCGTCGAGCAATTCGCCTGATGTGACGCCTGTCGCCGCAAAGATGCAGTCATCGCTCTTGACGAGGTCGTCGATTGTGAGCAATTGGAGCGGGTCGTCGATGCCCATCGAGATGACGCGCGCCGTTTCTTCTTCGTTCATCGGGTGAAGGCGTGCCTGCATGTCGCCTCCGAGCGCTTTGACGGCCGCTGCCGTGATGACGCCTTCCGGGGCGCCGCCCGTGCTGATAAAGATGTCAATCGGATTTGATTTGACGGCTGCCGCGATTCCCGCCGAGACGTCTCCGTCTTCGAACAGCTTGACGCGAGCGCCCATGTTCATCGCCGCTTGACGCAAGTGCTCATGGCGATCACGGTCTTGCATGATGACCGTGACTTCTTCGATACGCTTGCCGTTATAGAGGGCTGCCTTCTCGATGATCGATTCGAGCGGTTCGTCGAGCGAGACTTTCCCTTTCAAATTCGGCCCGACGACGAGTTTATCCATATACATATCCGGTGCGTGGAGGAGGGCGCCCTTATCGGCGACCGCGATGACGACCATGGCATCGCCGAGCCCTTTGGCGACGATGGACGTCCCTTCGAGCGGGTCGACCGCGATGTCGACTTCCGGCCCAAACGTCGTGCCGAGACGTTCACCGATATAGAGCATCGGTGCCTCATCGAGCTCGCCTTCACCAATCACGACGGTGGCGTCCATATTGACCGTCCCGAGGACTTCACGCATTGCTGACGTGGCTGCGTCGTCTGCTTCGTTCTTTTGACCACGACCGATCCATTTTGACGAAGCAAGTGCTGCTGCCTCAGTTGCTCGTACGATCTCTAGCGCTAATTCTCGTTCCATAGTGTTGTACCCTCCACGTGATGTCTATTTAATGTGTCATACTATTTATTGTGTTAATCCGTGGATTAGTGTATCACAATCGGATAAATGATGTAAATAGGTGAGATTCTTTTCTCGAACGAGAAAAAGGATTACTATAGGAGGCAGGGGGGATTCCGATGTATTTTGTGAACAGAGAAAAGATTAGCGAGACGTTGGCCCATATGGAGACGATGTTCGGTCGACTTGATCAACTAGAGGGGGACGCCTTCACGGTCGAACTGGCGAAACAGCGGTTGGCCGTCCATTTGATGGAAGGCGTGATTGATGTCGGCAATTCGATGATTGATGGCTTCATCATGCGCGACCCGGGCAGTTATGAGGACATCGTCGATATTTTGCTCGATGAACGCGTGCTCGATGCCGAGACGGCAGTAGCCGCAAAAGCGCTCGTGGCGCTACGGGCTCATTACGTCCGGGAGTTCGTCACGGCAGACTCGGACCGATTCGACGCTTGGGTCGAGCGCTATAGAGCGACGTTCGAGGCATTCCCAGAGCAGGTCCGGCATTATATCGAAGTGGAACTTGGACCTGTATCAGCATTTCTACCAGAAAGCGAGTGATTGGATGGATTCGATTAAAGGATACTTATTTGACTTAGACGGCACGATTTATGCGGGGACAGCCCCGATTCAAGCAGCGGTCGATTTCGTGAATCGACTCGAAGCAACGGGCTTCCCGTACTTGTTCGTCACGAACAACGCGTCGATGACGCCGAAACAAGTGGCAGATAAGCTCGTCTCGATGGGTGTACATGTCACACCAGAGCACGTATTGACGAGCGCGATGGCGACGGCCCGTTACATCGAGAAGATGACGCCGGGCGCGACGGTTTACATGATTGGGGAAGACGGCTTGCGTTTAGCGCTTGAAGAACGCGGCTTCCACGTGACGGAAGAGGCGAAGGCGGACTATGTCGTCATCGGGCTCGACCGCCATATCACTTACGAGAAGTTGGCGAAAGGCGCACTCGCGATTCGTTCCGGTGCCCGCTTCATCTCGACGAACGGCGATATCGCCATCCCGACCGAACGTGGCTTTTTGCCTGGGAACGGGGCGCTCACATCCGTCTTGGCTGTGACGACAGAAAAAGACCCATTCTTCATCGGGAAACCGGAACCGGTCATGGTCGATATCGCCCTTGAGATGATCGGTCTCACAAAAGAAGAGGTCGTCATGGTCGGGGATAACTATCATACCGACATCTTGTTCGGAATCAACGGTGGGCTCCGGACGCTTCATGTCAATTCGGGCGTACACGGTCCGGCCTTTATCCAAGAACAAGAAAAGCTCCCGACCTATATGGTCGAAAGCTTAGATGAATGGACGCATGCATGAAAAAAAGGGATGACTCACGTCTCCCTTTTTTTTTAGAATACTTGTTCGACTTCAACGATGCCAGGTACTTCTTCGATGAGCGCACGCTCAATCCCGGCTTTCAAAGTGATGGTTGAAGATGGGCAGCTGCCGCATGCACCCATCAAACGAAGTTTGACGATGCCTTCTTCCACGTCTACGAGTTCGACGTCACCGCCGTCGCGAAGCAAGAACGGGCGTAATTTATCGAGTACTTCTTGGACTTGATCAAACATTTCCATGGTATCTACCCCTTTCTGGTTCCCTTTCATTCTAGCAAGTTTGAGATTGTTTCTCAATCATTAACGCTGAGCGTTTTGTGACGATGTCACTTCTTGAATTTTGTATAATAGGAGAGAACAGGGGGAATGGACATGAAAATCACGGTATATGGGGCTGAGGTGCAGTGTGCGAGCTGCGTCGGGGCACCTAGCTCGATCGAGACATATGAATGGTTGCAAAGTGCGCTTGCCCGGAAATATCCGGATCAGGCGTTCGAGTTCGAGTACATCGATTTCGAGACGGCGGACGACGACATCGCTGAGGCGATCAAGCAAGACGAGTGGTTTTATCCGCTTGTCCTCTTGAATGGGGAAGTCGTGGACGAAGGGGTCGTCCAGTTACGAAAAGTCTACTCGGCCATCGAGCAGACGACAGCATGAAAAGAGTCGAGCGACGATTGTCGTTCGACTCTTGTTCGTTACAGAAGGCGGAACGATGACGTCGCCGAACCAGCCGTGTAGCCAGTGAGCGTCGCATCAGCCTTCACTTGGTACGTGCCGCGCTGTGACGAAGAACTTGTCGAGAGCGTGAACGTGATGGCGCCTGTCGAACTTGTCTTGCCTGTCCCTGTGAGCGTTGTGCCGTAAGGTTGTGTGACCGTCACACGGACGTCGGCGTTTGCGACCGGTTGGCCGTTCGCGTCCCGCACCGTCGATGAGATCGATACTTGCTCACCCGCGTAATAAGTCGACTTCGATGTCGATACTGTCGTCGCGAGTGCTTGAACAGGCTGTGACGTCCCACCAGACGTTGGAGCTTGGACGAGTCCGTTTCCGAACCAGGCGTCGCGTCCAACTGCGCCAAGGTCGATCGAGTCTTGTGACAGTTTTGAGCGGAGTTGCGCGCTCGACAACGTCGGGAACGCTTGCTTCATGAGAGCGAGGTTACCAGCGACGTACGGAGTCGCCATCGATGTCCCGCTCATTTGGCCGTATCCGCCAGTTGCGAGTGTCGAGTTGATGCTCACGCCTGGTGCCGCGACTTCGACCGTGCTGCCTGTAGCCGAGAATGAGGCGCGATTGTTGTTGATGTCCGTCGCTGCGACAGCGATGGCCGAGCTGTATCGGGCCGGGTAGTTGACGAGGTCGCCCGATCCGTCGGTGCGTCCGTTGTTACCGGCTGCCGCGACGACGAGGATGCCAGCATTATTGGCACGGTCGACGACTTGTTGGAGCGTTGAGGATGGACTCGTCGTCCCGAGACTCAAGTTGATGACGTCCATATCGTTCGTGATCGACCAATCGATCCCGGCGATAATACTCGATAGGCTACCGCTACCGTTCGCCTCGAGTGCCTTGACGGCGTAAATGCTCGCCTCGTGGGCAATCCCGACGGTCCCAATGCTGTTGTTACGGGCCCCGATAATACCAGCGACGTGCGTCCCGTGACCGTTGTCATCCGCGTATGAGCTCGTGACCGTACTGAACGATGCACCACCAGCAATCGTCAAATCAGGGTGTGGCGAGATTCCCGTATCGACGACCGATACTTTCACGCCTTTCCCGGTGTAACCACTCTGCCAAGCGGATGGAGCCTTTAACTTCGGAATGCCCCAGTCTTGCGTCTGGTTTTCGATTTGCACCGTTTGATCGACTTCCACGTGGGCAACGTTCGGATTGTTCTTCAAGCCCTTCAAGGCAGCCTTCGGTACTTCGAGGGCAGCGGCCGGAAGATTTTTGTACTGTTGGCGAACTTCCATGCCTTCAATCGAGAGCGGGATGTTCTTTGCCGACTCTTTGAAGACGACGATGACGCGTTCTTTCTCTTTGTTCGGGGCGGCATCTGCGCCTCCCGGAACGGTTGACAAGACGAGCAATGAGGCGAGGACGGTGCTGCAAACTTTTTTCAACTTGTTTCCTCCTTTGGGGTATGTAGGCGAGGTGACACGAAGTCGTTCGGCCGTGTCCATAGAGTAACAAGTTTTCCCACCGGGTAGAATATGTCAATGGAATTAAAAATCTGAATATTTAGATAAGATTTCAGGGGATTCAGATACAAGACTTTTGGCTCAACACGACGGTGGCTGAACGACAAATGGATTGCTTTACACTAAAAAGGATCGACCGAGATGGCCGACCCAGGCATGTTATTTAATGACTTTATGTTTCCAAAGAATACCGGACTTGAGCAGCCGAGCGACTTTGCCGGTGAGCGACTGCTTGCCCATGAAGACGCCAAATCCGGCCTTCTTCCCAAGCGATCCTAACGTGCCTCGGAGTTTGATATCCGGCAAATCCGGATAACTGACGCCTTTCCATTTACAGAGCAACACTTGGACGATCTGTTCGGCCTGCGCTTCTGCGAGCTGACCCGAAGGTGCATACGGCAGGCTGGCGTTGTCCCCGACGACGAAGATATCGGGCTGTTCCGGGACGTAGTGGTGTGGTGTCAATTTGACACGTCCACCCCCATCGAGTTCCCAACCTTGGTTGCGGACGACGGCGACCGGTTGAATCCCGGCGGTCCACACCGTCAAATCGGAAGCGAAGTGCTGTTCATGGTTCCATAACCCATCGGCGTCGACCCGGACGATGTTCGAGTTATTGATGACTTCGACACCATGTTCCTCGAACCAAGACTGGACATACATCGAGACACGGTTTGATAGGAACGATAGGACGGACGGGCCGCGGTCGAACAAACGGACCGTCAAGTCGGGACGACTCTCGCGCAGCTCGCTGGCGAGCTCGACACCGGACAGGCCGGCACCGACGATCGAGACGACCGATCCCGGAGATAGGCCGTTGATTGCTTGCTGGGTCTTGCGTGATTCTTCTAACGTTTGGATGCTGTACGTGAACTCGGCGGCACCGGGCACGTTGTGATACTTGTCCTCGCAACCGAGGCCGATGACGAGGTCGTCGTACGGCACTTTTTCCCCGCTCGCGAGCAGGACCATTTTGTCCCCCGTATCGATATCGGTGACTTGGCCGTATATGTAGTCGACCTCTTCTGGAAAATCGATGCGGATATCACGATCCGACACGGTCCCCGCCGCAAGTGCATAATACTCTGTTTTTAATCCATGGTAAGGTAGACGGTCGATGAGTGTGATCGATACGTCCTTCAGCTGATGGCCGAGGACACGTTCGATTACACGCATACCCCCGTAACCGCCTCCCAAGACGACTAATTTGCGCATAAAAATCCCCCTTTGTTACACTTCAACTGTATCATGTTATAATACGCCGTAGAAGAACCATTTTCCTGCTTTGAAGGAAAGGGGAAGGGTGAATGACATGATGAATCCGATCATTGAGTTCTGTGCCTCCAATTTAGCGATGGGTTCACAAATCGCCCGCGCCAAATTAGAGTCCGATCCAGACTTAGACGTCGTCGAATATGGCTGTACGGGCTACTGCGGCGTCTGTTCGCTTGACTTGTTTTGTCTCGTCGATGGTGAGGTCGTGACCGGGGATACACCGGAACAACTCGTGACGAATGTATATGAAAAAATTGAAGAAATGGCATGGTGAAAAAGTTTGAAGGACCTTCAAACTTTTTTTATTTTGACCGTTTTGACCCGTTGCATTTTTAAAAAGGGTCTGTTATATTCAAAGAGGTTCGAATGTAGGTTGTCTGACGTTTAACAACAGAAAAAGAAAGCGTTTCAAACGGTAGGACACATCTCGATTCGGGTATATCACATTATCAGGTTTCCCCAATATGAAAGGAGCACAACACCAATGAATATCATGAGCGTGGTTGGTATTTTGGCACTAATTGGAATCGCTTACATCTTCTCGACCAACCGTAAAGCCATCAAATGGCGCACCGTGCTTGCCGCTTTCGCGGTACAGTTTACGTTCGCCTTCCTCGTCCTCTTCACTACAGTAGGACGTAACGCGTTAGAATGGATCTCAGGAGGCGTCCAGAACGTCTTGAACACGGCGAACGCCGGGATTAGT
The DNA here is from genome assembly GCF_018618085.1 of Exiguobacterium sp. s141. Classification (NCBI taxonomy): domain Bacteria; kingdom Bacillati; phylum Bacillota; class Bacilli; order Caryophanales; genus Exiguobacterium; species Exiguobacterium sp. s141. The sequence continues at coordinate 560,026 of NZ_JACSLJ010000001.1, read as the reverse complement.
TTCGTCTTCGGTACAGCTGTCGGCGGAGACAACTTCGTCTTCGCGTTCCAAGTGTTGACGATTATCGTCTTCATGTCGTCACTCATCGCACTTCTCTACTATGTAGGTGTCATGCAGTGGGTGATCCGTATCCTCGGTACGGCTCTCGCCAAAGCACTTGGCACATCACGTAAAGAATCGCTCTCAGCGACAGCGAACATCTTCGTCGGTCAGACGGAAGCACCGCTCGTCATCAAACCTTACCTTCCAACGATGACGCAATCGGAACTCTTCGCTGTCATGGTCGGTGGTCTCGCCTCGGTTGCCGGTTCAGTTCTTGCTGGATACGCTGCTCTTGGTGTACCGCTCGAGTACTTGCTCGCAGCGAGCTTCATGGCTGCTCCTGCTGGTCTCATGTTCGCGAAAATCATCGTCCCGGAAACAGACGTACCGGATGACGATGTCGAAATCGCTGAAGATGAAGAGAACAAGGCGGCGAACTTCGTCGATGCAGCCGCTCGCGGTGCCTCTGACGGTCTCTTCCTTGCATTGAACGTCGGTGCGATGCTTCTCGCCTTCGTTTCATTGATCGCGCTCGTTAACTTGATTCTCGGTGGAATCGGTGGCTTGTTCGGTTTCGACGGTCTCACGCTTCAATTGATTCTTGGTTATGTGTTCGCACCGCTCGCATTCGTGATCGGTGTGCCATGGGCAGATGCTGTTCAATTCGGTAGCTTCCTCGGACAAAAACTCGTGTTGAACGAATTCGTCGCTTTCTCTGAATTCGCACCAATCATCGGTTCTGGTGACCTCTCGGCACGTACGGAAGCTATGATCGCGTTCGCACTCTGTGGATTCGCCAACATCTCATCACTCGCCATCCTTCTCGGTGGTCTTGGTGGAATGGCGCCGAACCGTCGGAACGACATCGCGCGCATGGGTGTCCTCGCGATTCTCGCAGGTACGCTTGCCAACTTGATGTCAGCGACACTCGCTGGTCTTCTTCTCTAATCAAACACGGTATACTCAGAGTGATCACTTCGGTGGTCACTCTTTTTCGTTGTGACGTTTATGAATGAACAGCAAAAAACCGACCGTAAGGCGGTCGGTTTCACTAGTGTTTATCATCCCTGACGAGGTATATCCACTTCATGGAGTCTCGGCCAAGTGGCTTGCCAATTCTTTTTATTGATCCGGGCTCGATAAATATGATGGTGTGAAGAGTCGTTCGCAAAGGCCGGGGTCGGTCGTAACTGTAGTTTGACTATGTCGTCGATACCGTAAGGGGCGGCCAGCTTCAAGCGTCCGCTCGCATCAAGGCTGACACCGATGGCCGTGACCGTCTCAGGGAAATGGGCCAAGGCGTCGACCGCAGATTGATACTGTGGCAATTGATTGACCAGATGCATGCGGGCCTGGTTTTTGACCGACCAAGGGACGTTCGGTAACAGGTCGTGCAGTTGTGCCTCATACTGTTTTTCAATCGCCTCGTCGATGTGAGATCGGTCAAAGTAGATGACATCGACGTCCTCGGTCGGCGTCGGTACTTCGTAGCCGTGCGCGTCATCCCATATTTTTGCCCGCACGTATCCGGCACAAATCCACCAATCGGGTAAACCGAGCGAAGCGACGATTGTCAACAGACGCATCAGTTCCACATCAGTCTCTAAAAAATGGGTCACATCTTCAGTCGTGTTCAATCCATCTCCTCCTATTCTCTCATTAGCATAGCGTACCTATACAAAAAGCACCTAGACCGGGGTCTAGGTGCTTGTCAGTTACGCTTGAAGTTGCATGCGCTGACGTTCGATCCACGGCTTCAATTTGAGGAAGAGTGGGACGAACAAGGCGCTGATCAACAAGGCCTTAATGAAGTTGAACGGCAAGATACCGTATAGGACGAGGTCCGTTTTGACAGCCGGTTGTGCCATCTCGGTCATGCCGAAGAAGAACGCGTAGGCTGGTAAGATGAGCAAATAGTTCAAGATTGCCAAGCTGAGTGCCATCGTGATCGTACCGGCCACGAGGCCTGAAGCGAGCGCTTTATTCGTTTTACGTTTATGGTAGAACCATGCGACCGGATACATGAAGGCGACACCTGCAAAGAAGTTCGCGACTTCACCGACCGGAACGCCGCCACCATTGAAGACATAGTAGAGGACGTTTTTTAGAGCGACGACCACGACGCCTGCGAGTGGGGAGAACACGATCCCGGCGACGAGCGCGGGAATGTCACTGAAATCCACTTTTAGGAACGGTGGTAGGAAAGGCAGCGGGAAGTTAAAGAGCATGAGGACAAAAGAAATGGCCCCGAGCATCGATAGCGTCACCAGTGTTGTCAATCGTTTGTTGCGCGTTGTTTTCATCAAAATCTCTCCTTTTGTCGCTCCTTGATGAATGGCACCCGTCGCATAGAAAAACCCGATTGTATCAAACAATCGGGAGAGTTTACGCGCATACGAAATAGATGTTCTCATCGGTGTTTAGACCACGCCGAAGAAAACATCCGGATATCGGTCGGATGCCGCCATCTTCTCCCATCCAGACTTTACTGTCGGCTTTCGAATCTCACGAAATCAGCAAGCAACGCCTTGCTCGCTCACGGGCTGAGAAGAACTTGTCTTCAATACCGCCGGTCGGGAATTTCACCCTGCCCCGAAGATGGAACGATTTAATTTTTTTTGTTACAGTTTAGTTATACAAGATATTTCACAAAATCTCAAGTCAGTTGACTTGAAGTTAAGATAACGAAGGAGGAGTTCAGATGATTCATTTGACAGAATCAGCCGCATTACAAGTCATCGATATGATGAAACAGACCGAACGCCCCGACGACCAGTACTTGCGGATCAAAGTGCAAGGGGGCGGGTGTACCGGCCTGTCTTACGGGATGGGGTTTGATGAGGATAAGACAGACAAGGACGTTCAGTTTGACCACCACGGCGTCCGCGTCATCGTCGCCGAAGCCGATCACGGGGTCGTCGACGGTCTCGAGATTGACTATAAGCAGTCGATGCTAGGAGGCGGCTTCACGATTAAAAATCCGAACGCCATCGCCACGTGCGGTTGTGGCTCGAGTTTCCGGACGGCATCGAACGCCGGGACACCTGGGGATTGCTAAACGAAAGGCCAATCATGTCTCATGATTGGCCTTTTTTGTATTCAGTCTGTCTCTTCAATCAGAATTAATCGAATGAGTTTCGAAGCCGCGTCTAACTCGATTTGATGTTGCCAAGGACGAAACGCTGTGATTTTACACGTGTCGTTCGTGATGCGGAATGAACAGACGCTCTCTTCCTCTTGGTCAAGGACCGAGTAACGGCTGAAGTCCGATAAGCTTTGGTAAATGGCATATTGTGTCGGTAATTCACACGACCATCCTTTTTCTAATGTGATCTGATGCATGCGTTTCGCCTCTTTCTTGTCTATATATATAAGAATAACAAAAATATTCAAGGATGTGGAAGATTAGTCGAGAGGATGCAAGGGAAAATGAAAAGAGATGTCATTTCATGTAGGAGGGGCAGGGACGATGAGAAAAGTATTGATTTTCGGTGGCTCACGCTATTTTGGAAAGCGGTTGGCGCTTCGGTTGGCGGAGGCCGGTGACGATGTGACGATTGTGACGCGTGGACAACTGCAAGTACCCGAGGCGGAGGGCATCCGGTCGATCAAAGGGGACCGACAGTCGGTGGCCACGATGAAAGATTTGTCACGCGACCATTACGACCTCGTCTATGACAATGTTTGCTTTAACCCGTACCAGGCAAAGATCGCCTCGGACGCTTTCATGGACCAAGTCGGTAAATATGTGCTCACGTCGACGATGTCGGTTTATGCGCCAGGCGCCGAGTTGAAAGAAAGTGATTTCAATCCGCTCCATCATGACTATCATCTCGAATCCGAACATGATTACGGGCAAGGGAAGCGAGAGGCTGAATCTTATTTCTTCCATCGCGCCTCGTTCCCGGTCGCGACGGTCCGCTTGCCAATCGTGCTCGGACCCGACGACTATACAGACCGTCTCAAGTTTTATATCGACGCCGTCCGACGGGAAGAGCCGATCGTACTGCATCACCCGGAAGCGAAGATGGGGTTCATCTCAAGCTTTGAGGCGGCCGCCTTTCTAGAATGGGTCGGTCGGGCGAACGTGACCGGACCGTTCAACGCGGCGAGTGAAGGGGTCATCTCGCTCGGGGCACTCATGGAACGGATCGGCCATCACTTAAATAAACCGGTCCAGATCATCAAAGATGGCGAGTCGTCGCCGTACGATACGGACGTCGACTATTATATGTCGATTGCCGAGGCGAAAAAGGCCGGGTTCGTCTTCACCCAACTCGACGACTGGCTCGACCGGGTCATTGTAAAAACAATCCGCAAATGAAAAATGGCCCTCATCATCGCGATGAGGGCCACATCGTTATTTCCCGGCAAATACCGAAGTCGAATGTTGTGGGTGACGCGCTGTCGGGTCGACGAGCTGCTTCACTTGGTTGATGGCGATCGGGGCTTCACCGAAGCCTGTCGCAATCAATTTCACTTTTCCTTCATAAGTCGCGATGTCACCACAGGCGAAGATGCCGGCGACCGTCGTCTCCATGCGTGAGTCGACGCGGATCGTATTCTTCTCGAACTCCATGCCCCAGTTTTTGATTGGGCCGAGCGATGAGACGAAACCGTAGTTACAGATGAGGTCGTCGATTTCGACGAATTTCGATTCGCCGTCTTTGTCCGTCAATTCGACCGACTCGATGTGTGTCTCACCTGAAAGTGACTCAATGTTATATGGCGTCCACACGTTGATCGTCGAGGCCTTCATTTGCTCGACCGTATGCTCGTGGGCACGGAAACGGTCACGGCGGTGAACGATATGGACTTCCTTGGCGATGCCTTCAAGCATGAGCGCCCAGTCGACGGCAGAGTCGCCGCCGCCAGCGATCATGACGCGGCGGTCGCGGAACTTCTCCATGTTGTCGACGAAGTAATGAAGGTTGGCATAGTCTTCACAACCATCGATGCCGAGCGGTCGTGCGGCGAATGCCCCGTTCCCGGCCGTGATGATGATGGCTTTCGTATGGTACTCATCCTTGTTCGTCGTGATCTGGAACGTGCCGTCTTCAAGACGTTCGACCGTCTCGACCGTCTCCCCGAGGCGATAGTCCTGCTCGAACTGATCGGCTTGGGCTTTTAATTGGTCAATCAAATCTTGGGCTTTCACTTTCGGGAAGCCGGCGATGTCGTAAATATATTTTTCTGGATACAGTGTCGATAATTGTCCGCCGAGCTGCGGCAAACTTTCAATCAACGCCGTATCGAGTTGGCGCATACCTGCATAAAATGCGGTGAACAGTCCGACCGGGCCGCCACCGATGATGATCACATCTTTCGTCGATTTCATCGAATTCCTCCTCAAAACGTATACATCCATTATAGTGACAATCGTGAATTAAATCCATTCTGTACAAACATCCTATACATTCAAAAAAAATTCAAGAAGATAAGCTTTTCCATTGAGAAAACGAAATAAACAGCGTACAATGAACGAGAAGCAATTGTGAACATTGGTTGAACAAGGTTTAGGCTTTATTGTGAACATTCATGTGAAAAAACACACAACGTGATTGTTCAAGAAAACAAAACTATCAAAACAAGGTGGAAATGAACATGAAACGACCTAACATTGTTATTCTTGGCGCAGGTTTCGGTGGACTCATCACAGCGGTGAACCTCCAGAAGACGCTCTCAGCTGGCGACGCTAACATCACGCTCATTAACAAGCATGATTACCATTACCAGACGACATGGCTCCATGAACCAGCGGCCGGAACGATGAAACCGGAGCAAGCTCGTATCTACATCAACGACGTTGTGAACCCGTCACGCGTGAAATTTGTCAAAGGGATCGTCGATCGCGTCGATACTACGGCTAAACAAGTACTACTCGCAGACGGCTCGACTGTTGAATATGATTATGTCGTGTTCGCACTCGGCGGCATTCCAGAAACATTCGGAATCCCAGGCCTCAAAGAGAACGCGATGACAATCAGTTCATTGAACAGCGTCCGTAAAATCAAAGAACATATCGAATACTCATTCACACAATACAAGACGAACGGGTCGGCTGACCGCTCGTACGTGACAATCGTCGTCGGCGGCGCAGGTTTCACAGGTATCGAGTTCCTCGGTGAGCTCGTCAACCGTGTCCCTGAGCTTTGCAAGCAGTATGACGTGCCACGTGAAGCGGTTCGCATCGTGAACATCGAGGCGGCTCCGACCGTCCTTCCTGGTTTCGACCCAGAACTTACGACGTATGCACAGAAATGGCTCGAGCGTAACGGTGTCGAGATGAAACTCGGCAACGGCATCAAAGGCGTTGAGCCTGGCGTCGTCACGTTCGGTCCGCTTCAAGGCGACACGACGGAGACGATCGCAGCGAACACGATCCTTTGGACAGGTGGCGTCAGCGGTAGCCCGATCATCGAGAAATCTGGTTTTGAAGCGGTCCGTAACCGTGTCATGGTCGAGGCGGACAACCGTGCCCCTGGTCACGACAACGTCTTCATCATCGGTGACTGCTCGGCTGTCATGGATCCGGTCTCAAACCGTCCATACCCGCCGACTGCTCAAATCGCGACGCAACAAGCGCACAACGTAGCGAAAAACATCGCCGCGCTCATCAACGGAAAATCGACTTCGAAATTCACGTATGAGAGCAAAGGGACAGTCGCTTCACTTGGCCATAACGACGGCATCGGCATCGTCATGGGCAAAAAGATCTTCGGTCGCAACGCTTCATTCATGAAGAAAGTGATCGACAACAAACACTTCCTCGAATTGAAGAAGTACGGTCTCGTCCTCAAAAAAGGTAAATTCTAAGCATATGACCAAGTAGCCCGCTCATCCGAACGGGCTACTTTTTTGATGACGCCTCATGGTTCACCTTTGACCTAAGAGAGGGCGATTCGGTATAATAGACAACGGGAAAAGGGGGCAATCGCATGCATATCATCCAGGCTGTCATTGGGGCGATTCTTTATTTGGTCATCTTCTTCAGCATCGGCTTCATTTTGAACATGCTACTTAAAAAAACATGGACGCTCGTGTTCATCTATCCGATTTTCGTCATTATGATGATTGATAACGTCAAGCTCTCGAGTTACATCACGGAGACATCGACCGCGCTCGCCAACGTTTACGAACGGGTGCTCGGACTTCAGTTTTTGGATGTGTTCATGCTAGGTTTCGGACTGCTCGGTGCGATTTTGGCCGGCGTCACGATCCGCTACTTGCGTAAGAGTGGTTACTCAATGTTTTAAAGACGGCAGAAATGTTCGTCTTTTTTGTTTTCTGCCTACTTTTTTAGAAAGCGAACCGATATACTAGATAAGATAACGATTTAATTAGTAAGGGATGCGATGAGAATGACATTACCGATGTATACGATCAAGAAAGTGTTGAATAATAGCGTTGTCATTTGCCAACATGATCCGGAACCGGAAGTCATTCTACTCGGGAAAGGGATTGGCTTCGGCAAGAAAGCGGGCGATCTCGTCGACCCGGCCAGTGTCCCGGAGAAAGTGTATCAACTGACAGATAAAGAAGAACAATCACAATACCGTGAGCTCGTCAAACACGTCGATGAAGACTTTATTGCCTTCATGCAAGAAATCGTCGGGTTTATCGAGAACAATACGGGCAAAAAAGTCGATCAACATATTCATATCGGTTTGACTGACCACTTGTTCTTCACGATGAAGCGAATCGAACAAGGGATGGAAGTGACAAATCCGTTCTTGCTCGAGACCGAATCGCTCTATCCGAACGAGTACACGCTCGCCGAACGTATCGTCGATATGATTCACGAGCGGCTTGACGTGCTGTTGCCGGACGCGGAGATCGGATTTATCGCGCTCCATATCCATTCGGCGACGACGTTCAAAAACGTCCTCGAGGTCAATCGACACAACCAAATCATCGGGCAAATCGTTCAGACGATTGAGAGTCGTTTGAACGTCAAAATGGACCGGAGTTCACTCGATTATAAGCGCTTACTTCGGCACTTAAGGTACGCCGTTGAGCGGGTTGCGACGGGTGAGATGGTGGAGGCCCCACAAAAAATTGAAAAGGTATTGCGCGAAGAATATCCGCTATGCTATAGTACTGCTTGGGAGCTGATGGGCATCATGGAACGCGAATTAAAGCGTCCTGTCCCGCGAGGTGAAGCGACATATTTGACGATGCATCTCCAGCGCCTAACAAGTAGATAACTGATACCACGTATCTTACGTGTTACTGATTCGATCAGGCATGAGTAAGGAGTGGAACGCAACGATGTCTCCATTAGGAGAGGTCTACGTTCTATACCTTATTCATGCCTGTTTCTGTTTTTATAAACGTTTATTATGAAAACGTTTAGATACGTCGGTTGTCTGACATCTACAGTCGTCTTTCCGCACGAAACAATCACAAAAGGAGGATTTATCATGTTTAAGCAGATCTTTGGTGTTCTTCAAAAAGTCGGTAAAGCACTTATGCTTCCTGTTGCGATTTTGCCGGCAGCCGGTCTTCTTCTTGCATTCGGTAACGCGATGCAAAACCCGGCCCTTACATCACGCGCTGGTTGGTTAACGAACGAAGGCGTTGTGAAATTCGCTCAGCTCATGGAGCAAGCGGGTGGCATTATCTTCTCGAACTTAGCACTCTTATTCGCAGTCGGTGTCGCGATCGGTTTAGCAGGGGACGGCGTTGCCGGACTCGCAGCCATCGTCGGATTCCTCATCATGAACAAAGTAATGGGTGTTTGGCTCGAACTCACACCTGAAATCATCGCACAAGGTGATCCGGCTTACGCATCAGTACTTGGGATTCCAACACTCCAAACAGGGGTATTCGGAGGGATCATCGTCGGTCTGATTGCCGCATGGGCATACAATAAGTACTTCAACATTGAATTGCCGCAATTCCTTGGCTTCTTCGCTGGTAAGCGTTTCGTCCCAATCGTTACTGCAGTATTGGCAGTTGTCGCTGGTTTCGTTATGCTTCTCATCTGGCCACCAGTTCAACACGGCTTGAACACGTTCTCAAACTTCATGTTGACTGAAAACCGCACGTTCGCGGCATTCATCTTCGGTTTGATCGAACGTTCATTGATTCCATTTGGTCTTCACCACATCTTCTACTCACCATTCTGGTTCGAGTTCGGCTCGTACACGGATGCAGCGGGTAACATCGTTCGTGGTGACCAAGCGATCTTCTTCGCACAAATTCGTGATGGCGCTGAGCTCACAGCCGGTACGTTCATGACTGGTAAGTACCCGTTCATGATGTTCGGTCTTCCAGCAGCAGCACTCGCAATGTACCACGAAGCACGTCCTGAACGTAAAGCAGTCGTCGGTGGTCTCTTGGCTTCGGCAGCACTTACATCGTTCTTGACTGGTATCACTGAGCCGATCGAGTTCTCATTCTTGTTCGTTGCTCCACTCTTGTTCGCAGTACACGCAGTCTTCGCTGGCCTTTCGTTCATGGTCATGCACATCTTGAACGTCAAAATCGGGATGACGTTCTCGGGCGGTTTGATCGACTACCTTCTTTTCGGTGTACTTCCTAACCGTACAGACTGGTGGCTCGTCATTCCAGTCGGTCTCGTGTTCGCAGTCGTTTACTACTTCGGATTCCGCTTCGTTATCCGTAAGTTCAACCTTAAAACACCGGGCCGTGAAGATGAAGTCGTTGAGCAATCAACTGCTACAGGTTCGGAACTTGCACAAGATATCCTCGTTGGTTTCGGTGGTTCACAAAACATCAAACACCTTGACGCATGTATCACACGTCTCCGCGTCGAAGTAAAAGATAAGAGCCAAGTCAACAAAGAAGAGTTGAAACGCCTCGGGGCAGCTGGTGTCCTTGAAGTCGGTAACAACGTTCAAGCCATCTTCGGACCACGTTCGGATGCATTGAAATCAGAAATGCAAGCGGTCATCGCTTCAGGTAACGAAAAGAAAGCAAACTGAATGAAGCTATAAGCCAATCCATTATGGATTGGCTTTTTTTGTATGGGTGAAACGGTTTCAGCCTAATGGCAGATGGGGAAAAGTAAGTATTCTGACAAAAGGAGGGAACCATGATGTGGAAGAAAGTGTTTGGTGTTTTGCAACGAATCGGGAAGGCACTTATGCTTCCGGTTGCGATTCTACCGGCAGCCGGTCTATTACTCGCATTTGGTACCGCGTTCCAAAACCCTGATCTCGTTTCGCTCTTGCCTTTCTTGGCAAACGATTCACTCGTCCTCGTCTGGCAAGTTATGACAGATGCCGGGGATATCGTGTTTGCCAATCTAGGTCTATTGTTCGCCGTCGGTGTCGCCATCGGGCTAGCCAACGGGGACGGTGTTGCCGGGTTAGCAGCTATCGTTGGTTATTTGATTATGAACAAGGTTATCAGCACGTGGAACGGTATTACCGCGGAAATCGCCCAGGGAGACCCGGCCTATGCCACGGTACTCGGGATCCCGACGCTCCAAATGGGGGTATTCGGGGGTATTATCGCAGGTCTCATTGCCGCATTCGCGTACAACAAGTACTTCAACATCAAGTTGCCGGATTTCTTAGGGTTCTTTGCAGGGAAACGGTTCGTGCCTATCGCGACCGCTGCATTCAGCTTATTGATCGGGATTGCGCTCGCCTACATTTGGCCGCCGATCGGTTCAGCGATCAACACGTTCTCGAGCACGATCATTGAAGCGAACGTCGCCGTCTCTGCCTTCGTCTTCGGTTTGGTCGAACGTTCTTTGATTCCGTTCGGTCTGCACCACATCTGGTACTCACCGTTTTGGTTCCAGTTCGGGGAATATACGAACCAGGCGGGAGACCTTGTCCAAGGGGACCAACGGATCTTCTTCGCACAATTACGTGACGGAGTCGAATTTACGGCCGGTACGTATATGACCGGGAAGTTCCCGTTCATGATGTTCGGATTGCCTGCCGCTTGTCTCGCCATGTTCCACACGGTCCCGAAAGAGCGTCGTAAAGACGTCGAAGGACTTTACTTCTCAGCAGCCCTCACCTCATTCTTAACGGGAATCACCGAGCCGGTCGAATTCTCGTTCGTCTTCGTTGCACCTCTACTCTTTGGTATTCATGCCGTCTTTGCGGGACTATCCTTTATGACCATGCACTTGCTCAACGTTAAGATCGGGATGACGTTCTCAGGCGGACTCATCGACTATCTATTGTTCGGAGTGTTGCCGAACCGGACAGCCTGGTGGCTCGTCATTCCAGTCGGCCTCGTCTTCGCGGTTATTTATTACTTCGGGTTCCGCTTCGCCATTACGAAGTTCGACTTGAAAGTGCCGGGACGTGAAACCGTCGCCGAAGGCAAAGGCGCCCGTGCCGTCGTCGGAGACGATTTACCGTACGAAGTGCTCGTGGGTCTCGGCGGACCTGAAAACGTCAAACACCTCGACGCCTGTATCACGCGTCTCCGCGTCACAGTGAACGATGTGAAACAAGTCGATAAAGACTTGCTCAAAGATTTGGGAGCGGCCGGAGTACTCGAAGTCGGAGATAATATTCAAGCCATCTTCGGACCGAAATCGGATACGCTCAAATCGCAAATCGCGGCCATCATCGAGGGCGGCGAATACAAACCGAAAGAAAAAGCCGTCATCACACCAGAAGCGGCCGAACATGCCGATCATCGCTTCCTCGCCCCGATGTCGGGTGTCATCTTGTCACTCGATGACGTTCCGGACCAAGTCTTCTCGGGCCGTATGATGGGTGAAGGGTTTGCCATCGAACCGAGTTCGGGACAAGTCGTTGCGCCGGTCACGGGACAAATCACGACGTTCTTCCCGACGAAACATGCGATCGGTCTACTTGCGGACGATGGACGCGAGATTCTTATCCATGTCGGACTCGATACGGTCAATCTGAAAGGCGAAGGTTTCGTCGCCAAAGTGAAAGAAGGCGACCGCGTCGAAGCGGGGGATGTCTTGCTCGACGTTGACCTCAATTTGATTCGTGACAAAGTCCCATCGCTCATCACGCCGATCATTTGGACGAACGGAGACGGTAAAATCGTCGTCGTCCCATTCGGAGAGACGGTCGTCGCCGGTGAAGCGCTCGACTTCAGAACGGATGATAAAGGAGCCGAGTAAACAAAAAAGAAGCTCTCGCAGCTGCGAGAACTTCTTTTTTTGTTACTTCTTAATATCGAATTTTTCACTGAGGAAGTTCACGACTTCTTCAGCTGTATCCATGTTGAGAACATCGTTGACAATCGCTTCTGTTTCTGACTTCGTCAAACGCTTCACGAGGCTACGTGCGCGAAGGACGCTTGAAGCTGACATCGAGAACTCGTCAAGGCCAAGTCCGAGAAGGATTGGAATCGCGAGCTCTTCTCCAGCCATCTCGCCACACATGCCGACCCATTTGCCAGCTTTATGTGCTTCTGTGATGACGTTGTGGAGAAGGTTCAAGATGGCCGGGTTGAACGGTTGGTACAAGTACGAGACTTTCTCGTTCATGCGGTCCGCTGCCATCGTGTATTGAATCAAGTCGTTCGTGCCGACTGAGAAGAAGTCGACTTCTTTCGCGAATTGCTTCGCCATGACGGCAGTCGATGGAATCTCGACCATCATCCCTGTCTCGTAGTTACCGACAGCGATGCCTTCTGCTTTCAACTTCGCTTCTTCTTCGAGAAGGAGCGCTTTCGCCGCGCGGAACTCTTCAAGTGTCGCGATCATTGGGAACATGATGGCGAGGTCACCGTGCGCTGAGGCACGGAGAAGGGCGCGAAGTTGTGTGCGGAACAAGTCCGTCTCTTCGAGGCAAAGGCGAATCGCGCGATAGCCGAGGAACGGGTTCATTTCTTTTGGAAGGTCGAGGTAAGACAATTCTTTATCTCCACCGATATCGAGCGTACGGATGACGACTTGTTTGCCGTCCATACCTTCGAGTACTGCTTTATAGGCTGTATATTGCTCTTCTTCCGTCGGGAACGTTTCTGAGTCCATGTAGAGGAACTCGGTCCGGTAAAGGCCGATGGCGTCAGCGCCGTTTTTCAACACGCCTTCGAGGTCGTTCGGTGTACCGATATTTGCCGCAAGTTTGACTTTATGGCCGTCGGCTGTGACTGACTCTTCGTTGACGAGTTGTTTCAACTCTTCTTTGTAAGCTTCGAATGAAGCACGTTTTTCAACGTATTCATTGACGAGTTCTTCAGACGGGTTGACGAAGACGTCGCCTTCTGTCCCGTCGATGACGACGAGGTCGCCGTTCTTGATTTCTTCGAGCGCTACTTTTGTTCCGACGACAGCAGGAATCTCGAGTGAGCGAGACATGATCGCTGAGTGAGACGTACGTCCACCAATGTTTGTCGCGAAACCTTTGACGTATTTACGGTTGAGTTGCGCCGTGTCAGACGGTGTCAAATCTTCAGCGATGATGATGACTTCTTCAGAAATCGACGCAGGCGTCATGAATGTGACACCGAGGATATGCGCCATGACGCGTTTTGTGACGTCACGAACGTCGGCAGCGCGTTCACGCATGTACTCGTTATCCATCGATTCAAAGATCATGACCATCATTTGAGCGACTTCATCGAGCGCTTTCGCAGCGTTCATGTGTTCGCTTTCAATTTTGTCGTTCACTTGTGAGACGATCTCTGGATCTTCGACGATGAGCAAGTGTGCCGAGAAAATCTCTGCCTTGTCTTCGCCGAGTTCACGAAGTGTGATCTCGCGAATTTCTTCGAGTTCTGTCTTTGACTGAGCGATCGCCGCTTGAAAACGGGCTTTCTCAGCTGCTACGTCCTCGATTTTGTTTGTCGGGATGTCAAATGAAGGTGTCTCCATGACGAATGCTTTCGCAACTGCGATTCCTGCAGATGCGCCAATACCTTTAATGTGTGACATAAGCGTAGTCCCTCTCTTCAAAGAAATAGTGGTTTCCAACGTTATCTCGTTAGTTCTTACCCGAAATGAAAAAGGAACTAACGAAAACCTGGAAGATTAAAGTAGCAACGGTCTACTACTAGGGGAAGCCTCGACCGAACAAAATGGCCTCGCCTCAACAGGGAGGGATGCCTGATTGCGTACTTTCTTATCCTATCATAAAATAAATCATCGTCACAACGAGGAGTTAACGCCTGAATTCGAAGATTTATTGACTCTTGCGCATACTGTTTCATTATTTGGCAGAAGTTCGTTATGCTAACCATATATAAAGAAGGGAAGTGGCAAACATGTATCAAGTGAAAGACTTAGATTGGAACGGTTCATATGACACAATCGTCGTGGGGATCGGCGCTGCCGACACGATTGAGGAAGGACTCGATTCATTGTTTAATGGACGCGTCAAAGCATTGATTCAATCGGCAGATATTTCAACGAAAACAGGTGAAGTCTCCATCGTCCCGACGTTTGAGGGAACGGTTAAACGGATCCTATTCGTCGGTCTCGGACAACGGAACGAAAATACGGTTGAAAATGTGCGCAATTGGTTCGGGAAAGTCGCCAAACACATCAAAGCCCGTGCCTTCACGGACGTCGCGGTCGCCCTCGACACGTTCGGACCGAATACGGCGAAACTGTTTGCTGAAGCGTATGAGATGGCGACGTATGAGCATCCTACATACAAATCAGAGCCGAAACCGGCGAAACCCGACGTAACGATCACGTTGCTCGGAGCTGATGCAGAGGAAGAGGCGCTAGCAGGTGCAGCTTACGGACGTGGGGTGAATGTGGCGCGGTCGCTCACGATGATGCCAGCCAATATTTTGACGTCGGAAACGCTCGCGGACTATGCGGTCGAGTTGGCCGAACGTCACGGCTTTGAACATCGCATCATTGAAAAAGAAGAGATGGAAGGGCTCGGAATGGGCGCGCTTCTCGCCGTCAACCAAGGGTCGACGATCCCGCCGAAGTTGATCGTGCTCGAATATCGCGGAGCTGGAGACGAGGCGCCTGTCGCTGTCGTCGGAAAAGGAATCACGTTTGATACGGGCGGTTACTCGATCAAGCCGAAAGACGGCATCGTCGGTATGAAAGGGGATATGGGCGGCGCCGCGACGGTACTTGGTTTATTCGAGACGCTCGCGACGACGAAACCGAACGTGAACGTCATCGGTGTCATCCCATCGACGGACAACATGATCTCAGGGGACGCATTCAAGCCGGACGATGTCATCACGGCGATGAACGGGAAGACGATTGAAGTGCTTAACACGGATGCGGAAGGTCGTCTCGTCCTCGCCGACGCCGTTACCTTTGCCAAGACGTATGAACCGCAAGCCATCATCGATGTGGCCACGCTCACGGGCGGTGTGCTCGTCGCACTCGGTACGGAAGTGACTGGTTGCCTGACGAACGATGCGTCGCTCTACGGCGCCTTAGAAGCTGCGAGCCGTGACACGAACGAACTCGTCTGGCAGATGCCATACTTCGATGTCTTCATCAACCAAGTGCGTAAGTCGGAAGTCGCCGACTTGAACAACTCACCGGGCCGTTACGGTCATATGATTTTCGGCGGCGCTTTTGTCGGTGAGTTCGTCGGGGACACGCCTTGGCTCCATCTCGACATCGCTGGGACGAGCGAACGTTCGTCGGCGAGCGACCTCGGACCAAAAGGACCGACTGGCGTCATGGTGCGCACACTCGCCTCGATGCTCGAAGGATGGAAACGTTGAAAATTGGATTTGTATTAATCGGTTTGGCCGTCGTCTCCGGTTTCGGATACACGGCTTGGCCAAGCCGTTGGTTGTTAGGAGTGACCGTCTTTTGCGCGGTGCTCGGAGTGCTGTTTTTGATGCAGGAGGGACGCCGTGGTCGGAGTAGGAATTGATGGCGCGCGCGGGGGGTGGGTACGAATCACGTACGACAGCATCTCGCTCTGTTTGACCATCTCAGAGAAGTTAGAAGATTTATTGATCGAAGGGGCCGTGCATTTTGTCGATATGCCGAAAGACTTAGGGTCGATCGACAAGCCGGACCGAACGTGTGACGCGTGGATGCGGTCACAACTAAAAGAGCGGAAGTCATCGATCTTCACACCACCGATTCAAGAAGTGGTAACAGAAGCATCGTATGAGACGGCCAACGCGAGAAGTCGCGAACTAGTCGGAAAAGGAATCAGCAAACAAGCGTGGAACCTTGTGCCTCGGATTCGAGAGTTTCAAACGATCGCTGAAACGGACGTCTATGAGTCACACCCGGAAGTGTGCTTCGCCGTCATGACCGGGAACGAGGCGCGTTTCAGCAAGAAGACCGAGGCGGGAGAACTCGAACGGATCGAGTTGTTGCGCCGCTATTCAAAAAGCTCGCCCTGGAAGTGGAAGATGTCGAACGTACAAGTCGATGATATTATCGACGCCTGTATTTTGGCCGTGGCCGCCTATGAGGCGGGAACGACTGGGATGGTGACGCATCCGGACCAAACTGAAGGAGCGCCGTTCGTAGCGGTACCGAAGACAAAAGAGCGATGACGCGTCATCGCTCTTTTGGTGTCGTCGGCCCGAGGACGAATCTCCACATATAGTGAAACACTTGGGCGTTATAGAGCGCCTTGAGCAGAACGGCCAAGACCGGTCCTAAAATGAAGCCGAGCACCCCGAACAGTTGCAAACCGACAAAAATCGAGATGAGGGCGGCGAGCGGGTCAAGTCCAATGTGAGAACCAACGATTTTCGGTTCAGCCAAGTTACGTTGGACGATGACGACGATATACAAGATGACGAGGCCGATGGCGAGGAACCAGTCGCCGCTCACGGCGGCATAGGCGGCCCATGGCAATAACAGCGTCCCGACGCCTAGGTACGGCAACAAGTCGAAGATGGCCGCTAAAAGAGCGAAAGAGAATGGATTGTCGACCCGCAGGATGAACATGCCGACAAGGACGATCCCGAACGTGATGGAGATAAGCGTCAATTGGGCCCGGACGTAACCGAACAGGGCCGAGCGCAAATTGGTCATGACCAATTCAAATTCCTTAAAGCCTTTTCGCTCATTCAAGCGCGCGATGGACCGCATGTAGACGTTCCAGTCTTTCGTGATGAAGAACCAGGCGAGCACGATAACGATGAACAAGAGCAAGACGAGCGGTAAGGCGCTGAGGATATTTTGCAACAAACCGGCGACCCCTCGTGACAAGACGCCGATCGCGGCTCCGAGCTGGACCCCGATTTCGGTGATCCCGCCTTCGAGCGAGTTCGTCTGTCCCGGATTGAGCCGCTGGACGCTGTCATACGCATCATTGACGAACGGGGCAATTTTTTCGTTGAACATGCGCTGTATGTATTCGGTGAACGTTTCAATCTGATCGGGAAGTTTCTCGGCGGCGATCGTCAAGTAACGGATGAGTTGAGTCACCACGATGGCAATCACACCGCTGACGACACTCATGACGATCAACAAGGAGGCGAGCGCCCCAAGAGCCCGGGGCAATTTGGTCTCGCGCTCGAACCAATTGACGAGCGGGACGGTCAACAAGGATAACAAGAAGGCGAACACGAAAGGATACGTGTACGTAAAGAGGACGCTCAGTCCCCAAATGACGAAGACGAGCCCGATAATGACGAGCAGGAAACGAAGTAACTGCCAAAGCCTGGCTGGCGACACGACACATGGCCCCTTTCCTAACGATTGGATTGAGCATAGTATACCACGCAACCGGTAAATATAGAGGATGGATAGGTGATTAAACATGAAGGAATTACAACGACGAATCGATCGGATGATTATTCATTTAGGCGGCTACTGGCGGCCGCTGTCGGGGTTGGCCCGGCTGTTAGAAGAAGTGGGCGAAGTTGGCGGCGCGCTCTATGCCGACGACCGAGTCGCCCTGCGTGAAGAGCTGATGGACGTCTTCGTTATTTCGACGTGTCTGGCGAATCAATATGCCATCACCCTCACGAATCAAACGACAGACCGTGACGAGACGAAAGAAGAACGTAGCTACTACCGCCTCGTGCGCGAGGCGGGGGAAGTTGGCCGCATATTAAATGCCTACGAAGGCGATAAAAAATTGAAGGCGTCCGCGACGCCGGGATCGTTGCAACGACACATCGAGGCCGTTCAACAGGCGGTCATGGAACTTGCCGACATGAATGGATTTGACCTATTCGCGGAGATCGCCTCGTTGATCGAAGACAAGTCGTCCCGAGACTTCGGACGCTTCGACCATACCCCCGACCCGATTACGGAAGATTCGGTCCGCACGTATCGTTCTTATGTGGAAGGACGGTACTGGGGCGGGGTGAAGGCTAAACCTTTCGAAGAAGTGAGCCGATATAGAGAGCGGGAAGGGCATTTGGCGCGGTTTTTAAAGATCGCCGAAGTCGAGGGACTCGATGGGTTTGTCATTCGACAACCTGAGCCGCCTTTCCAAATCGATCGCTCCATCGAGACTGATTTGCAACTAGCGGCCCCTTTCGCCGTCGAGATCGAGCGACATGGCACTGATACGTTTTGGATTGTGCGAAAACAAGGGTAAAAACATTCACCTTTTTTGGAAAAAGTATTCATCATTTTTTCAAATATTTACTTTTTCAATAAAAGCAATGTGCTACTATGAAGGTGTTGTCAGTCGCGATGTGCGTATGAAGAAAGGAATATTTTGGATGAATATGAAGCTTTTTAAACTTGCCCTCATCATGACCGTTGTCTTGTTTTCAATCCAAATACCCGCGGTGGAAGCCGCTACTTTGGACGGAGAGACGACAGTAAACTTGAACGTTCGCTCTGCACCAAGTACGAGCGGAAAATTGATACAAACGCTAAAAAAGGGAACAAAAGTAAAATATGTAATTTATAACAAATCGTGGAGTAAGATATATTTAAACGATCGAACGTACTATGCTTCCGCCCAGTACATCAAGCGAATCCCGTCCCAATCCACGACGGTCACGAAGCAAGCTGCCACTTCGACGGGTGTGACGACCGTCAACTTGAACATCCGTGTGTCGGCGCATAGCAAGGCGACCGTGTACCGGACGCTTAAAAAAGGCACGACCGTTCAATATGCCGTGCATAACTCGTCTTGGGCGAAAGTGTACTTGAACGGGAAGACGTATTATGCGGCCAAGGCATATATTGCTCCGAAAGCCGTCGCATCGACACCAGCCCGTGAAACAGGCTATACGAACCGTGATTTGAAGTTGTTTGGCGAACGGAATCAGCGTTCGTCGGTGTTGAAGGTATTGCCGGCCAAGTCAGCGGTCGTCTCGAGCAAATATAACTCGAGCTGGTCGGTTGTCTACGTTGGCAGTAGCACATATTATACGCCGACGGCATGGATCACGCCGGGAACGTTGAAACCGAGCGCGGCAAAAGTAAACGGTCATGCCAACCGTGAGTTGAAGTTGTTTGGCGAGCGCAATCAGCGTTCGAAAGTGTTGAAAGTATTGCCGGTCACGACGGAAGTCGTCTCGAGCAAATATAACTCAAGCTGGTCGGTCGTCTATGTCGGAAGCGAAACGTATTATGCGCCGACGGCTTGGATTACGCCTGGGGCACCGACGATGCCTCCGCCGACGACGAAACCGCCAGTCGTAAAAGTCGATGGTCATGCCAACCGCGAGTTGAAACTGTTCGGCGCGCGCAACCAACGTTCGACGGTGTTGAAAGTGTTGCCGGCCAAGTCGGCGGTCGTCTCGAGCAAATATAACTCGAGTTGGTCGATCGTCTACATCGGCAGCAAAACGTATTACACGCCGACGGCATGGATCACACCTGGAGCGCCGCCGGTAACGAAACCGCCGACGACGAAACCGCCGACGACGAAACCGCCGGTCATTCAAAAAGTAACAGGATATGCGAACCGAAATGCCAACCTGTTCAAGAAGACGCTTCAATCATCACCGGTCGCTCGTGTGTTGCCGAAGTATACGCCGGTGACGTACAGCAAACATAACTCGAGCTGGTCGGTCGTCTATATCGGGTCGGACGCGTTCTATACCCCGACAGCTTGGTTGTCGGCCGGGAAGGCCCCGGACGCCCCTGCGGCGACGCCTAAAGGGAAAGTGTACACGAACACACCAGGGGACGTCTTGAACGTCCGGGCGAGCGCCTCGGCGAGCTCGACGATTCTCGGCCGACTCGCTCATAGCACTCAAGTCGACCATTACGGCTCGACGAACGGCTTTTATAAAATCAAGTACAACGGTCGCGACGGCTACATCGCGACGGCTTACGCGATGACGCTCAAGCCGAGCGCGACGAGCAACGCCGTCATCGTCCTCGATGCGGGCCATGGAGGCGGTGACCCGGGAGCGGTGAATGGATCGCTCTATGAGAAGGCGATCGTTCTCGATGTGACGAAACGAGTCGAGGCGTATCTTCGTTCGAAGTATGACTACCAAGTCCGGTTGACGCGCTCGACGGATGTCTACTTGACGCTTGACCAACGCGTTCAGACGGCAAAAACGCTTCGCGGCAACTTGTTCGTCAGCTTGCACACGAATGCTGCGACGACTCAGTATGCTAAAGGTGTCGAGACGTTCTATTCGTCTTATTCAGCCCACAGTTCGAAGAGCCGTGTGCTGGCGACGAACATTCAATCCAATTTGATGGGCAAGATGTCCGGGATGACGAACCGCGGTGTGAAGACGGCGAACTATTATGTGATTCGTTATAATACGATGCCATCGGCCCTCGTCGAACTCGGTTTCATCTCTTCGCCGCAAGACGTCACCCACTTACGGAGCAACGCCTCACGCCAACGGATGGCGGAAGGTGTCGCTGAAGGGATCGCTCAGTACGTACGCGCTTATCATTAAATTTCATCCATTAAAAACGCCCCGACTCACGATGAGTCGGGGCATTTTGTGCTTATAGGTCGTCGAAGCCGTTGGCGTCGGTGACTTTTGCGTACGAGCGTGACTTCTGTTCGAAGAAGTCGGATTTCGTGGCATTCAATGAATCGTCTGAGTACGCACGAATCCACGGCATGACGTCTTCGTTGAACCCTTCATACAGATCGTTCAAGCCGATGACGCGGAGGCGCTTGTTGGCGAGGTATTTGACGTAATCGCGCATCTCGCTGACGTCGAGCCCGTCGAGGTCGCGAAGGACGTATTCGCACCATTCGACCTCGAGGTCGACGGCTTCCGCCATCGTGTCATAGACGAACTGGCTGAAGCTGCCGTCGGCGTCGATCTCCGGGTTTTCCGTCAAGACGGCCCGGAGCAACTGGCTGACGAAATACGAGTGTTGCATCTCGTCACGCTGGATGTAGCTGATCATCGTCGACGTGCCGACCATCTTCTGGTGACGGGCCAAGTTGTAGAAGTAGGCAAAACCGGAATAGAAGTTGATGCCTTCGAGAATAATCGAGGCGACGAGCGACTTGGCGAACGTCTCGGCCGTCTGGTCGGCCCGGAAGTCCTCGTATAAGTCTAAGATGAACTGATTCCGTTTCATGACCATCTCGTCGTCCTTGGCGATATCGAAGATGCGATTTTGCTCGCTGAGCGGGACGAGGCTCGAGAGGACGTAGCTATATGATTGGTTATGGACGACTTCTTGTTGAGCGATGACGGCGAGCACGGCGTGCACTGACGAGTCTGATGAGAACATCGATGACTCGAGGATATAGCGTGTCTGTACCGAGTCGAGGATCGACAACAACCCGATGATCCGTTTGAAGGCGTCTTGTTCACGCTCGCTCAACTGCGGCCATTGCTGCATGTCTTTCGACATCGAGATCTCATCCGGGATCCAGAAGTTTGAGAGCAGTTGTTTATAGATGGTGTAAAACTGCGGATAGGCGATGTCGTTCCAATTGACGATGGAACTCGTCTCGCCCCCGATAATGGCAGTCGCCCGGTTAGGATGTTTGGGCGACAGTAGTTTGATCTTTTGAATGGTCATGGACATATACTCCTTCTTCGGTGTTTCTAGCCAACCGTTCGGCCCAGTGACGGACGTTGTACGGTTGATTGCGCGGTGACTGCTCGATTTTCAATGTCTCACCGGCGAGGGGAATTCCGTATTTCGAAAGGTGGTAGGCCATCTCGTCGACCGCTCGGCAGAAGTGGACGAACATCTTGTCACCTGTCCCAAACACGGCGGCTTGGCGAAGCGGCACATTAAGTTCTTTCAAGACGAGACGGAACGTATCTTTCATCTCGTCCGGCAAGACGCCGTCCGCCCACGTATACGACCCGAAGTAAACGAGGTCGTACGTGGCGAGTGATTGGGCTTCGCGATGGCCAATGCGGTCCGCTTCATATAGGGCGACACGGTCGCCCCGATGGACGTGGGTCGCCTGAATCAGCTCGGCGACCTCTTCTGTATTCCCGCTCATCGAACTATAGACGATTGCGACGTTCATGGTTGGTCCCACCTTTCTGTTACGTGACGTTACGAAGCACACGATTCACATTCGTCGACTTCAACAGTCGTCGAACGCGTGTAGTAAATTGATTTCATTCCGAGTGACCAGGCCTCGAGATGCATCGAGAGGAGCTCGGTCGCTTTCACGTCATTTTTGACGTAAAGGTTGAAGCTGATCGCTTGGTCGATGTGACGCTGGCGGGCCGCGTTTTGACGGATGCTCCAGAGTTGGTCGACTTCGAACGCTGATTTATAGAACCAGTTCGTCTCCGGGTTGAGGTCAGGGACCGTCACCGGGATCTTATAGTTTTTCTTCTCTTCCGAGTAGACCTTCTTATAGACCGGATCGATCGAAGCCGTGCTACCCGCGATGATCGCTGTCGACGAGTTCGGTGCGACCGCCATCATGTAGGCGTTGCGGACACCGTTTTGATGAACCGCTTCCGCGAGGCCGTCCCAATCGAGTTCATCGTGTGAGCGGTAGTTACGGCGTTTGAAGTACTCACCCGTATGCCACTCCGATCCTTTGAAGACGCCGAATGCGCCTTTTTCTTTGGCTAATTCCATTGACGCTTGAATCGTAAGGTAAGCAATCTTCTCATACAGCTTTTCCGCGTACTGGACGGCATCGACCGATTCCCAACGGATGCCTTCGAGGGCGAGCAGGTGATGCCAACCGAACGTTCCGAGTCCGACGGCGCGGTATTTCTGGTTCGTGATCATCGCTTGTGGCACTTCAATCGTGTTCAAGTCGATGACGTTGTCGAGCATCCGCATTTGAATCGGGATGAGTCGCTCGAGGACGTCCGATTTGACGGCTCGGGCGAGGGCGATTGAGCTCAAGTTACAGACGACGAAGTCACCAGGTGTCTTCGTGATGACGATTTTTCCGTCCGCTGTGTACTCTTCATCGATTGTCGTCGGCGACATGTTTTGCGCGATCTCTGAGCAGAGGTTCGAGCTGTAAATCATGCCCGCGTGTTTGTTCGGGTTGGCACGGTTCACGGCGTCGCGGAAAAACATGTAAGGCGTTCCTGTCTCGAGCTGTGAGCGCATGTATCGTTTGACGAGGTCGATGGCCGGTACCGTTACGCGCGAAAGCTCCGGCGTATTGACGCACGCTAAGTATTTCTCGGTGAACGAACCGCCATTTTCCGTCTCATCGTAGAAGTCTTCAAGGCTGAAGCCCATGACCGTACGAATTTCGTGTGGGTCGAACAAGTGCCAGTCGCCACGTGCTTCGACCGTACGCATGAACAAGTCGGGCAAGCAGACGCCTGTGAACAAGTCGTGAGTCCGAAGGCGCTCGTCCCCGTTGTTCAATTTCGCATCGAGGAACTCAAAAATGTCCTTATGCCAAATGTCGAGGTAGACGGCAATCGAGCCTTGGCGCATGCCGAGCTGGTCGACCGAGACGGCCGTGTTGTTCAGTTGCTTCATCCAAGGGAGCGCGCCGCTCGAGACGCCTTTGAAGCCTTTGATGTCGCTGCCGCGTGAGCGGATCTTGCCGAGATAGACGCCGATTCCGCCGCCGCCTTTCGAGAGCGTGGCCACATCTGTGTTCGAGTCGTAGATGCCGCGGAGCGAGTCGTCGACCGTGTCGATGAAACATGAGCTGAGCTGCCCGTACGATTTCCCGGCGTTCGAGAGCGTCGGTGTAGCAACCGTCATATAGAGGTTCGATAATGCCCAATACGCTTCTTCGACGAGTTTCACACGTTGGTCAGCGTTCTCTTTTTGCATGAGCGTCATGGCGATGACCATGAACCGCTCTTGCGGCAACTCGTACAAGTTTTTGACGTGGTCGCGGCCGAGGTAACGGTCTGCTAACGTCCGGAGACCGATGTAGGTGAACATGCGGTCACGTGACGGGTCAATCAACGTCTCCAAGTAGGCGATGTCTTCTTTCGAGTACGTATCGAGTAGTGCCGAGGTGAAGATGCCTTTTGTCGTGAGCGTCTCAATCATTGGATAGAGAGCGCCGTAACGCATCGAGGCGTCATAACCGCGGTTACGGGCCGCTTCTAAATAGAGGCGGTTTAAGTACATTTCTGTGGCGACGAACGTCCAGTCCGGCTCTTCGGCCTTCAACATATCGAGGGCGTGCATCGTCAAGAGTTCATATACTACATCTTGTGTCAGTGTCTTTCCTTCGAGCGCCCGGACGGCTCGTTCTTCGTATCGTTCGACACTAAGCTGTGGGTAGCGTTGTTTTAATGATTGGATCAATGTCGAGACGTCAGTAAGTGTTGGCGCAGCAGCCAACATATTCTCGTGATGGATAGGGGATGTCAAAACGATCACTCCTTCTTCGGATGTAGATATTATAAAGGTATAGCGGAACTTGTCCGATTCGACGTCAATGATGGATGAACGTGATAAATATCCGTTAACTATATATTGACGTTTTATTGTCTTTTTAATCATAAATCACCTATATTTAGTTTTGCAATCTTGACATTCGGCAAACTGTCGACGCCTAGATTACTTTTACTCAAAAACGGCGCTATCATCCGATTTGAGATGAGATATGAGATAGAAAAAAATTAAATTGACGTTTGCGTGAGAACGCGTGCAATTTTATGTAAGCGGTCAATCATGAACCGGATGTCCAAATAAACGATAAATTCATTGGATTTCGTCCTATCTTCTATTCAATTTACGATTTGAGCGATTACTATATATAGTGACGACTGCTTTTTCAAAACGAGGGAAATTCGAACGCTCACTAGCATCGAACTGAAAAGTGAGGTAGATTGAGGGAGTACGATTTGAAATCAAGGTAAAAAGAAGGGTTTAACAAATGAGAGCAGAAGACTTATTATTAGCATGGGACCCACTCGGTTACGGGCTTGGGTCGTATGGACCAGAGTTTGACGATATCGCCTTGGCGCTCATTCACGTCGATTCGATCGATCAATTGGATGACGTGATTCGACAGATCTTAACAGACGCTTTTGGCGACTGTCCAAGTGAACCAGAAACACGGGCCATGGCGGCACGACTACTCGCGTCTTCAGAATCTTGTCAACTATAAGGGGGAACCACGATGTTACGTATCGATCCAACACCGAATCCAAATGCAATGAAAATTACACTTCCTGAGAACGTCTTCGGCGCGAAAAGCCAAAGCGTGAAAGCCGGCGAAGAGACGGACCAACCGCTTCTCGCGAAACTCGTCGCCATCGAAGGCGTCGAGAGCGTATTCGCCTATGGCGATTTCGTCACGGTATCGAAAGAAAACGGCGTCAGCTGGGAAGCCATCTTGCCGCACGTCGAAACTGCTTACCGCGGATGAACCCGCTCGTTTCCATCGTCATCCCGGTCCATTCGCGGGAGACGGAACTGACGGAACTGCTCGAATGTCTGGTCGTCCAGACGTTCGGGGAATTTGAAGTACTTGTGATCAATAATGACGGGCCGCCAAAACAGCATCTTTTGGCGCCTTTTTTGAATCGATTATCGATTCGATATATCGAGCTTGGCGAGAATCATCACGTCAAAGCCCGCAATCGCGGCGTACAGGAAGCGAGCGGCGACTATATCCTGTTGCTCGACGATGATGATTTGCTCATGCCGACCCATATCGAACAAGCGCTCGAGGACATCCGTTCGGCCGACCTCGTCTTCACGGACGCGGAACTGTTCCGCTTTACGTGGGAAGATGGGCGCCGTCGCGTCACCGATTGGGAGGCATTCGCCTATGCCCTCGATTTGGAGCGACTTCGCCAAGACTCGACGTTTATCCCGTCCGGTACGCTCTATCGAAAACAGCTCCACGAGACGATTGGATCGTTCGATGAGGACGTTTATAACTACTGGGATTGGGATTTCATTCTACGTGTCAGTGAGGTCGGGACGATTCGTCATCCGGCCCGCGCGACGGTGCTCTATGCGTTCAATGGCACCGACAACTTGTCGGCCAAACAAGACGAGACACGCCGTCGTTACTTTGATCGGTTCTGTCACAAGCACGGTTTGGTCAATATGGAAATGAAGAACTTCCATATCGTCCAAGCCGAACGACGGGACTATGTGAGACAGACAGAGAGAACGTTCACAGGGGCGTTCCCCGGTAGAACGGAAGGAGAATAACTATGTATACATCGAAAGAACTAGAATTGCTCGAGCTGCTCGAAGAGAAAGGCTACCTCGAGACGAAACTGTTGGCGAACTTGCTCGCGACCGACGAGGAAACCGTTGAGGCGATGCTCGAGAAGTTCAAGGCGGACGGCATCTTGCTCGGCTTCCGGGCGATGGTCAACTGGCAAAAAATCAATCGCCACGATGTCACGGCGTTCATCGACGTCAAAGTCACTCCGAAACGGGGTCGTGGTTTCGATGAGGTCGCGGAACGCATTTATCGCTTCCCGGAAGTGACGGCACTCTATTTGATGTCAGGGGCTTACGACCTGCAAGTCGTCATTCGGGCGAACTCGCTTCAAGACGTCGCGTCGTTCGTTTCGGACAAATTGTCACCGCTTGACTCGGTCGTCTCGACGACGACGCACTTCAAATTGAAGACGTATAAGCATGATGGCATTTTATTCACCCCGCAAGTCGAAGACAAACGGTTGAATATTACGCCATGAAGTCACTATCCAAACAAGTCGTCTCAATGAAGCCGTCCGGCATTCGCCGATTCTTCGATTTGGCGCAAACGATGGAAAACGTCGTCTCTCTCGGGGTGGGAGAGCCGGATTTCATCACGCCGTGGAACGTGCGCGAGGCGAGCTATGCGGCGCTCGAGCAAGGCTACACGGCCTATAGCGCGAACGCCGGTCTCCTCGAGTTACGTCAAGAAATCGCTGGTTACATGGCGGACCGGTTCGGGGCGACATATGACCCGGCCACGGAACTGATCGTCACGACGGGCGCGTCGCAGGCGCTCGATATCGCCTTCCGGGCTCTCCTCAACCCGGGTGACGAGGTCATCGTCGTTGAACCGGCTTTCGTCTCGTACGGGCCGCTCATCGAGCTCGCCGGCGGGACGGTCGTCCCGGTCGCCTGTCGTCCGGAGAACGGGTTCCGTCTGAACCGGGAAGACGTCGAAGCGGCGATCACGGAGCGCACGAAAGCGATGCTCCTCTGCTTCCCATCAAATCCGACCGGAGCGACGATGACGGGTGAAGAACTCACCGAGATCGCGGAACTCGCGACGAAACATGACCTTTGGGTCGTCAGTGATGAAATTTACGCCGAACTGTCATATGACGAGCCGTTCACAAGCTTTGCGACGCTTCATGATATGCGCGAGCGGACGATCGTCGTCAACGGGTTCTCGAAGGCGTTCGCGATGACAGGCTGGCGACTCGGGTTCACATGTGCGCCGGAAGTCGTGACACGGGAGATGCTCAAAGTTCATCAGTACGGCATGATGTGTGCCCCGACGCTCGTTCAGTTCGGCGGTCTCGAGGCACTGAAGAGCCGTGACCAGCATGTACCGAAGATGGTGAAGAGCTATCGGCAGCGCCGTAACTACTTCATCCAGGCCCTCAATGACGCCGGGTTACCGACGCACGTACCGGGCGGGGCGTTCTACGCCTTCCCGTCGATTCGCCACACCGGATTGACGAGCGAAGAGTTCGCCGAGCGTCTCTTGCTCGAGGAACGGGTCGCGGTCGTGCCGGGCAACGCCTTCGGCGCGAGCGGTGAAGGCTTCGTCCGGGCTAGTTACGCGACGTCGGTCGAACAATTACAAGAAGCGATTCGTCGCATCGATCGGTTCATGAAACAGTTCGAAGTGACGACGACAGTGACAGACTCTCAGCGATGAGGGTCTGTTTTACGTTTTAGTGGTATAATAGATGGGAAAAGACGAGCGAGGTGAGGTCATTGGAACGAGTGGATTTTGTAGCAATCGGATGTGGCCCGTACAATCTCGGCTTGATGGCGCTCAGCGAATCGACCAAATTGACGGGTATATGTTTTGAAGAGCGGGCCGACTTCAATTGGCATGAAGGAATGTTGCTCGAAGCGGCGACGATGCAGACGCATTATTTATATGACCTTGTGACGCTCGCCGACCCGACGAGCCGGCACAGCTATTTGAACTACTTGAAGCAGGTTGGCCGGCTGCAGACGTTCATCGTCCAGGAAAGTCCGACGATTCCCCGGACAGAGTTCAATCGCTATTTGCAGGCGATCGCTGCCTCGCTCGACACAATCAAGTTCTCGCACCGGGTCGTCGACGTCCGTCCGGCACAGGACGGCTTCCTCGTCACGGTCGCGACGCCTAAAGGCGAAGAGACGCTATCGACGCGTCACGTCGTCATCGGGACGGGGGCAGAACCGCTCATCCCAGAGGCGTTTCAAGACGTCGTCCATACGAGTTCGTATCGAATGGAGCGGGAACGATTGCTTGAAAAGGCCCGCATCGTCGTCATCGGCAGCGGGCAGAGCGCGGCGGAGGTGTATCTCGATTTATTGAGTCGATCCGATAAAACGCGGCAACAAATCGATTGGGTGACGCGCTCGGACGTGTTCGAGTCGCTCGAGAGCGGCAAACTCGGGGAAGAGATCTTCAGCTTGTCGTATGTCGAGTATTTCAATCGATTACCGTACGCGGAACGTGAGCAACTTGGGAAGTCGTTCGAACGATTCCGCAATGGCGTCAACCCAGAGACGCTCCGTGCCATCTATGGGGCGTTATATCATCGGACGGCGGACGGGACGGACCAAGCGACGAACTTGTGTACCCAAATCGAAATCGAGCGCGTATCGCACTCATCGAGCTATATGGTCGAAGGGACTCAGCAGCATAGCGGTGAATCGTTCACGAACGAATATGATGCGGTCGTGGCGGCGACCGGGTATCGTCCACGGATTCCGGAGTGGGTCGAACGATTTGACATCGAATGGGAAGCGGAACGACTATGGCGCGTCAACAACCGCTATCAAATCGCGACGGAGACACGGTTGACCGGCAGTCTGTTCACCCATACGAACTTGGAACATTCGCACGGGCCGGCGGCAACGAATTTAGGGATGGCCGTATATCGGAACGCGATTATGTTGAATGAAATGGTAGGGGAGACGGTGTTTGAGGTGGCCGCACAGCGACCGTTTACAAGCTTTTGAACAAAAAAAGGGCTAGGCGTTAGCCTAGCGGAATCAGGGGGGAATACTTGAAGTCTTGCTTGATTTGTATTTACCCGACCCGTCGACTTTGAAACACGAAAATAATCCCAAATAATCTTTTTTACTAATTTGTACACTTTATCGAAAAAAGTATGTTATAGTAAGTTGATGAATTTAGCATAGGAGTGTTTGTAATGGCAAAATACGAAAAAGATCAAGTTTTAAAAGGTAAAGTAACAGGAATCCAACCTTTCGGTGCGTTCGTCGCACTCGACGACGAGACTCAAGGTCTTGTCCACATCTCTGAAATCTCACACGACTACGTGAAAGACGTGAACGAGTACGTTCAAGTCGGTCAAGAAGTTGAAGTGAAAATTCTTGATGTTGATGAAGCATCTAAGAAAATCAAGCTTTCAATGAAAGCGACACAAGAAGCTCCAAAACGCGAGAAGTCGGCTAAGCCAGCTCGTCGTGGCGCACCACGCCGCAACGAAGCTTCAAACTTCAAGCAAGAAGAAGCTCCAGGATTCACTGTCCTCAAGGACAAGCTCGAAGACTGGATCAAAAACACGAACTTCAAGAAGTAAGTGATTGAGACGACCTGCCATGTGCAGGTCGTCTTTTTTTGTACAGGAAATGTCCCGCTCGTTCACGAACAGTACAGAAAAGGAGTGAGGACCATGAGGATCGGAATCATCGGTACGGGTGGGATTGCCAAGACTGCCCATATCCCGCAATACATCGCGGCAGGGGCTGACGTCGTCGCCGTCATGAATCGGACCCGTGAGCGCGGGGAAGCGGTGGCTGAACAGTTTGGAATCGAACGGGTGTACGAGACGGTCGAAGAGATGCTCGTCACAGAACAACTCGATGCGGTCAGTGTATGTACGCCGAACGCGCTCCACAAAGCGCAAGTCATCGCCGCACTCGAGGCAGGATGCCACGTCCTCTGTGAGAAGCCGCCGGCCATCTCGGTCCGTGAGGCGAACGAGATGCTAGTAGCGGCCCGGAAGGCAGAGCGGACGCTGCATTACGGATTCCATTACCGGCACCGGTCGGACACACAACTATTGAAACGGATGATCGATGCCGGGGAACTCGGTCACGTCTATGCGGCGACGGCCCTTGCCCTGCGGCGTCGTGGCATCCCGGGATGGGGCGTGTTCACGGATAAGGAACTGCAAGGAGGCGGTGCACTGCTCGATATCGGGGTCCATATGCTCGACCTCGCCTTGTATTTGATGGATTATCCGAAGCCGGTCGATGTCATCGGTCACGTCGGTCAATACCTCGGCACACGGCCTGGTGTCGGGCTGATGGGTGATTGGGACGCAGAGGCGTTCTCGGTCGAAGACACGGCCCGGGCGATGGTCACGTTCGACAACGGAGCATCTTTGTTTTTAGACGCGAGTTTCATGGCCAATGTCGAGGCGGCGGACACGATGCGGGTCGAACTACGGGGCACGATGGGCGGGGCGTCGCTCTTTCCACTCCAACTCCATACGGAAGAGCATGGCGCCTTATTCGATAAATCACCGGTCCATCTGACGCTCCAAGATCCGTACGCCAGTCAGATTCGCACGTTCCTCGAGGCGTGCCGGCACGAGCCATCGTACCTGCAAGCGGAACAGGCGGTGACGCTCCATACGATCATCGACCGCATCTACGCTCAGGCCTGATTGCTTTTCAATCATAAAAAACAGGGTATATAGTGTAGGTGTTACATATTTTCGAAGGAGGATGAAGCATGCACAACTTTGAATACAAGAACCCGACGAAACTTATTTTCGGGACACATCAGATTGAAAAACTCGCGAGCGAGTTGAAGGCGCTTGACGCCAAGAAAGTGATGCTCGTCTATGGAGGCGGGAGCATCAAAAAGAACGGCACGTACGATGAAGTCGTGGCGGAACTGAACAACGCCTCAATCGATTTCGTCGACTTCTCAGGCGTCGAACCGAACCCGCGCATCGAGACGGTACGTCGTGCCGTCAAACAAGCGCGTGAAGAAAACATCGATGCATTGCTCGCGGTCGGCGGCGGTTCGGTCATCGATTGCACGAAACTCATCTCGGCGGCCATCCCGTATGAAGGCGACGCTTGGGACATCGTGCTCCGTGACCACATCCCGACGGAAGCGATCCCGTTCGGTACGGTGCTCACGCTCGCGGCGACCGGTTCTGAGATGAACTCAGGTTCGGTCATCACGAACTGGGAGACACAAGAGAAGTACGGCTGGGGTCACCCGCTCGTCTATCCGACGTTCTCGATCCTCGACCCACGTTACACGGTATCAGTGCCAAAAGACCAAACGATTTACGGCATCGTCGACATGATGAGTCACTGTTTCGAGCAGTACTTCCACCCGAACCATGCGCCGGTTCAAGAGCGGATGACGGAAGGCGTGTTGAAAGCGGTCGTCGAATCGGCACCGAAACTCGTCGACGATTTAGAAAATGTCGACTTGCGCGCCATCATCTTGTTCTCAGGTACGATCGCCTTGAACGGTGTGCTTCAAATGGGTGCCTCGGGCGACTGGGCATCGCACAACATCGAACATGCGGTCTCGGCTGTCCATGACATCCCGCATGCAGGCGGACTCGCGATCCTGTTCCCGCGCTGGATGGAACATGTACTCGATGAAGACAATGCAGCACGTTTCGCACGCTTAGGCACAGAAGTGTTCAACGTCGAACCGGCTGACACGGACTTGGAAACGGCGAAGCGTACGATTGCAGCCGTTCGTGCCTTCTTCGATGAGCTCGGCGCGCCAAACTCGCTCCGTGACTATGACATCGACGAGTCGACGTTCGACGCCATCTTGGATTCGGCGATGAAACGCGGGGCGTTCGGTCGCTTCCGCACACTCGAACGTGAAGACGTGGCAGCGATTCTTGAGTTGAGCAAATAAGGCGATTTGATGCCTATTTTGCAATAATGATTGAACGAATCCGACGTTTCCGTTTATGATGGGTCATGTATGGCTCATCAAGGAGCGATTTAAAGGAGGAAATGATATGTCAACTGTACGTTTCGATTATTCAAACGCCCTGTCTTTCGTCGGGGAACATGAAGTCGATCAATTGCAAGAAACCGTG
Source organism: Exiguobacterium sp. s141 (assembly GCF_018618085.1). Lineage (NCBI taxonomy): Bacteria > Bacillati > Bacillota > Bacilli > Caryophanales > Exiguobacterium > Exiguobacterium sp. s141. The sequence goes on along the minus strand of NZ_JACSLJ010000001.1, from coordinate 527,536 downwards.
AAAGCAATGCATTCGGTCATCCATGACCGCAGCGGGGCAGGTAGCGATTTCCTTGGGTGGGTCGATCTCCCAACAAACTACGATACGGATGAGTTTGCCCGCATCAAAGCGGCCGCGGAACGAATCCGTGAGAACTCGGACGTCCTCGTCGTCGTCGGGATCGGTGGATCATACCTCGGCGCACGCGCGGCCATCGAGATGCTCCAACATTCATTCTTCAACGTATTGTCGAAAGAAGAGCGCAACGCGCCACAAGTCTTCTTCGCCGGTCACAACATCTCGTCAACTTATTTGACGGAGTTGCTCCAGGTGCTCGAAGGCAAAGACGTCTCGGTCAACGTCATCTCGAAATCGGGAACGACGACAGAACCGGCGATCGCGTTCCGTGTCTTGAAACAGTTCATGGAAGACAAGTACGGTCAAGACGGTGCTCGTGAGCGCATTTATGCGACGACAGACCGTGCCCGTGGCGCCTTGAAGACGCTTGCGGATGCGGAAGGCTACGAAACGTTCGTCATCCCGGATGACGTCGGCGGCCGCTTCTCGGTCCTTACACCGGTCGGACTCCTTCCGATCGCTGCGGCAGGGATCGATATCGACGCCCTCATGGAAGGTGCACGCGACGCACAAAACGCCTATTCGTCACCAGAACTCTCTGAGAACGAGGCGTACCAATATGCGGTCGTCCGTAACGCCTTGTATGCGAAAGGCAAGTCGATCGAGTTGCTCGTCAACTACGAACCGGCCCTGCACTACGTGTCGGAGTGGTGGAAACAGCTTTACGGCGAATCAGAAGGAAAAGACAACAAAGGGATCTTCCCGGCGGCTGTCGACTTCTCAACCGACCTCCACTCGATGGGACAATACATCCAAGAAGGTCGTCGTGACTTGTTCGAGACGGTCATCCGTGTCACGAACGTCCGTCACGCGATGAACGTGCCAGAAGACGCGCAAGACCTCGACGGCTTGAACTTCCTCGCTGGCGAAACGATCCAATTCGTGAACGACAAAGCGGCTGAAGGAACACTCCTTGCCCACACGGACGGAGAAGTACCGAACCTCGTTGTCGAATTGCCAGAGATGACGCCGTACCACCTCGGTTACTTGTTCTACTTCTTCGAGAAGGCATGCGCGATGAGCGGATACATTCTCGGGGTGAACCCGTTCAACCAACCGGGCGTCGAAGCGTATAAAGCGAACATGTTCGCGTTGCTTGGAAAACCAGGTTACGAAGAACAAAAAGCTGAGCTTGAAAAGCGCTTGAACCAATAATTTTGAGTAGGTCCGCTCCGGCGGGCCTATTTTTTTGTTTGAAACTGGGGGAAGACAAGGTAAAGTGAGAGTAGACAGGGGAAAGAAAGGGATGGACTATGTTGACATTCACGGACTACTATCACAATAAAGTCGAGTTGAGCTTCGCGCACTATCCATTTTCGGATACGCCGCTCCACGTCTGGGTCGTCGCCCGCTATGAGAATCAATGGGTGCTGACGAAGCATAAGCAACGCGGACTCGAGTTTCCGGGTGGAAAAGTTGAGCCCGGCGAACATGAGGATGATGCCGCGATTCGGGAAGTGTATGAAGAAACGGGCGGTGTCGTGAAGACGCTGCACTATCTCGGACAATACCGCGTGCTCGGGCGCGGGGACACGGTCATCAAAAATATTTACTTCGCCGAGATCGAGCGCTTCGATGACCATCCGGCCGTTGACGAGACCGACGGCGCGGTTCTCATGAAGGAACTGCCAACGAATCTGCTCCGGAACAACCGGTACAGTTTCATGATGAAAGACCGGGTGCTCCCGGAAACGATGAAGGTGCTCCATGAAAAACGAATGGTTTGACCGGATCGAGGTCCTCCCTCCATATGCCGGTTATGCGGTCCACCGTGGCTGGTACGCTACGCGCGATGGTGAGGATGTCGTCGCCTATACGATCACGCCGACGCGACCGAACGGGCACGTCCTGTTTTATTTGCGCGGCGGAACAGGACGCATCGGGGACGTGCGCTTGCCTCGGTTGATGCAGTTCGCGGCCAAAGGCTTCCACGTCGTGGCGCCTGTTTACCGTGGTAACCATGGGGGGAGCGGGAAAGAAGACTTCGGCGGGGCCGATTTAGAGGATGTCTTGTCTCTTTATGATCGCGTCCATCGAACGGATACGCTCATTCATGCCCTTGGCTTCTCGCGCGGGGGCATGATGGCGTTGTCGCTCGCCGCGGAGCGGCCGCTCACGTCCGTGACCTCATGGGCGGGTGTCACCAATTTGGAATGGACGTACGAAGAGCAACGCTCGATGCGGAAAATGCTCCGCCGTATGACCGGGGGTGACCCGGAAGCGGCTCGTGAGGCGTACGTGGAGCGTTCACCCCTCTACAAGGACTGGGAGGCCCCGACGTTATTGATTCACGGGACAGACGACGAGCAAGTGCGGCTCCGCCATGCGACAGCCGTGGCCGAACGGATGGGGGAGCGGGCCGAACTTTGGATCGTCCCGTTCGCTCATCAACTCCCGTTTTGGGAAAAGTGGAAGACGACCGATGAGGCGATGGACTGGATGTTAGCCGTCGCACCAAAAAAATGACTAGCGCCTAAACCAGGCGCTAGTCATTTTTTATTAAACGATGATTGGGCCGGCCGCGACGACCGCCTCACTCGCTTTCGTGAATCGTTTGAAGTTGTCTTGGAACTTACGGGCGAGCGCTGCCGCCTCGGCGTCGTAGCGGGCCCCGTCTTTCCATGTGCCCCGTGGGTTGAGCACGTCGTCTGGCACCCCGTCGATGTGGCGTGGAATCTCGACGTTGAAGATGTCATGGCGCGTCGTCTCGACGTCACGGAGTTTCCCGTTGACGGCCGCGTTCACCATCGCCCGTGTATAGGCGAGCTTCATCCGCGATCCTTCGCCGTAAGCTCCGCCGGTCCAACCGGTATTGACGAGATAGACGTCGACGTCATGTTTCTCGATCAACGTGCCGAGCATGTCGGCGTAGCGTTCCGGTGCGAGCGGCAAGAACGGTGACCCGAAACATGTCGAGAAGGTCGCCTGCGGCTCCGTCACGCCGCGCTCCGTGCCGGCTAGCTTCGACGTATAGCCTGACAAGAAGTGATACATCGCCTGTTCCTTCGTCAATTTGCTGATTGGAGGCAGGACGCCGTACGCGTCGGCCGTCAAGAAGACGATCGTGTTCGGATGCCCGGCTCGTGACGGAAGCATCGCGTTATCGATAAATTGAATCGGGTAGGCTGCCCGTGTGTTCTCAGTGAGTGAGATGTTCTTGTAGTCTGGCGCCCGTTCCTCGTCCAAGACGACGTTCTCAATCAACGAGCCAAATCGAATAGCATCGTAGATTTGAGGTTCGTTCTCACGCGACAAGTTGATCGTCTTCGCGTAGCAACCGCCTTCAATGTTGAAGACGCCGTCAGGAGACCAACCATGCTCGTCGTCCCCGATTAAATGACGTTCTGTGTCGGCCGATAGCGTCGTCTTTCCGGTACCTGATAGCCCGAAGAAGAGAGCCGTCTCGCCGGCATCCGATACGTTCGCCGAGCAATGCATCGACAAGACGTGCTGTTCCGGTAACAGGAAGTTCATGACTGAGAAAATCGATTTTTTAATTTCGCCGCCGTATTCTGTTCCCCCGATCAGAATGGTCCGTTTGGCGAATGAGACGAGAATGAACGTTTCGGAGTTCGTCCCGTCGACTTCCGGATCGGCCTTATAGCTCGGTGCATAGATGACCGTGAACGGATCAAAGGCACCTTGTGTCGGCCATTCGCGCAAGAACAACTGTTTCGCGAACAAGTTGTGCCACGCGTATTCTGTGATGGCCCGCACTGGAAGCGTATAATGCTCGTCAGCCCCGGCAGACGCCTCGAGATAATAGAGCTTGTCTTTCGTCTCGAGATGCGTGAGCACTTTATTGAGCAGTGCCGTGAACTTCTCTTCTGCGATCGGTTGGTTGACCGGACCCCAGTCTACTAAATGATTGCTGACTTCATCTTGCACGACGAATTTGTCTTTCGGTGACCGTCCTGTGAATTTACCTGTACTGACCGATAAAGCCCCGTCTTTCGTCAGTACGCCTTCCCCGTTGCGAATGGCTTCTTCCACCAATTCTGGAACCGTTAAGTTCCGCATCATGTCGGCACCTTTAATTAATTCTTCGATTTTCAGGAGCGTTGTCGCCATCCTGAATCCCACCTTTCCCCTAAATAGATGTGGATGAAATCCGCATACTTCCGCGTTTTATTAGTATGACGTTTTTATTATATGTGACATACTAATCAAAAACAAGCCTTTTTACCCTTTAAAGTAAGCGCTTTCTTACACTGTCATTCTAACATATTCTGTACCAGGTCATAGTACAAAATCGAAAACCGACAAAAAAATGTTTGATATTTCACAAACATAACTATTGCGAGTTCGTGAAAAGTTTTACGAATTCAGTCGATACGCTTGACAGAACGGGGTGTCATTTATATGATGGTCTTCGTAACGGATACTCTTATTCTGAGCGGTGGAGGGAACAAGGCCCTACGAAGCCCAGCAACCGTCCGATTTGTCATTGTTATTCGGAAAAGGTGCTATCCTGAAGCGAAGCGCAAGCTTCGAACGATAAGAGGGTAAGGAAGAACGATTCAACCTTTCCCATTGAACATGGCGAAAGGTTTTTTTCATTACCGTCCCAAAGCAACGCGTAAGGGGAACGAGTACCGTCCACACATCACCCTTATTATAGGAGGTTTTTCGAAATGGCAAACTTGAACCGTCGACTTTTCACTTCGGAGTCCGTCACGGAAGGACATCCGGATAAAATTTGTGACCAAATCTCAGATGCGATTTTGGATGCGATTTTATCTGAAGATCCAAACGCCCGCGTTGCGGCTGAGACATCTGTCACGACAGGTCTCGTGCTCGTAGCAGGTGAGATCACAACATCAACTTACGTGGATATCCCGAAAGTTGTTCGTGAAACAGTTCGTGAGATCGGCTACACACGTGCAAAATATGGTTTTGATGCAGAGACTTGTGCTGTCCTCACATCGATTGATGAGCAATCGGTAGACATCGCCCAAGGTGTCGACCAAGCGCTTGAAGCTCGTGAAGGACAAATGACTGAAGAAGAAATCGATGCGATCGGCGCTGGTGACCAAGGTCTCATGTTCGGTTACGCAACAAAAGAGACACCAGAACTCATGCCGCTCCCGATTTCACTCGCGCACAAATTGTCACGTCGTTTGGCAGAAGTTCGTAAGAACGGCACGCTCGCTTACCTTCGTCCTGATGGTAAGACACAAGTGACGGTCGAATACGACGAAGCGAACAACCCAGTTCGCATCGACACAATCGTCATCTCGACGCAACACGCCGAAGACATCACACTCGAACAAATCCAAGCTGATTTGAAAGAGCACGTCATCGACGCGGTCATCCCGTCTGAACTCATCGACGCGGATACAAAATACTTCATCAACCCGACTGGCCGTTTCGTCATCGGTGGACCACAAGGGGATGCAGGCCTTACAGGACGTAAAATCATCGTCGATACGTACGGTGGTTACGCTCGCCACGGCGGCGGCGCGTTCTCAGGTAAAGACCCAACCAAAGTTGACCGTTCAGCGGCGTACGCGGCTCGTTACGTAGCGAAAAACCTCGTTGCAGCGGGACTTGCTGACAAAGCAGAAGTTCAACTTGCTTACGCGATTGGCGTTGCCCACCCGGTATCGATCGCAGTCGACACGTTCGGCACAGGCAAATTGAGCGAGACTGAGCTCGTCGAACTCGTTCGCGAGAACTTCGACCTCCGTCCGGCCGGCATCATCAAGATGCTCGACCTTCGCCGTCCAATCTACAAGCAGACAGCAGCTTACGGCCACTTCGGTCGTACAGACGTTGAACTCCCATGGGAGCAAACGGATAAAGCGGCAGTGCTTGAAGAAGGCGCGAAACGCTTCGCATAAGACAGTAAAAACGACCTTTCTCAGCGAAAGGTCGTTTTTTTTGTTAGGCTTGTGTTTTGTTGTCATTCGATGATTCGTTATTGCTTGATGACGTGTCGGATGAAGTTTCTTGCCCGAGCGCCGTATCTTTCGCATCGACGACTTTCTCGCCGATCGATTGAAGATCTGACTTCGCTTCTTGCGCAGTGCCGACGACTTTGTTCACGTCTTCTTTGACCGTGTCGACTTCACCAGCGACTTTCTCGTATACGTTTTGAACGTCAGTGGCAACTTCTTGGATGATTCCAGAAGCCGATTTCACTTGGTCGATGACTTGTGAGGCCTTTCCGGCTGGGTCTTGTTTGACTGTATCGACGAGACCGCCGACCGACGATTTCGCGCTCGAGAACGATTGTTTCGTGTTCTCACGGTTCGACGTGCTAAGTAAGGCGAGCAGACCGCCGACGAGGGCGCCGAGGAGCATCCCGGTCACGACGGTGATTTTAGGGCCACCTGCATTTGCTTGGTCAAACTGACGATTTGGATTGTTGGCTTGCTCTAGTTTTGGATCATGTTGTAGTTTCGGTTCCATAGTAACACTCCTTTTTGTAAGTTGGCATTGATACTCTTATACCCGAGTCAAAATGGAAAATAACGTCTTCCTTCATTTCGACATCAAAAAGTAATGAGCGGGCAGGATATTTTTTTGCTGATGGGGAATGATACTACTAGATTGGCCAAAAGGGGGATGCCGTTATGAAGATCAGGGAAGCCGTACCAGAAGATGCCGCCACCATCCGCGATATTGCGCTCGCAACGGTCAGTGAACAAGACGAGGTTCGTTCAAAAGTAATGGAACGGGCTTATCAGCAAGAAGAGATCGTCCGCGCCATCAGTTCAAGCGAGGAGGCGAAAGAGCAGTTGTTCATTGTCGGTGAAGCCGAAGGCGACGTCATCGGGTTCTATCATGCGATCGACCGCGGGGATACGTGGGAAGTGCTCCGACTCTATCTTCATCCGACCCATCACCGACAAGGTCTCGGAACGGCCTTATTGTCTCATCTGCGCGAACGTAAAGTTCAACCGATCGAACTGTACGTCGAGAGTTCGAACGAGCAGGCGATCGCCTTTTTGAACCATGAGGCGTTCATCGAATTGAATCGGATTCAAGAGGAAGTGTACGACCAACCGATGGAACTGATTCATTTGCGCTATGACCCGAGCTAAGACCCTAGACGGATTTTCTGACAAACATCAGTCTCGGCTGATGTTTTTTGTTAGTATAAAAACATGGACATAATAAAATGAGGTGACAGTATGACATACGAAGAAGAATCACGAAAAGGGGTCATCGTGATCGTCTATCCGCTCCAGTTCACGTCGCGCTTGAGCGAGGCGTTTTTAGGACGGTTACGTGACGAATATGAAGTTCTCGTCGTGACCGGACAGACGGTCGGTTTGACCGCGGAAGACCATAAGCTGTTAATCAAGAACACGCTACGCGAGGCGAGCCAGTACAAACTGCCGATTCACGTCATCGCCTTCAGTCTCGGGGCATTGTTAACGAACCGATTGCTCCAGGAATACGATGTGCCGCTCGGCAGTTTGACGTATATCTCACCCTTGTTCGATTGGCATCCGTCCCGCCAAATCGGCGGATTGAAACAAGTCGTCGCGAGTGCGGTCGACCGTTTCCGTCCGGATTTGCCGCTCGGCATGATGACGTTCATGGGTGCAGGCGAAGAGTCGTCCCGCTTCGGTGAGATCACGTACGGGCAATACCGGGAAATCGAGGAAGAGATCGTCGAGCATCAAGAAGAGAAGAAACATTTGCCGCGCCTTCCACTCGCTTGCTTCTATGCGCCGGACGACCGCTTCGCCGATGTGAAACTGACGCTCAACGTCTGTCGAAAAATCGGCGGCGATCAAGTGTACATCCGCCGGCTCGAAGGCTTCCCGCATTTCGGCTATGAACGACTGAACACGAAGTTCGCGGAGACGCTCATCACGTTTTATGAATTGATTCGAGAATGACAAAACAGGCGACTCGCTCGAGTCGCCTGTTTTCATGCACGTTTTTCAATCGCCACGATAAACGGGGGATGATTGATTTGATTGATGAAGCCGTAACGGAGGACGCCGGCCCGCTTTTGATCGAGTGCCTCGACGTAGGCGAGCACCTCGTCGCGCTCGATTTTGCCGCTATCATGGCCATGATAGATGACGACGACGATGACACCACCGACGGCCATGACGTCGAGCAGTTGCTCGAGGGCGTCGATGGTCGTATTGCCCGTCGTCGTGACCGACTTGTCGCTTCCCGGTAAATAACCGAGGTTGAACACGGCGGCTGTGATCGGGCGTGTCTCGTCCGCTACAATTTCTCGGACGGTGTCGTGGCTGTCGTGGATGACAGTGACGCGGTCCGTCAATGCTGCTTCCTCGATGCGAATGCGTGTCGCCTCGACCGCCGCTGCTTGGACATCAAACGCGTAGACGTGTCCCGTCGCCTCGACGAGTTCGGCTAAAAACAATGTATCGTGCCCGTTGCCGGCCGTCATATCGATGGCGACGGCACCAGGTGTGACGTGTTCACGGAGTAGGTACTTCGCGAACGGTAAGACTCTCATTAATCCCATGGCTCTCATCCTTCTTTTTTCCTTGGAAGGAATCACGACGCACCAGTTCGGCATCGATGGCGTTCAAGACGGCCATCTTGTGCCGGCTCCACGTCGGACCGATCAACAGATCCGGTGGCCCGTCACCGGTCAACCGATGGATGACGATCTCGGGCGGTAACGTCTCAAGCTGGTCGCAGACGAGGGAGACGTAAGTCGTCTCGTCCATGAGCTCGAGCAATCCTTTTTCGTACTGACGGGCGAGCGGCGTGTGCTTCAAGACGTGGAGCAAATGGATCTTGATTCCTTGTATGTCCATTTTAGCAACTTCTCGCGCCGTGTCGAGCATCATCTCTGTCGTCTCGCCAGGGAGACCGTTAATGATATGGACAACCACGTTTATATTGCGTCGGCGGAGCTTGGCGAGACCTTCGAGGAACGTCTTGTAGTCATGGCCACGATTGATTTTTTTCGCTGTCACATCGTGAATCGTCTGTAGGCCGAGTTCGATCGTGAGGGACGTCCGCTCATTCAACTCGGCGAGATAGTCGACGACGTCGTCCGGCAGACAGTCTGGTCGGGTCGCGATCGATAGACCGACGACACCTTCCTCTTTAAGGGCAGGCTCGAACAATTCCCGGAGCCGGGCGACGGGGGCATACGTGTTGCTGAACGCTTGGAAGTAAGCGATGTAGCGGGCTTCTTTCCACTTCCGATGCAACCGTGCCTTCACTTCGGCAAATTGGACCGGGATCGGATCGCAGGCGTTGCCGGCAAAGTCACCGCTGCCGTCGTCCGAACAGAACGTACAGCCGCCCTTCGAGACGAGCCCGTCCCGGTTCGGACAAGTGAAACCGCCGTCGAGCGGTACCTTGAATACTTTCCCGCCGAACTCACGGCGATATGCTTCATTTAATTTGTGGTATCTGGCATCACCAAATGGATGTTGCATGAATATCCTCTCCTTCTTTGCTCATGCTATCACAAGACCTCCTCGTGTTTACTTCATAATAAGTAATTTTTCTTGACAGTTATGGGGCGTTCCGTTAGCTTGGAGAAGGACTTATTCTTGATTCGGCCGTCGTGCCGAATTTTTATCGTTAAACGGGAATGAAAGGAGTAACTGGTATGAACAATAAAATGCCGATTTCGGTATGGATTTTGGTCATTGCGATGGCGCTCAATACAACGGCGGCGTCTTTTTTATGGCCATTTAACACGCTCTATATAAATGGATATTTAGGCGAATCGATGACGCTCGCAGGGATTGCCCTCCTCGTCAACTCGGCGCTCGCCATCGCTGGGAACTATATCGGGGGCACGCTGTTTGACCGGATCGGCGGGAAACGGACGCTCATCCTCTCGGTCGGGCTGTTGCTCGCGAGCTCGCTCGGCTTCTTGTTGTTTCATGCCACATTCCTCGGTTACTTGGGCTGGCTTGGATTGATTGGGTTTTCGGGTGGCCTCGTCTTCCCGACAGTATACGCTTTTGCTGGCTTGATTTGGCCGGAAGGGGGGCGACGATCGTTCAACGCGATTTATGTCGCCCAAAACGTCGGGGTCGCCCTCGGGACAGCGATGAGCGGGCAAATCGCGCGCATCGACATCGAGTGGATCTTTTACGCGAACTTCTTCTTATCGGTCTTGTTCGTCGTCGTCCTCTTGGTCGGGCTCCGTTATTTGAAAGACCCGGCCCGTCCGGTCGTCCAATCGCAGCTTGAGGCTGCGGCGACGACGTTGTCCGGCGCGACGATGAAATCGATGTGGTTCGTCGCCATCGGTTACGCGGCCCTTTGGTTCGTTTACGTGCAGTGGCAAGGCACGATCGCTGTCCATTCGAAAGACCTCGGCGTGACAATCAGCCAGTATTCGCTCCTTTGGACGGTGAACGGCGCCTTGATCGTGTTCGCTCAACCGCTCCTCAACCGGGCCCTTCGTTACTTTGAAGACGATTTGAAGAAGCAACTCATCGTTGGCGCCGTTATTTTCCTCGCCGCCTTCGCGGTCGTTCCGTTCGCGGGGGGCTTTGCGATGTTCATGGTCGCGATGGTCGTCATGACGATCGGGGAGATGTTCATTTGGCCGGCCGTTCCGACGATTGCCGCGAAACTCGCACCGCCGGGGAAAGCAGGACAGTTCCAAGGGCTCGTCAATATCGCGGCCTCGGTCGGTCGGATGATTGGCCCGACCTTATCGGGCCTCGTCTATGACGTATTCGGCATCGGTGCCGTCTTCACAATGCTATTCTTGCTCACGGCCATCGCGCTCGCGTTCTTCATTTTCATGAAAGACATCCGAGTGCCTGAAAAATCAAGTTGACGCTCTAAAACAGATTGGGCTAAAATGAACGAGTGAGATCATACACATGCGTAGAAGAGGAATAGTATCGTGACGTCTGTATTTGTAGAGAGCCGGTGGGTGGTGTGAACCGGTATATGGACTGCGAGAACTCGCCTTGGAGCAGTTCGCCTGAACGAACAGTAGGGTGAACCGGAGTTACGCCTCGTTACCGGCGTCTCAAGTGGCAGAAATGCAACATGGGTGGTACCGCGGAAAGCTTTCAAGCCTTTCGTCCCATTACCGGGGCGGAAGGCTTTTTATTATGCAGAGGAGGATGAATTTTGGATTATTTTAAACATCAAGACATCGAGCCGAAATGGCAAAAGCGTTGGGACGAGAAAGATGCGTTCCGGACGACAGAAGACCCGGACAAGGAGTGTTTCTACGTCCTTGACATGTTCCCATATCCATCAGGAGCCGGCCTTCACGTCGGTCACCCGGAAGGTTACACGGCGACGGACATCATCGCCCGCATGAAACGGATGCAAGGCTTCAACGTCCTCCATCCAATGGGGTGGGACGCGTTCGGTCTTCCGGCCGAGCAATATGCCCTCGACACAGGGAATGACCCGCGCGAGTTCACAGAGCGCAACATCGGCACATTCCGACGCCAGTTGAAAGAGCTCGGTTTCTCATACGATTGGGATCGTGAAATCAGCACGACCGACCCGAAATACTACAAGTGGACGCAATGGATTTTCACACAGCTCCATGACCGCGGACTCGCCTACGTCGACGAAGTCGCCGTCAACTGGTGCCCGGCCCTCGGGACGGTACTCGCCAACGAAGAAGTCATCGACGGCTTGTCAGAGCGCGGCAGCCATCCGGTTTACCGTGTGCCGATGAAGCAGTGGGTGCTCCGCATCACGGAATACGCAGAGCGGTTGCTCGATGATTTAGAAGGGCTTGACTGGCCAGACAGCGTCAAAGAGATGCAACGCAACTGGATCGGCAAGTCGGTCGGGGCCGAAGTCGATTTCAAAGTCGACGGTCACGAAAAAGTCGTGACGGTGTTCACGACACGTCCGGACACACTTTACGGCGCGACATACGTCACGCTCGCACCGGAGCACCCGTTCGTGAAAACAATCGCGACACCGGAACAAACCGTCGCCATCGAGGCGTACGTCGAAGAAGTCTCGAAAAAGACAGATCTCGAACGGACCGATCTTGCTAAAGAGAAAACAGGCGTGTTTACTGGCGCTTACGCGATCAACCCGGTCAATGGTGAGAAGCTTCCAATCTGGATTGCTGACTACGTGTTGTCAACGTATGGTACAGGTGCGGTCATGGCCGTTCCTGGACATGATGAGCGCGACTATGAGTTCGCGAAGACGTTTGACCTTCCAATCCGTGAAGTCGTCACCGGCGGCAACTTGGATGAGGCGGCTTACGTCGAGGATGGCGTCCACGTCAACTCAGGTAGCTTGGACGGTCTCAATAAAGCCGACGCGATCGCCAAGATCATCGAAGAGCTTGAACTTGCCGGCACTGGCCGTGCGAAGACGACGTATCGTCTCCGCGACTGGTTGTTCAGCCGTCAGCGCTATTGGGGCGAGCCGATTCCAATCGTTCATATGGAAGATGGCACGCTCAAGACGGTCCCGGTCGAAGACCTCCCGCTCGAACTCCCGATTATCGATGAAATCAAACCGTCGGGTACGGGTGAATCGCCGCTTGCGAACGCGGACGAGTGGTTGACGTACACGGATCCAGTGACGGGTGAGAAGGGTCGTCGCGAGACGAACACGATGCCACAATGGGCCGGCAGCTGCTGGTACTACATTCGCTTCATCGATCCGCACAATGAAGACATGATCGCGGACCCAGAGAAGTTGAAGCGTTGGCTTCCGGTCGATTTGTATATCGGTGGTACGGAGCACGCGGTCCTACACTTGCTCTACGCTCGTTTCTGGCACAAAGTGCTCTACGATATCGGCATCGTCCCGACGAAAGAGCCGTTCCAAAAACTCTATAACCAAGGGATGATCCTTGGTGAGAACAACGAGAAGATGTCGAAATCGAAAGGTAACGTCGTCAACCCGGATGACATCATCAAATCGCACGGAGCCGACACGCTTCGTCTTTACGAGATGTTCATGGGACCACTCGATGCGGCCATCGCTTGGTCGACGAACGGTCTCGACGGCGCTCGTCGCTTCCTTGACCGTGTCTGGCGTTTGTTCGATCAGACAGAGCTTCAAGACGTCGCACCGACTGCCGACTTCGAACGGACGTACCATCAGACGGTGAAGAAAGTGACAGAAGATTATGAGGCGCTCCGTTTCAACACGGCGATTTCGCAACTCATGGTCTTCATCAACGAAGCGTATAAACAAGACACGCTGCCGAAACAAGAAATGGTCAACTTCGTTAAGATGCTCGCCCCGGTCGCGCCACACTTGGCCGAAGAGTTGTGGGAGCGTCTCGGCATGACGGAAGACTTGACGTATGCGGCATGGCCGAAGTTTGATGAGTCGAAACTCGTCAGCGACACGATTGAAGTCGTCATCCAAGTGAACGGCAAACTTCGTGCGAAGATGCACGTGGCCCGCGACGCTTCGAAAGAAGCGCTCGAGGCCGATGCGCTCGCGAACGAACGTGTTCAAGAGTTCACGGAAGGGAAGACGGTCCGCAAAGTGATCGTCGTTCCAGGTAAGCTCGTCAATATCGTCGTTGGATAAGCAAAGGAATGTGTGACATTGTCACACGTTCCTTTCTTTTGTATGATGTCGTTTTCTTTTCGGGGCGGGTTTGTTACACTAAAGGGCGATACTGCATGTAAAGGGGACGAAACGTCCATGAAACGTTCTTACGTACTATATACGACGCTGTTTGCCGTCGTCGTCGGTGTGATTTTGTGCTATGTGTTCGTCTTTTCGGACGAGGATATTCAAAGCCAAATCGCCTCGACGTTTGAAAAAATAGAGATTCAAACGAGTCACCAAGCGACATCTGTACCTCCCGTCGAGGCCTCGCCGGACGAGGAGGATATCGATACGACCGATGCCCTCGAACAGATTCAACAGCTCGACGAAGTGTACTATAGTGACACGATCGGGTCATATCTCGTCTTGACGAAAAATAAAGAATTTTTCGAAGTGAGCGGGAACGCCAATCGCGTGAACGCGTCACTCATCCTCAGCAACGAAGGACAGCCCTACCGGTTCGGCGAGTTCATCGGTGTGCGCATGATTTCCGAGGACAAGATTTATGCCGTCACGGCGAATGGGGTTCTCGTGACAATCGAGCGTGAAGAAGGCCGGTGGACGGAACAACGACGCAAATTGATTAAAGGAATCGCCTCGACAGACCGATTGTTCGGCCTCGGTTATGACGAGGAGACGAAACGACTGATCATCATGAGCCGTTTGGCGGACACGCCGGATGTGGAACTGTTATACGTCCAAGAACGGACGCTCGAGGATGAGACGGCCACCGACGCTGAAGCGAAGCCAGAGACAGAAGAAACAGCCGATGCGACCGAGACGGATGCGACGACCGAAGTGGATTCAGACGCCGATACGGCGACCACGGCTGATGAGGCAGACGCCGAAGAAACGCCAGCGCCTGAGACGGAGTGGGCCATCGAGTCGAGAAAACCGCTCACGACCGAAGGGATGAGCGCCTCGATTCAACAGAAGTTCGAGAACTTCCGCGGTGTCGGCCTCGTCGAACGCCAGGGACGCATTTACGTCCTCGATTCAGAAGAACTCGTCCTCTACACGATCAACCCGGATGAAGGGACGATGAACGGACAGATGGTCACTCCTCGTGTGTACGGGTCGACCGGTATGTTTTTACAAGACAATGAAATTTTCGCCATCGTGCGACCAGATGTGTTCGACCTTGACGACTTCGTCTCGGTCGACTGATAGGAGAGGATCATATGAGCAAACGCTATTTCTATGAAGAAGTTCGCCAATTCCATGAGACGTTCGGGCACCCGGAAGCAAGTGCACCACAGCCGCTCGAGTTAGAGCGGGCCGTCAAACGTTCGGTCTGGACGGCAGAAGAGGCCGTCGTCGAATTTTTACATCAATCGGCACGGAACGAGGAAGAGTTCCTGCAAGCCGTCGCCACGTTCCAACAAGGATTCGAACAGGCGGTTCAGAAATCGCTCCAGGACGCCCCACCGACAAATGACGTCGAGCGACTCGTCGGACAAGGTGATGCGCTCACGGACGCCCTCTATTTCGTGATGGGCAGTTTCGTCGAGCTCGGGCTCGACCCGGTGCCGTTGTTCGAGATCGTGCAGCGCGCCAATATGGCGAAGCTCGGTCCGGATGGTAAGCCGATCCTGCGCGCGTCAGACAATAAGGTCATGAAGCCGGAAGGCTGGTTGCCACCCGAGCCAGAGCTCGAGGCGGAAGTGCGACGCCAACTTGAAGCGAAACAGTGACACCAAAAAGAGAGCCTATCGCGCGCGATAGGCTCTCTTTCTTATACGGTTGTACGTACAGCAAATTCTGCGGCGTGCGACCCGGCACAATGCCCGGTCGTGAAGGCAGCCGTGATGTTATAACCACCTGTATAGCCGTGAATGTCGAGCACCTCGCCGGCGAAGAACAGGCCGTCCGCTTTCTTCGACATCATCGTCTGCGGGGCGATCTCTTTGACAGAGACGCCGCCGCCCGTGACGAACGCCTTATCGAAATCGAGCGTCCCGGTCGCATGTAGCTCAAACGTCTTCAGTCGTGTCGCAAAATCGATGACCGATTGCTTCTTCAACTGACTCGCGTCTTCTTCACCGAAAGCGAGGTCGGCCAACAACAGGTCGAGCATCCGTTCCGGGATAAACCCTTTCCATACGTTCTTGACGGCCCGTTTCGGTTGTTCTTGGACTTGGTTCCAGAGCTCTTGATACAGCTCGTCACGTGCCATGTCCGGGAACAAGTCGAGCGAGAGGGCGACGACGCGCTCTTTACTGCGTTTGCGCTCTTTAATCGTATATTGGCTGCACCGGAGGGCGATCGGGCCCGAGATGCCGAAGTGCGTGAATATCATATCGCCACGGTGTGTCTTGATCGGTTTGCCTTTTTTGCCGTGGACGGTGAGGGCGACGTCCCGGAGCGACAGCCCTTGAAGCTGTTTCGTGCCGATAAAGGCATCGTTCAACAAAATCGGCACCTCGGTCGGGAACAGTTCCGTGATCGTGTGCCCGGCTTTCTCGGCCCACGGATATCCGTCGCCGGTCGAGCCGGTGTGGGGGACAGATTGTCCGCCGACAGCGATGACACAGGCGCCTGCCTCGATGCGTTCGCCGTCCTCCAGTTCGACCGCTTCAAACTCGTTTGCTTCATTAAAATGGAGCGTCTTCACTTTCGCGTTTTTGCGAATCTCGACACCGAGTGCGTCGATGGCGCCGAGGAGCGTGTTGACGACATCTTGCGCTTTGTCCGTCACTGGGAACATCCGGCCGTTGTCTTCTTCTTTTAATGGAATGCCGAACCCGGTGAACAAGTCGATAATCGACTGGTTGTCGAACTGGGCGAGGGCGCTATATAAGAAGCGTCCGTTCCCCGGAATGAACTGAATCAGTTCGTCGACGGGCTTGCGGTTCGTGACGTTACAGCGCCCGCCGCCAGAAATGGCGAGCTTGCGTCCGAGCTTCGAACCTTTATCAATCAGGAGCGTGTTCGCTCCGGCTTTGGCGGCGGCGTAGGTCGCCATCAGGCCACTTGGGCCTCCTCCGATGACGATGACATCTTTCATCATGGTATCCCTCGTTTCTCTTCTCAATCTAAACTTTAACGGTTCGTAACTTTATTATCTGCAACAGTAAGAGTATAATGAGAAACGGTTGTTTTGTAAAACTAGGTACATTAGTTGTGAAAGAATAGATGGAGGTATCTCATGTCATCAAGCGTCAAACAAGATTCAGGACGGGAGTCCTTCGTCAAAGGCACGCTGCTCTTATCAGCCGGAAATTTGATCTCGCGTGCGCTCGGACTGCTCTATACGTTTCCCTTCCAAGCGATGGTCGGGATTGCCGGCGTCACGCTCTATCAGGCGGCCTACACCTATTATGCGCTCATGATCGCCATTTCGACGGCGGGGATTCCTGTCGCCGTCTCAAAATTTATCGCCAAGTATAACGCGCTCGGTGAATATGGCACGAGTCAGCGCTTGTTCCGTCAAGGGATGAAGCTGATGCTCGTGACCGGAGTCGTCGCTTTTTTATTACTGTTTTTCTCAGCACCGTGGTTATCAGAACTCATGGTCCGCAACTCGGAGAACAATCAGCAATATATCGACTCGTTGACGCTCGTCACGCGTAGCGTCAGTTTCGCACTCCTGCTCATCCCAGCGATGAGCATGGTGCGCGGCTATTTCCAAGGACATCAGGACATGGCCCCGACGGCCATCTCGCAAGTCATCGAACAGATCGTCCGCATCATGTTCCTGCTCAGCGGAACGATGCTCGTCTTGTTCGTCTTCTCGGACTCGGCACTCATTCGTCCGCTCGCCGACTCGCTCGGTGGGACCGCTGCCGTGGCGACGACCGAGTTGAACGGGTTGAAAGTACTCGCCGTGACGATCGCGACGTTCAGCGCCTTTATCGGGGCGATCGGAAGTATCGTCGTGCTCGCCATGTATTGGCGCAAACGGAAAGACATCCATCGTCAGACGGATAATCCGGCCGGTACGCCAGTCCGTTCGATGAAATCGCTCTTGCTCGAGTTGCTCAGTTACTCGATCCCGATCGTCATGGTCGGCTTGTCGACGCCGCTCTATCAGTTCGTCGACCAGTTGACGATGGTCAACACGTTGCTCAACTCGGGCAAGTCAGTCGCTGAAGCGACGTCCGCTTTTGGATTCTTGACCGGGAACGCCCATAAGATCGTCTTGATTCCGGTCTCGATCGCGGCAAGTGTGTCGATGGCGACGATTCCGCTCGTCACGAAATCGTTCACGCACGGTGACATGAATAAAGTCCGTAATCAAGTGAACCACATCTTCCAAGTGTCGTTCTTTGTCACCATCCCGGCCGTCATCGGGTTGGTCGCCCTTTCCGAGCCGTTGTTCGGGACACTGTTCCCGGGTGACCGGGAAGGGTGGGTCTACTTGCTCCACTATGCGCCGAGTGCGTTCTTCCTGGCCTATTACTCGGTGGCAGCGGCCATCCTGCAAGGGATCAATCGTCAGTACTTCACGATTTTCGCGACGGCGATGGGACTATTGACGAAAGCTGCACTCAACGTACCGTTCGTCTATGCGCTCGGCGGCATCGGCGCCGGTTACGCGACGATCGCCGGCTATATTGTCGCGATCATCCTCATGGTGTGGAAAATTCAACGGACGCTCCAGTTCCCGTATAAGCAATTGTTGCGTCGGACGATGCTCATGTTTGCCATGGGTGGGGCGATGTTTATCGCGGTATACGGCTCGTTGTTCGTCACGCTCCGAGATGAGCCGAGCTGGGGGAACGATATATTGGCTACGGTCGTCGGTTTCGGAATCGGCCTCGTCGTATACGGCTATCTCGGTTGGAGAAGTCACTTGGCCGGAAAACTACTAGGGAAACGATTCCAATATCGGAGGAAAGCATAATGCGAATTGATAAATTATTGGCGAACATGGGATATGGTTCGCGTAAAGACGTCAAGATTTTATTGAAACAAGGGGCCGTCCGGATCGATGACCAGCCCGTCAAAGATGCGAAACGACAAATCAACTTAGAGGCGGAACGTGTGACCGTGCACGGGGAAGTCGTCGAGTACAAACCGTTCGTCTATTTGATGATGAACAAGCCGGCTGGTGTCATCAGTGCGACCGAGGACAAAGTCGAGTCGACGGTCGTCGATTTAATCGACCCGGCCTATGCCCATTACGATTTGTTCCCGGTCGGACGCCTCGACAAAGATACGACCGGCCTGTTGCTATTGACGAACGATGGGGCGTTCAATCACGCGCTCATGTCACCTCGTAAACACGTCGACAAAGTGTACATCGCCGAAGTCGATGGGGAGATGACGGCAGATGATGTCCGTCGCTTCGCCGAAGGCGTCGAACTCGAGGACGGCTACACGACGAAACCGGCACGACTTGAACTGCTCAGCAAGTCCGGGCGCCGCTCGACGATTCGCTTGACGCTCTCGGAAGGGAAGTATCATCAAGTGAAACGGATGGTCGCCGCGGTCGGAAAACATGTGGAACGGCTCGAGCGCGTCCAAATCGGTGGCCTCGAACTCGATCCGACGCTTGAACCTGGTGCATACCGTGAGTTGACAGCACCGGAAGTCGACTTGTTCCTCATATGATTCGGAAGTACGTGTCAATCGGCACGTACTTTTTTGTGCAAAAAAAGGGACCCGCGTGCGGAATCCCTTGTAACTTGTTATTCAATTTGCCGTCTTGAGTGAACGTTTTGATGACGTCCACGTGCCCCGACTCGGACTTTCAACCAGATTGTTGTATTCAAGAACGTTTAAATCACGTTGTACGGTGCGTGACGTGATCCCAAACTCCTCTACTAGTTCTGAAGTGGTGACGCATTCCCTTTCGTTAATGAACAAATAAATGGACTTGATGCGGGTTAGCATACGATCTGTTGAACCTTTCATTGGATGACCTCCCAATGCGTAGAATGATGAAAGACAAAACCTACGGACGACAAATGAAATATGAAATTGTTATTTTCTAAAATTACACCTTTAGTATACCGCTCTCAAATAGAATTGCAAGTGAAAAGAACGAACAATCGAAATGTAAAGAACATGTTATGAACGTAAATATCGAATGAACATCGTGTAAATGGATAATAAAACTTCTAAAAGACGAACGAAAAAATAATTTCGAAATGAATGTTCGTCTTTCTAACATTTGGATATACTAATAAGGGAGAGAACATTCGCAAAGGGGAGATTGAGATGAATTGGAGACAAGAAGTCGACGCACGAACAGACGCGTTTTTAGAAGATTTAAAAGGGTTGTTACAAATCCCGAGCGTCCTCGATGAAGACAAGGCCGGACCGAACGAGCCGTTTGGTCCTGAAGTCCGCCGTGCCCTCGATTATATGTTTGCGTTAGGAGAGCGTGACGGATTCGTGACGAAAGATGTCGGCGGTTACGCTGGCCATTTGGAGTACGGGTCAGGCGAAGAAATCGTTGGGATCCTCTGCCACTTAGACGTGGTGCCGGCCGGAGACGGATGGACGTATGGGGCGTTCAATCCGACGGTCGCGGACGGGAAACTGTACGCCCGCGGCAGCAATGACGATAAGGGTCCGACGATGGCTGCTTATTACGGGTTGCGCATCGTGAAAGAACTCGGGTTGCCGCTATCGAAACGTGTCCGACTCATCGCCGGTTGTGACGAGGAGAGCGAATGGCGCTGTGTCCGTGAATATTTTAAGCAGGAAGCGATGCCGACATACGGTTTCGCACCGGATGCTGATTTCCCGATTATTAACGCGGAAAAAGGTTTGTATGACGGTGTCTTGAAGCAACTCCCAATTCAGCGCGTACCCGGCTCGAAACATCACTTGGTCTCGTTCGTGAGCGGAGAACGTCCGAACATGGTCCCAGATTTCGCGACCGCGGTACTCGAGACAGAAGATGTGCTCGAAGAAAAATTTGAGGCCTACCTTGCGAAATATGAGGCCGACGGGACGTGCACATGGGACGCGGGGACGTATACGTTCACGATGAAAGGTGTCGCCGCCCATGCGATGGAGCCGGATAATGGTGTGAACGCGGCCTACGTACTTGCCGGGTTCCTACTGACGCTTCCACTCGATATTCAAGGGGAGCGCTACATCGAGTTCATCCGCCACGTCTTTGCTGACTCACGCGGGATTTCGCTCGGCATCGAAGCGACCGACGAGACCGGTGACTTGACGATTAACGGTGGCGTGTTCCGCTATCAGGGCGAAGAGCGGACGGCGACGGTCAATATCCGTTATCCGTATACCGCGAAGTTTGAAGAACGATTGCAAAACTTGAAAGAGATCGCCTTGTCGTTCGGGTTCGAACTGTCGACGCGTCACCACATGCCGCCGCACCACGTGGCCGAAGACCATCCGCTCGTGAAAACGTTGGCGGATGTGTATGAGCGTCAAACCGGCGAATCGGCACACTTGATGGCCATCGGCGGAGGAACGTATGCCCGTTCGCTCGAGGCTGGTGTGGCCTTCGGCGCATTGTTCCCAGGAGCGAAAGATGTCGCGCACCAAGTCGATGAATACATGGAAATTGAAGATTTACTTCGCGCCGCCGCCATCTATGCGGAAGCGATTTATGAGCTCGCTAAATAATAATCCGTGAGAGCTGACTGATTCGGTCGGCTCTCTGTCTGTTAGGAAGGAAGTTTACAGTGAACCAACAAAAATTATCGTTTCAATCAATGTATGTCGCTATCTTTTTCGCACAAGGGGCCCTCATTCCTTACATGGCACTTTTCTTCTCGCAGGCACGCTTTGATTTGTCTCCGGGTCAGGTCGGGACGATTGTCGCCATCATGCCGATCCTCTCGATTGGTGTCCAGCCGTTATGGGGCATGCTTGCCGATCGGACGGGCCGTGTCCGGGCGTGGCTCGGTATCGCCATGATCGGGGCGGCCGCCCTTTCCATCACGTTCTTGTTCGCGACCGATTACGTTTGGATCGTGCTCTTGATGGTCGCCTGGTCGGTGTTCCAATGCGCGCATATCCCGCTTATCGATATGATGACGCTCGATTATACGGCCCGTGTCAAAATTGATTATGGAGCCATCCGTCTATTCGGATCGGCCGGTTTCGCTATCGCTGTTTTCATGATGGGACGAATCGCGGATACGACGTGGGGGCTTGCGAGCACATTTTTGCTCAGCGCCATCGTACTCGTGGCCGGTAGCATCGTGCTAAGGACGATTGCCGAACCGGTGGCAACGCGCGCGACGACGGTCGCCCCGTTCGCTTGGTCGGCCGTCTGGAACGCCCCGTTCATCGCCTTTTTGATTGGGGGCATGCTCGTCTTCGGTCCAATCTATGCGAACAACTATTACTTCGGGATATACGTGACGAGTATCGGCGGCTCGACGACGCTCGTCGGGACGTTGTTTTTAGTGGCCGTGCTTTGTGAGATCCCGTTCATGAAAGTGGCGTATCAAATCGTTGAACGTCTTGGGACGGTCAACGTACTTGCGGGAGCGGCGTTAGTTTCAGCGCTCCGCAACGGTTGGCTCGCACTCGAACCAGAACTGT
The DNA here is from genome assembly GCF_018618085.1 of Exiguobacterium sp. s141. Taxonomy (NCBI): domain Bacteria; kingdom Bacillati; phylum Bacillota; class Bacilli; order Caryophanales; genus Exiguobacterium; species Exiguobacterium sp. s141. The sequence goes on along the minus strand of NZ_JACSLJ010000001.1, from coordinate 505,453 downwards.
GGGTCGTCTGGCTGCTCGCCATCGTCCAAGGGCTCGTCGTCGGCCTGCTCATTCCGGTCGCGCTTCAGTTTGTGCGAAGCCTTGTCAGCCGAAACGTCACCTCGACGGCGATTGGCGTCTATATGGCAGTTACTTCAGGTTTGGCGACGGCCGCGTTCAATCAGTTGAGCGGAATCATCATTGAAGTGAACAGCATTATCGGTGTATTTTGGATGTACACAGTCGTCAGTGTGATTGGCGCTATTTTATTCTTAGGGTTGAGACGGTTTCGTGAGAAAGGATGATTCCGATGTCGACACATTACTTTATAGCGCTACCGATGGAGGAGGCGGAGTTCGAACGCGTTCAACGGGCCATCTTGCCGTTTTATTCGTATCGCCGGACGTATCGGCCGGAAGAATTCCATTTGACGCTTCAGTTTCTTGGCGCATTGGACGATGATGAAGTCGAGGCGGTCAAAGAGATCACGCGTGACGTGACGGAAGTGACGGCTCCGTTTTCACTGACGTTCCAACAAATTGATCACTTCGGGAGACCAGATCGTCCTCGAGTGTTGACGATCGTCCCGGACTCGTCTGCAGAATTGACGGCGCTCACCGGGACGCTCCGGCGCAAGCTGTCTGAAGAGATTGCGTCACTCGACCGGAAACCGTTCGTCCCGCACGTCACGCTCGCCAAAAAGTGGGACACCGGGTCGATCAGTTCATATATTCCCCCGACGTTCAAGATCGAAGAGTCGATTGAAGCCGTCATCCTTTATCGAATCAATCCGAACCACACCCCTGCCTATGAGGCAGTTGAAGTATTTCCGTTACAGCGGTCAGAGGAGGACACATGGCGATCCCGATTAAAATTTTTGACGTGACATCTAAATATGAACGAAATATGCTCGATCAGTTCAATCGTTTCCAAGAATACGTCGAGTCCGATATCGCCCGTATGCGCCGCCTGCATGAGTCCAATCGGTTGAATCCACCCGAGATCATGGAGTTTGAGAACCCGTGGTGGAAATTTTGGCGTCGAACGGAACGTATCGAGCTCGAACCGACCCCGCTCTCGGAAACGCAGTTCCAGGCGCTCCTCGCGAACCGTCGCCACATCCAGAAGTTGCAGTTCGCGTGTGAAGGGGCGACCGAAGCAGACATGCCGTTCTTGCCGTTCCTTCGTGAATACGGTTATCGCAAGATGGTGACCGAATGGAACGACCAACACTTCTTCATGTATCGTCCAGTTGTCGAATGGAACGGGGCAACTGTCGAATTGAGCCATCTTATCATCGGACCATCACATCTGTATTTGGTCGAATGGCTTGACGGGGATCGGAGCATCTATCACATCTCAAAGCAGAAGACATGGATTCATCAACCGCTCAAAGGGGAAAATAAACGTGTAGTCAATCCGCTCATTGCATTGACGCGCACTGAAGAAATCATTCGACAGTTTCTTCCGTCCTATGACGGGGTCATCCAAAAAGTCACGGTGGCCCCAGAAGGCTATTTCGATCACGTGCCCGAGACACGGTCGACTCAGTTCATTTCACGCTCTGATTATGAGTCGTGGCTGAAACAAGTGAACACGAGGGCACCGATCGTCAAAGCCCAACAAATTCGAGATGTGTCGAAACTACTAGATGCGACAGCCCAGATGCCGTTTCGACAATTTTTGGACCAGTAGGTTGGAGAGGATGGAACGCGTATGCATCACACACCAGAGCAGCAAACGACGTCACATGTGACGATTGAACGGGCATCTTTGCTCTCGTTCGAGACGATTCGACTGGAAGTCATCGCCGAATATGAATCCGTTCCGGTACAGATTGAACAGAACGGTCGACCGGTCGACTATGTGGTGCTCAATGAATGGACGACAGAGGCCGGTACGATTGAGCGAGATATCCGATTGGCGCGACCGGTCACGCTTGAAGCGGTCTATACTGTATTTCACCCCGGACATAAAACGATTGTCGTCGTGCCACGTGAAATCGTGCATACGGACGAGTTCGAACGCCGTTATGCCTATGACGGACCGCTCGGCCTCACTTTTTCCGAACACTCGATCGAGGCATACGTTTGGTCTCCCGTCGCGTTCTCGATTTGGCTCGTCATCCATGACTCGACGACACATCGTGAAATCGAGCGGTTTCGTATGTCTAAAGAGAGCCGTGGTGTCTGGCATGCCGACGTGCCTCGGTTTTATGAAGGTCACTATTATCGACTGTACGTCAAGACGCCGGTCGAAACGAACGAGGTCGTCGATCCTTACGCGAAAGCCGTCAGCCTGAATGGCGAATTTGGCGTATTGATCGATGTCGAGGCGCATGTCGCCGCCGATGTCACGCCGACGGAACGGCCGCCGCTTCGGAAAGCGACCGATGCGGTCATCTATGAACTGAACATCCGGGACTTCACGAGCCATCCGTCCTCGATGAGTCAGATGCGAGGTTTGTATGGTAGCATCGTCGAGACCGGAGTGAGAACGAGCGGCGAAAACAGTGCCGGCTTCGATTATTTGAAAGAACTCGGGGTCACCCATCTGCAACTGTTGCCTGTCCATGACTTCGGCAGCGTCGATGAGGCGACCCGGATGCCATACAATTGGGGATACGACCCGATTCATTGGTTCGGATTAGAAGGGAGTTACGCCTCAGACCCAGCCGAGCCGTTATCGAGAATTCTAGAATATGCTCATATGGTCGAGGAACTGCATCGTCACGGGATGCGGGTCGTCGTCGATGTCGTCATGAACCATGTCTTTATCCGTGAACAATCCTCGCTCGAAGCGCTCGTCCCTTACTACTATTTCCGTTATGAACATGACGGGACGGTCGCGAACGGGACTGGGGTTGGGAATGACACGGCCTCGGAACGGTACATGATGCGGCGGATGATTGTCGATTGTGTGACTTTCTTTGCCGAGGCGTATCACGTTGACGGCTTCCGGTTCGACTTGATGGGAATCCATGATGTCGAGACGATGAATCAAGTCCGGGCTTCGCTTGATAAGATTGATCGTTCAATCTTGATTTACGGGGAAGGATGGGATTTGGCGACACCGCTCAGCCCATCGTTGAAAGCCTCGTCCCATAACGCCGCCTTTATGCCTCGAATCGGGCACTTCAATGACATGATGCGGGACGCGTTAAAGGGGTCGACGTTCAATGACCGCGAACGCGGTTTCGTCTCTGGTAACAAATGGCGGGAATGGGAGCTTCGCGAGTGCATCACGGGAGCGGTTCAAATCCCGAACGTCACCGTCGGACGATTCCCGAGCCCGCAATATACAATCAATTACGTCGAGGCGCATGACAATTACACGACCTACGATAAATTGCTCTTATCGTGTGAGGATATGGACGAGGTGGTGCGATTACGGATGCAACGATTCGCCACGGCCATCGTCATCACGTCGCAAGGCGTCCCGTTCCTCCATGCAGGCCAGGAGTTTGGTCGGACGAAACAAGGGGTCGAAAATAGTTACAACGCACCGGACCGAATCAATCACTTCGATTGGGATTTGCGGGACGAGCGTCAGAGTGAAGTCGAATTTGTGAAGACGCTGTTGAAATTGCGACGCCGTCATACGTGTTTCCGTTACGATAGTCGGCAGAAAGTCGTGGAGCAATTCAAGTTCCTTCCGTCGCCTCCAGGCGTGATTGCCTATGAGTTAACGGCGAGCCATTCCTACGATGCGTGGCAACGCGTCCGTGTCTATTTGAACGGAACGTTCGGTGACGTGACGTTTCATGCCGACGGAGACTGGAACGTTTATGTGCAAGGGGAAACGGCGAGCCTCGTCCCGATTGCACGAAATCCGCGTGAGATTCAAGTCGAGTCGTTGTCAATGACGATTATCGCGTGTTAATATGGTGATTGTATCTTTGTAATTCTTAATGAGATTTGAGCGTGATGAATATGTATTCAGATATAATCGGTGCGCTCGGTGAAGAGTGGACGGTGGCTTCCGCAGGCGGGATTACAGGCGAAGCGTACGTAGCGACGACGCGCCAACAAAAAATCTTTGTCAAACGGAACTCGTCCCCGTTTTTAGCCATTCTTTCTGCCGAAGGCATCGTCCCCAAATTGCTGTGGACGAAGCGGATGTTCAACGGCGACGTCCTCAGTGCCCAACAGTTCATCGAAGGTCGTGAGCTATCGCCAACCGATATGAAACGGTCTGATGTGGCGGCACAGCTTGGGAAGATTCATCATTCGAAAGAGCTATTATTCATGCTGCAGCAATTGAATCATACACCGGTCACGTCGACGCTATTGCTTCGGCAATGTGCCGCCTATGAGCAAGACGAGGCGGATGTGACGATTGATGAAGCGGTCCGTTGGCTCACTATGCATCAACCGATTGATGACGAACGTGAACTTGTCGTCTGCCATTCGGACCTTAACCATAATAACTGGATCGAGGACGAGACGGGTCTATTGTATTTGACCGACTGGGATGACGCCATCATCGCCGACCGTGCCTTTGACTTGGCGATGGTCGTTTACAGTTATGTCGATGAGGCGGAGTGGGAGACGTGGTTTAGCCATTACGGCATCCGTTACACGTCAGAGCTCCATTACCGGATGCACTGGTATGCGATTGCCCAGACGGTTCTCACGTTGTATGGGGAACAGAACGGTATCGCCCGGGCAGAAGGATTGACCGTGCTCCGTGAACTGCTCGATGAGGCAGATGAACGGACACAATGAAAAAAGGGATGGATCACGAGTGTGAGCCATCCCTTTCCATATGCATTAGACATCATCAGGTTTCATGAAATACGCCCAAACGAACGTGGCGATGACGGCGCCGAAAAACGTCAGCGGGGCCGCATAAAAGATTAAAAATTGATCCAACGTGCTCATCGATATAACCTCCTTGTGAAGGATGATTCATGTTCATTAAACAATGATTTCGTGTATAATCGCAAGGGGACTGCTCGCACGAAGCGGCTAGTCAGCATAAACTTGAACATTTCTTGAACGAAAGGTTGGAAAAACATGCGTTTACGTCACAAACCTTGGGCCAAAGAATATATGGAAGCTCAAGAACACGTCTTTATCACTCATCCCGAAACGTTAAAAGGGAACTGGAAAGCAGAATTTAAGAACGACAATCCGCTCTTCATCGAGGTCGGTTCGGGGAAAGGGCAATTCATTTTAGGGATGGCCCGACAGTTCCCGGACGTCAACTTCATCGCCATCGAGTTATTCGAGAGCGTCGCCGTATCGATCGTGCAAAAGCTCGTCGAGACACCGATGCCAAACGTCCGCGTGTTGACTGTTGATGCCAAGCAACTCGTCGACTACTTCGAAGCCGGTGAAGTCGATCGCGTCTATTTGAATTTCTCCGATCCATGGCCGAAGACACGCCATGCGAAACGTCGTTTGACGTATAAAACGTTCCTCGCCACATACGAGGCTGTGTTGCCACGCGGAGGCGAGATTCATTTCAAGACGGATAACCGGGGGTTATTCGAATATTCGCTCGAAAGCATGAGCCAATACGGCATGTACTTCACAGATATTTCACTTGATCTTCATGCGAACGAGCCGGCGGATAACGTGCGCACCGAGTACGAAGAGCGCTTCAGCGCCATGGGACAACCGATTTACCGGATGGAGGCAGCTTTCCGTCCGAAAATTTGACACGCTTTTTTCTTATTTTAATAGCATTTTCTTCACACTTTTTTCTTTCTTCTTGGTACAATAGGAATGACGCTAAACTGGAATTAGAGAAGGGGGAACATGGGGATGTTGAAAAAAGCATGGGCAAGCCTGCTTGCACTAATCTTCATTCTAACAATCGCACCACTTAATACCTCGGCAAACGAGGCGTTCTTGGACGCCCTTGAAGAGGATCTGAAAGCCACGCATTATGACTACAAAGAAGGAACGGCTGAAATCGTAAAAGAAGAGACGCTCCGTCATTCGAATGGCAATGAAGTCATTGCGGCGGTCGTTGAAATTGATACGGTCCGTGACGGCATCTTCATCACACGTAAGACCGAGTTCCATTACTATGATGCGACGGACAACAAAATCCTCGCAACAGCTGACCTCGCAGAAGTCGAAGGCGCGACTGAATTTGCGGATGCGAACATCGACATGCTCGGACAACAAATTGTCTATTGGTTGCCTGTGTTGATTTTGCTACTCTTAATCGCGATCCCGGTAGTCATCTTGTTCGTGGTTGTTCCACGTTTCTACTCGACGACCGAGTTCATGAACCCGATTTATGAGAAAAACGATAACCCACGTTAAAAAAAGAGCCGCGAGGCTCTTTTTTTATGCCATTTTCAATTGTTCGACGATTTGAGCGACATCCATGCCGTTACCGGATGAGACGGAAGCGACGAAGGCACTCTCGACGATCGGACCGTCATAGAACTGAATCGTTTTATCGCCTTCATACATATCGACAGCGAGTTCTGCGTTCATTGTGGCCGAACCGATATCGGATAAGATGAGCGCTTCTTTGTCGACGGCCTCGATTGCCTCGAGGATACGGGTCACATCTGTCCCGATGCTGCCGTCCTCAAGCCCGCTCGCTAAATGGATCGGAACGGCGGGGGCCATCTCTTTCATCAAGTCTTGAATCCCTTCAGCGATTTTAGCGCTATGGGATACGATGATGAGCTCTACGATGTCACTCAACCTCCTTCATAATCGCTTTCAACACGATGGAACTCGAGAGTGCGCCAGGGTCGACCGTGCCGCGTGAGTTTTCACCGAAATAAGATGCCCGTCCTTTCGTGGCGATCATATCTTCGGTCTCGCCGACGAGGCGGTCGAGTTTGGCATCAAAATCGTCAGCCTCGCTCAAGTCAGACAAGAACGGTTCCCACACATCGACCATTGTCTTCTGGCCAACTTCTGACTTCCCGCGCGCCTTGATCGCTGTCGACGCCTCAAGAAGCGCTTCTTTAACGAGCGTGAAATCGGCCTCAGTCGCGTCACCAAACTTAGGTGCAGCCTTGACGAATGCCGACCCGTATAGTGGACCGGCTGCGCCGCCGACTTTCGACATGAGCGTCATCCCGACTTTCTTGCTCAAGTCGCCTAGGCTGGCATAGTCGTCATCGAGTACGGCGACGACCGCTTCAAAGCCGCGCGACATATTGATACCGTGGTCTCCGTCACCGATGGCGCGGTCGAGGTCGGTCAGTGTATCCTTGTTCGCCTCAATCTCGGATTGGGCGTGTCGTAATGCTTGCTTGAACCCATCAATCGTCAACATTGCATAAACACCTCATTCATTGGATTAGAGTTTGAAACCGAGTGCCGCCGACGGTGCATCGAGATAACCCGTCATTTCTTCGTCGAGCGGCAAGAGCGTGATTGAGAACCCGTGCATCTCGAGGGATGTCATATAGTTGCCGACGTATTTCCGTTTCAACGTGTAGCCGGCATCTTCTAATTTTTTCGCAACAAAGTGATACGTCACGTACAATTCAGACAAGGGCGTACCGCCCATACCGTTGACCATAACGGCAACTTCGCCAGGACTCACTTCTTTTTTCAAGTGGTCGAGCAGGTCATCCACGATGGCATCGACGTTCGTCGTCGACTTCCGTTCGACGCCGCGCTCCCCGTGAATCCCGATGCCGATTTCCATCTCTTCTTCATTCAAATCAAAACCTGGCTTGCCGCTCACCGGCATGTAACAAGGTTCGACAGCCATACCCATCGAGCGAACGTTTGCCGCGACCTTCTCCGCAAGCGCTTTCACTTCGGCGAGTGATTTCCCGCTCGCTGCGGCCGCACCGGCGATTTTATGCACAAACACGGTACCGGCAACACCGCGGCGGTCTTCCTTGTTCGAGATGGCGACATCGTCTGCAACGACGACGTGGTCGACTTTAATTCCTTCGGCGTCCGCAAGTTCGGCGGCGAGCTCGAAGTTCATGACGTCACCGGCATAGTTTTTGACGACGAGTAATACCCCGTTTCCTCCATCGGCCGCCTTGATGCCTTCGAGCACCATGTCCGGGGTCGGGGACGTGAACACTTCACCGCATACAGCGGCATCGAGCATCCCGTCACCTACATAACCAGCGTGGGCCGGTTCATGACCGCTGCCTCCACCCGAGACGAGTCCGACTTTTCCGGACTTGGCCCCGTCAGCACGACAGATGACGTTGAAACCTTCCACACGACCGTACAGTTCAGGATGGGCATGGACCATTCCTTCGACCATTTGTGACACGAGCTCGGTTGCTTCACCGATCAGTTTCTTCACGTGGGATCACTCCTTTTTGAGTTTGAAAAGTACCATATTCAATTTTCCACTCTTTCGCCCAGATTAAACAAAAAAAGTCGGCGAATGTCATCGCCGACCCCACATCATGCATATTCAAGTAAAGCGCCAGTCTCTGAATCGACTGTAAATTGGTACGTCTTCTCTTCGTCGTTCTCGAGAACCGAGATGCCGCCTTTAAAGACGTCATACTCACGTCCGTCATACGTGTAAATCTCAGGTGATGCCGAGATCCATGCGCCTTGAACGTGACCTTTGGCTGAGAATGCCCGTTTCGTGTACTCGAGCGCGTCCTCGGCCGATAAGCTTCGTTCATCTAACACTTTTTTCGTCATAAGTGCGGCCGCGATGGCAACCCCGATCCCAACTAACCAATACCTTTTCTTCATATGACTACCTCCCCTTGAACTATGGCTATCATGTACATCGTACCAAAACCTGTACCCCATTGGAACGAAAACCATTCGCATCTGCCGAAAAGTTCTGTATATAATGAAACAAGAACGGTTGAAGGGATGGATGGAAATGGAACAAAAAACGAGAGACTTATTCAAGACGTTGACAGAACTTCCGGGCGCACCTGGATTCGAATCAGAGGTTCGTCAGTTTGTTCGTGACCGAATCACACCGCATGTCGATGAAGTCATGACGGACGGTATCGGCTCAATCTTTGGGAAACGGGTCGGGGACGAGGCGGGACCACGCATCATGGTCGCTGGACATATGGACGAAGTCGCGTTCATGGTCACCCGGATCACAGAAAACGGGATGCTATACATACAGCCGCTCGGTGGATGGTGGAGCCAAGTGCTCATGGCGCAACGGTTTGATATCGTGACGAACGATGGATTGATTCCGGGCGTCGTCGCATCGACACCTCCGCACCTGCTCGGACCGGACGCAATGAGTAAACCGATGGACATGAAACAGATGTTTATCGACATTGGCGCCGATACGAAAGAAGAAGCCGAGTCATGGGGTGTCCGTCCGGGTCTTCCGGCTGTGCCGACAAGCGACTTCACGCCGCTCAAACATCCGAAAAAGATTATGGCCAAAGCGTGGGATAACCGTTATGGGGTTGGTCTGGCGGTCGAGTTGCTCGAAGAGACGACAAAAGCCGATCATCCGAACATCTTGTTCTCGGGTGCGACTGTCCAAGAAGAAGTCGGACTCCGTGGAGCGCAAACGGCAGCCGAAATGATTCGTCCGGACGTCGCGCTCGTTCTCGATGCGTCACCGGCTAACGATGCGTCTGGCAATAAGACGGAGTTCGGCCAACTCGGGGAAGGGGCGCTCATCCGAATCCTTGACCGGGTCATGGTCATGTCTCCAGAGATGCGTGACTTCTTACTCGACACGGCGTCTGATGAAAACATCAAAACGCAGTACTTCGTCTCGCCAGGTGGAACGGACGCAGGCCGCATCCATATGAGCGGGGAAGGGGTCCCGACGGCCGTGATCGGTGTCGCGGCGCGTTACATCCATACACACGCCTCGATTCTGCATACGGACGACTATGATGCGGCGAAAGCGCTACTCAAGGCGCTCGTCAAACGACTCGATCGTTCGACGATGGAGACGCTTCGAGCTTCACGCTAAAGGTAGGGAGAACGTCACTCGTGTAGTGGCGTTTTTTATATTGAAATTTCCCGAGAAACGCTTATACTGATAAAAGTGTGAAGACAGAAACTTTACGACTGACAAGACAGGAAAGAGGGATTTCCATGTTTAAGAAAAAAGGGATCACGCTCAGTCCGTCGCTTTATTTTGTGACGGCACTCAGTTATATGGCACTCGGCTTATTCAGTACGCTCATCATCGGCTTGATCATGAAGACGGCGGGTGGGCAATTGCTCGAAACGAGTCTGTCCGGTTTCGGGTCGACGCTCATCGAGATTGGTGATGTGGCCATCGGCTTGACCGGTCCGGCCATCGGGATTGCAATCGCCTATGCGCTTCAAGCACCGCCGCTCATCTTGTTCTCGGCGCTCGTCGTCGGGGCGTTCGGTTACGAGTTCGGGCCAGCCGGCAGTTATGTGGCGACGTTGCTCGCTGTCGAGGTATCCAAACTCGTCTCGAAATCGACGAAACTTGATATTTTGGTCACACCGTTCACGACCATTGGCGTCGGTTATTTGGCTGCAACGTATATCGGTAAGTATGTCGGCTTGTTCATGACACAGCTCGGGACGTGGATCGAGTGGGGCACGGAACAACAGCCTTTGTTCATGGGCGTCGTCGTCGCGACACTGATGGGACTCGCGCTCACGGCACCGATCTCGAGTGCGGCCATCGCGCTCATGCTCGGCTTGAGTGGCATCGCGGCAGGCGCGGCGACGGTTGGCTGCGCCGCCCAGATGGTTGGCTTTGCAATCACGAGTTATCGGGACAATGGCATCGGCGGTGCAATCGCCCAAGGGATTGGTACTTCGATGCTTCAAGTCGGCAATATCGTGAAGAATCCTTGGATCTTGTTGCCGCCGACGATAGCGGGGGCGGTGCTCGCCCCGATCGCGATTCTGTTGTTCGAGCTCGAGAGCGTCGCGGCTGGTGCCGGGATGGGGACGAGCGGACTCGTCGGTCCGATTGTCATGCTCGAGACGATGGGCTTCAGTTGGCACATGTTCATCGTCGTCTTCGGCTTTTTGATTGTCGGTCCGGCAGTGCTCAGTTATGCGGTCTATCAAGTGTTGGTCCGGATCAATCGGATTCGGCCGAACGATATGAAAATTGAATATTGAGCGACACGAAAGAGAGCGTCCCGGCGAATAAGCGGGACGCTCTCTTTCGTTCACCAACCGAAAAGAGTTCGGACGGTCTCGACGGTTTCCCGTGGGACGCGGAAGCTCGCCAAGAATAAGACGAGCAAGACGACATAGACGGGGAGTAAAAACCGTTTTCGAATGATGGGCAGCCTGCGCACAAGACGCTTGCCGACCCGTTCGAGTATGTAAATCACGGCGAACCCGACGACGAGCCATACTAAAATCTCGCCTCGCGTCTTGTCCGTATCGATGAACAAGTAGCCGTAGCGCAGAATCGCCAGCATGCCGATGACGCCGACGAGTTGCTCGAGCGGATGTTTCATTTCTGGATTCAACTGTTCACGTGTCCATTTTGTCATGACTTCACCTTTTTCACGTAGTCTTCGCTCCCGATGATCATAAAACATGAGAGCGGAATGTGACAACGGACTTATGCTATCATGAATGGGGAAAAAAGAACAGGAGTGGTGAACATGAAACAATTGACAACGATGAACGAGTATACAGAAGCAAAACAAGGGAAGAGCATCTTGATGTTTTCAGCGACGTGGTGCGGTGATTGCCGTTTCCTCGATCCGTTCATGCCAGACATCGAAGCGAAGTTCGAGGATTGGACGTTTTACTACGTCGATCGTGACGACTGGATGGAGCTCGCACAAGAGCTCGACATTTTTGGGATTCCGAGCTTTGTCGCCTTCAATGGCGGACAAGAAGTCGACCGCTATGTCGGACGCGAACGGAAGACTCCTGAGCAAGTCGAAGCCTTCCTTCATGGGTTAGGGTGAGCTAGATGGAACGGAATGAATTACGTCGCCATCTCGAACGCCGGTTTACGGAAGGGTACCGGACCTCGTATGACCGTGAGAACGAGGTGTTGCGCATCGAGCGGTCCACGGACCGGTTCGGCGTCAACATCCGTCTCGCCCCGCTCGTAGCGAAAGCGAAAGTCCGGGGAGAGGTCGCCATTGAAGAGGTCGTCGACTACATCGAGACAGCGCTCTCGGCCGACGATGCGGTCACACTCGCTGGCAATGAAGTCAACATTTATCCTGTCATCCGTTCGGCCTCGTTCTCGACGGAGACGAAGCGTGGGGAAGCACTCGCGATGACGCCACATACAGCTGAGACGGCTGTCTTTTATGCACTCGATTTGGGCAACGGCTATCGCTTGATCGAAGAGCGGCATTTGGACGGGATGCCTTTGACGCGTCTTGACGAATTGGCACGGGACAACGTCAAGAAGTTGCCGACCGATTTAAAAGAAGATACCGTGGCCGGGAATACGTTCTATTTTCTGGCTGCTCGGGACGGGTATGAAGCGTCACGGATTTTAAATGATGAGTTTTTGCGGGTCATGGAGCGCCGTATCGAAGGCGATATGCTCGTCGGGGTACCGCACCAGGACGTGATGATCATCGCGGACATCCGCAACGATCAAGGTTATGATGCGATGCAACAGCTCATGTTCGACTTTTTCACGAATGGGCGGATTCCGGTGACGGCTCTTTCTTTCCATTATGAGGACGGCGTTCTCGAACCAATTTTCATTGTCGGAAAAAAGAACCCACCAACGGACGCATAATCTGCTAAACTAGTTGTGTCTAGTTTGAAAGAAGGGGCGTTTTTACGTATGCAAATCAATGCTTTTTATAACCGTGAAGGAATCGGCGATGTCCTCATGGTCTTGTTAAGAGAAGGCGATCGCCACCACCAAGTCGTTGAACGGAAAGATGATGTCGCCATCGTCAAATCGACGACGGGAAAAGTCAATGGCTATAACATCTTCAATGCCAGTAATTATTTTGACGTCAGCGACTGGCACGGGCCGGTCGAGTTGACGGCCGAGTTGATTGAGACGCTCGGCGTCATCTTGCGTAAACAAAATATCGAAGCCGAGCTTTCGGGCGTGGACTTCACCCCGAAATTTGTCGTTGGCTACGTCAAAGAAGCTGAGAAGCACCCGGATGCGGACAAATTGTCGATCTGTCAAGTTGAGACCGATCAAGGTGATGTCCAGATTGTCTGCGGCGCACCGAACGTCGCGGCCGGCCAAAAAGTCGTCGTCGCGAAACCGGGAGCGGTCATGCCGTCTGGTTTAATCATTCGTCCATCGAAGTTACGAGGTGAAAGTTCACATGGGATGATTTGTTCAGCGCGAGAATTGAACTTACCTGATGCACCGCAAGAAAAAGGGATTCTCGTATTGGATGACGAATATGAAGTAGGGAAAGCATTTGAAATCGGTCGCTAAATTCGACCGATTTTTTGCTAAATAGGATTGAGTGAAAAAGCGAGGAATCAAGTATGGATGCATATGAACGTTCATTAAAACAACAAGCAGACCGAATTCGACGCGAACTATCCCAGGAAGGGAAGAAAGGTGCGCCTGCACCGAAGCCCGGGCCGAAGGATGAATTTGTACCGTCGGATGTGCCATCTCCGATTTATGGATACGCCCGACCGAAACCGAAAATCATTCTGCCGACTGAACATTCTCCGGAGACGCGTGACGATTCAGCGATCCGCCAAGCAAAGCGAGTGGCCGTCCCGGTAGAGGAAGTGTCAGAAGCGGTGCCGCCAATCGAAGAGCCTGAGCCTAAGACCGAACCGGTAATTGATTCCGTAGATGAACCGGTGGTGGAGTCAGTAGACGAATCCGTGATGGAATCAGTGGATGAAGCTGTAGTTGATTCAGTAGACAAATCCGTGCGAATCGTCGATGATGCGCCGACGTCACAGCCTGACCTCGATGTCACAGCGGACGAATCGCCATCAGCGGAGACGCTTGAGGAAATGGTGTCCGAGCACGCGGATACGCCAAGCGAAGAGACGATTATTTCCACGGAAACGATCGAGGAAAGCCCGCTCCTCTCTGAAGACGAGACAGCTGAACAAGATACTAAACCGCTCCTCGGGGAAGTCTCGATTGTAGAGAGCGGGTTCGCCTCTGTGTTCATGGGTTCGACCGATTTGAAATCATCGAAGATTGCCGTCCGGGATGAAAAGCAAGACGTGACCGAAGAGGACGTTTCGCTCGATGCGCCGGTTGAGACGGTGGCCCCGGTTGTCGAAGATGTTGCGAAAACATTACAGACTGATGAACCGATTGAAGTGTCTGACGAAGAAGAGTTGACGCCTGCGATGAGCGTCTCGTATAAAGCGGAAGGCCCTCCGCTCAATGTCATGATGACACCGCAAGACCGGATGGCGATGTATAAGAGTCGTCGTTTGGCGAAAAAAAACAATAATCTGTAATAGCATGACTCCTGGAGTTTTGCTATAATGACAAAGGTTTGTCGCATTTTTTCAACAGACCGCAATGAATTAGGGGGGCTATTTACAGATGAACCGTTATCACTTCGTCGGAATTAAAGGAACGGGCATGAGTCCTTTAGCTCAAATTTTAAATGACATGAACAATGAGGTCCGAGGTTCGGACGTTGACAAAGCATTTTTTACTGAAGAAGCATTGAATCGCAAAGGAATTGAAATCCTTCCGTTTGATCCTGAAAATATTACCGAAGGGCAAATCGTCGTACAGGGCAACGCCTTCGCTGACGATCACCCTGAAGTCGTTCGAGCGCGCGAGCTCGGATTGACGATATACAAATACTATGAGTTTCTCGGCGAATTGGCCGACCACTACACGAGTGTCGCCATTACGGGATCTCATGGTAAGACATCGACGACAGGTCTGTTGGCTCACGTCATGCGCGGCATCGAGCCGACGTCGTTCTTGATTGGCGATGGCACAGGAGAAGGGGTCGAAGACTCGAAGAATTTTGTCTTCGAAGCATGTGAGTACAAGCGTCACTTCTTATACTATCGTCCAGACTACGCTATCATGACGAACATCGACTTCGATCACTCGGATTATTTCTCGGGTCTCGATGACGTCATCGATGCGTTCCAAGAAATGGCGAAGCAAGTGAAAAAAGGCATCATCGCTTGTGGCGATGATGAGAACCTGCAACACATTCAAGCAAACGTGCCAATCGTCTATTACGGTTTCGGTGCCCATAACGACTTCCGTGCCGAGAACGTGAACTCGACGGACAACGGAACAACGTTTGACGTTTACTTGCGTGACGACTTCTATGGGACGTTCCGCATTCCGGGATATGGCAACCACAGCGTCTTGAATGCCCTTGCCGTCATCGCGACGTGTGACTATGAGAACTTACCGAAAGAATTGGTTAAAGACCGCCTCGAGACGTTTAACGGCGTGAAACGTCGTTTCAGCGAATCGACGCTCGGAAACCAAGTGTTAGTGGATGATTATGCCCACCATCCACGGGAAATCAGCGCGACAGTCGAAGCGGCACGTAAAAAATACGCCGGCCGTGAAGTTGTAGCCATCTTCCAACCACACACGTATACACGCCTGAAGTCATTCATGGATGATTTTGCTGCGGCATTAGCCGAAGCGGACGTGGTGTACTTGTGTGACATCTTCGGTTCGGCTCGCGAACAAGAAGGTACTGTCACGATCGAAGACTTGCAATCGCGTATCGAAGGCGCGAACGTCTTGAAGCGGGGCGGGGTCAGTGTCTTAAGTCAACATAAAGACGCGGTTCTCCTGTTCATGGGAGCCGGAGACATTCAAACGTACCAACGTGAATACGAGAATCACGTCCAACTCGAAGCGTGAATCGAGAGCGAATGGCTGATGCCGTTCGCTTTTTTTGTGTTTAACATCAAGTCAAGACGGTAATAGTATTAGCGACTGAATTTGGAAAAGGAGATGTTAAGGATGGCAAGCCAAGGCGCATTGAGTACATTGAACAAAGAGGTGGCCAACTATGGCCTCTTATTCGTCAAACTGCATAACTACCACTGGTACATTAGCGGACCTCACTTCTTCACGTACCATGAAAAGTTGGAGGAACTGTATAACCTCGTCGCTGAACTGTACGATGACGTGGCGGAGCGGCTCTTGATGAATGACGGCGAACCGTATGCGACGATGAAAGAATATCTCGAACATTCGACGTTGCAAGAAGGGGATCGCCATGCGGATACCGATCAAATGATCAAGGACGTGATCAGTGACTTCAAACAGATCCGTCAAGAGATGCAAGACGCGATGGAAAACTTCGAAGACGGGGACGAAGCAATCGAAGACACGTTCGTCTCTCATATCGAGCGACTCGAGAAAGAGATTTGGATGATGTCGGCAGCGCTCGGCAAAAAGACGAAGCTGTAATGAAAACAAGCGTGCCGCAATCGGCACGCCTGTTTTTTATTTTAGATTTTCTGGATTGAGAGGCAAGAGCGAGTCGACGACAAAGCGTCCGTCCTTGCGAATCAATACGTCATCGAACCAAATCTCGCCGCCGCCATAATCAGGACGTTGGATGTTGACGAGATCCCAGTGGATTGAAGAGTTGTTCCCGTTATAGGCGTCGTCATACGCCTGGCCTGGTGTGAAGTGGAAGCTGCCGTCGATTTTCTCGTCGAACAAGATATCTTTCATCGGGTGTTGGATGTACGGGTTGACGCCGATGGCGAATTCGCCGACGTAGCGTGCGCCTTCATCCGTATTGAACACGTCATTGATTCGGTCGGTGTCGTTCGCGGTCGCGTTGACAATTTTTCCGTCTTGGAACGTCAACGACACGTTCTCGAAGGTGAAGCCATGATATGGAGATGGCGTGTTATACGTGATGACGCCATTGATCGAGTCTTTGACCGGCGCTGTGAACACTTCACCGTCCGGGATGTTCATCTGACCCGAACACTTGATGGCCGGGATATCTTTGATCGAGAAGCTGAGGTCCGTTCCTGGCCCTTTGATCATGACACGGTCGGTCTCGTTCATGAGCGTGACGAGGGCGTCCATAGCCCGGTCCATCTTGCGGTAATCGAGCGTACAGACGTTGAAATAGAAGTCCTCAAATGCCTCGGTCGATTTGCCGGCGAGTTGCGCCATCGATGGGGACGGATAACGCAGCACGACCCATCTCGTTCCTTTGACGCGGTCCTCGGTATGCATTTTACCGATGGTGGCCCCGACGAGTTTTTGTTGCTCGGCCGGAACGTCTGATAACTCGTTAATGTTGTCACCGGCCCGAAGTCCGATATAGGCGTCCATGGCCTGCATTTGTTTGCGCTCGATGTCGGCCATGAGCTCAAGTTGCTCTCGGCTTGCTCCGCTGTAGAGCTTACGCAAAATACGGCTCTCTTTCAACAAGACGAACGGATGCCCCCCGGCTTCGTACGCCTTCTCGACAAGCGCTTCGACGAGCGACTCCTCGACACCAAAATTTTCGATTAGAACGCGTTCCCCTGGCTTCAATTCGACCGAATAATTGATCAATCCGTCGGCGAGTTGCGTGATTCTTGGATCTCTCATACGTCCACCCCTTTAACTTTTTTAAATTTATTTCTATTTTAGTGTAATCGAAAACATAAAAACGGGTAAAGGAATAATCAGACCGGATGGCGAAAACGGTTGTGACAAATCTTTTCAGTCATAATGGTGCTATAATGAAAACACCACATTATCGAACAGGAGGAATGGATGCATGGAAATCACATTAGGAGGCATTGCAGGGCTCATCGCGGCACTCGCATTTGTCGTACTCGTATTTTTCTTGGCACGTGTCTTGTCGAACGTCAATCGGACACTCGGCAGCGTCGCCAACACGACTGAAAACTTAGAACGTCAATTAGACGGAATCACAATGGAAGTGACGGCGCTCTTACATAAGACGAACCGTCTTGTAGATAACGTCGAAGAGAAAACAGAATTGCTCGCACCAGTGGCTCACGCGCTTGATGAGCTCGGCACGTCGCTCAACGAAGTGACGGAGTCGGTACGGACGGTTTCTTCTTCTGTTCACGTGGCAGCAGACGAAAATAAAGAACAGATCGCCCAAGCGGTACGATGGGGATCTGTCGCTGTAGAATTATTTAAGAAAAATAAAACAGAGACCTCTTCTGACGAACGACCATCACGTCGTCGCGGACGTCGAGACCGGAAACAAGAACAAGAACCGACAACGGTCTCACCAGGGGTGATTGCGACAGACGACACAATCAAATCATAACCATCACAAGGAGGAAGTAACGATGACATACGACAAGAACAAAACATATAACAACGAACAACAACCGAGCGGTGGATTTTTGGCAGGTGTCGTTCTTGGCGGCGTAATCGGCGCGGCCGTGGCACTCCTCACATCACCGAAGAGTGGTCGTGAAGTGCGTACGTATTTAGACGAGAAGACGGCGACGTCGCGTGAGCGATTGACGGTCAAATCGAAAGAAGTACGTGAGAAAGCAGAGCCGGTCGTTGGTGAATGGATCAAAGTGGCGAGCGATAAAGCAGCGCCTGTCTTGAACCTCGTCAAAGACAAGGCCCGTGAAGCAGCCGAATTGAAGCAACAAGTCGACGAAGATGAGTTGTCAATCGAAGAAGCAATGGAGAAAGCCGATCAACTCGTAGCCGAGGCAGAAGCTGAAGTGAAAGAACAGCTCGACCGCGCTTCAGAAGATCAGTCGAGCGAAACAAAAAAATCGAACGACTCAAACGATTCATCGAAAGCAGACGCTAAAACGGATGCCTCATCTGATAAACCGAAGTCATCAGAAAGCAAGCCGAACGCGAACAAAGCAAACACAAACAAATCGGCAGCGAACAAACAAGAAGCATCAAGCAGCCGTGATCAGTCAGAAGACTATGAATCGGATTTCGAAGCCCCTGTAAAAGACTTGCTCGACGATGAGTCGAAACAAGAATTAAAGGACTTGAAAAACGATCTTAAAAACGGCAACAAGTAATGCATCGAGCGTCCGGACCATCCGGACGCTTTTTTTGTTGATTTTGTGTCGCTAGCCCATTTCCCTATGACAAAGCGGTTAAAGTTCGATATAATTAGGTTTCTGGAAAGAACGGCTTAGAAATGAGAGGGTATTTATGAGTCCACAAGATCAATTGAATCGTTTACGTCGCGAGATGGATGAGTTGAATCGTGAGATGCTCGACTTGCTCAGCCGCCGCGGCACGCTCGCTGTCGAAATCGGTAAAGTGAAACGTCTGCAAGGCGTCGAACGGTACGACCCGGTCCGCGAACGAGAAATGTTAGACTTTATTGCGGCATCGAATCCTGGTCCTTTCGAGACGGCTCGCTTGCAGCACTTGTTCAAAGAAATGTTCAAAGCCTCGGCCGAGCTTCAAGGAGAAGACCGGGATAAGACGTTGCTCGTCTCGCGAAAGTGTCAAGCCGAAGATACGATTGTCACGCTCGACGATGTCACGATTGGGAACGGACGTCCGCAATTGATTGCGGGACCGTGTGCGGTTGAATCATTCGAACAAGTGAATGCTGTCGCTGAAAAGTTAGCGTTGTCTGGTGTCAAAATCTTGCGCGGCGGGGCGTATAAGCCTCGAACCTCCCCATATGATTTCCAAGGACTTGGGTTTGATGGATTGCAGCTGTTGAAACAAGCAGCGGATCGCCACGACTTACGGGTCATCTCGGAAATCATGACACCAGGTGCGGTCGAGTCGGCACTCCCTTATGTAGACATCATCCAAGTCGGCGCGCGTAACATGCAAAACTTCGATTTGTTGAAAGAAGTCGGGAAGACCTCAAAACCGGTCTTGTTGAAACGCGGTCTCGCGGCGACAATCGAGGAGTTCATCTATGCGGCGGAGTACATCATGGCGAGCGGGAATAGCCAAGTCATCTTGTGCGAACGCGGGATTCGGACGTATGAGCGGGCGACACGCAACACGCTCGATATTACGGCGGTACCGATTTTGAAGCAAGAGACGCATTTACCGGTCATGGTCGATGTCACCCATTCGACGGGACGACGTGATTTGTTACTGCCGGCGGCCAAGGCGGCGCTTGCGGTCGGAGCCGATGGCGTCATGGTCGAAGTGCACCCGAATCCGGCGATTGCCTTGTCGGATGCCCAGCAACAACTCGATTTCGACCAATTCGATCAATTCGTGGACGGGCTTACGGCCCAGTTCCCTCAACTTGATTTGGTGAAAAAGTAAGCTTTCCAATTGGAAACGTTTTATATAGCGTGAAGACAGGGTAAAATGATGACAGATACCTGTCTTCCTTTTTTGACACGTTTTTTGAAAATCGTTTGAAAATCATTGCTTGTAGGAGGAGTTTTAATGAATAGTAATAATGTAACCATCTATGATGTCGCACGAGAAGCCGGGGTGTCGATGGCAACCGTCTCACGCGTCGTCAACGGAAACCCGAACGTCAAACCGACGACCCGTAAGAAAGTTCAGGACGCCATCGACCGTCTTGGTTATCGTCCGAACGCCGTCGCCCGCGGACTCGCCAGCAAGAAGACGACGACGGTCGGCGTCATCGTCCCTGATATCTCGAACATCTTTTTCGCAGACCTCGCGCGTGGGATTGAAGACGTGGCGACGATGTACAAGTACAACATCATTCTCGGAAACTCGGACTCGAACCGTGACAAAGAGATCCATTTGTTGAACACGTTGCTCGGCAAACAAGTCGACGGCATCATCTTCATGGGTGGACGTCTGCATGAAGATCTCGTCAACGAGTTCAAGAAGTCGCCGGTGCCAATCGTCCTTGCGGCGACGCTCAACCAAGGATATGACCTTCCGGCGGTCAACATCGATTACGAGCAGGCAGCGTACGATGCGACCGAAATGTTGATCGGCCACGGCCACAAACAAGTTGGCTTCATCACAGGACCACTCGAGCAACAAATCAATGGCGAGAAGAAATTCTCTGGTTACCGCCGTGCCCTTGACGACGCCGGACTCCCGTTCCGTGAGAGTGACGTCGTCCTCGGGAACTACACGTACGCATCAGGCCTTGAGGCGATGCAGAAGATGCTCGAACGTGACGATTGCCCGAAAGCGATTTTCGCCGGTACGGATGAGATGGCACTCGGTGTCATTCACGCGATTCAAGACGCCGGTTTCTCGGTCCCGAACGATTTTGAAGTCGTCGGCCATGATAACACGCGTCTCGCGACGATGATTCGTCCGAAATTGACGACGGTCGTCCAACCGATGTATGATATCGGTGCCGTTGCCATGCGTCTCTTGACGAAAATCTTGAACGCTGAAGAAATCGAAGAGAAAAACGTCGTCTTGCCGCACCGCATCGAACGTCGCGATTCGGTACGTCAAGACTGAATAAAAATCCCCTCGCCAGTCGGAGTCACTCCGCGGACGAGGGGATTTTTTTAGACATATATTGATTTGCGATCGTTCGAGATGAACGGCCAAAAGGCGCGTTTCGACACTTCCCAATTCTTCTCCTCGATTTGTTGCTTTCGTGGAATGTGTTGGAACGTGTACGTATGGTCATCCCACCGCGTCGGCAACGTTTGATCGGCTTTGGCCTGCCATTGTTCAATCCATTCGACCGGGATGTCACCACGATACGGTGCCTCACGCGTCAGGCCGGCCCATACTTGGGACCAGGCGCGCGGCACCGTCCGATACCAGTCATACCCGCCGCCGCCAAGGGCGACGAGGCGACCTTCCGTGTACTCATCGGCGAGTCGAGAGGCGATTTGTGGAATCTGTTCGAACGTCCGAATCGTCGAGGCGAGGTGTGTCAGCGGGTCGAACGCATGGGCGTCGGCGCCGTTCTGTGTCAGGATGATATCGGGTTTGAACCACTCGCACGCTTCCCGGAACACGGTCTCGTAACAGCGCAGGAAGGAATCATCTTGGGTGAACGCATCGACCGGGACGTTCCAACTGTATCCATAGCCGTTCCCGTTACCACGCTCCGTGACCGATCCTGTCCCAGGAAACAAGTAGCGGCCGGTCTCATGGATGGATAAGGTCATCACATCCGCATCGTCATAAAACAGCCACTGGACGCCGTCACCGTGATGGGCATCGGTATCGACGTACAAGACACGCGACCCGTACGTCTGACGGACGTGAGCGATGGCGACGGCCGCATCGTTATAGACGCAAAAACCTGACGCTTTTCGTCTCATCCCGTGATGCAGACCGCCCCCGACGTGAAACGCACGCTCGACTTTTCCGCTCGCGACCAAGTCAAGGGCGTGCATCGTCCCCCCGACGAGCCGGGCCGCCCCTTCATGGATGGTTGGGAAAATCGGAGTGTCTTCAGTACCGAGCCCAAATTTGTTCGCTTTCAACGTCGACAGCTCACCTGCGGCGGCCGCTTGGACCGCCTCGATATAATCGAGGTCGTGCACGAGCGCGAGCGACTCGACCGATGCGAGGGGAGGAGCGATACACTCGGAGGCCTGAAGCTTGCCTGAGGTGATGAGGAGAGACGTCGTCAGCTCCAGGCGAATCGGATTGAACGGATGATCTTCGTGAAAGCGGTACGAGTTCTCGTTCTCGCCGAATATGTAGGCCGGTCTCATGGGGACATCTCCGGACCGAGCACGTCGAAGCCCTCACGCTTCAACCGTTCGATGATGCGGAGCGGATTCATCGTCTGCACGCGGAACGAGATGATCCGTTTATATGGGTCGGCCGTCGGGTGGACGAACACGTTTATGATATTCACGTTCGTCTTGGCGAGGAGCCGCGTCACTTTTTCAAGCGTGCCGGTCGTATTCTCGACTAAGATTTCAATTTGTGAACTCGGCTCGAGTGCACCGGTCAATTGGACGAAATATCGCAATAAATCTGTCTCGGTCAACACGCCGACGAGCTTTCCTTGTTCGACGATCGGAAGACATGTCAAACGATACTCATAAAACAAGGCGGCCGCGTCTTCGAAAAAATCGTACGGGTGCGCCGTTGTTACATCTTGGCGCATGATGCTCGAGACAGGGTTTTTAAAGTCAGCGCTCTCGCTTTCGGGGTGGAACACACTCGTCGCACCGCTCATCTCGAACTGGCCGACGATTCCGACGACTTGACGGGCCGGATTTGTGACGATGAGATGGCGTACTTTGTGGTCGCGCATGAGCTTGGCCGCATGGGCAATCGTATTGGTCGGTTGAATCGTCACGACATGACGGTTCATCATTTGTTCAATCAGCATCCTGATCCCTCCTCAGTCATACATGAACCGGCGTCGCAGCCGGAGTGAATCGAAGTGGTCAATCGTCTCTTGCCGGACGTTCTTGCCGATTCGTGCCATGAGACAGTTGGCCGGGTGCGAGGCGATCTCCGGGTCGTCGGTCGGGAAGAAGACGAGCCCGCCGTGGTTCATCATCTTCTCCATCACTTTCCGATAGTCCCAAATGGTGAGTCCGCTTCCTTTTAGATCCCAGTGCCAATAATATTCCGTCGTCAAAATCAGGAAGTCGTCCATATGTGGATCCATCATCGACACTTCGAGCAGCTGTTTGCCGATCCGTTGACCGCGGAAGCGCGGACTCACTTCGATGGCGCCGAGCTCGAGAATGTAAGGGTCGTTCCCTTCGCTCCAACGCTCATACGGGTCTGGATATAAATACGTCACGTAGCCGATGACGAGATCGTCGACGCGGGCCACGATAATGCGACCTTCTTTCAAGTCAGCGATTTCAACGAGGGCCTTATGTTGGTCCTCTGGTTCACGAAATGCGGTCAATCCCTCATCGAGGCGATACGTCGCCAGTACATCGCTTTCGATGGGTCCATCGATGATTACGGCTCCGAGTGAGGTTTCCCACACCTTTGAATGATATTGTTTTTCCATGGAGTCACCACCTTTTCCACCTTCTATTATAGCGCTTTCATTCTACTTCTTTCACGCTCTTTTGGAGATTTTGGAAATTCATTGATTTGTCACAATATTAACACTATACTGAAAGTGGTTATACCATTCATTACAGGGGAGGCGAATCTTTAGCGATGGAAAAATTGAAAGCGTTATCAGGGGAACATCAATTGGCGTCGTATGAAGAGGCTTGTCAGTCGTTCGAGTGGACTCAAGCAGAAGCACTATTTTCTTGGAATTTGACGGGGAATATCAACATGGCGTACGAAGCGATCGACCGTCACGCCGAAGGTGAACTGGCCACAAAACTGGCATTGCTCTATTTCGATGGGGAACGAGAAGAGCGCTATACGTATGAAGATATGAAACGAGAAAGCAATCGGTCCGGAAACGTTCTGAAATCGGTTGGAGTGGAGAAAGGCGACCGCGTCTTCATCTTCATGCCGCGGAGTCCAGAACTTTATTTTATTTTGCTCGGCACACTTAAATTGGGCGCCATCGTCGGTCCGTTGTTCGAGGCGTTCATGGAACAAGCCGTTCACGACCGTCTGCTCGACTCGGAAGCGAAAGTCATCGTGACGACCGAGGCGCTCTTGCCGCGCATCCCGGTCGATCAGCTCCCACACTTGGAGACGATTTTGATCGTCGGCGACGGGGTAGAAGAAGCCGGAAAAATCATCGACTATCGCAAATTGGCGGCTGAAGCTTCGACTGACCTCGACATCACATGGGTTGACCGTGAGCACGGCATGATCTTGCATTATACGTCAGGGTCGACCGGGAAGCCGAAAGGCGTCCTGCATGTCCATAACGCCATGGTGCAGCACTTGATGACCGGGAAATGGGTGCTCGACTTACAACCGGATGATATTTACTGGTGCACGGCCGACCCAGGCTGGGTGACGGGCACGAGCTACGGGATTTTCGCACCGTTCTTGAACGGGGCGACGAATGTGATCGTCGGGGGACGATTCAATCCGGAGTTCTGGTATTCGGTCATCGAACGGTTCGGGGTCACCGTCTGGTACAGCGCGCCGACGGCGTTCCGGATGCTCATGGGTGCCGGCGAAGAAGCGTTCGAGAAATATGATCTATCGTCTCTCCGCCATATCCTCTCGGTCGGTGAACCGCTCAACCCGGAAGTCATTCGTTGGGGGAACGAATCGTTTGGGTTACGGATTCATGATACGTGGTGGATGACAGAGACGGGTGCGATGATGATTTGTAACTATCCGACGATGGATATCAAACCGGGTTCGATGGGGAAAGCCATCCCGGGTTGTGAAGCGGCCATCTTAGACGACCGCGGTCAACCGCTCCCGCCGCATCGGATGGGCAACTTGGCCCTCAAGACGCCATGGCCGTCGATGATGCGGAAGATTTGGAAGAACGACGCCAAGTATGAGAGCTATTTCTGGGGCGATTGGTACGTCTCAGGCGATTCGGCCTATATGGACGAGGATGGTTACTTCTGGTTCCAAGGCCGCGTCGATGACGTCATCATGACGGCAGGCGAACGGGTCGGTCCGTTCGAAGTCGAGAGTCGTCTCGTCGAGCACCCGGCAGTTGCCGAGGCCGGTGTCATCGGGAAACCAGATCCGGTCCGTGGAGAGATTATCAAGGCGTTCATCGCGCTCCGTAAAGGCTATGAGCCGTCAGACGAGCTGAAGACGGAGATTCAAAAGTTCGTCAAAGAAGGGCTCGCGGCCCATGCGGCCCCGCGTGAGATTGAATTCAAAGACAAGCTGCCGAAAACACGAAGCGGGAAGATCATGCGTCGCGTCTTGAAAGCTTGGGAATTGAACCTTGAGACAGGTGACTTATCGACAATGGAAGATTGAACGACAAAAGGTCGACACGCGATGTGTCGACCTTTCTTGTCGGTTTAGGCGCCGTCTGCAGCTTCGGCGTCTTCTTTCTTCTTATCTTCCTCAGCCTTTTTCTCAGCCTCGGCTTTCTTTTTAGCTTCTTCTTCAGCTTTCTTCTTGTCGGCTTCAGCTTTTTTCTTCGCTTCCGCTTCAGCTTTCGCTTTAGCCTCAGCATCTGCCTTTTCTTTCGCAGCAGCGTCAGCTTCTTGTTTTTCTTCAGCCTCTTGTTTCTTCTCTTCAGCTTCTTCTTTCTTCTTCGCCTCTTCTTCGGCTTTCTTCTTGGCTTCCTCTTCCTTCTTCCTCTCTTCGACTTTCTTCTTCTCAGAGAATGAGCCAGAATCTTTGAAGTCAGCGGCAGAAACGCTAGAAGGTTGGTTGAAGCGCGCCCCAGTGTTGAAGACTTCAGGATTGTCGGCGTATACGCGGTTGGCCGTCTGTGACCAGATCCGTTGCGTCCGTTGATAATACTGACCTACTTCATAACTGTTTTGCATTTCACCGAATTGTGAGTCAAAACCAGACCACACAGCAAGCGTGACGTTCGGATTCGAGCCGACCAAATACGAGTCGCGTCGGTCGTTCGTCGTACCAGATTTACCCATCCAATCGCCAGGGACGTTCAAGAGTGATCGAGCGTACGTCGCTGTTCCTGACGTATAGACGTCACGTAGCATGTCGATGACGAGGTAAGACGTACGATCGGTATAGATGCGCGTCTTTTTCGGTTGTTTCTCAAAGATAGTTTCACCGTTATATTCAATGCGTTCGATAAAGTATGGTTCCACATGCTCCCCATAGTTCGCGAGCATTGCATAAGACGCGGCCAAGTTGACCGGGCTGACTTCTCCGACCCCTAATGCCATCGATGAAGCGTTTCGGTTCGCTTCCGACACTTCGATGCCCATGTCGACAAGTTTTTGCGTGTCGGCCGGTTTTTGGTTCCGTTCTTCGTAGATCTTAACAGCCGGAACGTTAAGGGAACGTTTCAGCGCTTCGCGAGCCGTTACTGGGCCGCTGTGCGTTCTACTCTCGTTTTCAACTTCTTTTTTCGGTTGACCAGGACCGGTGAATCGGTAGAAGTATTCTTCATCTAAAATCGTCGTTTCGGGCGTAATCATCCGTGCTTCAATCGCATTGGCATAAACCAAGATCGGTTTTGCTGTCGACCCGATTTGACGTTCCATACGCATGGCGCGGTTCACTTCGTCGGTCTTCCCGTTAATATAGCGACCGCCGACGAAACCTAGGATACGTCCGGTTTTATTCTCGATCATGATAGACGCCGTCTGTTCAGGCAACGTGCGATCTTCTTCTTTGATGTATTGGTCTTTATCAAAGTTATTGGCATTTTTAGCGGGTTGTTGCATTGC
Organism: Exiguobacterium sp. s141; assembly: GCF_018618085.1. Lineage (NCBI taxonomy): Bacteria > Bacillati > Bacillota > Bacilli > Caryophanales > Exiguobacterium > Exiguobacterium sp. s141. The sequence goes on along the minus strand of NZ_JACSLJ010000001.1, from coordinate 478,529 downwards.
CTCGTGAACTTTTTTATCAAGCGTCATATGAATCTTGAATCCGCCCTGGCGCAGCATATTGTGGGCGCGTTTGGCGTAAGTTGTTCTAATTTCATTTTGTTCTTTCGTTTTTAAATCTGCCAAGACGATGCCGTCCTGTTCGAGCAAGTAGTTCGTGACAATTTGTCTTGCTTGAAGTTCAGCTTCTTGCACAACATACGGATAGCGATCACGCGGCTTCGATTGCGTCTTCATGAAGTCTTTTGTGATGTCATAGTTGTATGCAGCGTCATAGTCTTCTTTTGTGATTTTCCCAGCAACGTACATCCGGTTGAGTACTGTTTTCATCCGATTGATGGCCGGTGACACGTCCTCTTTAATGACACCACCTTGATAATACGGTGTATACAGGAACGGGTTTTTCGGGATCCCGGCGAGGAAAGCGGCTTGTGGCAACGTCAACTTCTCAGCCGATGTATTGAAGACACCTCGAGCGGCTGCTTCAATCCCTGAGATGTTGCGTCCCATCGAGTTTCGTCCGAATGAGACGACGTTCAAGTACGCGTTCAAGATCTCATCTTTGTTCATTGCTTTCTCGAGGCGAAGGGCGAGTAAAATTTCTTTCGCTTTTCGTTCGAACGACACTTCGTTCGTCAGCATTTGGTTTTTGATGAGCTGTTGGGTGAGCGTAGAACCGCCGGTCCGGTCTTCCGATCCGGTCGCTTCCTGTAAGATGGCACGGAGCGTCGCTTTCGGCACGACACCATCGTGTTCGTAAAACTCGACGTCCTCTGTGGCGAGTAACGCGTCGACGACGAACGGAGAGACTTTCTCGACGGCGACGGGAACGCGGACTTCATCCGTCGTATAGTTTCCGATGCGTTCACCGCTTCCAAAATAAATGTCAGAAGTCGATGAGTACGTGTTGATTTGCGACGTCATCGTCTTATATGCGGGTGCCGGCATATCCTTGACGAGGGAAGCGAAATAACCCGCTCCGATCCCGGCGCCTAAAAATCCAATGAGAACGACCGATATAATCGTTAGGAGCAGTACGTTCCACGATACATCGTAAAATACATTGGCATAACGGCGGGCTTTCAAGGACTTTGGTTGGTTCCATGTGTCTCGAATCTTTTGCAGCATGACAGCCTCCTTAATATGGTGTAAAACTATTTTTGACAGTAATATATACGATTATAGCACAAGTCCTTCCTGACCTTACCCCGAATCGACTACCGGATGCAAGTTTCCATATTCTCGGTTGACAATTTGGAAATGGAACTTATAAAATGTAAAGCATAGTCCATAAACAAAGATGCTATGAAGAAAGCGAAGTAGTCGACTGACCGCTTGTCCAGAAAGCTAGTGGGTGCTGTGAACTAGCCAATGTCAGCCGATGAATTACACTTTTGGAGCGTGCCGTTCGGCCGGTTCGAGACCGTTATCTCTCGCTACAAGTGGCCACAGCTGTGGCAATTAGGGTGGTACCGCGGAATCTCCGTCCCTTCTCAATATGAGAAGGGGCGTTTTTTATGTCAATTGAAGGAGTGGAACAGATGGAATTATTGAAGGATTTAGAATTTCGAGGTCTCGTCAACCAAATGACGGACGAAGCAGGATTGAAAGAACAGCTGAACAAACCGACGACGCTTTACACCGGGTTCGACCCGACGGCGGACTCGCTCCACATCGGGCACTTGCTGCCGATTTTAACACTCAAACGTTTCCAAGAGGCGGGGCACCATGTCATCGCGCTCGTCGGTGGGGCGACCGGCATGATCGGTGACCCGTCAGGACGTTCGGACGAGCGTTCGCTCAACACGCTCGACACGGTCAAACAATTCTCGGATCGAATCAAAGACCAATTGAGCCGCTTCTTGCCGCTCGAAGGGGACAACCCAATCTCAATCCGCAACAACTACGAGTGGACGGAAGAGTTGTCAATCATCGACTTCTTGCGCGACATCGGCAAACACTTCCCAATCAGTTACATGCTCGCCAAAGACTCGGTCGACTCGCGTTTGGAGAACGGGATCTCGTACACGGAATTCTCGTACATGCTCTTGCAATCGTTCGACTTCTTGAAGTTGTACGAAAATGAGAACTGCCGTCTTCAAGTTGGGGGCAGCGACCAGTGGGGCAACATCACGGCCGGTCTCGAACTGATTCGTCGCTTTGGTCACTCGGAGAAGGCGTTCGGTTTAACGGTACCGCTCGTGACGAAGTCGGATGGACAAAAATTCGGTAAGACGGCCGGTGGTGCGGTCTGGCTCGACGCCGATAAGACGACACCTTACGAGTTCTACCAGTTCTGGATCAACGTCGACGACGCCGACGTCATCAAGTTCATCAAATACTTCACATTCTTGTCGCATGACGACATCTTGGCGCTTGAAAGCGAAGTGGCGTCTGCACCGGAAAAACGTGTCGCCCAACGTCGCCTCGCCGAAGAGATGACGAAACTCGTCCACGGTGAAGCAGGTCTCGAGCAAGCGCTCCGTATCACGACGGCATTCTTCAGCGGTGATTTGAAGACACTTAAGCCAGAAGATATGGATGCTGCTTTCAAAGGCATGCCTCAGTTCGAACTTGACGGCGAACGTAACCTCGTCGATCTACTCGTTGAAGCGAAGATTGCGCCATCAAAACGTCAAGCCCGCGAAGACGTTCAAAACGGGGCGATTTACTTGAACGGGGAGCGCGAACAAGCGCTCGATAAGACGGTGACACGTGCCGATACACTTGGTGAGTTCACGGTCATCCGCCGAGGCAAGAAAAAATACTTCGTGATCCGTCACGTCTGATGCATTCGTCCATGTCCCAAATGTTGCGGACATGGACGTTTTTTTATATCTCAAATTGGTTTCGGTCTGATACGATGGCAAGTACAGACGATAAGGAGGCTTTCCTATGGAAATTGAAGAGTTTTTTGGCGAACAGTTCCACCAATGGCGGGAACGGTTCCGCTACTATGAGATGGCGATCACCGAGCTTGAGAGCGACCTCGGCATCATCGACCTCGATTGGCAGACTCGGCTCGGTTACTCTCCGATCGAACATGTGAAGACGAGGATGAAGACGTTGCCGTCAATTATCAAGAAGATGAACCAAAAAGTGCTCCCACTTGAAGTGGAAGCACTTTGGGACAATATTTACGACGTCGCCGGAGTCCGGATTGTCACGAGTTTCCGCGATGACATTTACGCCATCCTCGATCATTTGAAGAAGCGGGACGATTTACAAATCGATGAGATCAAAGACTACATCAAAGATCCAAAGCCGAGCGGTTATCGGAGCCTGCATCTCATCGTCCGGACGAAAGTCTATTTGGCGGAACGCGTCATTTGGGTGCCGGCTGAGATTCAAATCCGCACGCTCGCCATGGACTTTTGGGTGGCGACGGAGCATAAGCTTCATTATAAATACCAGCACGTCGTCCCAGAGGCGTCGAAACTCGAGTTGATCGAAGCGGCCAAGATGGCGGACTCGCTCGATACGCAGATGGGCCGGATTCGCGAACAAATATTAAAGTAAAAAAAATCCCCTTTCCTGCCAAAGCAGGGAAGGGGATAAAAGCATTAACGTGAGTAGTACTCAACGATGAGTTGCTCTTTGATTTGGTCGTTCAATTCAGCACGCTCAGGAAGACGTACGAATGTACCTTCGAGCTTCTCAGCGTCGAATGTTACGTAGTCTTTTGTAGCTGGTGCTACTTCGAGAGCTTCAGCGATTGCTTTGAAGTTTTTAGACTTCTCGCGGACTGAGATGACTTGACCTGGTTTTACACGGTAAGACGCGATGTCTACACGTGAACCGTCAACTTGGATGTGACCGTGGTTGACGAGTTGGCGCGCTCCACGACGTGTGCGAGCGAGACCCATACGGTAAACGAGGTTGTCAAGGCGTGACTCGAGCAAGAACATGAAGTTCTCACCGTGGATACCTTGCATTTTCCCTGCATCGTTGAAGATGCGACGGAATTGCTTCTCGTTGATTCCGTACATGTGACGGAGTGCTTGCTTCGCTTGAAGCTGAAGACCGTATTCAGAGATTTTACGACGACCATTTCCGTGTTGACCTGGTGCGTAAGGACGTTTTGCTAATTCTTTACCCGTTTCGCTAAGCGAGATGCCTAAGCGACGCGAGAGTTTCCAAGCTGGACCTGTGTAACGAGCCATGTTTGGACTCCTCCTTGTTGTTCATGTATTTTGCACAAAAGAACAACGGTGTCAAAGACTGGTGACGCCCCTTTCATAGGTTCAAGCACCTTCACTTGATAGCGAAGCTACGAGATGCTCCTCCGACTCAGTCGAGGCCCGAAAGGTGGATACGTCTGTCAATGACTGCTATCGTCATTTCATGCACAAAAATCAGTATACGACGAAATGATTCGCTTGTCAATCAGATGAAGCGAAGTAATGTCTGACAGAATTGCTCCAACCCTTGACGGTCGACATCCGAGAAGCGGTCGAACTCAGGGCTGTCGATATCGAGCACGCCGATGGTCTTACCGTCACGGACGAGCGGGACGACGATTTCCGAGTTCGAAGCCGCGTCACAAGCGATATGGCCCGGGAACTGATGAACGTCTGCGATGAGTTGTGTCTCTTGCGTCGAGGCGGCTGTCCCGCAGACTCCTTTGCCGAACGCGATATGGACGCAAGCCGGCAGACCTTGGAACGGTCCGAGGATAAGGGCGTCTTCGCCTTCTGTTAAATAGAAGCCGACCCAGTTGATCCGGTCGAGGAATTGGTTGAGCAACGCGCTCGCGTTTGAAAGGTTCGCGACACGGTTCGTCTCGCCTTCGAGTAGCGCGGCGAGTTGTTTGTTTAGTAGGTCGTAACCGGCGGCCAAGTCGCCAGAGTAAGTAGTCGTTTGGAACATGGGATTCCCTCCTAATGAATGAAAGCAAGATTGATTAGCATTATGGTACACGCATTTTTTTATTTTGTCTTCTTAAAAGATTCATGTGAAAAATAACATTCTCTCCCTAAACCGTTGGAAAACCTATGCAAATCATTGGTTCTATAATATGATTAGTATTATCTATACTCATAAAATACTTCATTTATTCATTCAGATACATAAGTCCACGAAAGCGGCTTGGAGGTTGTGACAGAGATGGATTACGGAATCTATGGAATTTTAATTGGAATTATTGTCATCGCATTAGGGGCGATGCTGGGAAGCATGCTCGTGCGAAGGAATTTTTACCAGAAAATTGATGATTTAGACATGCGCAAACAAAGCGTGCTCAGCGCCAGCGTCCCGGCCGAACTGCAGAAGTTCAAACAGTGGCCGATGGAAGGCGAGACGAAAGAAAAGTTCGAGCGTTGGCATCAGTCATGGGACGAACTCGTCAGTGTACATACCGGGCAAATCGATGAGGCGCTCTATCATGCCGAAGAAGATTTGGACAAATATCGCTTCCTCAAAGTCAAATCGGATTTGAATGCGACGGAACAGTTGATTCAAGAGCTCGAGTCGATGGTACACGCCATGCTCGACGAGATGGATGAGTTTAGTCAGCATCATTCGTCGCTGCTCGATATCGTCAAAAAAGACGAGAAAGAGCTGTACCAATTCCGGAAGACACTCGTCGCGCAAAACAGTGCGTTCGGCCCGACGTATGAACTCGTCGAATCTGAGATTGCGGCAGCGGAAGCAAAACGGACCGAGATGATCACGTTGAAGCAAGAAGGCCAAGTATCGGAGGCGTACGTCGCCGGCCAAGTCTTGTCTGAGAAAGTGACGAAGATTCGTGAACTCGTCAGTGTCATCCCTCAGTTCGTCCGCACGGTGCAGGTTGACTTGAAACAACAGCTCAACCAGTTGCGTTCGGGGCATAAAGAGATGCAAATGGACGGCTACGCGCTCGAACCGCTCGGTTTAATGGAAGAAATCGAGCAGGCGGAAGATCGCCGATCGGCTCTTATGGACCGCATCGAACAGCTCGACTTCGATCATTTCGAGATGGACATGCAACAGCTCAGTTCGGACATCGACCAGTTGTTCGAAGCGTTCCGGACCGAGGTCGACGCGCGCCAATACGTGAAGAAAGAATTCGCGAGTGTGAAAGACCGTGACCGCCAGACGAGCGAAGTCATGGCGCGACTCCATCAAGAGATGACTCGACTCGTCAGCAACTATGAGATCAACGCTCGAGTCGGTGAAGAATTTGAACAGCTTGAACGTGAGCGGGCGACGCTCACGGCGAACGTGCTCGATATCGAACAGGCGCTCGTCGCCCAAATGATCCCGTTCAGCATGATCAAGTCGAAAGTGCAAGAAGCAAAACGGTCGCTCGACCAGTTTAGTGCCATGCATGAACGCTTCATCGAAAATACGAACTCGCTCCGTAAAGAAGAGCTCGAGGTTCGTAACAAGCTCGAGTCTTGGAAGAAGGAATTGTCGGCCCATCGCCGACTCCTTACGAAGAGCGCCATGCCGGTCGTCCCGACGGATTTGACGAGCGATATGCGCCAATTGCAAAAAGGCGTTCAATCGTTGGACGAACAGTTCGAGAAGGCGCCGTTCAATATGACGTATATCGTCGGACTCAGCCACGACGTCGAAGAGACGATGGACAACTTCCGCGACCGGGTCAAAGCGCTCTTACGCCAAGTCACGTACGCCGAGCAGCTCCTGCAATATGCGAACCGCTATCGCCGGCGTGACAACGAGGTCCATATCGCCTTGACGCTCGCCGAGAACAAATTTTTACACGGAGAGTACGGCACGGCCGTCGAAATCGGTGAACGCGTCCTCGGGCGCTTCGATGAAGGCGCGGCCCGCGAGATTCGTCAGCGTGTCGAAAAAGGTTTGGAGCAACAAGAGCTATTACGAAAATAATGATGCATGAAGATTGACGTAAACGGGAATTAACGTAGACGTCAATCTTTTTTGAATCGAGGAGGAATTTTGTGATGGGAACGCTATGGGTAAACGGAAAGATCTATACGATGAATAAAGAGCATGAACAGGCTCGCGCCATGTATGTCGAGCACGGTCGCATTCTGAAGCTAGGTGAGGAAGGCCACCTTCGTCGTACATACGCCGGAAGGATCAAACAGATTGTGAACCTTGAAGGGAAGAGCGTTTATCCGGCGTTCACCGACTCGCACATCCATTTGATCGGATACGGGGAAGCGCTCGACCGTATCGATGCGACCGAGACGACGGATTTGCAAGCTCTGCTCGAGTCGATGAAACAAAAGGACGGCAGTGACAGAAGTGACGATTGGCTCGTCGCGGAAGGGTTCAATGACCGTCTGCTCGGAGAGATGCCGACGCGTGAGATGATTGATGCCGTCATCCCAGATCGGCCCGTCGTCTTGAAGCGGGTCTGTCGCCACGTCGCCGTCGTCAACTCGAAAGGATTGGAACGACTTGGCTTGATTCACCATACCGTCATCGAAGGCGGAAAGCTCGGACGCGACGCGGAAGGAAAACTGAACGGGGTGCTATACGATGCGGCGCTCGATTTGCTCCATAAAGAACTGGGGGGGAATCGCGAGAAAAATGTCGCCTCACTCCACCGGGCCATCGACTCGCTTTTCGCCCACGGGATTGTCGGCGCCCATACGGAAGACCTGTTCTATCATGGCGACCCGCTCGAGACGATTCAAGCGTATGAGGACGTGTTAGCAGATCTCCCGTTCCACGCCCATCTGCTCGTCCATGAACAAGTCGTCGATCAATTAATCCGTCACGATGCGCTCGCGAAACGACCACGTTTCGATTTCGGGGCGATGAAACTGTTCGTCGACGGGTCGTTCGGGGGACGGACGGCACTCTTATCGGAACCGTATACGGACGAACCGGGTCAGCGCGGAATCGAGGTCCATCGTCCAGACCATCTCGAGGCGCTCGTCAAAAAGGCGCGGTCGTATGGTATGAACGTGGCAGCTCACGTCATCGGGGATGCCGCCGCCGAACAGTACATCACATTGCTCGAGAAGTATCCGGCCAAGCGCGGGACGCGGGACCGAATCATCCATGCCTCGCTCTTGAACGATGCATTGTTGAAACGGATCCAGGCGCTGCCGGTATTGATTGATGCGCAGCCGATCTTCTTGTCGGACGACATGAACTTGTTGTTCGACCGGCTCGGAAACGACCGGGTCGATAACGCCTACCGCTTCAAATCGATGCTCGACACGGGAGCGCTCGTCCTCGGGGGCAGTGACGCCCCGATTTCTTCGGTCGATGTGCGAAAAGGCCTGTATGGTGCCGTCACCCGTCAATCGTTCGAGGAGTCGTGCGCGCTCAATCCGACGGAACGCCTGTCGATGTATGAAGCGCTCCGTAGCTTCACGTATGCCCCGCGTGTCGCCACAGGCACGCACGGACGTGACGGCTTGTTGATTCAAAGTTATAACGCCACGTTCACGGTGTGGGAAGAAGACTTCTTCGAACTTCGCGGGCGCGACATCCTCGACAACCGACTCGTCATGACGGTCGTCGAAGGGTCGCCGGTGTATGAGGCCGACGTCGTCAACGCATAATAAAAAGGCTAGCCGTCTAAGTAAAATGGACGGCTAGCCTTTTGTCGTTTAGAAGAATGAGCGTTGTACTTTGTGCCAGAACGAGTTGTTTTTCAACTTGACCGTTTTGACGACTTGGTCAGAGAGCTCGATATCGATTCGGTCGGTATATTTGAGGCTGAGCGCCTCGTTATCCATCCCGATGATCGGATAGTCGTTCCCGTCTTCGACGATGCGAAGCGACAGTTTGCGTGAATCATGGACGATGAACGAGGAACCGAGTGTACGGTAACGGTTATTGTTCACCGAAGCGATTTCGCTCACTTGCATGCATGGGATGAGCGGGTCGACGATCGCGCCGTCGAGTGATTTATTATAAGCCGTCGAGCCGGTCGGCGTCGAGACGACCATCCCGTCGCCGCGGAACGTCTCGAAGTGAAGATCGTCGATGTATACCTCAATGGCGAGTGATTTGATGATACTCGATTTGATCGAAGCTTCGTTCAAACAAAGCATCGGTGTCGATTCATTGATTGAAGCCGATAAGAGCGGATATTTCCGTACCTCGAGCCCGGCTTCGATCCGAGCAGAGTTATCTGAGAATAAACGATCGACTTCGTCGAGCTTATGTATGTCGAAGTCGCAATAAAACTCATTCAATCCGCGTCCGAACCCGACGTAGATGGCGTCTTGACGGAAGCCTGTATAACGGACGGCCTGTAAGAACGCGCCATCTCCCCCGATGGCGACGATGATGTTGGCGTCTTCCGGACGATTCACGACGTTGAAGCCATGCTTCTCACCGATCTCGATTAGTTTCTTTACCTCTTTAGTAAAGTCGTTGACGTTACGATGGTACAAATAAACGTTGTTTCTCATCCATGTCATCCCCTTTGTCAATTGAGTCTCTTTCATTATACAGCGTTTTAGACGCTCGATATAGGGAAAATCACAATCAGACCGTCTGAGGCAGGAAGTTTGTCATCGAGACGGCACCATCGATATGATGAAGAAGTATAAATCAAACCAAAGGGGATGAAACGATGCCAACATTTAAAGGCAATACCGTTACACTGCAAGGGAATCCGGTCAAAGTCGGAGATGCTGCACCGGACTTTACAGCGCTCACGACGGCACTTGAAGAGGTGACGCTCGCGTCATACCCAGGGAAAAAATTGATTAGTGTCGTCCCGTCGATTGATACAGGCGTCTGTGATGCACAAACGCGTGCGTTCAACGAGAAAGCGGCAACGCTTGGAGGGACAGTCTTGACTGTGTCGAACGACTTGCCGTTCGCACAACGTCGCTGGTGTGCGGCCTCGGGACTCGATAACGTCATCATGTTATCGGACCACCGCGACCAATCGTTCGCGAAATCTTACGGCGTGTTGATGGAAGAGCTCCGTCTCCTCGCACGCTCGGTGTTCGTCATCGACTCAGAAGGTACGGTCCAATACGTCCAGTACATGGATGAGATGACAGACGAGGTCGATTTCGATGCGGCGCTCGAGGCGTTTGATAAAGCGAACTGATTCGCTTGGCGAAATGACCACGAATCGCTTACACTAATAGAAGTGAACCGACCGGCTCTCCATCAGAGGGCCGGTTTTGTATGGAAAGGATGATCGAAGATGGAACGATTTGAACAATTGTATCGGGATTGGAAGAAAGAGGCGAAGAAGCTGACGACCGACCTTGATTTGTTACCGCTCGAGGCGTTGATTGAAGTATTTGAACGGGTCGATGTCGAACAAGAGAAGACGGATGATGTCCGAAAAGCCGTCAGTCTGCTCGTGCTCGAGGAGACGACGACACTCCCGCCGAACCACCAACCGACACCGGACGCTGTCAGCCTGTTCATCGGGTACTTGGCAACGAAGCTCGTCAAAGACGGGGCGAGCGTGCTCGAACTTGGAAGCGGGACGGGGACACTCGTGCATGCCGTGTTGACACAATTGAAAGACGCCACCGCACAAGCCGTTGAAGTCGATGAGACGATGCTACGTCTGTCTTACGCGATCAGTAACTTACTCGGGAAACCGGTGTCGTATTTCCACCAGGACGCGCTCGCACCGTTGTTCGTCGAGCCGAGCGATTTAGCGCTCGTCGATTTGCCGATCGGCTACTATCCGAACGATGAGGTGGCGTCAGGCTACGCCTTAAAACGTGAGGAAGGCCATTCCTATTCCCACTTCTTGTTGATCGAACAAGCGATGCGCCACCTGAAACCGGGCGCGCATGGCATCTTCGTCATCCCGAACAATTTGTTTGAACAGGATGACGAAGGGAAATTAAAACAGTGGATGGACCGTGAGGCCGTCGTCAAAGGAGTTCTGCAACTCCCGACGACGATGTTCAAAGATGAGCGATATGCGAAGAGCCTATTGATGTTACAAAAGCTCGGGGAAGGCGTCAAACGCCCGAAACAAGCGCTCCTCGTCGAATTGCCGTCGTTCACGGACGTACGTGCGGTTGCCAATATTGTGAAACAGATTGACGATTGGTTTAAAACAACATAATTTTTATTGGGCAAAAGACTTGAAAAACATATGCCATATCAAGTATCTTCATTATGATACAGTTATCGGTTTTTAAGAGAACAGATAAAGACTCGTGTTTAAATCGAAAGGTAAGAGGTGTATGACATGACAAAAATTATGGCAGTCAACGCAGGTAGTTCGTCATTAAAGTTCCAGCTTCTCGAGATGCCATCTGAGAAAATACTCGCCGTCGGGCTCGTCGAGCGTGTCGGAAAAGAAGATGCGATCTTCACGATTAAATATGGCGAAGGACAAAAGTTCCATATCGTCACGCCGCTTCATTCACATAAAGAAGCGGTCGAGCTCTCGCTCGAAAAATTGATCGACCTTGATATCATCCGATCGTTCGATGAAATCGCAGGCGTCGGTCACCGTGTGCTTCACGGAAAAGAGTTGTACGCGGATTCGGTCGTCATCGACGATGAAGTCATGAAGAACATCGAATCGTTCGTCGAACTCGGACCGCTCCACATCCCGCCAAACTTAACGGGGATTCGTGCGTTCCAAACGATTTTACCGAACGTACCGCAAGTCGCGGTCTTCGACACGGCGTTCCACCAGTCGATGCCGGAAGAGAACTTCTTGTACAGCCTTCCGTACGAGTACTACACGGAGCACGGCGTCCGGAAGTACGGTTTCCACGGAACGAGCCACAAGTACGTCACGCAACGTGCGGCAGAGCTTCTCGGTCGTCCGCTTGAAGACCTTCGTTTAATCTCGTGCCACCTCGGTAGCGGTGCATCAATCGCAGCGGTTGCCGGCGGTCGTTCGATTGACACGACGATGGGCTTCACGCCACTCGAAGGAATCACGATGGGCACACGTTCAGGATCACTTGACCCGGCTCTCATCCCGTTCTTGATGCAAAAGACAGGCAAGTCGGCTGAAGATGTATTGAACGTCATGAACAAAGAGTCAGGCGTCTACGGTCTCTCGGGTATCTCGAGTGACTTGCGTGACATCGAGCAAGCTGCTGCTGAAGGCAACCACCGTGCCGAAGTCTCGCTCAAAATCTTCTCGAACCGCATCCACGGTTATATCGGTCAATATGCGGCAGAGATGAACGGTGTCGATGCGATCATCTTCACAGCTGGTGTCGGAGAAAACTCTGACGTCATCCGTGAGCGCATCCTTCGTGGCCTTGAGTTCATGGGCGTCTACTGGGATCCATCACTCAACAACGGAGCACGCGGTAAAGAGTTGTTCATCAACTACCCGCACTCACCAGTCAAAGTCATCATCATCCCAACGAACGAAGAGTTGGTCATCGCACGCGATACCGTACGCATCGCCAACCTCTTTGAGTCACACGTTTAAGTTATTACAAAGTCCGTCCCGCAACCTTGCGAGACGGACTTTTTTAGTGCTTTTGACGGATGAAGAGGGAAGGGATTGTGACAATGGACCGAATGAATCCATCTCGTTTGTAACATTCGACGTAAGAAAAGTAGGTTTTCGTAATAATCAAGATATATTAATTCCTTTAAATGGAAATTAATGTGACAAAAACTAAAGATTATTATTAAAACCGTCATCTTTCTTTAAAGGATGGCGGTTTTGTAATCTAACCGTAACTTTGATGACACTCAAATGAATTTTAGTTGTAAACGCACGTCGTCATGTTTCGTCATATAGTTATCTGGACGAAACATTCAGCAATAAACGCGAAATGTGACAGTGAATACGGCACCACAGATTCGACACCATGAACTTACAACTCACAAACCGACTAGGAGAGGACAAACCACATGCTCAAAAAAATTGGAACGGTCTTACTACTGACGGTCATGACACTCGCTATGCTCTTACCACAACAACAACAAGTTGAGGCATCTTCAAAAGTTTACGTTCAAAGCCAAGTCAACGGATTGAACGTCCGCTCGGCAGGTTCACTCAACGGAAAAGTCATCGGCAAGATCAACAAAGGACAACAATTACAGCGTACCGGCTCAAAAGGGGCTTGGATTCGCGTCAACTACAAAGGAAAAGCAGGTTGGATCGCTACTAAATACTTACGCACCGTGAAAAAGACGGTCGCGAAGGCTAGTGTGAAAACATATACGATGAACGCATCGGCTTACACACCGTATTGCAAAGGGTGTTCAGGTGTGACGGCATTAGGCTGGAACGTCCGGGCCCAAAAACGCAACGTCGTCGCTGTCGATCCGCGCGTCATCCCGCTCGGTAAGAAAGTACAAGTGTACGTCGGCGGGAAGTTGATGGGCACATACACAGCGGCCGATACAGGCGGCGCCATCAAAGGCAACAAAATCGACATCTTGATGTACTCACAAAGTGCGGCCCTCAACTTCGGTCGTAAGACAGTAACTGTCAAAGTATTATAATCAGGCATACGAAAGGGCCATCGCATTTGCGATGGCCCTTTTGTGAATCATGTTATTGGCGGACGATGAGAACGTCACACTTCGAATAGCGAACGATGCTTTCAGAGACGCTACCGATGAAGAAGCGTTCGACGGCGTTCAAGCCGGTCGCTCCACAGATGATGAGGTCAATGTCGTGATTCGGTGCGATTTTTTTAGCGATCGTCACTTTCGGAGAGCCGTACTCGATGACCGTCTCGACTTCTTTGACACCACGTTCTTTCGCGCGATTGACGTAGTCCTCGAGCAATTCCTTCGCATACGTTTCAGCACGCTCGGTAATCGTCCGGTCATATGCTTCGACCGTGGCGAACGTCCGTGTATCGATGACGTGACCGATATACAGCTTGCCATCGTTTCGAAGGGCGACGTCGATTGCTGTTTCAAATGCGCGTTCCGCCTCTTTCGAGCCGTCGACGGCAGATAGAATATGTTTGTAGACAATTGCCATGTAAATCCCAACCTTTCGCTTGAAATGTACGTGCGGCTTACATGTATAGTATACCACTTCTGCCTAAATTCACGCCCGGTTCTTTCAGAAATGTGTGAAAGATTCACAACTTTCTCACTGAACAGGTTGAAGTTTGGAAATGAGCAGACGGAACGGGTAAGATGATACAGAGGAGGGATGACGATGAAACACGTAGTCATCACGGCCGGTGCGAAAGGGATCGGCCGCATTGTGACGGAACGTCTGTTAGAAGAAGGTTGGCACGTCAGCGTATTGCAACGGAAGCCGATCGATTGGAACCACGAGCGGTTACATATGATCGAGACGCCGTTGACGGACCGCCAGGCCGTCTTGAGTGCCTATGAAGAGGCGGTGGCCAAGTTCGGAGAACCGGATGCGCTCATCTTGAATGCCGGGCCATATATCTTTGAACGGAAATGTCTCGTCGACTTGTCTGACGAGGAATGGGACGAGGTGATCACGGGTAACTTGTCAGCCTCGTTTTGGTTGATGCGCCGAGCCATCCCGAGCATGCGGTCGAAACAGTTCGGCCGCATCATCACGTACGGCTTCCCGGAAAGTGCGACGGCACCAGGCTGGATTCACCGGTCGGCGTTCGCGGCAGCGAAAACGGGACTTGTCAGTTTGACGAAATCGGTCGCGCTTGAAGAGGCGGCCTACGGCATCACGGCCAATATGATCAATCCAGGCAATATTGTCGGGGCACAAAAAGAGATGCGAATCGAAGCGGCCGAACCGGATGACCAGACACCGGTCGGCCGTCACGGGACAGGTGAAGATATCGCGCGAATGATTCTGTTCTTGCTCGCTCACGATTCTGACATGGTCACGGGTGCTGTCATTGATGTGACCGGCGGTGTCAACGTCGTCCATCAATACCGGAAATAAGGAGGGGTCTGCATGAAGTTGGCCATATTGACCGATATCCATGGCAACGTCCAAGCGCTCGATGCGGTGCTTGCCGAACTGGACCGGCAAGGGATCGATCAAATCTGGAGTTTAGGGGACATGATTGCGATGGGACCCGATTCGAACGAAGTGATGGCGCGACTGCTCGACCGCGGCGTGCACATGATTACGGGCAACCATGACGAGGCCGTGTTGTCGCTCATGGCTGGGACAGGGCATCCCGAAAGCTACGCACACACGCGCCCGCATCATGAGTGGGTGGCGCGTACGTTGAAACCTGCCTATGCGGAGGCGCTCTTCAAGCTGCCGCGCACGATTGAACGTGTTGTCGAAGGGACTCGCGTATACGGCATCCATTACCATATCCCGACCGAGAAACGGGAGACGCCGATCACAGAGGAACCGTTCCACGACATCGTCGAGGCGACACTTTCGAACATGCAGTCGCTTTACGCGGCGTATGAGGCGGATGTCATCTGCTTCGGGCATCATCATCCGGAGCACATGTTTCGGGATGACGTGAAACATTATTTCAATCCGGGAGCGCTCGGTGTCGCCCGTGACGACTTGGCCCGTTACGGCATCCTCGAGTGGGGTGAGGCCGGCTTCTCGATTCACCCACAAGCCGTGCCGTATGACAAACGCTCGTTCCTTGAGACGATGGAACGCCGTGACGTGCCACAACGAGACGTCATGTTCCGACTCTTTTATTGACCGTGAAAAAGACCAGCCGCGCACGGCTGGTCTTTCTTTGTGACTCAATCGATTTCTTGGAGCGTTTTCGGATAACTCGTCAACAGAATCGGGCCACTCTCGGTCATGACGATGTCGTCCTCGATGCGGACGCCGCCGACGCCAGGGAGATAAATCCCCGGTTCGACGGTGAACGTCATCCCGACTTGGGCCGTCATGTCGTTATTGGCGGCCATTGACGGGAATTCGTGTACTTCGATGCCGATACCGTGTCCGACACGATGCGTGAAGTATTCCCCGTAGCCGGCCGTCGTGATGACTTGACGGGCCGCGATATCGATCGAGCCGAGCGTCGTCCCGACGTTCGCCATCTCGATCGCAGCTTCTTCGGCCTTGAGGACGGTCTCGTAAATCTCTCGTTGTTTCGTGCTCGCTTCTCCATAGACGACGGTGCGAGTGATGTCAGAGGCGTATCCTTGCCAAATGACACCGAGGTCGAACAAAGCGAAATCGCCTTTCTTCAAGCGATTGTTGCCGGGTACACCGTGCGGGTCGGCGCTATTCTCACCGAACAACACAAGTGTGTCGAACGACATCTCCCGGACGCCGTGCTTCTTCATCGCATACTCGATTTCCGCGATGACCTCGAGCTCGGTCACGCCTTCACGCAATGCGCGAATCCCTGCCTCGATCGCCATATCGGCGAGTTCGGCGGCGCGCTTCATCAAGCGGACCTCGTCCGGTGACTTGATCATGCGAAGTGCCTGCAACTCTTCCGTCAAGTCGATGATTGACAGTCCCGCGAAACCGGCGCGGAGTTGCTCGGCGCGATTGTACGTCAAATGCTCGCCTTCTACTCCGATTCGCTCGGGGATGATCTGTTGGTCGAGGAACAGTTTGACGACTTTGTCCCATGGGTTTTCATGATCCATGTACGTGACGATATCGCCGTTCCACTCGCTCGCTTCGACGATTCCTTTTTCAAGTGCTGGACAGACGATCGCGGTCGTACCGTTCTTCAAGACAAGAATGGCGATGAGCCGCTCATGAGCCTCGGCGTATACTCCTGAAAAGTAGAAGACCGATGCTTTCGATGTGACGAAAGCGGCGTCTAACCCTTTCGTGGCCAAAGATTGTGCAATATGGTTGGTTCGTTGATTCAACTCGTTTCCCTTCCTTCTCGTTCATTGGCGTTCTTTCTCATTATAACGTTTTCCAAAACGGAAAGGAAATGTCACCATTTCAGTAGTACAGTTTGAAGAAGAACGACTGATACAGTATACTGAGGATGACAGAAAATGTATTGAGGAAAGGGACTCGTGACATGACAACAAAACATGAACAGATCATAGCACATATCGAGTCGCTCGATGTCGGGTCCAAAATTTCGGTCCGCCAAATCGCAAAAGAGTTGGCGGTATCAGAAGGAACGGCGTATCGGGCCATCAAAGAAGCAGAGAACTTAGGATTTGTGTCGACGATCGAACGGGTCGGGACGATCCGGATCAAACGTAAGCACAAAGAGAATATCGAAAAACTGACGTTCGTTGAAGTCGTCAATATCGTGGACGGACAAGTGCTCGGCGGCCGTGACGGGCTGCATAAGACGCTCTCGAAGTTCGTCATCGGGGCGATGAAGCTCGAAGCGATGATGCGTTACATCGATGTCGACTCGCTCGTCATCATCGGAAACCGGGAAAAGGCGCATGAGCTCGTGCTCCAGTCTGGCGGTGCCGTCTTGATCACAGGTGGATTCGATACGACCGACGAAGTGAAGCGGATGGCGGATAAATACCACATGCCGGTCATCTCGACTTCCTATGATAGTTTCACCGTCGCGACGATGATCAACCGTGCCATCTATGACCGTTTAATCAAAAAAGAGATTCTACTCGTATCGGATATCGTCATTCCGCTCCACGACACGTTCTATTTAAAAGTGGACGATACGGTCAAACGTTGGCACGAGCTCAATGAACGGACGAAACATAATCGCTATCCCGTCATCGACGAACAGATGAAAGTCGTCGGGGTCATCACGGCGAAAGACTTGATTGACCGCCCGCATGACACCGAAATCGAGAAAGTGATGACGAAGAGCCCGATCACGGTCGGCGTTCAGACAAGCGTCACCAATGCCGCCCATCAAATGGTATGGGAAGGTATCGAGATGTTGCCGGTTGTCGACAACTACGGCCGTCTGCTCGGAATCATCAGCCGCCAAGACGTCTTGAAGGCGCTCCAACTCGCCAACCGCCAACCGCAAGTCGGCGAGACGTTCGACAATATGATCACGAACCAATTGAAAGAAGATCCGAACTCGAACGGGACCGCGTTCACCGTCGAGGTCGCGCCGCAAATGACGAGCCACATGGGGACGGCGTCGTCAGGTGTCTTGACGACGTTACTTGTCGAAGGGGCGACCCGGAGTCTGCGTCATATGAAAAAAGGCGACCTCGTCGTCGAGAATATCACGGTCTATTTCATGAAACCGATTCAAATCGAGAGCCAAATCCGAGTCTCGGCCAATGTGTTCGACCTTGGCCGGAAGTTCGGGAAAGTCGACGTCGAGATGACGCAAGGCACGCAACTCGTTGCCAAAGCGCTCGTTACGGCGCAATTGATCGACCGTTAACTAAAAAAACGAGCTGATGATGTCATCAGCTCGTTTCTGTCTGCCCTTATGCTTGTTTGATCGGCTCTTCGTTCGCGAGCGGATAGATTTTACGGTACCGGATGAACCCGACGACGGCATTGCCTAGCCCTAGGACGAGCATGGCGATGCTGACGATCCAACCGATCGTCGAGCCGAGCCCGAGGCCGCCGATCATTTGGTTGACGGCGAAAAGTGCGAGGAACAGGCTCAACCAGATGAGCGCTTGCGTGTTAAAGAGCGCTTTCCGGTATGGTGTCTTCGTCAAATAGGCGCGTCGTTTAGAAACGAAATAGGCACCTAACGAAAACAAAATGAGTCCGATCATAATTAATTGACCCAAGTGAAGAAACCCCTTTCAGACGTGTAATCTGTTATCATCATACCATAGAATAGTGTTCAAGAAAGCGAGGAATGGCGATGGCACACTGGCCAGAGGCAGCAACGATATTGAAATTGATTGAAGCGGCGGATACGATCATGATCCACCGACACGTCCGTCCTGACCCTGACGCGCTCGGCAGTCAGCTAGGGTTGAAGCGGATGTTAGAGGTCGCTTATCCGGAAAAACGGATTTACGTCGTCGGCGGCATCGTCCACGACTTAGAATTTTTAGGCAAGATGGAGCATGTTGAAGCCGACATGTACAAAGACGCGCTCGTCATCGTGCTCGACACGGCTAACCACGAACGAATCGATGGGGCGCACGCCTTGACAGGCAAGACGGTCGTCAAAATCGATCACCACCCTGATGAGGACGCGTATGCGACCCATCAAATCGTCGACACGACGGTCAGTTCGACGTCGGAGATGATTGCTGAACTTGCGGGAATCTGGGGGCTTGCCCTTGACGAGGCGTCCGCATTCTTATTGTTCGCCGGGATTGTCGGCGACACGGGACGGTTCCAGTTCCGCAATGCGACGCCGCGCACGTTTGAGGTCGCCGCCGAATTGATCAACTACGGCATCGATACGAATCGGTTGTATCGTCAAATGTATAAGACGAACTTGGCGACGTTACAACTCCAAGGCTATGTGCTTCAAAACGTCAACGTGACAGAAGCGGGTGTCGGCTACGTCAAAATCGATGCGGACGTCTTGCGGACGTTCCACGCGACACCGGAAGCGGCATCGTTGCTCGTCAACAGTTTCTCAGGACTCGAAGGATTGAAGTGCTGGGTCATGTTCGTCGAGAACAAAGATGAGATTCGGGTGCGAATCCGTTCGAAAGGGCCGGTTATCAATGAAGTGGCGAAACGCTATCGCGGTGGCGGCCATCCGATGGCAGCCGGTGCCACGATCGATACATGGGAAGAGATGGACGAAGTGATCGCGGCACTTGATGAAGTCGCGGCACCGTTCACGTTCGAAACAGAAGAGAGCTGACCCGTTGGTCAGCTCTCTTCAGCTTTTGTCCTGATCTTGTGGGATGAACCATGTGCCGCGGTCGGTCACGTCCTCGACGACGTCGAGTTGATACTCGGCGATATAGCGGCGGAGTCGGTCGATAATCTCCGGGCTATCGGCGAAGACGGTCTGGCCGTTCTGTAAATTTTCGAGCTTGTCACGTGCGATTTTGCCCCGATTAATAATCATACGGTTTATACCCCCTTTTAGGAGAAGTTTTGTCTATAATTATTGTATCAGACAAGTGCCGGAATGAGTTTGACAATTGTGAAAAAAAGAAAGGGGGGATCTTGTGATCCACTTGAATGTACGATCGGCTTTTAGTTTGATGCAGAGCACGATTCGACTTGAACAATACGTCGCGCTGATGGCTGAGAGAGGGAGTCGGGCCGTCGCGCTCGCTGACGATGCATTATACGGCTTGCCGCAGTTCGTCCGATTGTGCGAACGCTATGCGGTCAAACCTGTCATCGGGTTGCGGACCACGTTGCGGATGGACGGGTTTGACGTGTCTGTCCTCGTATACGCGTTGACCGAGGAGCAGTTGCCGGAACTGTATCGCCTTGTGCAGGCCGATGGAGTGACCGAGACGACCGAACTGGCGGTAGTCGTCTTACCGGAGAATTGGAAGACGAACGACCCAGTTCACCGCAGGCGCTTGTATAACCATCTGCTCGGTTACGTGAACGAGGAGAAACTATGGCTCGGATTGCCGGCGCCCCAAACGACGGAGCAGACGTTGATGCTCAGACAGCTCCGCGAGATGCGGGAGGAGCTCGGCACGAAGCTCGTGCCGGCCCCCGAGACGTGTTACATGCGCCCAGAAGATTTCGAGGCGTATCGTGCCATCGTCGCCATCGGCGAAGGAGAGCTCATCTCGCAAGAAGACGTTCACCAGAAAGGGAAATACGTCCGCCTACCGAGTGAGATGAACGATTGGTTTGAACCGATCGAACTCGAGGCACTCGACCGATTCGAATCTCTCGTGTCCGTCACTCGGTTGCCGCAAGCGACAACATCCATCCCAGAATTCGAAGGTGCCATCGACCGGTTGAAGCGACTCGTTGCCGACCGCTTAAAGGCGCTCGACCTATTCCAAGAAGATTATATCGAACGGGCCCGCTATGAACTCGATATCATCGCGCGGACGGGTTTCGCCTCTTACTTCCTCATCGTCGAGGATATCGTTCGCTATGCGAAGGAACAAGGGATCGAGGTCGGTCCGGGTCGTGGTTCCGCGGCCGGGTCGCTCGTCAGTTTCGCGCTTCACATCACCGAGGTCGACCCAGTCCGGTTCGGTCTCTTGTTCGAACGATTTTTGAATCCGGAACGAATCACGATGCCGGATATCGACTTGGACTTCGAGGATGAACGACGCGATGAGGTCGTTCGCTACGTGTTGGAGAAGTATGGTGAAAATCATGCGGCCCAAATCGGTACGCTCGCCACGTTCGGTGCAAAGGCGGCGTTACGGGATGTCGCGCGGGCGCTCGGTCTGACGCTTGAAGAAGGACAAGCGGCCAGCAAACAAGTAAAAGATGACGGGCTGGCCGGGATTTTGGCCAACCCTTCGAAAGTGAAATGGTTCGCCGGCAGTCAAAAGCGCTCGCAGCTCTTGAAAATCGCCTCCGAGTTGGAAGGGTTACCGCGCCAAGCTTCGGTCCATGCGGCCGGCCTTGTGCTCAGCCGGGAGGCACTTGATGCGATCACACCGTTGCAGCCGACGACAGGGGAGCAAGTGACCCAATATAATATGAAGGATCTCGAAGCGCTCGGTCTGTTGAAAATCGATTTGCTCGGCCTGCGCAACTTGACGAGGCTCCGGCAGATGGAGGCGCTGATTCGGGAGACGGATGAACTGTTTTCGCTGAAGACGATCCCATTGAATGACGCCAAGACGTTCCGCGTGCTCGCCCGGGGTGACACGGATGGGATTTTCCAATTTGAGTCGGAAGGGATGAAACAAGCGCTTCGGCAAGTGAAGCCGACCGAGTTCGAGGATATCGTTGTCACGATGTCGCTCTATCGTCCGGGGCCGATGCAGTTCATCGATACGTATGCGAAGCGCAAGCATGGGATGCCTTATCAAGCGGTCCATCCGGTCGTCGGCGACATCATGCGGACGACGAACGGCGTGCTCGTCTATCAGGAACAAGTCATGCGCTTGTTGCGGGAGCTTGCCGGGTATTCATACGCCGAGGCGGATTTGATACGCCGCGCCATCGCTAAAAAAGACGTGGCAGCGATTGACGTCGAGAAAGCCCGCTTCTTAGAACGTTCGTCGGAGCGGTTCGACAGTGACTCGATGCGGCAAGTGTTCTCGTGGATCGAGAAGTTCGCTGGTTACGGCTTCAACCGTTCCCACGCCGTCGCCTACAGTTTGATCAGTTACCGTCTAGCTTATGTGAAGGCGCACTTTGAACGAATCTTCTACCTCGTGACGTACGACAAGACGAATCAGCTCGTCCGCATGTTGCGGAAAGGAAAAATCCCTGTCTATCCGCCCGACGTTCTGCACGGACAAGCCGCCGCCTTTTTAGAAGGGCCCGGCGTGCGTCTCGGACTGAAGGCGGTCCAAGGGTTGACGAAACGCGATGTCGAGCGGTTGATTGAGCATCATGCCGAGTTCACGGATGTGAAGCGTCTGCTTGAACTCATGGACTGGGGAACGAAAGACCATATGAAACTGCGACGCCTGCTCGGTGCTGGGGCGTTGGATCGGATGTACCACGGTGAGCGTCGACGTGCCTTTGAAGCGGTCGAACGGCTTCGCGAGGAGACGGAGACGCATCTGCTCCCGGACGAATTGTCCGCGCTCGGATTAAAACGATCCGCGCCGATTGAGCCGAATTGGTCCGAGGAAGAACGAGAGGCGCTCGGGACGTGGATCGTCCATTCGCCATTGACGACGGTCGCGCCGCTCTCGATCGAGACGGTGACGATTGATGAAGTGCTCCATGGCGAACGCGGATTCATCGTCGTCTATGTGGACGCGATTCGTACGTTCAAGACGAAGAAGAACGAAGAGATGGGTGTCGTCATGGTCGATGACGGTGTGTCGCAAGATGAGGTCGTCATCTTCCCACGGGTGTTCGCGCAATTTTCGCGCTCGCTTTACGTCGGGAACGTCCTCTTGCTCGAGGTTCATCCAAATGAACGGGACGGACGGCGTCAACTCGTCGTCGAGCGGGTCCGGCCGCTCCATGGACAAGCGCTCTTTGTCCGTCTGCGCTTGGAGTCGTTCGCGGACCTCGAAGAGTTGCTCCATACGTCCAAAGGGGATGTGCCGGTTATTTGTCGGTTCTCGGATTCAAAGGAAGTGAAGCAACTTGCCTCGGCGTATGCGGTCAATCCGACGGAGTCATTGCTCTTGGCGTTGAAACAACGGTTTGGTGAAACGGATGTCGTGTTGAAGCGGGTCGACTCGAAATTGCCCGGTACGAAAACTAGTACCAAGTCATAAAAAGTGGTATAATCTGATTAATTGGTCTGACCACTTTAGAGAAAATGCCATCCAAAAAGGGAGTTGAACGGTCAGATGCATGGAAAACACGCATCCTCATTTCACGAAAATATTTCTAAAATTAGAACGTTGATCGTCCAGGCCTCACTCGAGCCAGGCGACCGTCTCCCGTCAGAACGGGAACTCGCCGAGACCCTATCCATCAGCCGTGCCTCGGTCCGTGAAGCGTTACGGGCACTCAGCTTCCTTGGAATCGTTGAGACGAGACATGGCGGCGGCACGTTTTTATGTGAGCAAGATCGCCATCGATATATTGAGATTTTGTCAGAGTTTATCGTCACGAAACAGACGAAGGCGTCGGACATTGTCGATATGTTGCGACTGCTCGAACGCTTGGCGTTGACGGAAGTCGAACCGACCCCGGAACGCATCGCGTTGCTCGAGGGGAGTGTGGAGACGGACCGTGCCTTCCGGCAGCATCTCATCTTCGGATTGAAGAATGAACTGTTCATTCGAATTTGGAGTGAAGTAAACCGATTTTATGACGGGACGGACGCGGGCGACTTGTATACTGAAGATGAACGTAGACGATTGTTGGAGATGTGGCGTGAGGCGGGGATGCCGGAATGAACGAGGGGGAAGCGATGACTGCTTTTTTCAAGAAACCGAAACGATATATGCCTTTGCGTCAACGAGAACCAAAAATTGACGCACCACAAGGCTTGATGACAAAATGTCCATCCTGTAAATATATGCATTACACGAAACAGTTAAACGAAAATCATAAAGTGTGTGATTGCGGCTACCATTTCCCGCTCAGTGCAGATGAGCGGATTCACATGTTGGTCGACGGTCAATCGTTTGAAAAATTTGCGGGACCGATCGTCAAAGAGAACCCGCTTGATTTTCCAGATTATGAAGATAAATTGAAAAAAGACAGGGAGCGAACTGGGATTGAAGAAGCCATCGTCTGTGGCCGCGCCACGATCGATGGGCTCCCAGTCGTCGTCTGCGTCATGGATGCCCGCTTCCGTATGGGATCGATGGGGGGGTATGTCGGAGAAGCGATCGCCTCGGCCGTTCGGACCGCGACGAAAGAACGATTGCCGGTCGTCCTGTTCACCGCTTCAGGCGGAGCGCGCATGCAAGAAGGCATGGTCAGCTTGATGCAGATGGCCAATACGTCGATTGCGTTGAAACAACATGACGAGGCCGGCCTCTTGTACGTCGCCTACTTGACGCACCCGACGACAGGTGGCGTATCAGCCAGTTTCGCGATGCTCGGGGATGTGAACGTCGCCGAACCTGGGGCGTTGATCGGCTTCGCCGGGCGCCGCATCATCGAACAGACGATTCGTGAGAAATTGCCAGACAACTTCCAAACTGCCGAGTTCTTGTTAGAAGCGGGGCAACTGGACGCCGTCGTTCACCGTGAACAGATGCGTTCGTTCTTGAAAAAGATGATCGAGTTACACGGCGGGGAGGTCCATCATGTTTGATCCAATCAAAGAAGTAAACGAACAGCTCGGGAAGCTGCGCGAGACGGCAGAGACGAAAGGCATCGACTTATCTCGAGAAATCCGTCATCTTGAAGCAAAGCTTCATCGATTAGAAAAAGACATTTATGGGAATATGAAACCGTGGGATCGCGTGCAACTGGCGCGTAACCCGAAACGGCCGACGACGCTCGATTATATCACCCAACTGTTTCCAGATTTCATCGAGTTGCACGGTGACCGTCACGGCTATGATGATGCTGCCATCGTAACGGGATTGGCAACACTCGACGGGAAAGCGGTGACGATTATCGGCCATCAACGAGGTCGTAACACGAAAGAGAACATGAAACGTAACTTTGGGATGCCGCATCCAGAAGGCTATCGCAAAGCGCTTCGCTTTATGAAGCAAGCGGAAAAGTTCAATCGTCCTGTCATCACGTTCATCGATACGAAAGGCGCTTATCCTGGGAAAGCCGCCGAAGAGCGTGGACAAAGCGAGGCGATTGCACGCAACTTGTTCGAGATGGCGACGTTGAAAGTGCCGATTATCTCGATCGTCATCGGAGAAGGCGGATCGGGCGGAGCGCTCGGGATTGGTGTCTGTGACCGTCTGCTCATGTTAGAGAACAGCACGTACTCGGTCATTTCACCGGAAGGCGCCGCCGCGCTCTTATGGAAAGACGCGAAGCTCGCAGAACGCGCAGCGGAAACGATGAAGATCACAGCACAAGATTTGCTGAATTTAGGGATTGTCGATGAAGTCGTCACCGAGGTATTCGGCGGCGCCCACATCGATGTGTCATTACAGTCATCACTCTTAAAGCCTGTATTAGCACAACACATGACGGAGTTGCGAGGCCGGACTCAAAATGAGTTGTTGCAAGGGCGGGCCGCCAAATATCATCAAATTGGCACAATTGGCTCGTGAAAACGTTAACAACCGCTTCATGTTCACGTTCATCCACTCACGAGATGACTGATTTTGAGCACACCTCATGCTTTTTTTTCACATACTTGTGTTGTAAAACAAAGGTCAGACATGGTATTTTATTTTCAGATTTCGTTAAAACACATAAGAGGTGAGTGACGTGAATTTAAAACGTATTGCGGTATTGACAAGTGGGGGAGACGCCCCTGGAATGAACGCTGCAGTCCGTGCCGTGACCCGAAAAGCAATTTTCGAAGGTCTAGAAGTGTACGGTGTGTATAACGGCTATCAAGGTCTAATCGAAGGAGATCTCGTCGAATTGAACCTCGGTTCGGTCGGCGATATCATTCAACGCGGAGGAACATTCTTACGTTCGGCCCGTTGCCCTGAGTTTAGAACGGAAGAGGGTCGTGCGAAAGCGGTCGAGCAGTTGAAGAAATTCGACATCGACGCGCTCGTAGTAATTGGTGGAGACGGTTCATACCGTGGCGCCCAAAAGTTGACAGAACTCGGTTTCCCAACAATTGGTCTGCCGGGAACGATCGACAACGATATCCCGGGTACAGATGCGACAATCGGATTCGACACAGCGCTCAACACGGCGCTTGACGCGATTGACAAAATCCGTGACACGGCGTCGTCGCATGAACGGACGTATGTCATTGAAGTGATGGGCCGTGACGCAGGTGATATCGCACTTTATGCCGGTCTTGCCGGTGGTGCCGAGTCAATCCTCGTCCCAGAACGTCCAGAAGACTTGAGTGCGATCGTGGAACGCATCAACCATGGTGTGGCTCGCGGTAAGAAACACTCGATCGTCGTCGTCGCTGAAGGCGCCGGCAGTGCGGAAGAGATCGGAAAAATGATCGCTGAGAAGACAAACTCAGAGACACGCGTGACGATTCTTGGACACATTCAACGTGGCGGTTCCCCGACTGCTGCGGACCGCGTGCTTGCGAGCCGCATGGGTGCTTACGCTGTCGAGATTTTACTCGAAGGCAAGGCAGGACGTGTCGTCGGCATTCGTGCCGGTAAGATGATAGATCTCGATATCGACGAAGCGCTCGACCACAACAAGCACACGCTCGATATGCAGTTGATCGATCTTTCGAACCAACTTTCGATTTAACGAGTACCAGTGAACTCCACAGAGACGGGATCAGGTCGGTTGACCCCCCGTTTTCTGTGTGTAAATGTAATACATCCCCTAGGAGGTTTTTATTTATGCGTAGAACGAAAATTGTATGTACGATTGGACCAGCTTCAGAGAAACGTCTTCCGGAAATGATTGAAGCCGGTATGAACGTCGCCCGTCTCAACTTCTCACACGGTGACTATGAAGAGCACGGCGCACGTATCCGCGACATCCGCGAAGCAGCAAAAGCTGCCGGCAAAGTCGTGACGGTTCTTCTTGACACGAAAGGTCCTGAAATCCGTACACATACGTTTGAAGACGGAAAAGCACTCCTCGAAAAAGGCAAAGAAGTCATCATCGTCTCGACAGAAGAAATCGTCGGAACGAAAGATCGTTTCTCGGTCACGTACGAAGGTCTCTACGAAGACGTTGAAGTCGGGTCACGCATCATGCTCGATGACGGACTCATCGGTCTCCTTGTCGTTGAGAAGCTCCCGAACCGTGATCTTCGCTGCGTCATCGAAAACGAAGGCGTTATCAAGACGAAGAAAGGTGTCAACTTGCCTAACGTCAAGGTAAACCTTCCTGCCCTTACAGACAAAGACATCGCCGACATCGAGTTCGGGATTTCACAAGACATCGATGTCATCGCGGCATCGTTCGTCCGCCGTGCGTCTGACGTCGTTGAGATTCGTCAACTTCTTGAACGCAACAACGCGTCACACATCAAAATCTATCCGAAAATCGAGAACCAAGAAGGTGTCGACAATATCGACGAAATCTTGGCGATTTCTGACGGTTTGATGGTCGCTCGTGGTGACCTCGGAATCGAGATCCCAACGGAAGAAGTCACACCAGTTCAAAAAGAATTGATCAAGAAGTGTAACGACCTCGGGAAACCGGTCATCACGGCTACACAAATGCTTGATTCAATGCAACGCAACCCGCGTCCAACACGTGCGGAAGCATCTGACGTTGCCAACGCCATCCTCGATGGTACGGATGCGGTCATGCTTTCAGGTGAGACGGCAGCAGGGGACTACCCAATCGAGTCAGTTCAAATGCAAGCAGCAATCGCTGTTCGTACTGAGCAAATGCTCGACTACAAAAACTTGCTCAAAGATCGTCAGAAGCGCAGTGAGCACACGGTCACGGATGCAATCTCACAAGCGGTTGCCCACACGGCAATCAACTTGAACGCAAAAGCGATCTTGACACCGACACAATCAGGTTACACGGCTGCTCGTACAGCGAAGTATCGTCCAGAGGCGAACATCATCGCGGTCACAGAGTCAGAGCGTGTGGCACGTCAATTGAACCTCGTTTGGGGCGTGTACCCGATCGTCGCTGACACGATGCCGAACAACACGGATGAGATGTTGGTACAAGCTTCAGAAGCGGCTCGTCACGCTGGATTCGTCACAGATGGTGACCTCGTCGTCATCTCGGCAGGTATCCCGGCTGCGACTGCGGGTACGACAAACATGATGAAAGTTCATATCGTCGGTCACGCCCTCGCAAACGGACGCGGGATCGGTGAGCGCGGTCTCGTCGGTGAAGTCGTCATTGCGAACAATGCAGACGAAGCGAATGCGAAAGCGAAAGACGGCATGATCCTCGTCGCACCATTCACAGATAAAGAAATGATGCCAGCGATTGAAAAAGCGGCTGGAATCATCACTGAAGACGGCGGATTGACGAGCCATGCTGGTATCGTCGGGCCATCACTCCGTAAACCGGTCATCGTCGGTGTCGAATCAGCGACATCAACGTTCCGTGACGGACAGATGATTTCAATCGACCCACTTACTGGTAAAATCTACAACGCGTAATCGAATGCCAATCGAACCGACTCTCTCATGAGTCGGTTCTTTTTCCATTCAGAAAGAGAGTCTATGATGAGTGCGTATTTATTCTTATTGCTGCTCGTGTTGATCGGGGTTATCTCCCATAACCAGTCGGTCATCATCGCCAGCAGCGTCCTATTGATTATTAAAGCCGTTGGGTTCGGTGATCAATTGTTTCCGACGCTCGCCTCAAAAGGCATCCATTGGGGCGTGACGATTATCACGATTGCCGTGCTCGTCCCGATTGCGACCGGTGACATCGGGTTTAGGGAATTGTGGAATAGTATTAAAGGGCCGGTCGGCATCATCGCTTTCGGCTCAGGAATCTTTGTCGCGCTCGCCGCGGCCCAAGGCGTTCAACTGATGCGAATCGAACCAGTCGTGACGACGGCACTCCTCGCCGGTACCATCCTAGCCGTCGGTTTCATGAAAGGCGTGCCGGTTGGACCGCTGATTGGAGCCGGGATCGCCGCTTTGATTTTAGGTGGATTTAGCCTGTTAGAAAAATGGTTCTGACATTTTTTGACGGCTGGATACGCTTACATTTCTTTTTTTCAGTAAATTGTTTATACTAGATAAAGGACAGGGTGGAGCGAGCTCGAAACGGATTGGGGAAAGTGTTCGGCTTCCCGCCCTTATTCCCTACACAACAGACTGTATGATGCGGTCGATCACTTTTAAAGACTGAGGGGGAGTTATTGATGTCAACGACAAAAGGATTAGAAGGAATTGTGGCAGCGGCCTCAAAAGTCAGTTCGATCATCGACGGACAATTGACTTACGGAGGATACACAATCGACGATTTGGCGGACCACGCCACTTTTGAAGAGGTTGTTTTCCTATTATGGAACGACCGTCTTCCAAAAGCAGATGAATTAACTGAGCTCTCTGAAGCGCTCGTGAAAGAAGCCAAATTACCAGAAGAAGTCATCGCGACGCTCGAACGGGCGCCGAAATCGGCCAATGCGATGGCGACGATTCGGACGGCCCTTTCACAGCTCGCGCTTTATGATGAAGAGGCTGAAGATATGAGTACAGAAGCGAACATGCGCAAAGCGATTCGTCTCCAAGCTCAAATTGCGACGATTGTAACGGCGTTCGCTCGTCTTCGTAAAGGCGAACAACCGGTTGCGCCGAAACCTGGCTTGTCGTATGCGGCCAATTTCCTATACATGTTGAACGGAGAAGAACCAAGTGAGGTAGCCGAGAAAACGATTGATAAGGCACTCATCCTTCACGCCGACCATGAATTGAACGCTTCGACGTTCACGGCCCGCGTCTGCGTTGCCACGTTGTCTGATATTTACTCAGGCGTGACGGCAGCGATGGGAGCGCTCAAAGGCCCGCTTCACGGCGGTGCGAATGAGGCGGTCATGAAAATGCTCCACGAGATTGGTTCGGTCGACAAAGTCGAAGACTACGTTCGCGGCAAGTTCGAGCGTCGTGAGAAAATCATGGGCTTCGGTCACCGTGTCTATAAGGACGGCGACCCGCGTGCGAAACATTTGAAAGAGATGAGCCGCCAACTGACGGCCCAAATCGGCGAGCCGGAATGGTACGAGATGTCTGAGAAGATCGATCACCTCGTCGAGACAGAGAAAGGATTGAAGCCGAACGTTGATTTCTATTCAGCATCGACTTATTATGCGCTCGGTCTCGATGAAGAGTTGTTCACACCGATTTTCGCCGTCTCACGCATGTCGGGCTGGATCGCCCACATTCTCGAACAGTATGCGGACAACCGCTTGATTCGTCCGCGCGCCGAGTACGTTGGTGAGACGAACCGGTCATACGTCCCGGTGAATGAGCGTTAATTGACGCGACACGAGAAGATCGAGTCACAATTTAGACATAAACTTTGGTAAACTAACAATTGACGTAGGTCGGCGTTCGCGTCGGCCTACATAAATGTACTTAGGGGGATTCATTATGTTGACACAAAACGAAAAAATCACAGTTGAAAACGGTGTATTAAACGTACCGAACGTACCGACGATTCCATTTATCATCGGTGACGGCACAGGACCAGACATCTGGAACGCATCGGTGCGCGTCTTTGATGCGGCTGTCGAAAAAGCATACGGCGGCGAGAAGAAAATCGAATGGATGGAAGTGTACGCTGGGGAGAAGGCCTTCAACCAAAAAGGCGAATGGCTTCCAAACGAGACACTCGATCAAATCCGTGAATATTTGATTGCCATCAAAGGTCCATTGACGACACCGGTCGGCGGCGGAATTCGTTCACTCAACGTAGCACTCCGTCAAGAACTTGACTTGTACACGTGCTTGCGTCCGGTCCGTTACTTCACAGGCGTCCCATCACCGGTCAAGCGCCCAGAAGATACAGACATGGTCATTTTCCGTGAGAACACAGAAGATATCTACGCTGGGATTGAGTACGCGTCAGGCAGCGACGAAGTGAAAAAATTGATCTCATTCTTAAAAGAAGAGATGAACGTCAACAAAATCCGTTTCCCAGAAACGTCTGGAATCGGCATCAAACCGATCTCGTCTGAAGGAACAAAACGCCTTGTTCGCGCGGCTCTCGAGTACGCGATCGCGAACAACCGTAAATCGCTCACGCTCGTCCATAAAGGGAACATCATGAAGTTCACAGAAGGCGCCTTCAAAAACTGGGGTTATGAGCTCGCAGAAGAAGAATACGGCGACAAAGTCTTCACATGGGCACAGTACGACCGCATCAAAGAAGAGTCAGGCGAAGCGGCTGCAAACGAAGCTCAATCGAAAGCAGAAGCGGAAGGCAAAATCATCGTAAAAGATTCGATCGCCGATATCTTCTTGCAACAGATTTTGACACGTCCACGTGAATTCGATGTCGTGGCAACGATGAACTTGAACGGGGACTACATCTCGGATGCACTCGCTGCCCAAGTCGGCGGAATCGGGATCGCGCCAGGAGCGAACATCAACTACGTGACGGGCCATGCGATCTTTGAAGCGACACACGGTACGGCACCAAAATATGCCGGCCTCGACAAGGTCAACCCGTCATCAGTCATCTTGTCTGGTGAAATGATGCTTCGTCATATGAACTGGAACGAAGCGGCTGACCTCATCATCAACTCGATGGAGAAGACGATTGCCTCGAAAGTCGTCACATACGATTTCGCCCGCCTTATGGACGGCGCGACAGAAGTGAAGTGTTCAGAGTTTGCGGATGAATTAATTAAAAACATGTAAGACATCAGCTAAACCAAGGGGGAGAGCACAATGATTCGTCGCAATAAAATCTCGGTGATCGGTAGCGGATTCACGGGGGCCACGACGGCACTGTATTTGGCTCAAAAAGAACTCGGTAACGTCGTGCTGCTCGATATCAAAGAGAACGAGAACCCGACGAAAGGAAAAGCGCTCGATATGCAAGAGACGGCGCCGATTCAAGGGTTTGACTCGTGGATCACGGGGACGTCGGATTACGCCGACACGGCGGATTCGGATATCGTCGTCATCACAGCGGGAATCGCGCGCAAGCCTGGCATGAGCCGGGACGACCTCGTCTCGACGAACGCCAAAGTGATGCGGGCGGTCACGAAAGAAGTGGCCCGCTACTCACCGAATGCGATTATCATCGTCTTGACGAACCCGGTCGATGCGATGACGTATGCCGCCTTCAAAGAGTCAGGCTTCCCGAAAGAGCGCGTGATCGGTCAATCCGGTGTGCTTGATACGGCCCGGTTCCGGACGTTCGTCGCTGCGGAGTTGAATATCTCCGTGAAGGACGTCTCTGGATTCGTGCTCGGCGGGCACGGGGATGACATGGTCCCGCTCATTCGTTACTCGTACGCGGGAGGCATCCCACTCGAGAAGCTATTGCCGAGCGACCGAATCGATGCGATCGTCAATCGGACCCGTAAAGGTGGCGGCGAAATCGTCCACCTACTCGGGAACGGATCGGCCTACTATGCGCCGGCAGCGGCCATCGTCGAGATGGTCGAAGCGATTTTGAAAGATCAACGACGTATTTTACCGGCCATCGCGTATCTCGACGGTGAGTACGGCTTCCACGACTTGTATCTCGGTGTCCCGACGATACTTGGCGCGAACGGGATTGAACGTGTGCTCGAACTTGAATTGACGGAAGAGGAGACGGCCGCGCTTGAGCGCTCGGCTGAATCGGTCCGCTCCGTCTTGAACGTCCTTAACTGATTCGTCACCTCGTCTGCTGAGCAGGCGAGGTTTTTTGTACGCTTGGTTTTTGAGGGTCGCGTGCTACACTGAAAGAAGAACGTGGATTTGTTTTGTTTTTGTAAAGATTTGCTTTGATGTTGGTCGGACGTGGCATTGATTTGTAAAATAGGTAGTGTACGTGACAGAACAGATAGATTAGAGGAGGAACTAAGCGTGGCCGAAAAAGTGATTGTTGTCGATGACGAGGTGTCGATTGCGACGTTATTGAAATTCAATTTGGAGCAAGCCGGTTTTGAGGTTGAGACGGCCCATGATGGGAAGACCGGTCTCGAACTCGCCGAGAAGCAGGATGCGGTATTGATCGTCCTCGATTTGATGTTGCCCGAGATGGATGGTCTCGAAGTTTGTAAGCGACTCCGCCAACAGAAAGTGAACACGCCGATCCTGATGTTAACGGCAAAAGACGATGAGTTCGATAAAGTGCTCGGACTCGAACTAGGGGCAGATGATTATTTGACGAAACCGTTCAGTCCGCGTGAAGTTGTGGCCCGGGTCAAAGCGATCTTACGGCGTTCGGCTCCACAAGAGGTGCCGGCGGTGGACGCGGACGTCATTGAAATCGGTGACGTGAAAATTATCGCTTCGAACTATGAAGTGTTCAAAAACGGGGAGCGGCTTGAGTTGACCCCAAAAGAGTTCGAACTGTTGGCCTATCTTGCTAAAAACAAAGGCCGTGTCTTGACGCGTGATCAACTCTTATCGGCTATTTGGAATTACGATTTCGTCGGCGATACGCGCATCGTCGATGTCCATATTAGCCACCTTCGGGAAAAGATTGAACCGGTGACGAAAAAACCGACATATATCAAAACGATTCGCGGTCTCGGCTATAAGATGGAAGAGCCGATGCCCGAATGAAGACGTACCGCTCGCGTTTTTTGACGACGCTCATCCTGCTCGTGACGGGCGTCTTGTTGACCCTCGGGATCGTGCTTGGTCAATTGTTCAAAGACTTCTATTTGGACTCCGAACGCGATCGTTTGAAAGAGGACACGGAGCTCGCCGCCTTATATTTAGAAGGAGGCGACCTCGAGGCGATTCAAGACTATGTCCGGCAAATCGATGACGAGAGCAGTTTCGACATTCTGCTCCTCAATCGCCGGATGGAAGTGATTGCCGGGACTCCGTTTCGGGTCGGTTCGTTCGATTTTCGGATGGACGCTGCTTCAATCCCAGACGACGGGACGTTTGGGAACGAGACGCGTGAGGATTTGATTCAGTTCACAAAACCGATCGAACTCTCCTCGGGTGATACGGTGTATCTCAGTTTCATCCGCTACGTCTCCGATCTAGAAGGGGTGTATAACCGGATTTGGCTGACGATTGCCTTGGCCTTGATTTTCTCATTCTTCTTGATTTTGTTCGTGTTGCATAATTTGACGAATCAGTTTATCCGACCGATCGATGAGGCGACAATCGTGTTACGTGAACTTGCCGACGGAAACTATCGGGCCCGTGTGTACGAATTGCGCAATGATGAAGAAACGGGCAGTCTGGCCGGGTCGATCAACGTTCTCGCCCGTAACTTGGAGACGATCTCACTTGGTGAATCCGTGCAACGGGCAAGGCTCGAGTCACTCATCGAATACATGGGGGCAGGGTTGCTTTTGGTCGACGAACGTGGCATCGTGACGCTCGTCAACCGCTCATATCGTGACATGTTCCAATACGACGACTTGATGATTGGTCAATTTTATCACGGCATTTTACCGAGTCCGGACGTCGAGACGTTGATCGAGGACGTCTATTTGACCGAAGAGCCCCACCGCCGTCAATTGTCGATTCGAACTGGATTCAACCAAAAGACGTATATGGTGTCGGCCGCACCAATCTTCAGTGATACAGGCATGTTGCGCGGGACGACGCTCCTGTTTAACGATATTTCTGAATTGAAACGACTCGAGAAGATGCGGAAAGATTTCGTCGCGAACGTCAGCCATGAGTTGAAGACGCCGCTCACATCGATCCGAGGTTTCAGTGAGACACTCCTTGACGGGGCAAAAGAAGTGCCCGAGTTGCGCGATCAATTTTTGGATATCATTCAAAAAGAAGCGACGCGCATGCAAATGCTCGTTGAGGACTTACTCGAGCTGTCACGGCTTGAACGTGAAGATTTCCATTTGGACTTCACCCCGGTCCAGCTCAATCATCTCGTTGAGGAAGTGTGTCTCGTGTTGAGCCAGAAAGCGGAGCAGAAATCGATTCATTTGGAGTCGCGCCACGACGGGGAAGTCATCTTGCAGGCGGACATGAACCGAATCAAGCAAGTCATCTTGAACCTTGTCGCCAACGCCATCAACTACTCGCCGGAAGACAGCCGTGTCGAAATCGCGGTCGAAAAGAGAACGGACGGATCATATTTGATTGTCAAAGACAACGGGATTGGCATCGCGCCGAAAGAAGTGAGCCGAATCTTTGAACGATTCTACCGGGTCGATAAAGCGCGGAGCCGGAACTCCGGCGGGACAGGTCTCGGTCTTGCCATCGTCAAACATATCATCGACCTTCATCACGCGACGATTCACGTGGATAGTGTCGAAGGTGCTGGGACAACGTTCACAATCAAATTCCCAATCGCTTAACATGGAATTCATGTCGGGTTCATACCGACTTTACAAAGCGATGCTACTCTATAGATGAGACCTCTTCATCATCTCGTGTCCCGGCCGGTGCTCATCTCCACTCGGTCAGGAAGATTGACCCTTTTCTAGCTACTAGAAAAGGGTCTTTTTTTTCGAACGCATGTGCCCGTATGATATGATGGAATCAGATAGAATGGAGGTTGACCAATGAATAAACTACTACTTCTTGATGGAAACTCACTCACATATCGTGCGTTTTTCGCGCTGCCTCCGATGACGGATGCGAGCGGTCGAAATACGAATGCCGTGTACGGGTTCACCATGATGTTGTTAAAACTGATGGAAGATGAGCAACCCACGCATTTCGCGGTCGCATTTGATGCGTCGAAGAAGACGTTCCGGCACGACACGTATGCTGACTATAAGGGGGGACGGCAGAAGACCCCAGGGGAACTCCGCGAGCAATTCCCGATTGTCCGCGAGGTTTGTGAGGCGTTCGGGATCAAAGTGCTCGAACTCGACCAGTACGAGGCCGACGATATTATCGGGACGCTCTCAAAAAATGAGGCGTTCGATCAAGTGACGGTCGTCACTGGGGATAAAGATTTACTGCAACTGATTGACG
Organism: Exiguobacterium sp. s141; assembly: GCF_018618085.1. Lineage (NCBI taxonomy): Bacteria > Bacillati > Bacillota > Bacilli > Caryophanales > Exiguobacterium > Exiguobacterium sp. s141. The sequence goes on along the minus strand of NZ_JACSLJ010000001.1, from coordinate 442,715 downwards.
ATCGCGTCACCGTCTATTTGACGAAGCGTGGGATCACCGATGTGGAGACGATGGACGCGAAGGCGTTCAAAGAGCGCTATGACGGTCTCACCCCGCTCCAAATGATCGATTTGAAAGGCTTAATGGGGGATAAGTCCGATAATATCCCCGGAATCCCGGGGGTTGGTGAGAAGACGGCGCTTAAACTGCTCACGGCTTACGGATCTGTCGAAGGACTATATGAACATACGCATGAATTAAAAGGGAAACAAAAAGAGAAAGTCGAGGCGAACGAGCGGGAAGCACTCATGTCGAAACAATTGGCGACGATCTATACGGATGTCCCAATCGATATAAGCACGGACGACCTTACGTTCCATCCGTATGACGCTGGAAAAGTGAAGTCGTTGTTCATGAGCCTTCAGTTCAAATCGCTTCTGAGCAAACTGAACCTTGAAGCGTCGAGCGAGGAAGCGGTCGAAGCGCGTGAGGTGAATCATATCGCGATCGACAAGCAAGATTTGACAGAAGCGGTCCTCATCCTCGAGCAACTCCGTGACGACTATTTCGAAGAACCGGTCATCGGTGTGGCCATCGCCTCGAAAGCCGGCGTGACGGTCGGCGATGTGTCGCTTTTAGACGTCCCGGCAGTACGAGACTGGTTGGCCGACGAGAACCGAGCCACGATTTGTCTCGATGCGAAACAGACGATCGTCCAATTGAAGCGACATGGTGTGACGCTCCGAGGCTATGACGATTTGCTCGTCGCCGGATATTTGCTGAACCTGTCGGGCGGGACGACACTCGATTCGATTGCCGCTCATTTCGATTACACGTTACCGGAAGACGAGGCGGTTTATGGCAAGGGTGCGAAGCTGCACGTCCCGGAACAGGACGTGCTCGAGCAACATCTCGGCGAGAAGGCGATGGCGATCTTGACGCTGTTCGTAAACGTCGGCAAAGAACTCGACCAAAACGAACAGACGTCGCTCTATGAAGATTTGGAACGTCCGCTCGCCTCGGTGCTTGCAGAGATGGAGTGGGCCGGGATTCACGTCGACGTGGCGACGCTGAAAGTGATGGAAGACGATTTGCGGGAACGGTTGCTTCAACTCGAGGCGGAGATTCATAGTCTCGCCGGTGAGACGTTCAATATCAACTCGCCGAAACAGCTCGGCGTCATTCTATTCGAGAAGTTGGCGTTGCCACCGGTCAAAAAGACGAAGACCGGTTACTCGACGGCAGCGGACGTGCTCGAGAAACTCGCGCCGCTGCATCCGATCGTCGAACATATTATGCATTACCGTGAGCTCGGCAAGTTGCAATCGACATATGTCGAAGGCTTGCAAAAAGTCATCAAAGACGACGGGAAGATCCATACCCGCTATACGCAGACGTTGACGCAGACCGGACGGTTGTCCTCGGTCAACCCGAACTTACAGAACATCCCGATCCGCTTGGAAGAAGGGCGGCGCATTCGCAAGGCGTTCACCGCGAGTGAGGCCGACTGGATGCTGTATGCGGTCGACTATTCGCAAATCGAGCTTCGGATCATGGCCCACATGTCGCAAGATGAGAAGATGCTCGAGGCGTTCCTCCATGATGAGGATATCCATACGTCGACGGCTGCCAACGTGTTCCGAGTCGCGAAAGAAGAAGTGACATCGCTCATGCGTCGCCAAGCCAAAGCCGTCAACTTCGGCATCATTTACGGCATTAGCGACTATGGGCTGTCGCAAAACCTCGGCATTAGCCGAAAAGAAGCACAGACGTTCATCGATACGTATTTCGAGCAGTTCCCGGGTGTGAAACGGTTCATGGATGCCGCGATCGAACGAGCACGGGAACACGGCTATGTTGAAACGATGCTGAAGCGTCGCCGCAATATCCCGGACATCCATTCTCGAAACTTCAACTTGCGCGGTTTTGCGGAACGCACAGCGATCAACACGCCGATTCAAGGGACGGCCGCCGATATTATCAAAAAAGCGATGATTGATGTCGACGTGGCACTCCGTGAGTCAGGACTTCAGTCGAAGTTATTGCTTCAAGTCCACGACGAACTTATCTTTGAAGGACCTAAAGAAGAAATGGACTCGCTCGAGACGATCGTCAAACAAGCGATGGAACACACGGTCACCTTGGACGTGCCGCTTCGCGCGGACGGTTCGTTCGGTGAGACATGGTTTGATACGAAATAAAGACGAGAAAGGAACTTGATATGCCAGAATTACCAGAAGTGGAGACGGTCTGTCGCCGATTGCGGCCATTCGTCTCGGGAAAAACAATTGCAAATGTCGAGGTGCTCGACGCAAAAATCATTCGAGGTCACGAACCGGAGATTTGGAAACAACAGTTGCTCGACGAGACGATTCAAGACGTGGAGCGACGCGGCAAGTTCATTTTGTTCAAATTGACGAACGGCTATCTCGTTTCGCATCTGCGAATGGAAGGAAAATTCTTCCCGCATGACGAAATGGTCAGTCCGGTCAAGCATACGCATGTCGTCTTCACCTTCACGGACGGGACTACGCTTCATTATAACGATGTCAGGAAGTTTGGGACGATGGAGTTGAAGACGAATGAAGAGTTGTTTGTGACACCGCCATTGTCGCTGCTCGCCCTCGAACCGTTCGATCCTGAAGTGACAGCGGAGACGCTTCACAGCCGTCTGAAGCGGATGAACGTTCGTGCAATCAAGACGGCGCTGCTCGATCAATCGATTTTCGTCGGGCTCGGCAATATTTATGTCGATGAGACGTTATATCGGTCCGGTGTCCATCCGACCCGTCCGGCAGCGACACTCTCGCTTGACGAGGTCCGTCGGGTGCATCAAGAGGCTGTGGCCGTATTGACGGAAGCGATTGAACGAGGCGGAAGCACGATTCGGAGCTATACGAATCCGGATGGGGCGAGCGGGACGTATCAAGAGACACTGTACGTATATGGACAGACCGGGGAGCCGTGTAAGCGATGCGGCCGACCGATTGAAAAGATGAAATTAGGCGGACGGGGCACACATTACTGTCCGCACTGCCAACAGTAAGAGGTGGACATGATGTTGAAAATTGGTTTGACAGGTGGGATTGCGACAGGGAAGTCGACCGTATCCAGACTGTTTCGAAAGCAGGGCATCCCGATCATCGACGCCGACAAGATGGCACGGATCGTCATCGAGCCTGGCGGCAAAGCGTTCGCGGGCGTCCGCGAGGCGTTCCCGCAATGTTTCACGGGCGACGAGTTGAACCGGCAGGCGCTCGGACGAGAAATCTTTCATGATGACACAAAACGTCAGTTACTGAATCAGCTCATGCATCCGGCCATCCGAGAAGAGATGCTCGAGGAGATGCACGGATACGAGGCTGCAGGGGAGACGGTCGTCATATTCGATATCCCGCTCTTGTTCGAGGGAACGATGCGGGACCTCGTCGATTATACGGTCGTCGTCTATTGCCGTGAAGAGATTCAGCTGATGCGTCTCATGGAGCGCAACGGGTTGACGAAAGAAGAAGCGCTCGCTCGGATTCATGCGCAAATGCCAATCGAGGAGAAGAAACAACAGGCTGATTTTTTAATCAACAACAACGGTGCGTTAGGCGACTTGTCGGCCCAAGTGATCCGCCTCGTCGAACAATTTGAAGACATGAAAAAAGAAGGCGACTGACGACGCCTTCTTTTTTTTGTTCAGTTGAGTGGGTCTGAGTCAGGCTTCCCTTTTTTCCACGTGTCGAAGATGGCGCGTCCGTCGCTCGGATGGCCGTTCGAATAGTAAATCGGATAGAGTGAGAAGAAGACATAATAGAACGAGAAGTATGCAAACTGATACGTGTAAATTGTCGGCTCGATCTCTCGCATCAAGATGAAGGCGTTCACGAGCAAGATGCTCGATAAGTTAAAAATTGAACCGCCCGCGTAGACGAGACTCCGCGTCAGGCGATTGCTGTACTTCAAGTCACTGAATTGGCACCAGGCGTCATAAAAATAAACGCGGTTAAATTGAAGGCGTCCGATTTTAAACAATTTTTTCCCGGTCCCAATCTCCATGTCGAGCGAACCCCCAAATAGTTTCGCGAAGAAGAAATGACCGAATTGATGGATAATCGTCACAATCGGTAAGATGATGAAAAATGAGATGACAAATTTATCTAGGTCTGTCCAATCAAACATATAGTCTTAGCTCCTTTCCAAGCTCTACACCAAATTTCCCTCTTTTTCAAATCTGAAACTGTAAAAAAGTGAAAAAAATGTGACGATTCATAGTGAAAACGCTTCCATTTTTCCGTTATAATGGTGTCGTAACGCAGAAAAAAGGGGGATTCAGAATGGGGACGAAAGTTGCAATCAATGGATTTGGTCGAATCGGCAGAATGGTATTTCGGAAGTTGATGCTCGAAGGGCGTCACGACGTGGTCGCCATCAATGCGAGTTATCCGGCGGAAACGCTCGCGCACTTGATCAAACACGACACGGTCCACGGACCGTTCACACTGACGGTCCGAGCGCATGGGGATGCACTCGAAGTCGATGGTAAACGCATCATGATCGTATCCGAGCGAGACCCGGAGCGGTTGCCGTGGGCTGAACTCGGTGTCGAGATCGTCATCGAGGCGACGGGGAAATTCAATTCTGATGTCGGGGCGAAAAAACATTTGACGGCCGGTGCGAAAAAAGTCATTTTGACGGCACCGGGAAAAGGCGAGTTGCGGACGATTGTCATGGGGGTGAACGATCGGGATTATTTACCGGAGCACGATCACGTCATTTCGAACGCCTCGTGTACGACGAACTGTCTCGGCCCGGTCGTCAAAGTATTGGATTCGACGTTCGGGATTGAAACGGGGCTCGTGACGACGGTGCATGCCTATACGAACGATCAAAACAATATCGACAATCCGCATAAAGATTTGCGTCGTGCCCGTGCTTGTGGCAGTTCCATTATACCGACTTCGACTGGTGCTGCGAAAGCCATCGGGCTCGTCTTGCCGGAACTTCAGGGCAAATTGAACGGGATGGCGCTACGAGTGCCGACGCCGAACGTCTCGCTCGTCGATCTCGTCGTCGAGTTGCGTCGAGATGTGACGGTCGATGAAGTGAATCAGGCGTTCGAGCGTGCTGCACACGGGGAAATGACGGGCGTTCTCGGCGTCTCGAACGAACCGCTCGTCTCGATCGACTTCAATGGAGATGAGCGTTCGTCAATCATTGATGCCGATTCGACGATGGTGCTCGGGGGCAACCATGTCAAAGTGCTCGCTTGGTACGACAACGAATGGGGCTATTCGTGCCGCGTCGTCGACTTGTTGGACATGGTCGCGAGCTACCTGCAAATCGGACAACAAGAAACCCACGTCTGAAAAAATATATTTATCTAAAAATATTTTTAAAGAATTGAAACAAATGTCTTGTAACGACGTCCTAAACAAGATACACTCTAACTCGTGAACTTCAATTGGTCTGACAAACGCAACTTAAAGGGTTAGGACCTCTTAGGACTAACTTGCCCCCGTGGTTGTGGGCGATTCAGGCACAAAGTGAGTGATCATCAACTACTTTGAGACCATTGATGTAAAGGGGGATCCACTAATATGGATACTATGGGACGTCACATTATTACAGAACTTTGGGAGTGCAATCCCGACAAATTAAACGATATCGACTACATCGAGCGCTTGTTCGTCGATGCAGCACTTCGTTCGGGCGCTGAAGTCCGCGAAGTCGCTTTCCACAAATTTGCGCCGCACGGTGTAAGTGGAGTCGTTATCATTTCAGAATCACACTTAACGATTCACAGTTTCCCAGAGCATGGCTACGCATCAGTCGATGTGTTCACATGTGGGGATCGAATCGATCCAGCTACAGCCTCGCAATACATTGCAGAAGGCTTGGAAGCAAAAGTTCGTGAAGATGTGAAACTTGACCGTGGGATGGGACCGATTCGTGTTCCTGAAGCGCAAGTGGCAATCAGCAAATAATCAGATTGACCTTATGAGGCTGGCCGATTTTCGGTCAGCCCTTTTAATTGTTTTGTTAACCGCTTAATTTTGATATGCTTAACCTATATAAATAAGGTGTCGAGGTGGATAATGGGATTATTTGATAAGTTTCAAACACATGTCCAAACGGACGATTCGCATAAAAATGAGGCGTTACGGACGCGTTACGTGGCGGCATCGCCAAGCGCCGTGCTCACATGGCTCCGCGAACGGATTCAGGCAGAAGGTCAAACGGTTCGCCGGGTCGATGCAGACCGGGGCGAAGTGGCGTTTCATGGAGACGGATGGGACGCATTGGCGACCATCGTCCAAGTGGACGGCGGACGCACGGCCGTCGATTTTACATTGAACCGTGACCAGATACTCGGACCAGACCTCGGTCAAATCGTCACCACATATTATGAGGCGCTATCCGTGAAGTTCCCGCTCCGCGCCATCGGGAATCAATCTGTCGAACGATAAGGAGGGCTGAGCATGCGTTGTCCTAAATGCGATCATAATGGAACGAGAGTGCTCGACTCCCGGCCAGTACAAGATTTCTATTCGATTCGTCGCCGTCGCGAATGCGAGGAGTGCGGCTATCGCTTCACCACGTTTGAAACGGTCGAACAGACACCGCTCATCATCGTCAAAAAAGACGGGAATCGGGAAGAGTTCAGCCGTGAGAAAGTGCTTCGCGGGATTATTCGGGCGTGCGAGAAACGTCCGGTCACGCTGGAGCAACTTGAAGGTGTGGTCACGAAAGTCGAACAACAGTTACGCGCCCTCGGCCAGTCCGAGATTCCGAGTGAACAGGTTGGGGAGCTCGTCATGAACGAGCTCGCGCGGGTCGACGAAGTGGCATACGTCCGCTTCGCGTCTGTCTATCGCCAGTTCAAAGATATCTCTGTGTTCTTTAAAGAACTAGAAGATTTAATGAAGCAAGAAAAATCGACCAACTAAACGGGCGGCCTGCTGGTCGCCTTTTTTCAAGGGAGACCTACCATGGAAAAAGAACGCATCCTGTACGGAACTGACGAACTGTTGATCATGAGCACCGGACTCATCGATCGCGAGTCGTATCAGTCGCTGTACCATTTATATCAGCCGGTCATCGGAGTGAAGGCGCTCGCAATGTATCAGACGCTTTGGAGCGAGCTGAAGCCCGGGAAAATGAAATCGAACTATATGTCACACAGCGCGCTTTGTGAGATGCTCGATTACTCGATCAACGAGCTGACGGACTGTCTGTTCCGGCTCGAAGCGATCGGTCTCGTCCGGACGTATAAGACGAAAGACGAGCGCTTGACCCAGTACGTGTATCAACTGCGGGTCCCGCTCGCACCCCATACGTTCTTGAACGACGGACTATTGTCGAGTTTTCTCTTCTATAAAGTCGGAGAAGTCCGCTTCAAACAGTTACAAGGTCGATTCACGATTGATCCGTTGCCGGCCGGAATCATTGAAGTGACGAAAGACTTTAATGAAGTGTTCGACGTCAAAGGGGTCAATCATATGGCGTTCACACAAAAGAACTACGAGAAACCTGACCGCGCCAAAATCGAGATCAACTATACGTTCGATATGGAAATCGTCAAAAAGTTGACGAACTTCCCCGTCGGCTTCTTCACGAAGAAGCTCGATGAGACGATCACGAAGCTTGCCTACGTCTCCCAAATCGATGAAGAGACGATGGCCGAGATGTTGAAGGAGTACTTCGTCCACGAGGCGTATCTACCGCTCAGCGAGCAAGAGAAACGCGACGGCTGCCGTCAGATGGTGTTGCAGTTGAAGAAAAAACAGACGCGCCATCGGAAAGTGAAGTCGGATGAGTCGGAGAAGGCAGAAATCGGTGATTTGCATGACGTGACAGTCATGGAAGAAGCGCATCCGCATCAGTACGTGTCGACGTTACGGAAGACGCCACAACTGTCGAAGAGCGACGAGCAACTCATCATCGACCTCGTCGATACGCTCGGACTCGCGCCAAGTGTCATTAACGCATTGTTCTATTACTGTATCGAAGTGAAGAAGCAGACCCGGCTCAGTGAGAACTACGTCATGCGGATCGCGACGAGTTGGAAGACGGCAGGCTATTTGAACGCCAAAGACGCGTTGGAACAAGAAGCGACACAAGACGCGCTCATCGAGAAGAAACAGCAGAAGCGGGAGAACGTGCAACAGCGGACGACCGTCGGCTCGAGACGCAAAGACAAGACCGAGATGCCAAAATGGCTCGAGGACGAGGCGAAAGAGCAACGGACGTACGATCAAAAACGAAAACAAGAGCTCGAGGCATCGGTTCCAGACGACGCGGAACTCGTCAAGCTGTTGAATGAATTGAAAGAGAAAGGATGAGGGACATGGAACGCATCAATCAAACGCTCGCCCAAATGATGAACCGGAAAGAAGTGCGGGAAGCGTACGAATCGATTCGCCGGCGCACCCTCGAACATCCAGAAGTCGTCGCCTTTTTAAAGGCGCATCCGGAGTTAGACGAGACGGCGGTCGAGGTCGGCTTTACGAAGCTCAGTGAATATGCAGAACAGATGGACGGCAAGAAGCTCGTCGAGGAGCAAGCCGTCATCCCGGGCCATCAGCCGGTACTCTATGTCGACCTCGGTCAAATCGCGATCCGTTATGAAGAGACGGTCAAGCATCGTCAAGCACGGCGCCAAAAAGAGATGGACCGGAAGTTTAAGAGCTTATTCTTGCCGGAAGAAGTGCGAGAGGCGAGCTTTGAATCGTTCGACTGGTCGGATGACGCCCGTAAAATCGCACTCCGTGAATCGATGCGATTCGTCTCGGGCATGAAGACCCGCCAAAAAGTGAACGGCCTGTACTTACACGGCAGCTTCGGGGTCGGGAAGACGTATTTACTTGCGGCGATCGCCAACGAACTGAAAGTGGCGGACATCGAGACGATTCTCGTCCACGCCCCGGGATTCGTCTCGGAAGCGAAACGGAAGATCCGGACCGATTCGTTCGACTCATTTTTGACGTCGTTCCAACACGTCCCGGTGTTATTGATCGATGACATCGGTGCCGAGGCGATCAGTCCGTGGGTACGCGACGAGCTGTTCGGGATCATCTTGCAATATCGCATGATGCATCGCTTGCCGACGCTTTACAGTTCGAACTTCAGCGGTGAAGAGCTCGAGACGCACTTCTCGATCGACGGTTCGCCGCAGAACAAAATGAAAGCCCAGCGGCTCATGCAGCGCATCTCGACGACGACGACACAAATCGAATTAAAAGGTGAGAACCGACGTCGGTAAAGGGATTGTATTTCTTGAACGAGTTGACTATACTAATAATCATATAACCGATGCATCGAAGAGGACATGAGACGTCGTCACGGGTTTCAAAGCGAGGGAAGACTGGTGAGAGCTTCCTAAACACGCCGATCGCCTTACTCCCTCAGAGCACCGTACGGGCCAATCGTGCGGCGATTCACACTCGTTATCGTGTGTTCGAGCCAAGCTTTACGCTTGGGAACGAGGGTGGTACCACGAGAATCAAAGCTCGTCCCTTTCATAGGGATGGGCTTTTTTTATTTATTTTTAAATGTAGAGAGGGGAAGTTGACACATGATTCAATTGACATTTCCAGATGGGGCCGTCAAAGAGTTTGAGGCCGGCATCACAGCAGAAGAAGTAGCAGGTTCGATTAGTCCAGGACTCCGAAAAAAAGCAATCGCCGCCAAAATCGATGGTGAGATGATCGATTATCGTCGTCCGATTGAACAGGACGGTAAAATCGAGCTCGTCATGCCGGATTCGGAAGAGGGCATCGATTTGATGCGCCACTCGTCAGCCCACTTGATGGCCCAAGCCATCAAACGGTTATACGGGGAAGAAGGCAGCATCTACCTCGGCATCGGACCGACGATCGAGAACGGTTTTTATTATGATATCGAGATGGATCGCCGCATCAACGAAGAAGATCTCCCTGAAATCGAGAAAATGATGAAGCGGATCGTCGATGAGAACTTGGACATCACACGTGAAGTCGTGTCGCGCGACGAGGCGCTCGAACGCTACAAGGCGCTCGGAGACCCGCTCAAAATCGAATTGATTGAAGATATCCCGTCGAGCGAGACGCTCACGATTTACCATCAAGGCGAATTTTTCGACTTATGCCGTGGGCCGCACGTCCCGTCGACATCGAAGTTGAAAGTGTTCAAGTTGATGAGCGTGGCCGGGGCGTACTGGCGCGGCGACTCGGACAATAAGATGCTCCAACGCATTTACGGAACGGCGTTCGCGACGAAAGAACAACTCGCGGAACACTTGCGTCTATTGGAAGAAGCGAAAGAGCGCGATCACCGCAAGCTCGGGAAAGAACTCGATCTCTTCTTCGTGTCGCAAGAAGTCGGCCAAGGTTTGCCGATGTGGCTCCCGAAAGGTGCCTCGATCCGTCGGACGGTCGAACGTTATATCGTCGACAAAGAGCTCGAGCTCGGGTATCAGCACGTCTACACACCGGTCCTCGGTTCGGTCGACCTGTATAAGACGTCTGGTCACTGGGATCACTATCAAGACGATATGTTCCCGAAAATGGAGATGGACAACGAGGAACTCGTCCTTCGTCCGATGAACTGTCCGCACCACATGACAATCTATAAACATGAGCCGCGCTCATATCGCGAACTCCCGCTTCGCATCGCCGAGCTCGGCGGTATGCACCGTTACGAGATGTCAGGTGCGCTCACAGGCCTCCAACGCGTCCGTTACATGGTGTTGAACGACGGGCACACGTTCGTCACGCCGGAACAGATGAAGCAAGAATTCAAAGATATCGTCCATTTGATTCAAGAAGTGTACGCTGACTTCGGCATCAAAGACTATCGTTTCCGCTTGTCGTACCGTGACCCGGCCGACAAAGAGAAATACTTCGACAACGACGCAATTTGGGAAACAGCCCAACGTCAATTGAAAGAGACGATGGATGAGCTCGGTCTCCCGTATTTCGAAGCCGAAGGCGAAGCGGCATTTTACGGACCGAAACTCGACGTCCAAGTCCGCACGGCGCTCGGCAAAGAAGAGACGTTGTCGACGGTCCAACTCGACTTCTTGCTCCCTGAGCGGTTCGACTTGACGTACACAGGACCAGACGGCAAAGACCATCGCCCAATCGTCCTTCACCGTGGTGTCGTCTCGACGATGGAACGTTTCGTCGCCTACTTGATTGAAGAGTATAAAGGCGCGTTCCCGACATGGCTCGCCCCGGTCCAAGTCAAATTGATCCCGGTCTCACACGTCCACGACGAATACGTCGCGGAAGTGAAAGCAGAGCTCGTCAAGCGCGGTGTCCGCGTCGAAACGGACCTTCGTGATGAGAAACTCGGCTACAAGATTCGGGAAGCACAGATGAAGAAAATCCCGATGACGCTTGTCCTCGGAGATAAAGAACGTGATGAGCGTGCAGTCAACATCCGTCGTTATGGACAACAAGAACAAGTATCGGCCACGCTCGATGAATTCTTGTCGTCACTTACAGCAGAGATCGCCAACCGTTCACGTTAATATGTCGACCATCCTTCATTGGAAGGGTGGTCGTTTTTTCGGTCTTGAGACGGATGCGGAAGACTTCATCAAACACGTATGGTAGAAGAAAGGAGTGATTCATTTTGAATTATATGAAACCATTAGTGGCGTTGACGATCGGTTCGGTCGTCGCGACAAGCATGATTCCAAAAGTAAACGCAGAAGCCATCGTCGATGATACGATTGTCACACTCGGAGAGTCGTTATCGGCGAGCCAACGGGACTGGGTGCTCGAACGGGTTGAGGCACCGGCGGGGATTGAGCCGATCATCACGACCGCAGCCGATGAAGATAAATACTTAGGGGATGCCGTCCCGCAAGCGCAGCGCGGCGGGGGGATGTATTCATCAGCCCGCATCAAACTGACCGACGGGACCGGGCTCGATATCAAAACGGAGAATGTCACATGGGTGACCGAAGATATGTATGCGAATGCTCTCGTGACGGCAGGCGTCACGGATGCCGATATTTATATCACGTCGCCGATTCGCGTCACCGGGACGTCGGCTTTGACGGGCATCATGAAAGCCTATGATCAGACGGCCGCGGAGACGGGCATTCAATTGAGCGAGGAACGGAAAGACTTGGCGCAAGAAGAGCTCGCGGTCACGTCTGAGATCGGGAAGACGGTCGGGCAAGAAGATGTGGCCGGACTCATGAACGAGATCAAAGCGGAAATTGCGAATAAGGCACCGGAGACGAACATCGAGATTCGAGATATCGTCATCCAAGTGTTGAATCAAAACAACGTCCAACTGTCTGATACGCAGTTGACGCAATTGACGACGTTGTTCGAGAACATGCAGCAGGCGAACCTCGACTGGGGTGCAATCAGCAATGGGTTACAAGGGGCCGGTCAAGACGTTCAGGCGTTTCTCGAGACCGAGGAAGTCCAAGGCTTCTTCGCCCGTTTGTTCGAAGCGCTCAGCAACTTCTTCAAGTCGTTGACGAATTGAACGGGCTTTGAGTACATGACAAATGGTATTGAAAAAAGGGCCTCGGCCCTTTTTCAATACCATCGTTTATGGATATAGTCGCGAGCAGACTCGTGGTCGTCCACAATCTTCAACGTGATTCGGTTCATCTCTTCTAAAAGGTCTGTCAATACCGCTTCGAGCTTGGCATCACTCACGTCATGGTGGCGCATCGTCTCTTGTACGATGTGTTTGATTTGGTCGTGATAATCATGGTCACCTTTCACTTGCTGTCTCCAAGACACGGCCCATCCCTCCTTTTTTATTTTATTCCCTCGGAAAAGGTATTGCGAAACAACGAAATGACTGTTATCATCATAAAAGTGTGAGCTACCAATTATTCATGCGCGAATTCTTGACATCTTAATTCTATTGGTGTTAAGATGACATAGTGATTAAATACAACAAAGCAGAAGCGCCCGCTTCTCACCTCGTCCGAACAGCTTCGGTCAGGTCCATCATGTACGTGAAGCAGTCGAGCCTTGGTCTCTGCTGACTCCGAAATGATGTGTGGGCGGGAAACTGCCGACGCTTTTTTTATTGCCATGTTGTCTTATCAATCTAAAACTCGTGCAATCGCACGATGGAGGTGCTAACCATTAGCAAAGAGCTCTTTATCAACGAAAACATTCGTGCCCGTGAAGTTCGCTTAATTGGAGCGGACGGTGCACAACTCGGTGTGCAATCGCGTAATGAAGCATTACGTTTAGCAGAAGAGGCTGAACTCGATCTCGTCTTGGTCGCCGATAAAGCTAACCCACCGGTCGCTAAAATCATGGACTATGGGAAATACCGTTTCGAACTCCAGAAAAAGGAGAAAGAAGCGCGTAAAAACCAAAAAGTCATCCAATTGAAAGAAGTACGCCTCAGCCCGACAATCGAGGAAAACGATTTCCAAACGAAATTGCGTAACGCTCGCAAATTCCTTGAAAATGGAAACAAAGTGAAAGCGTCGATCCGTTTCCGCGGACGCGCCATCACACACTCGGAAATCGGCCGACGCGTTATGGAAAAATTGGCGGCGGAATGTGCCGACTTGGCAACAGTTGAGCAAAAGCCGAAGATGGAAGGACGCAGCATGTTCTTAGTGCTGGCTCCGAAGAAAGAAGATTAATCATCGAGTCATAGTGGGGAGGAAATACTCATGCCGAAAATGAAATCGCACCGTGGTGCTTCTAAACGTTTCAAACGTACTGCATCAGGTAAACTCAAGCGTTCACACGCTTACACAAGTCACTTGTTTGGTAACAAATCGACTAAAGCGAAACGTAAGCTCCGTAAAGGTGCTATCGTATCAGCTGGAGACTTCAAACGCATTCGCAACATGATCGCGAAGTAATACAGAAAGAATTTAGGAGGGAAACCATATGCCACGCGTAAAAGGCGGTTATACGACTCGTCAACGTCGTAAAAAGCAAATCAAGCTTGCCAAAGGTTATTTTGGCTCGAAACACATTCTATTTAAAGTAGCAAAACAACAAGTCATGAAGTCACTCATGTACGCTTACCGTGACCGTCGTCAAAAGAAACGTGATTTCCGTCGTCTTTGGATCACACGTATCAATGCGGCAGCACGCACAAACGGCCTCTCATACAGCCGTATGATGCACGGACTCAAGCTCGCAGGGATCGACATCAACCGTAAGATGCTTGCTGAGCTTGCTGTGACAGATGCACAAGCATTCGCGTCACTTGCTGATACAGCTAAATCAAAATTGAACGCGTAATCGTTCAATCGACAGCGCCGAGACCTTATCTCGGCGCTTTCTTTTTTCAGATTTTTTCCTTAAACTTAAGATAAGGAGGACGTCCCATGGATCAATCAGTCTTAGCCATCGTCGCATTGGCGCTCATCGTCTTGAACGTCTACACCTATTTGCAGGCGAAACGTTATACGCTCGGAGAAGGTGATTTCAACGTCTTGTATGCGTACGCAGGCGGTGCGATCGGTGCCCTGTTCGGACTTCATTTGACGCGTAAAAAGGCGGTTCATGCCCCAAAACGTGTTCAAATACAAGTATTGATTTTGGCAGTCGGCTGGTCTTTAATGATTTTAGTACTGCTTTGAATGGAGAATAGGAGGAGCAACCGGTGAACTGGACAACATTGTTTGATCGGCAGCGTGAATTAGATGAGCGGATCAAAGAAGAACATCAATTATCCGGGAACCAATTTGATGAGCGTTTGCTTGCTTTGCTCGTCGAGCTTGGTGAACTCGCCAATGAGACCCGTAGTTTTAAATTTTGGTCAACGAAGGGCCCGTCGCCTCAAGACGTGATCTTAGAAGAGTATGTCGACGGCATTCATTTCTTATTGTCGCTCGGACTTGCCCTCGGGTATGAACGTGATTCGTTCCCGGCAGGTAGCTCGTATCTTGACGCGACTGACGCTTTTTTAGACGTGTTCCGCAAAGTGACGAACTTTGGTTTGTCGAAAACGGAACCGATGTACGAGACGCTGATGGCGGCTTATCTCGAACTTGGCTATACGCTCGGGATCAATGAAGAGTTGATGGCGATGGCGTATATGGCGAAAAATGAAAAGAACCATGAGCGACAAAATCAAGGTTACTAATCAAAAATCGAAGGAGCGATGCCCCATGAACGAATCATTACATATGTTGAAACGCTTGACGGATGCCACAGGTGTCCCTGGAAATGAAGGTGAAGTCCGCTCACTCATGCGTGAGTATTTAGAACCTCACGTCGAAACGTTCGAACAGGATGGGCTCGGCAGTCTGTTTGGTCGAGTGACGGGCGATGCGGAAGGTCCGCGTGTCATGATTGCCGGTCATATGGACGAAGTCGGGTTCATGGTCACGCGCGTTGAAGAGGGCGGTTTCCTCCGCTTCCAAGCACTCGGCGGCTGGTGGAACCAAGTTCTCCTCGCACAGCGCATGGACGTCGTCACACGCTCGGGAGAGAAAATCCCAGGCGTCATCGGTGCCAAACCACCTCACGTCCTTCCGGTCGAGGCACGCAAGAAGCCGGTTGAGATCAAAGACATGTTCCTTGATATCGGTGCAACGTCGAAAGAACAAGTGGCCGAGTGGGGCATTCGTCCGGGCGATACGGTCGTCCCGCATTGTGAGTTCACGGTCATGAAGAACGAAGATTTCTTGATGGCGAAAGCATGGGATAACCGAATCGGTTGTGCCATCGCGATCGAGGCGGCGAAACGTTTGAAGAACGAACAAGTACCAGGTGTCGTCTACACTGGAGCGACGGTCCAAGAAGAAGTCGGGTTGCGTGGCGCCGTCACGGCCGCCAACTTGGTCAAACCAGACGTCGCCATCGCCGTCGATACAGGCATTCCTGGAGATACGCCAGGAATGACACCGGCAGAAGGATTGTCGAAACTCGGGGAAGGGGTCCAAGTCATCTTCTTTGATGCGACGACCGTCACGAACCCACGCCTCATCGATTTGATTGTCGACGTGGCCAAAGAGAACGACATCAAGTACCAATTGGATTTGACGCCGGGCGG
Organism: Exiguobacterium sp. s141; assembly: GCF_018618085.1. Lineage (NCBI taxonomy): Bacteria > Bacillati > Bacillota > Bacilli > Caryophanales > Exiguobacterium > Exiguobacterium sp. s141. The sequence goes on along the minus strand of NZ_JACSLJ010000001.1, from coordinate 426,755 downwards.
CGGGACAGACGCAGGTCGGTTCCATTTGTCTGGAGTCGGGATGCCGGCCGTCGCGCTCACGGTGCCGGTCCGTTATTTGCATACGAATGTCTCGATCATTCACAAAGCAGATTATGAAGCAGCCGTCGATTTGGTCGTAGCGCTCACGAAACGACTCGACCAAGAAACGGTTCAATGGTTGAAAGAGGGATAACATGACGAAAATCACGTCTACGAAAAGTGAGACGATCAAACGCTTAAAGCGATTGATGACAAAAAAAGGCAGACAAGAGTCCGGGCAATTTTTAGTCGAAGGGGAGCATTTGGTCGACGAGGCGATTCGTGCCGGACGACTCGTTCAGCTGATTATGGGGGAATCGTATACCCCGAAAGGATCGTGGCGCCTCGATGAGATGCCGGTCCTCGAACTATCGGACCATGTGGCCGACCTGTTATCTGAAACGGAGAAGACGCAAGGCGTCTTCGCCGTCGTCAAGATGGCCCCGGTCGAACGGAAGATGAAGCACGTCCTCGTCCTCGACCGGATTCAAGACCCAGGTAACCTCGGGACGATGATTCGTACGGCCGATGCGGCCGGATTTGACACGGTCCTCCTCGGCAAAGGGACGGTCGACCCGTTCAACGCCAAGGTCGTCCGGGCGACGCAAGGTTCGTTGTTCCACGTGAACGTGCGCTCGGTCGATTTGCTCGAGACGCTGCCAGAACTGAAGAGCGCAGGCTTCCATGTGTATGGGACCGCACTCGCGAAAGCGACGTCTTACGAACAAGTCGACTTCAAGGACAAAGTCGCGCTCGTCATCGGCAATGAGGCGCAAGGCGTCCATAACGACGTACTTGATTTATGTGACACGCGCGTTCATATCCCGGTTCTCGGCGATGCCGAATCATTGAACGCGGCTGTTGCGGCGGGCATCCTCATGTACCGGATCGCATTACAATAATCTTGTCAGCACTGAAAAATCGTGATAGGTTTATAACATCGAACAACATACCGAATAGACGTTGAAAGAGCATAGTACGCGAACTACCGAACGAGTACAGGGAGCATGGGCCGAGACTGCGAGCCGATGCCTTGGTCGGCGCCGAATTCACTCTCGAGTCGTGTTGGAGACAACACCGGGGTAGCATCCCGATATCGATGCTCTCAAGTGGGCCGATTTCGGCCAAGTAGGGTGGTACCGCGATTATTCGTCCCTTCAGTCATCGACTGGAGGGACTTTTTTTGTAGAGGAGGAAATAAGGATGAAAGAACAGCTAGAACAATTACAGCAAGAGGCATTGCATGAGATTCAGGCGGCTTCGTCGCAAAAAGAATTGAACGATGTCCGCATCAAATATTTAGGGAAGAAAGGTCCGATGACCGAAGTGCTTCGTGGGATGGGGAAACTTTCTCCTGAAGAACGTCCGGTCGTCGGAGAGTTGGTCAACACGGTCCGGACGACGATCCAAGACACGTTAGAGGCACGGATCGAGGAAGTGAAGGCGGTCGAACTTGAAGCGAAACTCGCGGCTGAGACAATCGACGTCACACTACCGGGTCGGACGGCGCTGCCGGGCCATACCCATTTACTTCAACAAATCGTCGATGAGATGGAAGACTTGTTCGTCGGGCTCGGCTATACAATCGCCGAAGGCCCGGAAGTCGAGACAGACCTGTACAACTTTGAGATGCTCAACTTGCCGAAAGACCATCCGGCACGTGATATGCAAGACTCGTTCTATATCACGGATGAGACGCTTCTCCGGACACACACGTCACCAGTTCAGGCCCGGACGATGCTCCAAGCCGACGGGAAACCGATTCGAATCATCTGCCCGGGGAAAGTGTACCGCCGCGACGAAGACGACGCGACACACTCACACCAGTTCATGCAAATCGAGGGGCTTGTCGTCGATGAGCACATCTCGATGGCTGATTTGAAAGGCACACTCGAAGTGTTCGTCAAGCAATTGTTCGGTGAGACGCGTGAGATTCGTCTTCGCCCGAGCTTCTTCCCGTTCACGGAACCATCAGTCGAAGTTGATATCTCTTGCTTCAAATGCGGAGGCAAAGGCTGCAACGTCTGTAAGGGAACAGGCTGGATCGAGATTCTCGGAGGCGGCATGGTCCATCCACGCGTACTCGAGATGGCTGGCTATGACGCCACGAAGATGTCTGGATTCGCATTCGGGATCGGCGTCGAACGGATGGCGATGTTAAAACATGGAGTAGACGATATCCGTCACTTCTATACAAACGATCTACGTTTCATCGAGCAATTCTAAGGGGGAACACATATGTTATTATCGAAAAAATGGTTGAATCAATATATTGATGTATCAGACTTGAGCGGGCAAGAACTCGGAGACTTGATCACGAAGAACGGAATCGAAGTCGAGAGCGTCATCAGCCGCGCTGAAGGATTGTCAGGACTCGTCGTCGGTCACGTCCTCTCGTGCGAGAAGCATCCCGAAGCGGACAAGTTGAACGTGACGACGGTCGATATCGGTGCGGACAGCCCGGTGCAAATCGTCTGCGGCGCACCGAACGTCGCGACCGGACAGCACGTCATCGTGGCGACGGTCGGAGCTCGTCTCCCAGGACTCAAAATTAAGAAAGCGAAACTTCGTGGTGTCGAGTCACAAGGCATGATCTGCTCACTCGAGGAACTCGGTTTTGAGAAGAAGCAGATTCGTGAAGATGAACAGGACGGCATCCATACGTTCCGTGAATCGGTCGAGGTCGGTGCGGACGTCATCAGCTTACTCGACCTTGACGACGAAGTGATCGAGCTCGGGTTGACACCGAACCGCTCGGATTGCTTGAGCCTATACGGAATCATCCATGAAGTCGCGGCCATTCTCGAGCGCCCTTACACGCTTCCGTCGGCAGATGTGACGACTGACGCACCAAACGCGGTCAGTGTCCGTCTCGAGACAGACAACTGCCCGTACTACGCGACACGTTGCGTCGATGGTGTCACAATCGGAGATTCGCCACAATGGCTGAAGAACGTCTTGATTGCCGAAGGTGTCCGGCCAATCAACAACGTCGTCGATGTGACGAACTATGTCATGCTCGAGCTCGGCCAGCCGCTACATGCGTTCGATACGGCAAAACTCGGGACGACGATTGCTGTCCGTCAAGCGCATGACGGCGAAGAAATCGTCACGCTCGATGACGTGACGCGCACGCTCGATGCCTCGATGATGGTCATCACGGACGGTGAACGTCCTGTCGCCATTGCCGGCGTCATGGGCGGTGCAAACACAGAAGTCGATGCGACGACGTCGAGTATCATCCTCGAGTCGGCCTACTTCGCACCGGCATCGGTCCGGAAGACGAGCCGTACGCTCGGATTGCGTTCGGATTCGAGTGCCCGCTTTGAAAAAGGAGTCGACCCGGAACGGTTGCAACTGGCCCTCGACCGTGCCGCCGAGCTCATCGTCGAAGTGAGCGGTGGCACGATCAGCGACATCGTCGTCGCTGGGGACAAAGCTTCAGCGGCCCGGACGATCGATGTCTCGGTCGCCTATATCAACCATCGCCTCGGGATGGACCTTGAACAAGCGACGATCGTCCGCATTTTGGAGCGGCTCGGTCTCGACGTGACCGGAGACGAGACGTTGACGGTCCACGTACCGTCACGCCGGCCTGACTTGGAACTACCGGCCGACATCACGGAAGAAGTGGCGCGCCTCTATGGGTATGACAGTCTGCCGTCGACACTCCCGGCGTCGCGTTCAAAAGGGTACCTCCCACGAGAGAACGTGTTACGTCGCCGAGTTCGTCGTGTCCTTCAAGGGACAGGATTGTCGCAAGCGATCACGTACTCGCTCACGAGCGTCGGACACGCCGCACGCTTCAGTGGGGAAGGCTCGGACAAAGTTAACTTGGCGATGCCGATGAGCGAAGAGCGCTCAGTGCTCCGGACCTCACTCGTCCCAGGTCTCCTCGAAGCGGCGCGATACAACACGTCACGCCAACAAGCGAATGTGCGCTTGTATGAAACAGGGCGCGTCTACGTGGAAGAAGGCGAGACGTTACCACGCGAAACGGAACGCGTCGCCGGTGTATTGACGGGGCTTTGGTACGACCATCGCTCGCAAGGCACACGTGTCCCGGTCGACTATTTTGTCGCCAAAGGCATCGTCGATACGCTGTTGCATGCACTTCGCATCGACGCGACGTATGAGGCGGCGACGATTGCGGATATGCATCCGGGCCGGACTGCGAACGTCCTCGTGGACGGACGTGTCATCGGCTATGTCGGACAAGTCCATCCGGGCGTGTCAAAAGAAGCGTACGGTTTGAAAGAAGTGTACGTATTCGAGCTCGACTTGGATGTGTTGCATCAGACGGCACAACTCGTCTACGAAGATGTGCCACGTTTCCCATCGATCTCACGCGACTTGGCACTCGTCTTGAAGCGGGATATCCCGGCGGGTCAAGTCGAAGCAACGATCAAACAGGCTGCCGGACCGCTCTTGATCGACCTCGCCGTGTTCGATGTCTATGTCGGGGAGAACGTAGGAGACGATGAAAAATCGATCGCCTTCTCGCTCAAATATCAAGACCCGACGCGCACGCTTCAGGATGAAGAAGTGACCGCGTCGTATGAAGCAATCCTTGCGGCCGTTCAAGCGGCCCACGGCGCAGAAGTTCGCGCCTAACCTAAAAAAGGTGTCCACCCCGTGTGGACACCTTTTTTGAGTTTACTGGACCTCGAGAGCCAAGTCGCCGAACTTCGTCCAACCGACGAGGCATGTCACTTTATACAACAGGAGCGTGATGACGGCCGGGAGGACGACACCCGTTCCGACGAAGATGAGGAACGCGTCCATTCCTTGCGCGGCAAGGATGTTGAGCGGGGCGATCAACGAGTTGAGGCCGAGCCCTGCGATCTCATATGGGACCTCGAGCGAGAAGACGAGCGTCGCGATTGGAGCGCTGATCATCGCCGCGATAAAAGGTGGCATGACGACGCGAGGGTTTTTGACGACGTTCGGGAACTGCACTTTCGGTGTGACGAAAAACGAGGCGACCAACCCGCCCGGATCCGTTTGGCGATACGCCATGAGGGTGAAGCCGACGAACTGGGCCGTACATCCAATCAACGCGGCGGCGCTGGCGACCGGGTCGAGCTGGAGCGCGATGGCGAGTGCGGCCGATGAAGCAGGCGACATGAGCATGACGCTAAAGACGAGCGCGATGACGAGCGATGTCGCGATTGGCGATGTATTGACCGAAGCGGTGATGCTCGCACTGATCGAGTTGATGAGCGGTGTCGTGACGGCGGCTGCCCCGACCCCGACGATCCCGCCGCCGAGGACGGCTGTGACCGGGACGACCATCATGTCGAACTTCGTCTTGCCGAGGACACGTTTACCAAGCCAAACCGCAGCCGCGGCCGCGATTAAAGCACTGATCGGTTGACCAGGTACGAGCACGAGCCCGCTCTCGGTCGGTTGGAGCGCCGCACCACCGACGGTTGCCGCAATCATCGCACTGAACAAAACGAGGGTATTGCCGCCGAGCTGGTAGGCGACACCGGCACCGAGTGCCGGGGCGAGCAACGATTTCGCGACTTGGCCGATCAAGACGAGTGTCTCGATTCCGGCCATCTTCCCAATCGTTTCAATCAAGAGGCCGACCCCGAGCGTGACAAGGACGGCGCTTGCCATTCCTGCTGATATTTTGATCATCCGATCCATTGCGTACGGTTTCACTTCCATCATCTCCTCTATGTGTATCGTTCCAATAAAAAAACCTATCCAGATTGGATAGGCGCGTCGGTCAAACCATGAGCGCCTCGTCCGAAACCATCGAAACAAGGGCCCAAAAATTCGTCTCGGTCATCGAGTCGATTTTCAGTCCCTCAGTCGAATAATAATCAGTAGGCCGTGTTGTGCATGGGTTTTCATCAGTGCCAGCTCCTCCGTTTGTTAAGATTTGTCTAAGAGTAACATGATATTTTTCAATAATCAATATTTTCTGAAAATTCATTTGAAAAAAATTGAAAACCGCTCAAAAAGAAAGACGGCCCCTTGCAGGACCGTCTTTCTTTAAGATGTGCTGGCGGCGAGTGAGCCGACTTGTTGATCGATGAACGCCATCGAGATCGAATTGAAGTGATCGGGTTGGTCAACGTTGACGACGTGACCCGAGTCCGAGACGACCTGGACGCGGGCCGTCGGTTGATGTTTCGCGGTCCGTTCGACAGCTTCGAGGAACATGTAGTCCTCATCACCCATAATATAGAGAATCGGTACGTTCGTCTCGATTGACGAGAAGTGACGAAGCAACGGATTCATATTCTCGGTCATCTTGAACCAGCGGATGAACTCGCGCTGGCATAGGTTGGCCGCGTCGCGGACGAACATCATCCGTGATTTTTTATGACGTTTTTTTGGTAGCAAGATCCACGCGAACAACTGATACAGCCACATGTACGGCACGAAGCTCTGCACGAGACTGCCAAGTCGAATCAACAACGTCGAGCGGACGTTGAACTTGACAATGGCCCCACCGAGCACGACGGAAGCGATTCGTTCCGGATGGTGCTCGAACATCGCCTGGATGACGATTGTCCCGAGCGACAGGCCAACCATATGTCCTTTTTCAATCTTCAAATGATCCATGACTTCGACGACGTCTTCGACGACGACGTCGAGCGTATATGCGTTCAGCGGTTGGTTCAACGACTGTTCTTCGTTGTACGAGCCGCCGTGTCCACGGAGATCGAGCAAGAGCACGTTATATTTTTTTTTGAACGGCCGAATTTGACGATACCAATGCGACAGACTTCCACCGGCGCCATGGATGAAGATGACCCAAGGATGGTCGTCGCTTAAAGTGTACGTTTTATAATGCAACATGAACGCTATCCTCCAAAAATTTTTAAGTTCATTAAACCCTAAAATTAATATACCATATCTTCGAAGTGAGGACTATCGTTTCAGCTCACTCAAACGGATCGCTTTCTTCGTGTTGGCGAAGTGGACTTTCGCCACTTCGTTTAAACGTTCTTGACCGTAACGGATGATCAACTCGGCAGCGACTTGATCGACTTTGGCACCGGCCCCTTTCGGTAACGTGACCCCGAGTGTCGCGCTTAACTTGTCCATTTCTTTTAAGAACAAGGCCCGGGCGAGAATCGAGGCAGCGGCCACGGCGACGTGCAGTCCTTCTGCTTTCGTCGAGAAATAGACGTCGTCTTTGACGACCGCCTTTTCAGATCGCAAATGGTTGTAATAGACGTTCTTTTCAGCGAACTGATCGATTAAAATCGCGTCCGGTGTCGCATCGAGCTTCTGTAATAAGGCCGACAAGGCGGCATTATGAGCGATGGCCGTCATTTTACCTTGTGTCATCGTTCGCTGCATCTTATTATACGTCGGATTGTGCAGCGTCGCTTTCTGATAGGTGATGGTAACATGTAAATCTTTGGCGATGCGGACGATCTCTGTATCGGACAACAGTTTTGAGTCTTTGACCCCGAGCTCTTTGACAAGGGCGATTTTCTCTTTCGGCACATAGGCGGCGACGACGACGAGCGGTCCGAAATAATCTCCTTTTCCGACTTCATCGCTCCCGATGACAGACCAGTCCGAAAAGCCTTCCGGTAGAACGGTTTTAGGCACACTTGGTTCTTTCTTTATACTCGTTCCCCATTTTGCGGCCTCGCTGTCGGCATCGCGTCCTTGGAACATGACTTTACCCGAATTGTAGACCGTAATCACACACTGAGGTGTTTTGGCACTGAATCGTGCATGGGGCGGTGGATTGACCGCGTGGGCCCGATAACTCGCGATAAGTTCTTCTTGGGCCGCGGTCGACAATTTGATGACTTGATTGCCCAACGTGAGCACTTCCTTTCTAACTCTAGCAAATCAATCTTACATTTTTTTTAGATATTTTGAAACCAAAGTTTCGCTCTAAACGTATAGACAAGTGAGTAAAGAAAGAAGAGAGGTGAGTCGGAGATGTGGTGGCGCGATGACACGGATGAAGATGAGGCGGGATCTCTCTATAAACATATTCTCGAGCTAGAGGCTAGGATTGCGAAGCTGATCGCCCATCAAGTCAGGGTGCGTCGCCTGCTGATGCAAGAATCGTCGGCCGCGGCGACCGAACAAATCATTGCGCTGCAAGCGGAAGTCGATCATTTTTTATCGCTATTGCGACAAGAGCGAGCGGAAGCGGTCGATCGCTACGACCGCTTGCGTCTCGAACAGACGTTAGGACGTGTGCGGCAGGTGGTCGATCAACCGACCCGGCCTTTGTCCGAATGGGACACGATCGAGCAAGCACTCGCACTCGAAGTCGAACATTTACGTCGTGTTCTTTCCTATGAACGACAGCGTCGCGCCGAGGAGGAGTGGTAATGGAATCGTTAGATCAGCTGTATTGGTGGGTACTCATCATCGCCGGTCTCGGTACATTTTTGTACATGTTATTTTCAGATGCGTTTGATTTATTCGATGGTTGGTTCAATCCAGCGGTCATCCTGTCATTTTTAGCACTCGGTGCGGGCATCGGCCTCATTTTGAACGCGCTCGCCCATGTGTCCCCGATGATCGGGCTCGCCGTCGCACTCGTCGGATCGTTCGCGCTCACGACGCTCCTGTACTTATTCGTCCTCTTGCCGTTATCGAACGCGGAAGAATCGATCGGGATGACCGATGAATCGCTCGTCGGACTTGTCGGACGGTTGACCGTCCCCGTTCCGGAAGGCGGTTACGGGGAAGTACTCGTCGAATCGGTCATCGGTTCGATTTTAAAGACGGCTCAAAGTGTGGACGGCAAAGCGATTCCGAGTGATCGACGGGTCATCATCATCGAAGTCGAACGAAACATTGCGGTCGTCATGGAATATGACGAGCCGACAATCCGAAAGGAGTTTTAACTTATGAGCACAGCCATATTAGCCAGTATTATCGTCGGGGTGATTTTGCTCGCCTTGATTTTCGTCTTCGTGTTGAAGTATCGCACGGTCGGACCAGATGAGGCGCTCATCGTCACCGGCAGTTACTTAGGGAAAAAGAACGTCCATAGCGACGCGTCGGGCAACCGTGTAAAGATTATCCGCGGGGGCGGAACGTTCGTCTTGCCGGTGTTCCAGCAAGCGGAACCGCTCAGCCTTCTTTCGAGCAAACTTGAAGTGACGACGCCGGAAGTGTACACCGAGCAAGGCGTACCGGTCATGGCGGACGGTACGGCCATCATCAAAATCGGTGGCTCGATCAGCGAGATCGCCACGGCGGCCGAGCAGTTCCTCGGCAAACCGAAAATCGAACGCGAGAACGAGGCGAAAGAAGTGCTCGAAGGTCACCTCCGTTCCATCCTCGGTTCGATGACAGTTGAAGAGATTTATAAGAACCGCGATAAGTTCTCACAAGAAGTCCAACGCGTCGCCTCACAAGACTTGGCGAAAATGGGGCTCGTCATCGTGTCGTTCACGATTAAAGATGTTCGTGACAAGAACGGCTATCTCGAATCACTCGGGAAACCACGAATCGCGCAAGTGAAACGCGATGCTGATATCGCAACGGCCGAAGCGGACAAAGAGACACGCATCAAACAAGCAGAAGCGATGAAAGACGCGAAGAAAGCTGAACTCGAACGGGCTTCGGAAATCGCAGAAGCCGAGAAAGAGAACCAGCTCCGCATCGCCGCCTATCGTCGTGAGCAAGACGTCGCCAAGGCCCGGGCTGACCAAGCGTATGAACTTGAAGAAGCCCGCGCCAAACAAGAAGTCACTGAGCAACAGATGCAAGTCCAAATCATCGAGCGTCAAAAGCAAATCGAGCTCGAAGAGAAAGAAATCATGCGTCGTGAGAAACAATACGATTCAGAAGTGAAGAAAAAGGCCGACGCCGACCGCTATGCCATCGAACAGTCAGCGGAAGCCGACAAGGCGCGTCAAATCGCCTCGGCCGATGCCGAGAAATATCGTATCGAAGCGGAAGCGAAAGCCGACGCCGAACGCGTTCGACTCGCCGGTGTGGCCGAAGCGGACTCGGAACGAGCCAAAGGGGAAGCCGAGGCCGAGATTATCCGCTTGACGGGTCTCGCCGAAGCCGAAGCGAAACAAAAAATCGCCGAAGCGTTCGAACAGTATGGACAGGCTGCCATTCTCGACATGGTCGTCAAGATGCTTCCGGACTACGCGAAACAGATTGCAGCACCGCTTGGCAATATCGACAAGATTACGGTCGTCGATACGGGCAGCGGCAAAGATGGGGGTGCCGGCAAAGTCACAGGCTACGCCACAGACTTGATGGCATCGCTCCAACAGACGCTCAAAGCGTCGTCAGGAATCGACATGAAAGATTTACTCGACAATTTTGCCGGGAAAGGCAACGTCCAGCCGAGCGCGAATCGCGAATTGAGCGAATCGACGTTCGCCGCGACCGAAGAGTGAGCCGAGAGCCACAGACAATCGTCTGTGGCTTTTTTGTTTCGTGCGGATTCCTCTAAATTTGATAGGAAAGACTTCAAACTCGATCAGTTTCTGACGATAAGGGAGATGTCAGACCATTAGAGAGAGGAAGTAGCTATTATGAAGAAATCACTCATCATCGGCTTGTTGGCCGCATGTGTGACTTGGTTGCCCGGTTGTCAGTCTGTCATCGACCAACCGGAACAAACCGTGGAAACACGTCAATCGATGGGCGTCGTCTTGTCCGATGTTGGTCTCGGGGACCAATCGTTCAGCGACGCGGCGATGCGCGGCATGGGGCAACTCCGGGAGACAGGGAAATGGTTCGTCGACTATCGCGAGCTTGCCGAGACGGAGACATATAAAGCGGGGTTCGAACAGCTCGTCGCGGACGGACATGATGTTATCATCGGTCTTGGTTTCGCATGTCAGACGGATCTTGAAGCGGTGGCGGCCGAACATCCAGAGCAACAGTTCGCGTTGATTGATGCCGTATCGACGTTACCTAACGTCATCTCGGTGACGTTCCAAGAGACGGAAGGCAGTGCACTCGCCGGGGCAGTCGCGGGGCTCGAGACGGAATCGAATAAAATCGGTTTCATCGGGGGTGTCGACAACGAGCTGATTCAAAAATTCGGGACCGGCTTCGAGCTCGGTGCAAAAGGCGTGAATGAAGACGTAACGATGCTCGTCGATTACGCCAACGATTTTGCCTCGCCTGAAATCGGACGTAAGTTGGCAGAGAAACAGATTGAAGCCGGAGCAGACGTGCTGTACGCCGCTGCAGGACTGACAGGGGTCGGTGTCTTAGAAGCAGCGGAACGGAACGGCGTGAAAGCGATTGGCGTCGATAGCGACCAATCGATGATCGCACCGGACGCGGTCATCACGTCGATGTTGAAACAAGTCGATTTGGCCATCGTCGAAATCGCGGATCGGGTCGAAGCGAAGGCGTTCAACGCTCACGTCGAACTCGGGATCGATCAAGGCGGTGTCGGTTTGGCCGCTCTTCGTCGTGTCCAATGGGATGACGACGAGACAAAACGGTTCGAGGCGTTTCAGAAACAGTTGATGGAGGGGACGCTGAAATGAGCTTACGGAAACGGTTCATCTTTTCGACCGTGTTCACGGTCTTATTGATTGTCTTGATGATGAGTTATGTCTTGTCGACGTTGAATCGTCTGCAAACTTATAACGAGCAGTACGGCACCCAGATGATTGAGTTGTCCCAACTCGAGACGTCGCTCTTGCAGGAGCAGTCCCTGTGGACCTCGCTCGGTGAGCAGATGAGCCAATCGACGCTCACGCAGCTCGAGCGGATTCGGACGACAAACACGGAGACGTTTACGACATTGAAACAGACATATCTTATTCCTGAATTTGCGAACCACCTCGAACGTGCGACGATGAAGTATGAGCGAATCGGAGCCGAGGTCGAGGCGGCCGAGGCCGGCGGAATCGCCGCCCGGATTCAAGCGGCGAAGCTTGAAGGGGTATTGAACGATGTGAATACGCTCCTCTTGAAAAATGGAACATTCTACGAGGCGTTACAAGCCGAGGCGGCGAGTGAGACAAAACGTCTCCTGCTCGTGTCCATATTGTTGACGGTCTTTGTCATCGTCGCACTCAGTGTATACAACTTCTTCTTCGCCCGCTCGATCACCCACCCGCTCGAACGCAATGTCGAGGCGGCGGAAGCAATCGCGGCCGGACGATTGATCACGCTGCCGGATTCGACGCGACGTGATGAAATCGGACGCTTAGAACGAGCGATGCGGGAAATGACGATGTCGCTCCAGACGGTCATCGGTTCCATCCGTGTCACGTCGATGAAAGTGAACGATATGACAGAGACGGCGGCTGCTGAGAACGAGGCCGTGGTCAGTACGACATCGAACATCACGAATGCGGTCGATGAGATGGCGAACGGGGCCCAGTCGATTGCGACCGAACTGCAAGAGACACTTGAATCGGTCGGCATCATGGCGACCTCGTTCGAGACAAGTTTGAACCAGACGAAGCAGACGACCGAACAGACGTCTGAGATGACACGCGAAGTCGCAGCCGGCATCGAGACGTTGACGGACCAGGAAGCGATTTTAGCACGTTCGAGCGAACGTAACGCATCGCTCGTCAACCGGATGGATGATTTCGCCCGGAAAACAGAAGAAATCGAAAAAATGGCGAAGCTCGTGGAAGATGTCGCCGCCCAGACGAACTTGCTCGCCTTGAATGCGGCCATCGAGGCTGCACGGGCAGGGGAGGCAGGACGAGGTTTTGCAGTCGTCGCCAGCGAAGTGAAGAAATTGGCCGAGGAGAGCAACGTGGCGACACGTTCTATCTTTGGTGTCGTCCAGACGATCCGGGACGAGGTCGTCCGCTTGACGGACATGGTCGAAGAGTCGAGTCGGGAACAGACGGCACAGCTCGAGGCGTTCGGAATGACGAAGCAGGCGTTCAACCGAATCCATGACCGCACGGACCACGTCGCCTCGTTTGTCAGTACGATTGAACGCGAGATGGTCGCGTCGAGTTCGGAAGTGACGAACGTCTTGAAACGGGTTGAAGAAGTGAGCGGCGTAACCGAGGAACTTGCGGCGGGGAACGAAGAAGTCGCAGCCTCGATGAAAGAGCAGCAAGCGAGCTTCGATCAGATTTTCGCTTTGATGCAAGAGCTAGAAGGGCAAGCCGCGGCACTCGCGAACCAAGTCCAACATTTTGAAGAGCACTGAGACAAGTTTCGGCTTGTCTCTTTTTTGTCGTCTTGTTATGTACGGGAAGCGGATGCCTTCGTCCGATAGGCGCGTGGAAAACGACGAGTTCGGCCTCGGCACAGATGACAACGTTTCTTCATACTATAGAAAAGACTCGCTCGAGGAGGGGACGTATGGAGAAGTGGAAACGATATGTCGTCGTGCTGCTGATTGGACTGTTTATCGGGGTGGGCTATATGTTTTATTCGAAAGAACCGGAGACGCCGATGGTCGAACAGTTCGTTGCGACACCCGAACCGGAAGTCGAGCCGAGCGTCCCGACCGAAATCGTCGTCTATGTGACAGGGGCGGTCGAGGCACCGGACATGTATACGATGCCACAAGGGGCGCGTGTCGGTGACGTGTTGTCACTCGCTGTCTTGACGGATGAGGCCGACCCTGAGCAATTGAACTTGGCCCAACTGCTCGTCGATGGGACGAAAGTGAGCGTCCCGAAAAAAGGAGAGACGGTCGTTGTGCCGGCCGCTGAAGAAGCGAGCGGGGGGACGAACGGGGTCCATGTCAACAGTGCGACGAAGGACGAACTGATGACCGTACCGGGCATCGGCCCGGCCAAAGCCGAGGCGATTCTCAATCATTTGAAACAACATGGGCCGTTCAAGTCATACGAAGAGATTGGCAACGTCAAAGGATTCGGAGAGAAGACGTTAGAAAGCATGGAAGGCTATTTATTGGTCCCGTGACATGCCGCTGTATCCACTATTGCCGATCAGCCTATTCATTGCCGGGATGTACGGGTCGGTCGCCCTCTGCCTCCTGTTGTCTGTCGCCATCGCGTTCACCTGTCGCGGTCAATCCGTCTATGCGCATATCGGCGCCGTCCTGCTCGTCCTGTTCGTGTTCGTACGTCCTGACGCCGAACCGTTGCCGGAGGCCGGGCCCTATCTGTTCGCCATCGATAGCCGGCGGGACAACGGACTATCAGCGCGGCTGTATGGACAAATCGACGGGACGGAAGGTGTGTTGACCGGTCGTGACCTCGCACTCGGTCGTCCCGGAGAGACGTGCCTCGTCACGTTCACGCACATCCCGTTCGCACCGCTGCGTAATACGGGCGGATTCAATGAGTCGGCGTGGGCGCTCGGAGCCGGTCTGACGTTCAAAGGGAGTGACGTCGCCATCGAGGCGTGTCGTCCGAGTGACGGGATAGCTGGGCGGATGCTCCGCTGGAAAGAACGGCAGCTCGCGAGAATCGAGGCAACGTATCGACCAGATGTGGCGCTATACATGGAGGCGTTATTGTTTGGGGAGAGCCGATTGCTCGATGAGGACACCTCGTTCTCTTACCGGGTCACGGGTCTGCTTCATCTGCTCGTCATCTCCGGGTCACATATCGCGCTCCTCGTTTTGGCGTTCCGTTGGCTGATGCGCGGTTTGCCGTTTCGTCAGGAGACGAAGACGCAACTCATCATCGCCGCGGTCACGCTGTTCGGCTGGCTGACCGGGTTTTCGCCACCGGTCGCACGGGCCGTTCTCGTCGCCGATCTGTTGCTCGGGTTGTCGCTGTTCGGCTACCGTGTCCGTGACCCGATTCGGTTACTGAGTTGGTGTGCCGCGATGCTACTCGCCGTGCAACCTTATCTGTTCTGGAATCTAGGGTTTCAATTGACGGTCGCGATGACGCTATTTTTGCTCGTGACCCGGTCGATTTGGAAGGGGCCGTTCGGATTGGCCATCTATGCGCAATGGTTCGGTCTCATCTTCCTATGGCCCGTGCAACCAATTCTATCGATGTTGGCACCGGTATATAACGTGCTCGTCGGGCTGTTGATCTCTTGGTTCATCATCCCGATCACACTGCTCTCGTACCTCGTACCGACGGCCGAACCACTCCTCTATCCGGTCCTCGACGGGTTGAACGGGACGTTCCAACTGCACCATGACTGGCAGCCGTGGCTCCCGTTGCACGAGTTCACGTTTTGGCACGCTGTAACGCTCGCTGCCGTGCTGTGGGGTGGGTTGATCTTACTCGAATGGAAGCGCTGGACGGGCTGGGCGCTGGCCGTCAGTTCCCTTTTCTTCCTTCACGTCTCGTTGGAATGGACCGAACAGCCACGCGTCACGTTTCTAGATGTCGGGCAGGGCGATGCCATCGTCGTCGAGTATGGCGATGTGACCGGGGTCATCGATGTCGGCGGAGTGTTTCAAGACCCGAAGGAATCGAAACGGTCCACGTATGATCCGGGAGCGGATGTCGTCGCCCCGTACATATGGAAGCGAGGGGAGACGCGTCTCGATTTCTTGCTGCTTACCCATGCCGATCATGATCATGTCGGCGGACTGTCCGGTTTGCTCTCGTCCATCGAAGTCGATGAGGTGTGGCTCTCGGCGGAAGTAGCGGATCAAGGCAAACGAGACGAGTTACTGGCCGAGCTGGCGGCTTATCAAGTCCCGGTCCGGCTCCTGTCGAGCGGGGACAGGCCGTACCCGTGGATGTGGGTCGTCGCCCCGGACGAGTCAGGAGAGGATGAGAATGCGAACTCGGTGTCACTGTTCATGAAAGTCGGGAACCTCACTTATTTATTGACCGGAGACTTACCGGACACACGGGAAGGGATGATCCCGACCGTCGACGTCGATGTATTCAAGCTCGGACATCACGGGGCGGACTCATCCTCGAGTCGTGAGTTGATTGAGCGGGTCGATCCGGAATGGATTGTCGTCAGCGTCGGGGCGAACAATCGCTACGGTCACCCCCACCCCGACACGTTAGAGCGAATCGAAGGAAGACGGTTATTGCGGACGGACGAGGACGGGATGGTCGTCTGTGAACGAAATCGCTGTCGCGGGATCGTAACGAGGGGGGTCACTCCAAGAAATCTATGATAAACTAAAAAAGCGATTGCTCCCCCGGGGCAATCGCTTTCTGACTGACTTATAAGCTCAAGAACTTGATGAGGACACCGATCGCGAAGATGGTGAAGAAAAAGCCGAACGGGACGATGAAGCCGATTGCTGAATCGATGGCATCGTTACGTTTGCACTGCACGTCGTTCTCGAACGGGTTTTCGCTTTGTGGGCGAACAGAGTTAATATGCATAGTGAGTCCCTCCTTGAAATGGTTCCGTCCTAAGTATAGCGAATCAGTGAAGGATAATCTATGTTTAGATAAGAATAAATTGTGAAAGTGGTGTGTGTTTTGAATGAACCGTGGCTGCATAACGGAAAGTTGTCGAACGTGTATGTCCTATTTGGGACAGAGAAATATTTACTAGAGACGTGGGAACGGTCGATCATCAAAGCCGCCAACCCGTCTGATGATCAATTTGATGTCATGCAGCTCGACTTGCACGAGACGTCACTCGATACGGCGCTTGATGAAGCGGAGACGGTACCTTTTTTCAGTGAGTATCGGACCGTCATCGTCAAACATGCCCAGTTTTTGACGGGGGCGAAAGAAAAGCAGAAACAAAACGTCGAGCGCTTGACGGATTACGTCTTACAACCGGCGCCTTACTCTGTGCTCGTCTTTGTCATTGAAGCGGAAAAACTCGATGAACGAAAAAAAGTTGTCAAACGCCTGAAAGAACGGGCCATCGTCCTCGAAGCGAAAAAACCGAGCCAATCCGAATTAATGCGTTACGTCGGCGACGAATTGAATCGTCGTGGTCAAAAGATGGAGCGGGCGACCGTCGAGCGTCTGTTGTTCCTCTGTCAGGACGATTGGGGAAAACTCGTGCGCGAGCTTGAGAAATTACAACTCTATGCGAGTGAAGGCGCCGACATCCCGATGGAAATCGTCAACGACTTGGTCCCGCGGACGCTCGAGGATAACGTATTCCAGCTATCCGAGTTTTTAGTGGCCCGACGTGCGGATGCTGCGCTTCGGCTTGTACGGGACTTGGAGAAACAGGGGCAGGAATTGATCGGTCTGTTGTCGCTCCTCGCCCGGCAGTACCGGAATATGTATCTGGCCAAACAGTTGACCGAGAAAGGTTATGGCGAGAAGCAGATCGCCTCGAAAATCGGGGCGCATCCATATACGGTAAAACTCGCCTCACAAGCGAGCCGGAATTTCTCAGAGGCCCAGCTCGCCCGGGCGCTGACGATGATTGCCGATGCGGACGAGGCGATGAAGACGGGACGGGGCGACAAGCAAATCGTCTTTGACACACTCGTCTGCCAATTAACGTTACTGTGAGGTGAAGACATGGGATTACAGGAAGTGAGACTCGTGGACGTGATTCCGCTCCGGCATGAAGTGTTACGGCCGGGACAGGCAGTCGAGACATGTTATTTTGAAGGGGATGACGCCGAGACGACACGCCACTATGCCTGGGTCGAAGACGGTCGTGTCGTGTCGATTGCGACCGTGATGGAAGTGGGGCGTGACTTCGACGGTCAGACGGTGCCGTATCAGCTCAGAGGGATGGCAACGGACCCGGCATTTGCTGGCCAAGGAATTGGCTCGTCCTTTTTACAGGCGTTGCATGAAGCGGTCAGTGATTCGTGGTGGTGCAACGCTCGAGCGATCGCCGTCCGGTTCTATGAACGGAACGGATTGGTGACGGTCGGTGACGCGTTCGACATTCCAGGGATTGGACCCCATTATGTGATGAAGTACGAAAAAACAGCCGGCTCCTAATGGAGGCGGCTGTTTCGTTTTAGTCTCTAATTAGAGAGCTGCGATGCGAGCTGCGAGACGTGATTTGTCACGACCTGCTTTGTTTTGGTGGATTAGACCTTTTGCTGCAGCCTTGTCGATTTTCTTCGTAGCGAGGACGAAAGCTTCTTGAGCCGCTTCTTTGTTACCTTCTACAACGAGAGTATCAACACGTTTTACTGCTGTACGCATTGCTGCTTTCTCTTGCGAGTTCGCTACGCGACGCTTTTCAGAAGTTTTTGCACGTTTGATTGCTGATTTGATATTTGCCATGTTATTTCACCTCCTGAAACAAGAAAGTGTATGTTCTCATTACTTCAAGTAATCATTCAACAGAACAAGCACAATTGTAGCAAACGGTTATTCGAAAAGCAACCACTTGATGATTATTCTGAAAACTATATGTGGTATTGTTGTAGTAGGTCGTACACATTAACTTAGGATTTTGATATAATGACACGGTATGCATGAGAAGGATAGGTGAACCCATATATGAACAAACAAGAATTAGAGAATCGTCAAAAGAAGATTCGTAACTTTTCCATCATCGCCCACATCGACCATGGGAAGTCGACACTCGCTGACCGGATTCTCGAGAGAACTGGTGCGCTCACAGCGCGTGAAATGAAAGAACAGACGCTTGATGCGATGGATCTCGAACGGGAACGTGGGATCACAATCAAATTGAACGCCGTTAAATTGAACTATACCGCAAAAGACGGTGAAGAGTATATCCTTCATTTGATCGATACACCGGGACACGTCGACTTCACATATGAAGTGTCACGCTCGCTCGCAGCCTGTGAAGGGGCGGTCCTTGTTGTCGATGCGGCTCAAGGGATTGAAGCTCAGACACTCGCGAACGTTTATCTCGCGCTTGATAACGACCTTGAAATCATCCCGGTCATCAACAAAATTGATTTGCCGTCGGCCGATGTCGAACGTGTCCGTCAAGAGATCGAAGATGTAATCGGGCTCGACGCAAGTGATGCTGTGCCAGCTTCTGCCAAGGCGGGAATCGGGATTGAAGAGATTCTCGAGCAAGTTGTCGAACTCGTTCCACCACCGACCGGTGACCCGTCGGCACCGCTCCAAGCACTTATCTTCGACTCGTATTATGACGCCTATCGTGGCGTCGTCGCCTCGATCCGAATCGTCAACGGTTCGGTCAAAGTTGGGGACAAAGTCCAAATGATGTCGACCGGTAAATCGTTCGACGTGACGGATCTCGGCGTCTCGACACCGAAACCGGTCTCGGTGAAGGAACTGAACGTCGGCGATGTCGGTACGTTATCGGCGTCAATCAAGACGGTCGGCGACGTCCGCGTCGGTGATACGATCACGCTCGCTAAAAATCCATCGACGGAACAGCTCCCGGGCTACCGGAAAATGAACCCGATGGTGTACTGTGGTCTGTATCCGATCGATGCTGCCAAATATAACGATTTACGCGAAGCGCTCGAACGGCTTCAGTTATCGGATGCGGCGCTCGAATTCGAGCCGGAGACGTCGCAAGCACTTGGTTTCGGCTTCCGCAGCGGATTCCTCGGCATGCTCCACATGGAAATCATCCAAGAGCGAATCGAGCGTGAGTTCGGGATCGACTTGATCACGACAGCGCCATCGGTTATTTATCACGTCACAACGACGGCCGGCGACGTCATCCATGTCGATAACCCGTCGAAAATGCCGGAACAACAAAAAGTCGAGTCGATTGAAGAGCCGTACGTCAAAGCGGCCATCATGACACCGAACGACTATGTCGGTGCCATCATGGAACTTTGTCAGAAGAAGCGCGGCAGTTTCATCGACATGCAGTATATCGATACGACGCGTGTCAAAATCACGTATGACATCCCGCTCAGTGAAATCGTCTATGACTTCTTCGACCAGTTGAAGTCGAGCACGAAAGGATATGCGTCGCTTGACTACGACTTGATTGGTTACCGCCCGTCACGCCTCGTCAAGATGGATATCCTCCTCAACAACGAACTTGTCGATGCGCTCAGCTTCATCGTGCACCGCGATTTCGCCTACGAACGTGGGAAGGTCATCGTTGAGAAATTGAAGGCGCTCATTCCGCGTATGCAGTTCGAGGTGCCGATTCAGGCAGCGGTCGGAACGAAGATCGTGGCCCGTTCGACGATCAAGGCGCTCCGTAAAAACGTCCTCGCCAAATGTTACGGCGGCGATATCTCACGGAAACGTAAATTGCTCGAGAAACAAAAAGAAGGTAAAAAGCGCATGAAGATGGTTGGTTCTGTCGAAGTGCCGCAAGAAGCGTTCATGTCCGTCTTGTCGATGGACGAAGAATAATCGTTCGCCCTTATCTACGGATGAGGGCGTTTTTTTCGTATTTGGCAGGATTCGGTGGGCCAGGTACGGAATAGTACCCACTTACAGATAAATAGAGGAGGAGTGGCGGTGTCGATATATAATTTTTCAGCAGGGCCGGGCGTATTGCCAGAACCTGTCTTACGAGAAGTGCAAGCCGAGTTTCTTTCCTATAAACAAGGGGTGTCCATCGTCGAGATGAGTCACCGCTCCGACACGTTCGCGACGATCGTCGAGCAGCTCGAGACGAGACTGCGGCGATTGATGCAGATTCCAGACGATTACGCCGTCCTGTTCCTTCAAGGTGGGGCGACGCTTCAATTTTCAATGGTGCCGATGAACCTGCGGGAATCGGGTCGCTTCGCCTATCTCGACAGTGGAACATGGTCGAAGAAAGCGATCAATGACGCAAAACACTTCGGTGACGTCATCGTCGCCGGTAGTTCAGCGTCATCCAACTACGACGCAATCCCGGAGTGGCCGGAACATATTCAGGATGTGGATTATCTTCACGTGACGTTGAACAATACGATCGAAGGGACGCGCTACACGACGTTGCCGGATACGAACGTCCCGCTCGTCGCCGACATCTCGTCGAACATTTTAGCGGAAGCGATCGATGTACAGCGCTATGGTCTCTTGTACGCCGGTGCCCAAAAAAATATCGGTCCGGCCGGATTGACGATTGTCGTCATCCGTCGTGACTTGGTCACCGAGCGCGATTTGCCGTCGTATCTGGCTTACAGCAAGCATGTCGACACGCTACTTAACACCCCGTCGACGTTCAGTTTATATGTCGCTGAGCGGGTTCTCGCCTGGGTCGAGTCCGAAGGGGGCGTCGACGAGATGGAACGTCGCAACGAAAAGAAGAGCAAGCTGTTATATGACGCTTTGGATACGTCACCGGTATTTCGCGCGCTCGTCTCCGGCAAGGAACGGTCGCTGACGAATATCCCGTTCACGAGCGGAAATGACGCGACGGATGAAGCGTTCCGGCAGTTCGCGGAGATGCGCGGGTTGATCGAGCTCGGGGGTCATCGGTCGGTCGGGGGTCTTCGAGCGAGCCTTTATAATGCGATGCCACTTGAAGGTGTGACGCGTCTCATTGACGTGATGCACGAGTTTGAACAGGAGGTACAAGATGTTTCATATAAAAACGTATAACCAAATCGCCCAAGACGGGCTAAGACGCTTCGAACCGAGCGAGTACGCCGTCAATGATGCGGAGCAAGCCGACGCCTGGGTCATTCGGAGTCATGACGTCCATCAGGCGGACATCCCGCCCTATTTGCTGGCCATCGCCCGGGCCGGTGCCGGTGTGAACAACATTCCGCTCGAACGGTTGGCTCGTCAAGGCGTCGTCGTGTTCCATACACCGGGCGCGAATGCGAACGCCGTCAAGGAACTCGTGCTCGCCAGCATGCTGTTGTCGGTCCGACCGATTTTAGAAGGGGCGAACTGGGTCAATGATCATACGTTTTCCGATCAGGCGTCGCTCGAGCAGGCGATGGAAGACGAGAAGCGGCGCTTTGTCGGGTCTGAGCTAAGAGGCAAGCGAGTCGGGATCATCGGTCTCGGTGCGATCGGCGCGTCGCTCGCCAACGACTTGCTCCACCTCGGCATCGACGTCGTCGGCTACGACCCGCATTTATCGGTCGACGCGGCGTGGAACATCTCGCAACAAGTGAAGCGGGCGAAGCAGTTGAGCGAATTGCTCGCCGATGTCGACATCCTGTCGATTCATATGCCGCTCACCGATGACACGCGTCACATGATCGACGCGACGTGGTTCAAACAGATGAAACCGGGCGCCACCATCTTGAATTTTGCCCGCGGTGAGCTCGTGAACGATTCCGATTTGCTCGAGGCGCTCGATGAGAACGTGGCGACGTACATCACCGACTTCCCGAAACAGGCGCTGCTCGGTCATCCACAAGTCGTCGCCTTCCCGCATCTCGGGGCGTCGACGCACGAGTCTGAGGTGAACTGTGCGATTCAAGCCGTCGATACGCTCAAACTGTACTTAGAGACCGGTAACATCCGTAACTCGGCCAACTTCCCGAACGCGGAGCTCCCGTATGTCGGCAAGCGGCGTTTGGCGGTACTTCATTTGAACGTCCCGAATATGGTCGGTCAAATCGCGAGCCGGCTCGCCGAAAACGGCATCAACATCGATAACATGGTCAACCGGAGCCGCAACGATGTGGCCTATACGTTGATTGACATCGACAACCATAAACATGAGACGTTATCCGTGCATGCCCTATATGACATCGAGGGTGTCATGCGCGTCCGCGAATTTTAAGGAGGAATGACCATGGTCGTATTTAAACCGTTTGCCCCGTATATGCCGAAACACCCCGAGGCGGTCGCTGCCGCCCCGTACGATATCGTCACTGTCGAACAGGCGCGTGAAGACGTCGAACAGCGTCCTGATTCTTTTCTTTCGGTCGATAAACCAGAACTGTTCACGGCGGACATGCCGCTCGACGCCTGGGGACGCAGAGCCCGTCATGAGCTCGAACGGCTCTATGAATCAGAATTGACCGAGCGGACACATGGGTTTTACGTCTACCGGCTCACCGACCATGGACATGTGCAGACCGGACTCGTCGCCACGTTCTCGGTGACCGATTATGAGACGGGGAGAATCAAAATCCACGAGCACACACGTGAGGTGAAAGAGCGCGAACGGGTCGAACACGTATCGGCGACGAAAGCGCACACCGGCCCGATCTTGATGAGTCACGTCCCGGACGAAGGATTGCGTCGTATCTTGGACGACGCGACGACAGGAGAGGCGTTGTTCGCCTTCACGGACAGTGAAGGTGTCATCCATGAAGGCTATGCCGTGCCATCCAAGCATCAAGCACGCGTCATCATGCTCGGGGCAAGTATCCCAGCCCTCTATATCGCCGATGGACATCACCGGGCCAAAGCCGCAGCTGTCGTCGCTCGTCATCCGATCCATGAAGCGGAATCAAAGCAAGAGCGGGACCACTTCCTCGGTGTCCTTTTCCCGAGCGATGAGCTGACGATTTTGCCGTATCATCGCATTTTGAACGATGTGGCGCCAGAAGAAGTCAGAGCGTTGCTTGACGGTTTAGCTTTCTCGTATGAGATTGAATCGGTGCCTGCCTTACACGTCCCGAACGAGCGGGGCACGTTCGGTTTGTCTTACCGGGGCGAGCATTTCATGCTCAAAAAACGGCAGACGACGACGGCGCTCGACGTCGCGACGTTGCAACGGGATGTGCTCGAGCCGTATTTCCATGTCAAAGACGTACGGACGGACAAACGAATCGATTTCATCGGCGGCAAAGATGCCCCGACGCGCCTCGCCGACTTGGCTGAACGTGATGACGTCGTCGTGTTGACGTGTCACGCCACGGCGATGGAAGAGCTGATGCGCGTCGCCGACGAGAGCGGTCAAATGCCGCCGAAATCGACGTGGTTCGAACCGAAATTAAAGAGCGGTCTGTTCATTCATCGGTTCGATTGAACGTGCAGAGTGGCGTCACGGCGTGAAAAGCGTTATAAATGGAAGAGAAGAAAGGGGTGGCCGCCATGGCTAAAGCCGTATATCTTCACATTCCATTTTGTGAACATATTTGTTATTACTGTGATTTCAACAAGGTGTTCTTGAAGAACCAACCGGTTGATGACTATTTAGATGCATTAGAACGAGAAATCAAACTCTCGCTCGAACAATACCCGACCGATACGATTGAGACGATTTTTATCGGCGGCGGGACACCGACCGCCCTCAATGAGGCGCAGATGAAACGACTCATGGACATGGTCGCGCGTCACTTGCTCCCGCTCGCGTCGCCGGACCTCGAATACTCTGTCGAGGCAAATCCGAACTTCGTGAGCGCCGAGAAGCTCGATACGATGAAACAAGGAGGGGTCAACCGCGTCAGTTTCGGCGTCCAGACGTTCGATGACGGTGGACTCGAACGAATCGGACGGACACACCGGGCCGATGACGTGTTCGCGACCGTGACGGAAGCGGCGAAGCGATTCGATAACATCTCGATCGACTTGATGTTCGGCTTGCCGGAACAGACGCTCGAACAGATCGAACGCGACCTCGATTTGGCGTTCAAGCTCCCAATCCAACACGTGTCTTCCTATTCGTTGATTCTCGAGCCGCACACCGTGTTCGCGATTCAAGAGCGGAAAGGGAAGTTGCGCCTCCCGGGCGAGGACATCGAAGTCGAGATGTACTTGAAAGTGATGGAGACGCTCGAACGTCGAGGCTTGAAACAGTATGAGATCTCGAACTATAGCCTCAAAGGACGGGAGAGCCGTCATAACCAAGTGTACTGGCGCAACGAAGAGTATTATGGCTTCGGGGCCGGGGCGCACAGTTATTTGAACGGGGAGCGTCGAGCGAACATCGCGCCGATTCCGCACTATATCAAGGCGGAAGGGCTGCCGGTTCGCAATACGACGATGCTCGAGACGGTCGAGAAGATGGAAGAGGAACTGTTCCTCGGACTCCGGATGCGTCAAGGCGTGTCGTTTGCGACGTTCGAGTCGAAGTATGGTGTGTCGATGCGTTCGGTATTCGGGCATGTCTTGTCGGAACTCGAGGCAAAACGGTTGATCGAGACGACGGACACACACGTCCGCTTGACCGAATCTGGGCTCCCGCTCGCCAACGAGGCGTTCGCTGCCTTCATCGGCGAGGCACGGATGAGCGACTCACCGGAACAGACATCGATGTCATAACAAACAAGGGCGAACCCGGATTGGGTTCGCCCTTGTTTTGGTTATAAGACAAGATCGCGGTAAATCGGCATGAGCCGGCTGAACGTATCCTCGACGAGTGCTAGGAACGCGGCTTCGTTTTGTAGAATCGACGCATCGGCCGGAAGTTGACGACCGATCAAGAAGTCCGCTTTCTTCACCGTCGCGAACCGTTCTGTGATCGCCTCGATCGATTCAGCTGACGACTCCTCGACTAAGAACGCGTCTTTTTTCATATGATCCCCGGCGATATGGAAGTCCGGGAACTCTGATTTGAAGTCGATCGTCATGAGTCGACGGCCGATCGCTTCTTTGTTCGGCATCTCATAGATGAACGCGAGCCAGATGAAGACCCGGTCGTCGAATAATCCGACTTGGAAATGGGGATGCTTCTTATAGCCGCGTTTGTCATGGCCGATCGCCATCCACGTGTCTTTCGGTGGATTGACCGTCCGACGGGCATGTTTGGCGACATGCAAGTAAAGTGGTACACCGACATCGGCCTCGAGTTGGGGACCGACCTCTTCATAGATACGATGGAACAGCGGTTGAATCTCAGAGCGGATGCCTGCCATGCGGGCATCGAGTCCGTCTTGCGTGAATACGTTAAATTGTTGTGTTGTAAACATCTAATCACCTCAATTCGTATCATACCGAAACTTGAAGAAACATGCATACCGGAAGGCTCTATGGGACTGGAAAAAATGATGCGAATGAATTGACAAATATGGAGAACATGATAATATTTGAAGTGTAATTAGCACTCAGTAAATATGAGTGCTAATAAAGCGAGGCCAATCCTTCAGAGAGGAGTGACGTTGTGCTGACAGAGAGACAATTGCTCATTTTACGAGCCATCATTGATGATTATATTCAAACGGCCCAACCAGTCGGTTCGCGGACGTTATCGAAGCGGGATGACTTGTCATTCAGTTCGGCGACGATTCGGAACGACATGGCTGATTTAGAAGATATGGGTCTGATTGAAAAGCCGCATACGTCGGCCGGACGCATCCCGTCCGAAGTCGGCTATCGGTATTATGTCGACCATCTCGTCGAGACGAAAATCATCGACGAGCGGGAGACGTATCGCCTTGGCGAACGGCTACGTGCCTCGGCCCAAGAGTCGGAAGTGCTCATCCGTCAAGCCGCCGACCTACTCTCTGACCTGACCAATTATACGACGGTGGCGCTCGGTCCGAACAGCCAGATGAATCGGCTGGCCCGAATCGATTTGATGCCGCTCGACGAAAGGCGTGGCGTCGTCTTGATCGTGACCGACCAAGGCCACGTCGAACATCGGACGGTCGTATTCGACTCTCCGATGGCGCCGGACCTGGTCGAACAGACGATCCGCTTCTTGAACGATCGTCTGAAAGGAACTCCACTCGGTCAGCTGAAGTTCCGGATCGGAGAAGAAGTGTCCAAGCTTCGACTCGCGCATCAGGAACAATTCGAGTTCATGATGCAACTCATTCAATCGACCGTCGGCGTCCAACATCCTGCTTCGCTCTACTTAGGCGGGAAGAAGAACATCTTCAACCAACCTGAGTTCCAGACACTTGATACGTTGCGTCCGTTCCTTGAATGGATCGACGAGCAGGAGCGGTTGACCGACTGGCTCGAATCGTTGCCAAACCGCGAGATTTATGTGAGCATTGGAAGCGAGAATGGCATCGTCGCGCTTCAAAATTGTAGCGTCATCACGTCCGACTATACGCTCGACGGTCAGACGTTCGGGACGATCGCGATGATCGGACCGACCCGGATGGATTATCGACACGGGGTTCAGATGATGGGACAAATCATCGAGGCGCTCAGGCGAACGAAATTAGAAGAGTGATGGAAAGGAGCCTCATTATGACAACTGACAAACAGAATGGGCCAGAGCCAGAAGAAGTGCTCGAAGAAAAAGATTTTGATCCGAAACAGACGGAAACAGTCGAAGCTGAAGAGGTTTCAAATGTTGAGTTTGTGGAAGAAACTTCTGAGGGGACGGATTTACAAAAAGAAATCGACGCGCTCAAGGCGAGCGAGCTCCGCATCCGTGCGGATTTTGACAACTTCCGACGCCGGACGAACGAAGAGAACGCGAAACGCGTCAAATTCGCATCGCAGACGGTCGTCGAGAAATTGATTCCGCTCATCGACAACTTTGAGCGTGCGCTCCAAGTTGAAGCGAATTCGGACGACGCCAAGCAGATTCAAGCCGGTGTCGACATGATTCACCGCCAGTTGCTCGACGTCTTGAACGGTGAGAACGTCGAAGCGATCGAAGCGGTCGGACAACCGTTTGACCCGAACTATCATCAAGCGGTCATGCAAGAGCCGAGCGATGAGTTCGAATCAGGGATCGTGACGATGGAGCTTCAAAAAGGATACACGATGCACGGGCGCGTCATTCGTCCGAGCATGGTAAAAGTCTCAGAATAACATTACTTAATTAGATGGAGGAATAGACAATGGGTAAAATTATCGGAATTGACTTAGGTACAACGAACTCATGTGTAGCAGTGATGGAAGGTGGCGAAGCAGTCGTCATCTCGAACGCGGAAGGGAACCGTACGACACCATCTGTCGTCGCCTTCAAAGGGGAAGAGCGTCAAGTCGGAGAAGTCGCGAAACGTCAAGCGATCACAAACCCGAACACGATCCAGTCGATCAAACGTCACATGGGTACGGCTCATACAGTAGAAGTCGATGGCAAGAAGTTCACGCCGCAAGAAATTTCGGCGATTATCTTACAAAAATTGAAAAAAGATGCAGAAGACTACCTCGGTGAGTCAGTAACAGAAGCGGTCATCACTGTTCCTGCCTACTTCAACGATGCCGAGCGTCAAGCGACGAAAGACGCAGGGAAAATCGCTGGACTTGATGTCAAGCGGATCATCAACGAGCCGACGGCAGCAGCACTCGCTTACGGACTCGACAAAGGTGAAGACCACACAATCTTGATTTATGACCTCGGTGGCGGTACGTTCGACGTGTCGATCCTCGAACTTGGCGATGGTGTCTTCGAAGTTGTGGCTACTGCAGGGGACAACCGTCTCGGTGGTGACGACTTTGACCAAAAAGTCATCGACTACCTCGTAGCTGAATTCAAAAAAGAGAATGGCATCGACCTCGCACAAGACAAGATGGCGCTCCAACGTCTAAAAGACGCAGCTGAAAAAGCGAAGAAAGACCTTTCAGGCGTGACAAGCGCACACATCAGCCTTCCGTTCATCACGGCCGGAGCTGCTGGTCCGCTTCACCTTGAAACGACGCTCACGCGTGCGAAATTCGATGAGTTGACAGCCGACCTCGTCGAGCGCACGATGGAACCGACACGCCGTGCTTTGAAAGACTCTGGGCTCACACCATCTGACCTCGACAAGATCATCCTCGTCGGTGGTTCGACACGTATTCCAGCGGTCCAAAAAGCAATTCACGACTTCACGAAAAAAGAGCCGTTCAAAGGTGTCAACCCGGATGAAGTTGTTGCTCTCGGTGCAGCCATCCAAGGTGGTGTCCTCGCTGGTGACGTCAAAGACGTCGTCCTTCTCGACGTGACTCCGCTTTCGCTCGGTATCGAGACGATGGGTGGCGTGATGACGAAGTTGATTGACCGTAACACGACGATCCCGACTTCGAAATCACAAGTATTCTCGACGGCAGCTGACAACCAGCCGGCCGTAGACATCCACGTCCTCCAAGGGGAACGCCCGATGGCGCCGGATAACAAGACGCTCGGCCGCTTCCAATTGACGGACATCCCGCCGGCACCACGCGGTGTGCCGCAAATCGAAGTCAAATTCGACATCGATGCGAACGGAATCGTTCACGTATCGGCGAAAGACCTCGGTACGAACAAAGAGCAGTCGATCACGATCCAATCATCTTCAGGTATCGATGAGGCTGAAATCGAGCGCATGGTAAAAGAAGCGGAAGCGAACGCAGAAGCGGACAAACAGCGTAAAGAAGAAGCCGAACTCCGCAACGAAACGGACCAACTCGTCTTCGCGACAGACAAAGCGATCAAAGACCTTGGCGACAAAGTCGATGCGGCTGACAAAGAACGTGCTGAAGCGGCGAAAGAAAAAGCCAAGTCAGCACTCGAAGGCACAGACCTCGAAGCAATCCGTACGGCGAAAGACGAATTGTCAAACGTCGTTCAAGAATTGACGCAAAAAGTATATGCGAACATGGCTGAAGAGCAAGGTGCTGAAGGTGCCGAGACACAGACGGAAGCGAAAGACGACAACGTCGTCGACGCGGAGTTTGAAGACCTCGACGATCGTAAATAAGGCAACCGATAGATAGGAGAGCGCCAAAGCAGGTTTCTGCTTTGGCTCTTTCCATGTTAAGGTAGATTCGGTAGAATCTTAGTTTAGACAGTGTAGAGGAGAGAGTAACGTGGCGAAACGAGATTATTATGAAGTGCTTGGCCTGGATAAATCGGCCTCGGCACAAGACATCAAGCGGGCGTATCGTAAGCTCGCACGACAATATCACCCAGACATCAACCAAGATCCGGATGCGGCCGATAAATTTAAAGAGCTCGGAGAAGCGTATGAAGTGCTGTCAGACGAGCAGAAACGGGCCCAGTATGACCGCTTTGGTTTTGAAGGGGCCAGCCAGTTCGGTGGCGGTGGCGACTTCCAAGGTGGCTTCGGTGACATCTTTGACATGTTCTTCGGTGGCGGCGGACGTCGTCAAGATCCGAACGCTCCACGTCGCGGCGAAGATTATCAATACGTCGTCGATCTCGATTTCATGGAGAGCGTGACCGGTAAGACGGAAACAATCGACCTCGAGATCGAAGTGGAATGTGACACGTGCATGGGCAGCGGTGCCAAACCAGGGACGAAACCAGAGACGTGTGGCCGTTGTGGCGGTAGCGGCGTCGAGACGGTTGAACAGAACACGATTCTCGGGCGGATGGTCAACCAGCGGACGTGTAGCCAATGTCACGGCAGCGGGAAGACGATTAAAGAAAAATGTGAAACGTGCCATGGTTCTGGCCACGTCAAGAAACAGAAGCAAGTCGAAGTCAAGATTCCAGCCGGGATTGACAACGGCCAACAAATCCGTCTCTCCGGTAAAGGTGGCCCAGGTTATAACGGCGGGCCAGCCGGTGACCTATATATCGTTGTCCGCGTCCGGGCCCACGAGATCTTTGAACGGGTCGACCAACACATCACGATGGAGATGCCGGTCACATACGCACAAGCAGCACTCGGTGCCGAGCTCGAAGTGCCAACCGTCCACGGCAAGGTGAGCCTGAAAGTACCAGCCGGAACACAGACCGGGTCGAAATTCCGCTTGCGCGGCAAAGGGATGCCGAGCGTCCGCGGCGGCGGCAACGGCGACCAGTACGTCAATATTGTCGTCATGACGCCGACGAACATGACCGACCGTCAAAAAGAACTGCTTCGTGAGTTCGAAGAGATTAGCGGGGAAGCAGGCGTCGAAGAACAGCACGGCCTGTTCCAAAAAATGAAGAAGTTTTTTAGCCAGTAAAAGGAGCGTGTGAAACGATGAAATGGTCTGAAATTTGTGTCCACACGACACAGCAGGCAGTCGAAGCCGTATCGAACTTATTACATGAAGTGGGGGCACAAGGGGTCGTCATCGAGGACGTCGAGGACTACGACCAGATGATGGCCGAAGACCATTTCGGAGAGATTTGGGACGTTTCCGGACGCGAATCGTATCCGACGTCCGGCGTCTACGTGAAAGCGTACGTCCCGGCGTCGGGTGATTTCCAAGACACCCTCGCCGCGTTCAAAAAAGAAGTGGACGGGTTGCGTCATATGCTCGACATCGGCACCGGCGAAGTGACGGTCGTCGAGATGGACGAAGAGGACTGGGCCCATTCGTGGAAGCAATACTACAAGCCCGTCAAAATCTCGCAACATCTCACGATCGTCCCGCTCTGGGAAGATTATGAGCCGCAACCTGAAGAGAACGTCATCTTGCTTGACCCGGGCATGGCGTTTGGCACCGGGACACATCCGACGACGATGCTGTGTATTCAAGCAATCGAGAATTATATTGAGCCGGGTGACCGCTTGATCGATGTCGGAACCGGATCCGGTGTACTCGCCATCGCCGCGGCGAAGCTTGGCGCCGAACGTGTCGAGGCGCTTGATTTGGATGCGGTCGCCGTCGAATCGGCGCGTCAAAACGTCGAGACGAATGATGCCCAAGACGTCGTCGACGTGAAGACGGGAGATCTGCTGAAAGGGATGACGGGCGAGTACGATCTCGTCGTCGCCAACATTTTGGCCGACGTCATCATGCTCTTCATCGATGATGCTTATGCGCGCGTCAAATCAGGCGGTTACTTCATCACGTCTGGAATCATCGGTCAGAAGCGGGCCGAAGTGACAGCTGCGCTCGAAGCGGCTGGATTCACGATTGAAGAGACGCGTGTCATGGAAGATTGGGTCGCCATCATCGCGAAGAAAGGGTAAGCCATGCAACGATACTTTTTACAACGTGAAGCGTTTGGAAGCGATCTCGTCGAATTGCCGGCCGACGTCGTGCATCACATCGGCACAGTGCTTCGGGGAGGTCCTGGGTATCAACTCGTGCTCTTGGACGGGACCGGATTTGAATACGTGGCCGAAGTGGTGACGCTCGATAAGAAGTCCGGTACGGCACGCGTCGTCGAGAAGCGGGAAGCGACGACCGAACTGCCGGTTGACGTGACGCTCGCCTACGCGCTCCCGAAAGGGGATAAAGTCGAACTCGTTGCCCAAAAAGGGACCGAGCTCGGTATGCATCATCTGTTGGTGTTCGAGTCGAAGCGCTCGGTCGCCAAATGGGACGCCAAGAAGGTGCCGAAAAAGCTGGAACGGCTCCAAAAAATCATGCAGGAGGCGGCCGAACAGTCGTACCGCGCCGTCGTCCCGACATGTGCTTATCTCACCCCAAAAGAGCTAACGGCTCGTTTCAATGCATATGATGCGGTCGTTCTCGCGTACGAAGAGGTGGCCAAACACGGAGAGGGTTCCGCGTTTGCGACGGTGTTGACATCCGCTCGACCGGGCTCGAAGCTCCTGCTTCTCGTTGGTCCAGAAGGCGGCTTCGATGAAGCGGAAGTGGCCGGTTGGATCGAGGCGGGTGCCGTACCTTGTGCGTTCGGTCCGCGTATATTGCGTTCGGAAACGGCTCCGCTCTATGCGCTCTCAGCTATTTCCTACGCCCTTGAATTGAATTGATACACCACAAAGATGGCTCTCGCATATGCGAGAGCCATCTTTTGTGGAAAGATAAAGGGCTCGCATCCAAGAGGCGAACCCTTCCACTTATTTTTTGACGAGTGTGATCGTCTTCGTCGTCACGTTTCCGGCGAGGTCAGTCGCCTCGAACGTGAACGTGTTCTCACCTGATGTCACAGGTAACGCGATTCGCTCGGTTTTAGTGAACGAACGCATCTCATACGGAGCCTTCAGCGTCTGGCTGAATTTCAAGTCACCGTTGACGAGAAGCTTCACTTCATCAAAGTTGTCTTTCACGGTCACGTCGACGTTGACCGTCGATTGTTTTTTACCGATTTTCTTCGGCAGTTTCCCGATTTCGATGACGGCTGGTGTCGTGTCCACGAAAATCGCACGTTGGAAGTTGGTCACGTTGCCGGCCGCGTCTTCGGCGACGAAACGTAATTTATGGACGCCGTCCACGAAACTGCGGGTCGTGTTGAAGACGTGTTCTTTCTTCGCATCATCCCATGTGAGTGGCACGTCAACGCCGTCAACTTGGAACGATTGGATCGCAGATGCATCTTGAATCGTTCCAGATACCGGGATGTCCGATGTCGCGTATGGCGTCAATGCGAGCGGGGCGTTCACGAACACGCCCGGCTTATCGGCGTCTGTCGAGTAGGCGACCGTCTTCGTCGTGCTGTTGCCGGCGTGATCGACGACGCGAACGCTGACTTGATCAGCGTCACTGACGCCTGCGAACGTGTATGCCGCTTTGTCGTCAGCCTGTTTGGCGACGGATTTCCCGTTCAAGAAATATTCGACCGAATGGATGCCTGAGAACTCATCTTTCGCTTGGACCGCCAAGCTGTCCCCTTGCCATTTCGTCGTGAACGTCGGGTCCGTGTAATCGACTTTGACCGGGAAGCGAAGCGTCTGGGCTTGTTTCTTCATGTAGTCGATGCTTCCTTCGATTTCGTAGAAGTACTTGCCGGCAGGGGCTGGCTTGCCGTTCAACTGACCATCCCACGTGTAAGCGGCCGAGTAGTAGTAAGGCGTGTTGGCACCACCGTCAAAGTAGTTCTTACGAAGTTCTTCGTCTTGGAACAGCGTCCGGACGACGTTCCCTGACTCGTCGACGATGCGGTACTTGACATCCTTGGCGTTACGGAGCAACGAGAACACCGGTACAGCGACATCCTTTGAGCCATCTTTGTCTGGGGAGAAGGCGATTGCGTCGGCATCGACAGACTTGTCGAGGTTCGATCCGAGATAGTTTCCTGTCTGGTCGACCATGCCTGATACTTCATAGAACGAGCCGTCTTCATAGATGGAGGCATCGAAGATAGGTGCCTTGCCCCAGTCTCCTTCGAAACCGACGAACGGTACGACGAGTGACGGGTTGCCCTCAGGACCGTTGACGTCCGTCAAGCGGACGAATCCATCGACGAAGTAACCGTTCTCGAAGACGTCTTTCGCCGGTACGAGGCCGTCGAGCGTTTTCGGATTGAGCACTTTCGCTTTCGAGACGTCGAGCGCGATTTTCAATTCAACTTTTTGATTTGGTCTCACTTTGACCGTGCGAACTTTTTTGCCATTCACCGTTACTTTTGCATTCTCGAGTGCTTGTGCTTCCATCGCGTTCTGAACGAGTCCGGCCGTCTGCTCGATGGCGAGGTCGGTCTGGAGTGACGAAGACACGTTATACGACACGGCCTTATCCGACAAGTTCTCGACGACGAGTGTGAACGTGGCTTTGCTGCGGTTCAATTCCTTGAGCGCGACTTTTGCTTCTTTCGTTTTCTTTTCGTACGCGATCGCTGGTGTCGAAACGGCAGCATGCAATTGCATGAGACCAGCTCCACCACGACGCGGCGTGTAAGGGAGGTTTTGTTGCAACTGTTTGTTGAGCGGTCCGATATCCGTGACAGCTTTTGACGTGTTGATAAGCAAGTTCTTCGCCATCGTGACACGTGCCGTGCCTGTCAAGTTGAAGTCGCGGTCAACGCGTTCGAGGACGAGGGCGGCTCCACCGGCAACGTGTGGTGCAGCCATCGATGTACCGCTCATCAAGCCGTACTGGTTATCGTTCAACGTCGAGAAGATCTGTCCGCCTGGTGCCGAGATCTCTGGTTTGAAGTCAAGGTTTGGCGTCATGCCCCATGATGTGAAGTTCGAGAGCTGACCGGCCGCACCGTTGACGACGCTGAGTCGATCGCCGGCAAAGCCAATTGTCATCTGTTCGCCCGCAAGGAGACGTTGTTGCAAGGCGTTTCCGTCCTTGATGCTGAGCGAGGCCATCGGGACTTGCGGGTTTGACAAGGCCATGCTCACGTAGTCGCCGTGACCGACAGCACCGCGGACGATGACACCGGCCGCGCCGTTCGCTTCGGCCGTCTGCTGAATGTTCGAATAGAAGTAACTGCCGTCACGGACGGCGAGGACGATTTTCCCTTTGACATCTTTTCCGACGTACTGGCTCGGTTGCCCGTCGCCGACGTAAACGAGTTCATAGTCTCCTTGTGTAAAGGCGGGACCGTCTTGTTTTTTCCAACCGATTTTATCGGTGTTGTCGCCTGACTTGATGGAGAACGCGTCCAATTGGATTTGATCGTTCTCGAGCGAAGCGACGGATGTTGATGCCGAGCTGACACTCGGGGCACCGACGACGCCCGTGTCCGGGTTGTTGGCGTATGGAAGGTCATAACCGTTCCCGAAGTAGGCCGAGTTCCCTGCTGAAATGGACATGAAGACACCGTTGTCGACGGCACGTTGGACGGCTTGTTGTTCCGGTGAGTCGGCGTCGACGAATCCGGCCGTTGATCCGAGACTCATGTTGATGACGTCCGCCCCGAGTTTGATGGCGTCATCGATGGCTTTAATGTAGATATCGCCGTATGTCGAAGCATAGTTTGGGTCGTTACTGAATACTTTGAGCCCGAGCACTTGTGCCTCAGGAGCGACACCTTTCAATCCACCCGCGGCTTCATCACCGTTGGCGGCGACGGTACCGGAGACGTGCATGCCGTGCATCGAGGCGCCAGGCGAATCGTCACGGATGTCATCGTTCTCATCATAATAGTTATAAGCGTATGGGACTTTCTCGTTTATGTAAGCTCCAGGCATGCCGAACGTGCTGACGGCCGTCTCGACTTCGGTTTGCGATAACTCAGCCTTCGAATCATCCGTAAGACGGAAGTCGCGATGGTCGGCGTCGACGCCTGTATCGATGACGGCGACGATCGTGCCTTCGCCCGTGAAGCCATAGTCGCCCCACGTCTGTTGCGATTGGACCATGCCGTTGCTCGTGACCATATCCGGTTTGACTTCTGGACGTTCGTACTCATTGACGACGTGGACGTGCGCAACTTCAGGTAACGCCTCGACTTTTTTGACGTCGGTCGCTGTGAGCATCGTACTGAACCCGTTGAAGACGGTCGTGAACTCTTCAAGCGTCACGGCTTTAACGCCTTTTTTCGAGATGGCCGCTTTTGCTTTCTTTTGTTCGGCTTTGACGACCTTTTGGGCGCCATCTTTCTCGGTCTTCGTCAATTCATTGAATTTCTTGCCTTTCTTTTTCGCTTGATCGATCGCCGGGGCACCGACGAGTTCGACGACGACACGTAACTTCTCGTGTTTGTCCGTCGTGTTCACGCTTTGTTTGACGGACGGTTTGGCCAAGACCGGTTCGGCACCGAGACCGAGCAGGCCAGGGGTCAACGCGAGACATGTCGCGAGGGAGACGTTCAAATAAAATTTTGGTTGTGGCAATTTAGTATCCTCCAATCGTTTTTTGAAAAAATAAATCCATTTGTGGAAAATGATAGCGGATTTAAATCTAAAAATCCTCCTGTTTTTTAAACGGAAGGGTAATGAATTTGAACAAATTAAAAGATTCTGACAATTACTTTGGACCTATGTGCTCAAATTGGCATATAGGTCTTTTTCCAGTGTAGGCCTCCAATTCTCAAAAAAATGAAGTCTCTAAAACAAAATGAACAATTTACTTGAGATTTCTAGCGTAAGTTGATACAGTCTGTAGTAGATAAATCATATAAAACTTATCGATATAGTCGGAATATAGATGATGGGGTGACAGAATGGGATTACAGTTCATGGACATTTTTAAGGAGTGGGCGTCGGAATATGACGCGGCCGTGACCGGACACGACGAACAATATCGCGAAGTATTCGCGGGGTACGAGACGATGCTCGGCGAGGTCGTCGACCAGTTAGAAGGCCGAGTGATGGAGTTCGGGATTGGGACGGGGAACTTAAGCGCAAGAATTCTAGAGAGGCACGACCTCATCCCTGTCGAACCGTCGCCAGAGATGCGGGCCGTCGCGGCTGAGAAGTTACAGCTCGATATCATTGACGGTGATTTTCTCAACTATCCGACGGACAAGTCCGTCGATACGATCGTGTCGTCGTATGCGTTCCATCATTTGACGGATGACGAGAAACGGACGGCGATTCGAAGTTACGTCGAACACCTCGACGCCCCGCGCTTCGTCTTGCTCGATACGATGTTCGCCTCGCCAACAGCGAAACGGGACATCTTGGACTGGGCCGAAGCGAACGGCTATACCGATTTACTCGAGGATTTGAATCGAGAGTTTTATCCGTATACCCAGACGATTCAAGCGATGCTCGAAGCAAACGGCTATACGGTTACGCTCACGCAAAAAAATAAATTCGTCTGGCTCGTCGTGGCCACGAAACAATCAGGAGGAACTCAATCATGAAAAGTTATAAAGTCGAGAGCTTCAATTTAGACCATACAAAAGTACAAGCGCCTTACGTCCGTTTAGCCGGAGTGAAGAAAGGGACGGCCGATACGATTTATAAATATGACATTCGCTTCATTCAACCGAACGAAGGGCTCATGCCAATGCGGGCCGTCCACTCGCTCGAGCATTTGATCGCTGAGAACAGCCGTAGCCATTCGAATCAAATCATCGACGTCTCGCCGATGGGTTGCCAGACAGGCTTCTATTGGACGATGTTGAACGATGGGGATTACGAAGCGATGCTCGACCTAGTCGAAGCGACACTCCGCGACGCAGCAAATGCGACGGAGTTGCCGGCACAAAACCCAATTCAATGCGGGAGCGCGAACCATCACGATTTCGAAGGCGCGAAGAAGCTCGCGGCCGATATGCTTGCCAAGCGTGACGAGTGGCACATCATTTTCAAGGACGAAGCGTAAATGATTGTCCAAAGCGTCTATGAATTGATTGGTGAGACGCCTCTGCTTGAGTTACGGACGTTGCCGGTACCTGCGGGCGTCAAAGTATACGGCAAGCTCGAGATGATGAATCCGGGCGGTAGCGTCAAGGACCGGCTCGGACTGCAATTGATTGAACGGGCGCTTGAACGTGGACAACTTGAACGCGGGGGAACGGTCGTCGAACCGACGGCCGGGAACACCGGAATCGGGCTCGCGCTCGCCTGTCAACGACACGGCATCAAGTTGATGACAGTCACCCCGGAGAAGTTCAGTCAAGAGAAGCAGGCGCTCATGACGCTTCTCGGGGCGACCGTCGTCAACACGCCGACCGAACTTGGGATGAAAGGCGCCATCGCGCGGGCGAAAGAGCTCGCCATCGAACATGACGCCTATGTGCCGGAACAGTTCTCGAACCCGGATAACCCGGACGCGTACGTCGACACGCTCGCGCTCGAACTTCAGGCCGACCTTCCGAACATCGATGTGTTCATCGCCGGAGCCGGCTCAGGGGGGACGTTTACCGGTGTCGCGAGCAAGTTGCGGCCGAACGGGACGAAGGCGATCGTCGTCGAGCCGGAAGGGTCGATTTTGAACGGGGGAGCTCCTGGCCCCCATAAGACAGAAGGAATTGGGGTCGAGGCGTGGCCGGCGTTCTTGCCGCACGACCTCGTCGACGGGATTTACACGATTACGGACGAAGAGGCGTTTTATTATGTCGCTCATCTCGCTAAACAAGAAGGCTTGCTCGTCGGAAGTTCATCCGGAGCGGCCATCGCGGCATGTGTTCAAGAAGCGGCGAAGATGACGGAAGGTGTCATCGTCACGATTTTACCGGACAGCGTCGAACGGTATTTAAGTCAAGGAATAGTCAAGGAGGCAGAATATGCGTACAAAAACAGCACTCATTCATGGCGGTAAAACGACGGATCCGTTAACGGGAGCCGTCACGCCACCGATTTATCAGACGAGCACGTACAAGCAAGACGGAATCGGTAATCTCCGGGAAGGGTATGAATATTCGCGGACGGCGAACCCTACTCGTACGGCACTCGAAACACTGATTGCCGATATCGAGGGCGGTGCTCGCGGATTTGCGTTCGGCTCTGGAATGGCAGCCATCTCAACGATCTTGATGTTAATGAAATCAGGGGACCACGTCATCGTCGGTTCTGATGTATATGGAGGAACGTACCGTGTATTCAATCGAGTATTTCAATCACTTGGCTTGGAGGCATCTTTTGTCGATACGGCCGATGCGCAAGCGGTCCGTGAAGCGCTCCAACCGAACACAAAAATGATTTACGTTGAGACACCGACGAACCCGCTGTTGAACGTGACCGACATGCGCCTGATTCGCGCCATCGCTGACGAGGCGGACGTCCTGTTCGTCGTCGACAACACGTTCATGACCCCGTACTTCCAAAATCCGATTGAATTCGGGGCCGATTATGTGCTTCATAGCGCCACGAAATATTTGGGTGGCCATAGCGACGTCGTCGCCGGTCTCGTCGTCGCGCGCACGGAAGAGCTTGGGGAGCGTTTGGCGTTCCTTCAAAACTCTGTCGGCGCGGTCCTTGGACCACAAGACAGTTTCCTTGTCGTCCGTGGAATCAAGACGCTCGCGGTCCGTATGGAAGAGATCGAGTCAAATGCGCTCGCGCTCGTCGACTACTTGACGAAGCACGAAGCCGTCAGCCATGTCCTGCATCCGAGTGTCGGCAGCGAAGAAGCGAAGCGGGTCCACTTGTCGCAGGCGCGCGGTTTTGGCGGAATGATCGCCTTTGATGTCGGTTCAGCAGAGGCGGCCGAACTCGTCGTCGCGAAGACGAAGTTCTTCACGCTCGCCGAAAGTCTCGGTGCGGTGGAGAGCTTGATTAGTGTCCCAGCTCGAATGACCCATGCGTCAATCCCGGCAGAACGTCGTCTTGAGCTCGGAATTACGGACGGACTCGTCCGCATCTCCGTCGGTCTCGAAGATGTACAAGATTTGATTGAAGATTTGGAGCAAGCGCTCGCGACCGTGGCGACGATTCCGAACTAACATTCATAGTGATGCGAGGTGCGCTTGCGAGCGCACCTCTTTTGTCGTGGGCATGGCGAAAGAATTCGCTTGAATGTCCTAATCGCATCGACTACACTGACGATAATTGATTACGAGAGCGGGTGAACGGAGTGAACAAAGGCGTCATGCCGACGGTCGGAGCCTACGTCATGTGGGGCGTCCTACCGATTTATTGGAAGTTTTTACAGGAGATACCGAGCGGACAAATCTTGGCCCATCGAATCGTCTGGTCGTTTCTCTTCATCTTACTCGTCTTGAAATGGACGAAGCAGTGGACCGAGTTCAACTACGCGCTCCGGCACCGGGCGACGCGGAACGCCTTCATGTTGAACGGCTTCATCGTCAGCGCCAACTGGTTCGTGTACATATGGGCGGTCAATCACGGCTATATCATCGAGGCGTCACTTGGCTATTACATCAATCCGCTCGTCAGCATGGTGTTAGGTGTGCTTGTTTTTCGGGAATCATTAAACCGAGTCCAATGGCTCGCGGTGACGGTGGCGGCGATCGGTGTGCTCGTTTTGACGTTCGGGTATGGGTCGTTCCCGTGGATCGCCTTCATTCTGGCCAGTACGTTCGGATTTTACGGCATGGTGAAGAAACGCCGACCGCTTGCCTCGACGGTCAGTCTCGGGATTGAGACGCTCGCGGTCGTGCCGGTCGCTATCATTTTCTTAGGTTGGCAGACGTCACAGGGCGGATTGACGATGACGACCGAACCGGTCATTTGGGTCGCCTTGATCGGGACAGGCGTGATGACGGCGTTGCCGCTTCTTTTGTTCGGGTACGGGGCGCAACACATCCCGTTCACGCTTGTCGGGTTTCTTCAATTCATCGCACCGACGCTCAGTCTCGCGATCGGGGTCATCCTCTATAATGAGCCGTTCACGGGTTATCACATTTTTGCGTTCACGTGCATCTGGATTGCGATTTTCTTCTTTAGTTGGAACAGCTGGATTCAGACACGAAAACGTCGTCAACTCGTCTGAATTGAAAGCTGTTACATTACAAGAAAACATGATAATATGTTAGATGTCAGACCTATATGTCAGACCGATACATCAGAGGAGGAATTTTACGATGGAATTAGCACGTTATATCGACCACACAGCCTTGAAGGCAGAAACAACGAAAGATCAAGTCACGAAACTTTGTGCCGAGGCGCTCGAATACAAATTCGCAAGCGTCTGTGTCAACCCGACATGGGTGAAGTACGCGGCGGAACAACTCAAATCAGATGACGACGTCAAAGTATGTACGGTCATCGGTTTCCCACTCGGAGCCAACACGCCAGAAGTGAAAGCGTTCGAAACAAAAGACGCGATTGCCAACGGTGCAGATGAAATTGACATGGTCATCAACATCGGCGCCATGAAAGACGGCGACTTCGATCTCGTCGAACGCGACATCCGCGCTGTCGTCGAAGCGGCAAACGGGACGCTCGTCAAAGTCATCTTTGAGACGTGCCTCCTTACAAAAGAAGAAATCAAAAAAGCGGCTGAACTTTCAGTCAAAGCAGGTGCAGACTTCGTGAAAACGTCGACTGGCTTCTCAACAGGCGGCGCGACGGTAGAAGATATCCGCCTCATGCGTGAGACGGTCGGACCAGATCTCGGCGTCAAAGCTTCAGGCGGCGTACGTGATTTCGAAGGCGCACAAGCGATGATCGATGCCGGCGCGACGCGCATCGGCGCATCAGCTGGAATCGCCATCGTCACAGGCGGACGTTCAGATAGCGACTATTAATAACTAGTGGTTGACCGCACGACTTACTTTCACTATAATATGTTATGACGTGTGAAACACGTTTCCTTAGTCGTGTAATTCGGAGGGAGGGAAAACTAGTGGAAACTCGTGTCCGTAAAAACGAATCGCTTGAAGACGCTCTTCGTCGTTTCAAACGCGGTGTTTCGAAAGATGGCACTCTTGCCGAAGTTCGCAAACGTCGTCACTACGAAAAGCCAAGCGTAAAACGCAAATTGAAATCAGAAGCTGCGCGTAAGCGTAAGAAATTCTAATTTCAGTTTCATTTGTAGAGAGGGTGTTAGCTCATGAGTCTTCAAGAACGCTTGACGGACGACATGAAGCAAGCCATGCGCGCAAAACAAAAAGATCGTCTCACGACGATCCGAATGGTCAAAGCGTCGCTCCAAAATGAGGCCATCAAATTTGGTCGACAAGATCTTACTGAGGAAGAGGAACTCACGGTGCTCAACCGAGAGATGAAACAGCGCAGAGACTCCCTCCGAGAATTCGAAAGCGCTGGTCGTGAAGACCTTGCATCTAAAGTAGCTGACGAGATTGTCGTACTAGAGGCCTATATGCCTGAACAACTTTCTGAAGATGAAGTCACGGCGATCGTGAAAGCAGCTATTGCTCAAACGAATGCCACAGGCCCGTCAGATATGGGTAAGGTGATGGGCGTCGTCATGCCTCAAGTTAAAGGCAAGGCAGACGGTGGTCTTGTGAACCGCATTGTCAAACAACAATTGACGAATTAATGAAAGAGACAGGAGCTTTTGGGTCAAACCAAAAGTTTCTGTCTTTTTTTGCGTATTCTGAAACCACAAGCAAACTTGTTTCGTATACACTAGAGATAAGAGGTAGCTTGTGAACTCGGAAGGGGGTTGCAATACGATGACATTTGGTCTCGGAGTGATTCTGACGGTGTTTTTTGTCGGGATCGTCCTTCTAGGAATTGAAGTGTTCGTTGCCGGTTTTGGATTGTTCGGCGTGCTAGGGATCGGGGCGGTCGTCGCCAGTTTGATTATGGCGGGCGCCACGATCGGGCAACTATGGTTGTCGCTCGGTTTAGCCACGGCCATCGTCGCTGGACTCGGATTTTGGGCATATCGTCGCCTGCAGTCCAATCGTTCGCTCATGTATAAAGGGTTGATTTTGACCGATTCGACGTCATCAGACAAAGGGTATCTGTCTCACGATGACCGCAAACGGTTACTCGGGAAAGTCGGGGTCACATTGACGCCGCTGCGCCCGGCGGGTACCGCTGAGATTGACGGAGAACGGATTGATGTCGTGACAGAAGGTAGCTATCTCGATTCGCAAACGAAAATTCAGGTGTATAAAGTCGATTCAGGGCGCGTTGTCGTCCGTAGCTTTATAGAGCCGAAGGAGGATGTAACAGAATGACACCAGAACTATTGACCACGTTACTCATCTCAGGTGGAGGATTAATTGCGCTCGCCGTATTCTTCACGTTCGTCCCGGTCGGGCTGTGGATCAGCTCGTTCGCCGCTGGCGTCCACGTCTCGATTTTCACATTGATCGGGATGCGACTCCGTCGCGTCGTCCCATCGAAAATCGTCAACCCGCTCATCAAAGCGGTCAAAGCCGGTATTGGCTTAAATACGAACCAGCTCGAGAGTCACTTCTTGGCTGGGGGTAACGTTGACCGTGTCGTCAACGCCTTGATTGCGGCCCACCGTGCCGATATCGAATTGTCGTTTGAACGTGCCGCAGCAATCGACCTTGCCGGCCGAAACGTGTTAGAGGCTGTTCAAATGTCCGTCAACCCGAAAGTCATCGAAACGCCGTTCATCGCCGGTGTGGCCATGGACGGGATTGAAGTGAAAGCGAAAGCCCGGATCACGGTTCGTGCCAACATCGACCGTCTTGTCGGGGGTGCCGGAGAAGAAACGATTATCGCCCGTGTCGGTGAAGGGGTCGTCTCGACGATCGGTTCGCAACATAACCATAAACACGTTTTGGAAAATCCGGATATGATTTCACGTACCGTATTGACGAAAGGTCTTGATTCAGGGACCGCGTTTGAAATCTTGTCCATCGATATCGCCGACATTGATATCGGTAAAAACATCGGAGCGGTTCTTCAGACCGACCAAGCCGAGGCTGATAAGAAAATCGCGCAAGCGAAAGCGGAAGAACGCCGCGCGATGGCGATCGCCCGCGAGCAAGAGATGAAGTCATCAGTCGAAGAGATGCGCGCGAAAGTTGTCGCGGCCGAGGCTGAAGTCCCACTCGCGATGGCAGATGCGCTTCGCCACGGCAAGCTCGGTGTCATGGACTACGTCAACTACTTGAACGTCCAAGCCGATACAGAAATGCGTAAAGCGATCGGTCACCCAGTCGAATCTGACAACGAGTGATCGGGATGGATGGACTTTGGGTACTACTCCTCGCCGCATTCGGGATCGCTTCGGCGGTCATGAAGCGGATGGAGAAATCATCTTCTACTGGAGAACGGCCGCCGAGTACGGATTTGAAACGCTATCTCGATACGGTCGGTGACATGATGAAAGAAGTCGAGGCGACATTTGACGAGCCGCGCGATGGCAAGGAAAAACCGACGCCGCAAAAACTGCGTCGTCGTGTCGCTGCCCCAGCTGAATCAAGAGAGTCTCAGCCGCCGCGCCGGCGGGAAGAATTACCGCACGTGAGTGCGCAGTTCGAACAGACGGTCAAGATTCCGCCGATTTCGGAGGCAACCGAGTCGCGGCCGCAACCCCAACCGCGCATGTCGATGAAGCAAGTTCGGCAAGCTGTCGTTTGGAGTGAAATTTTGCAGCCGCCGGTGTCGAAACGCCGTCGCTAAGCCTGAAGCAGTGACATTGAGTCACTGCTTCTTTTTGTGGCCAAAACGGACGGTCTTTCTTTCACGAACGGCTTGATAGTGCTAAAGTAAAGAAGGAACAATCTACTGATGGGGAGGAGAAACAACCATTGATTATGACTGATAAGATACCGTTCGTCATGGAACATGCGAACGAAGCACAGGCACTCCTCGGGCCGAAAGACGAGGTCTTTCACGCTATCGAGGCAGAACTCGCGGTCGCACTCACTCCTCGTGGAGAAGAATTGATCATTCAGGCCGATACTGCTGACACACTTGAATTGACGAAAACCGTCATCAAGACGCTACAACAGCTTGTCAAAAAAGGGGCTCGCTTGAACGAGAGTGATGCCATCAGCGTGATTCAACATATTAAGGTCGGCAAAGGCGA
Organism: Exiguobacterium sp. s141; assembly: GCF_018618085.1. Classification (NCBI taxonomy): domain Bacteria; kingdom Bacillati; phylum Bacillota; class Bacilli; order Caryophanales; genus Exiguobacterium; species Exiguobacterium sp. s141. Next base: position 382,401 of record NZ_JACSLJ010000001.1, on the reverse strand, counting down.
TGAACTGCTCGAGCATTATGAGCGGGTCGTCTTCACGACGAACAAAGGCAAACCGATCCGGGCGAAAACAGTCGGACAAAGCCGCTACGTTCGTGCCATTGAAAAACGCGATCTTGTCTTCGGAATCGGGCCGGCCGGGACCGGAAAGACCTATCTGGCCGTCGTTTTGGCAGCACGGGCATTGAAAGAAGGACAAGTCAAACGTATTATTTTGACGCGTCCAGCCGTCGAAGCAGGGGAAAACTTGGGTTTCTTGCCAGGCGACTTGAAAGAGAAAGTCGATCCATACTTACGTCCGCTCTATGACGCCTTGTTTGACGTCTATGGCGTCGAGCAGACGAATCGGTTGCTCGAACGTGGCACAATCGAAGTCGCCCCGCTCGCCTATATGCGAGGACGCACGCTTGAAGATGCGTTCGTCATTTTAGATGAGGCGCAGAACACGACGAAAGAGCAGATGAAAATGTTCTTGACGCGACTCGGTTTCGGGTCGAAAATGGTCGTCACCGGCGACTTGACGCAAGTGGATTTACCTAAAGGGAAGGCGTCAGGTCTTCAAGAGGCGTTACACCTGCTCGAGCGAGTCGAAGGGATTCATTTCGAACACTTCACGTCGTCCGATGTCGTTCGACATCCGCTCGTCAAGAAAATTATTAACGCTTATAGTACCGAACTCACATAACAAAAAGGGGGGGCACTGATGCAGCAAGCACGTCATTGGACGGTCGCGACAATCTCCGTCCTCTTTTTTCTCATTCTAGGCGCGATTCTCTATTTTACGGTGCGCCCATCTATTATTAGCGTCGAACCGCTCGGGATTGCCGAACAGGATATCCGCTCGCCCATCACGGTCGAGGACCGAACGGCGACGGAACGGTTGCAACAAGAAGCCGTCAATGGCGTCGGTAGTCAATTTTCGCTCCGACGCGAGTTTGCCGATCAACAAATCGCCAAAGTCGAGCAACTGTTCGCGGCGTTCGAGGAGACGGAAGAAGAGACCGAACTCTCGGATATTAAGAACCGGTTGAACTCGACCGAAGTGAATGGCTTTCTCGGTGACGACGAGTTGAATCTATTGCTCGAGGCGACTGAGAACACGCGTCGAACGGTCGAAGACGTCACCGTGACGGCGCTCCAAGAAGTAATGGGCAACCGCATCGAGACGAGCTCACAGTCGATTTCAGAAGCGAGAGACCGGGCCGAGACGCTCGTCGACCAATCCCCGCTCTCACTCGAGTTCCGGGCCATCGCCAACAGCCTGAGCGATCAATTGATCGTCCCGAACTATGTCTTCGATTCCGAGGCGACGCGTGAGAAAGAACAGCAGGCGCTCGACGCGGTCGAGCCGGTCATCATCCAAGAAGGACAATTGCTCGTCAATCAAGGCGAGGTCGTGACACGTGAGATTTATCGGAAGCTCGAATTGACCGGTGCGATCGACCCGAACCGTTCGTTCGCACCGCTGTTCGGGGCTTACTTACTGAGCGGACTGTTGACGACCGGATTTCTGTTCATGTTGATCCGGTCGAAGATTCAACAGTTGTTGCTTCGTCCTAAAATTTTGATTACCGTTTACGGGTTGTTACTGCTTCAACTCGGCATCTTTTTCGGGGTCGGCTATATCGGCATCGAGTTTACGACGTACGCATACGTGCTCGCACCGACGGCGTTCGTTGTCCTTTTGCTCCGTATCCTTGTCGATGAGCGGGTCGCGCTCGCCTCGGCACTCATTACGATGATCGCCGGATCGATCGTGGCGAGTTTCGGGCAAAACACGAGCTTCATGGCGGTGGTCTATTTTGCGACCGGTAGTTTCCTGGCTGTCTTCCTCGTCGAACCAAAGATTCAGCGGAAACGCTTATTCTTGTCAGGTGTCTTGCTCGGCATCATCAACATCATTATGGTGCTCGCGCTCTTGTTCCTGCGTAACACGGTAGTGACATGGGAGATGGTCGCGTATCTGTCAGGCTTCGCGATCACGAGTGCCCTGTTATCAATCGTGCTCACGTTCGGCTTCCTGCCGTTCCTCGAGCCGTGGTTCGGCGTCTTGTCATCGGGTCGCTTAATCGAATTGATGAGCCCGACGCACCCGCTGTTGCGGAAATTGTTGATGGAGGCACCGGGTACGTATCATCACAGCATGATGGTCGCCAACCTGGCTGAATCGGCTTGCGAGGCGATCGGCGCCGACGGACTGCTCGCACGGGTCGCTAGTTATTACCATGATCTTGGGAAGACCGAGCGGCCGCTCCACTTCATCGAGAACCAACAGAGCGGCGTCAACCCGCACGACCGGCTCACGCCGGAAGAATCGGCCGACATCATCATGGCCCATCCGTATGACGGTGCTGATCTGTTGCGCCGCTACAAGCTACCGAAAGAAATCATCGATATCGCCGAGCAACATCACGGCACGTCATTGTTGAAGTTCTTTTATGTGAAAGCGAAAGAGACACGAGATGTCACTGAGTCGCGCTTCCGTTACCCGGGACCGAAACCGCAGACACGCGAGGCGGCGGTCGTCATGATCGTCGATTCGATTGAGGCGGCGGTAAGGTCACAGAAGCAGCCGACACCAGAACGGATCCGGCAGCTCGTCAGCGCGATCATCCGTGACAAGTTGCAAGACGGACAGTTCGAAGACTGCGAGTTGACGACGAAAGAAGTATGGCGGGTCGGGGAGAGCGCGTGTGAGACGTTGACCGGCTTGTTCCATGAACGGATCGAGTACCCAGAACTGAAGAAAGAAGGCGAATTACATGCAAATCATTTCGAACGATGAGCACGGGTTGTTGACCGATGCTCAAGTCGAGCTCGTCGAATCTATTTTGATGCACGCAGCGCTCGAAGAGGACATTGAAGAACCGAGCGAACTGTCGGTCACCTTTTTGACGAACGACGAGATTCAAGCAATCAATCGGGAATGGCGCGGGAAAGATGCGCCGACCGACGTGATCAGTTTTGCTTTTGACGAGATGGGCGAAGAAGAGATGGATTTCATGCTCGATGAAGACGAGCCTCGTCTCCTTGGCGATTTACTCATCTCGGTCGAGCGTTGCCGCGAACAGGCGGCCGACTATGGCCACTCGTTCGAACGAGAACTCGGATTTTTGGCCATTCATGGCTTCTTACATCTCCTCGGCTATGATCACATGACGCCTGAGGAAGAAGCGGAGATGACGGCGCGCCAAGAACAAGTGCTCGCTCACTTCGAGCTGAAACGAGGCGAAGTGTGAAACCGTTCTGGTTCGCCGTGCAAGGCATCGTGCACGCAGTGCGGACCGAACGCAACATGCTGATTCATCTCGCATCGAGCCTGCTCGTCGTCGTATTTGCCTGGTGGCTCCCAACGACGAAACTCGAAAACTTGATTCTGTTCGGTTGGGTCGTACTCGTCATCGCGCTCGAGCTGATGAACACGGCAGTCGAGCGCACGGTCGACCTCGTCACGAAAGACATCAAACCGTTAGCGAAGCAAGCGAAAGACGTCGCAGCCGGATCAGTGCTCGTTGCCGCCATCGGGGCCGCCATCACGGCACTTTTCATTTTTGGCCCTTATGTAATCGACAAATTCGTTATATGATTGAACGTATTGGAAATTTAGAAAGCAGGTGCACTATGTATCAAGAAGATTTTAAATCAGGGTTTGTGTCCATCATCGGTCGTCCAAACGTCGGGAAATCGACGTTCTTGAATCGGGTCATCGGACAAAAGATTGCCATCATGTCAGACAAGCCGCAGACGACGCGCAACAAGGTCCAAGGTGTATATACGACGGATGATTCGCAAATCATCTTTATCGACACGCCAGGGATTCATAAGCCGAAACACCGCCTCGGCGATTTCATGATGAAAGTCGCGACGAACGCACTCCGTGAAGTCGACGCGATCCTCTTCATGGTCAACGTCACGGAACCGCGCGGCGCCGGCGATGAGTTCATCATCGAGAAGTTAAAAGGGCTCGATACGCCAATCATCCTCGTCATGAACAAAATCGATTTGATTCATCCGGACGAGATTCCGGCTGTCATCGAGCAGTATACGAACCAACTCGATTTCGCGGCGTACGTCCCGATCTCGGCACTTCAAGGCAATAACGTCGAACCGCTCCTTAAAGAAATCAAAAAGTTGCTCCCGGAAGGACCGATGTATTACCCGGCCGACCAAGTGACAGACCACCCGGAACGGTTCATCATCTCTGAATTGATTCGCGAGAAAGTGCTCCATAAGACGCGTGATGAAGTGCCGCACTCAATCGCGGTCGCCATCGAATCGATCAAGAAACGGGAAAACTCGGAAATGATTGATGTCGAGGCCGTAATCATGGTCGAGCGTGATTCGCAAAAAGGAATCGTCATCGGCAAAAAAGGTGCGATGCTCCGCGAAATCGGGACAGAAGCACGCCACGACATCGAGGCGCTCCTCGGGACAAAAGTGTATTTGAACCTATGGGTGAAAGTGCAAAAAGATTGGCGTAACAAGATGGGCCAACTCCGCGACCTCGGTTTCCGCGACGACGAGTATTAAGCCATGTTGCAAAAGGTCACGGGAATCGTCATTCGGACGGTCAATTACGGGGAGTCGAACAAAGTCGTCACGTTGTTCACCGAAGAACTCGGGAAAGTCGCCGTCATGGCGCGCGGTGCGAAAAAGCCGGGCAGTCGCCTGCATGCGTCGAGCCAGCCTTTCGTCGAGGCGGTGTATATTTTCCCGGCGAGCCGTGGCCTCGGTCAACTGAAGTCGTCGGATGTGATCACGTCCTATCCGGAAATCCGGAAAGACGTCGAGCGCATGGCGTACGCCATGTACTGGCTCGAGCTCGTCGACCGCACCGTCGAGGACCGGGTGCCGAACCGCCCGCTCTATCGCATCTTGAACGACGCCCTGCAGGCGCTCAATGCAGGGATGGACCCGGATGTGATCACGCACCACTTTGAACTGCGCATTTTGCACTTGCTCGGGGTCGCACCCGTTTTGACCGGGTGCATCCGTTGCAACGATGTGACCGACCCGATGTATTTTTCAGTGGCGGCCGGTGGTTTTCTTTGCTCGCGTCACCAAGAAGAAGGGTCGGCCCGGATGAGCGAACGTCTAGCGAAGCTCCTCTATTTGATGAGCCGACACGAGCTGTCCGAATTCAGTAATGTCCCGCTCACAAAAGAGACGCGGATTCTGCTCAGGCAGCTGTTCGACGCCTATATGGAATCATACAGCGGCTTGCGGCTGAAGACGAAACGTGTCCTCGATCAAATGCAGCGCCTTTACTTGAACGATGATTGACTTTTTCGACAAGATTCGATACCATAATCTACGATTAGACAAATGAAATAGCGTGCGCAATGAAGGAAACGAGTAGCTTTTACGCCATGGGTACAGCGAGTTCGGGGAGGTGGGAGCCGAACGCCAGGGGGAAGTGAATGGCAATTCCGGAGCGCCCACAGTCCAAAGAGTGGCCTCATCTCGAGGCAAGTAGGGTGGAACCGCGGGTAATCCCGTCCCTATGTGCATGGCACATAGGGGCGTTTTTTGTCGTTTCAATACTTTTGGAGGTGTCACATATGAAGCACATGACCGTGCAAGAAATTATTTTGACGTTACAAAATTTCTGGGCGTCGAAAGGCTGCTTGACAATGCAAGCGTATGACGTTGAGAAAGGGGCCGGTACGATGAACCCGATGACGTTCTTACGGAGTCTCGGACCAGAGCCGTGGAACGTCTGTTACACGGAGCCATCACGTCGTCCGGCGGATGGACGGTACGGTGAAAACCCGAACCGTTTGTATCAGCATCATCAGTTCCAAGTCATCATGAAGCCGTCACCGAGCAACATCCAAGAGCTTTACTTAGAAAGTTTAGAGTTGATCGGAATCAATCCGCTCGAGCACGATATCCGTTTCGTCGAAGACAACTGGGAAAACCCGACGTTCGGCGCGGCCGGTCTAGGTTGGGAAGTTTGGTTGAACGGGATGGAGATCACCCAGTTCACGTATTTCCAACAAGTCGGTGGCATCGAGTGTGACCCGATCGCCGTCGAGATCACATACGGTCTCGAACGTCTCGCGTCGTACATCCAAGAAGTCGAGAGCGTGTTTGACCTCGTCTGGACGGACGGATTCAAGTATGGGGACATCTTCTACCAGCCCGAGTATGAACATTCAAAATATACGTTCGAACTTTCAGACGTCGACATGTTGTTCACGTTGTTCGATACGTACGAAAAAGAAGCGAAGCGTGCCCTTGACGAGAACCTCGTCTTCCCGGCTTACGACTATATCCTCAAATGTTCGCATACGTTCAACCTACTCGATGCGAAAGGCGCCATCTCGGTGACAGAACGGACCGGTTTCATCCAACGTGTCCGCAACATGTCCCGTGCGTGTGCTGCCAAATTTATCGAAGAGCGGGAACGTCTCGGTTTCCCACTTTTGAACCAAGAGAAAGCAGGTGCCCTTGATGCGTGACCTTTTATTAGAAATCGGACTTGAAGAATTACCAGCGCAATACGTCCTCCGTTCGGAGAAACAATTGGCAGAGCGTGTGACCGCCTTCTTGACGGACGCCCGTGTCCAGTTCGGGACATTGACCGTCTATTCAACACCGCGCCGTCTCGCCGTTCTTGTCAAAGACGTCGAAGAGAAGCAACAAGACTTGACGGAGACGCTTCGCGGACCGGCGAAAAAGATCGCTCAAGACGCTGAAGGAAACTGGTCGAAAGCAGCCGCTGGGTTTGCCCGTGGCCGCGGTCTCTCGGTCGACGACTTGTACTTCGCTGAAGAGAAAGGTGTCGAGTACGTGTTCGCAGACCGTCACGAGTCAGGTCAGGCGACGAGCACGCTGCTTCCGGCACTCGAAGACGTCGTCCGTGGTATGACGTTCCCGAAAAACATGAAGTGGGGCACGAGCAGTCTCCGCTACATGCGTCCGATTCGTTGGCTCGTCGCGTTGTTCGGTGCCGAGCAAATCGATTTTGAAATCGAAGGCGTAAAGACAGGAAACGTGACACGTGGTCACCGCTTCTTGAGTAAAGGTGACGTCACGATCGCCGAGCCGGCCGCCTACGCCGAGACGCTCGAACGCGAATTCGTCGTCGCGTCATATGAAGACCGTAAGGCCCGCATCGAACGTCAAATCGACGAGTTGGCTTCTGAGCAAGGGTGGACGGTTCCGCTCGACGCGTCGTTGCTCGAGGAAGTGACAAACCTCGTCGAATGGCCGACCGCGCTGTTCGGTGAATTCGATGCAAGCTATCTCGAACTTCCGGAAGAAGTATTGATCACGACGATGAAAGAGCATCAACGCTATTTCCCGGTCTATATAGGTGAAACGCTTAAAAACTATTTCGTGACCGTCCGTAACGGGAACGCGGACCATCTTCAAAACGTTGCCAAAGGGAACGAGAAGGTCATCCGGGCCCGCTTGGCAGATGCCGTCTTCTTCTATGAGGAAGACCAAAAGACGAAGATTGACGATCAACTCGTCCGTCTCGACCGCATCGTCTTCCATGAGAAGTTGGGGACGACGGGAGACAAGGTCCGTCGGGTGGAACAACTCGCCGGAACGCTGGCGCCATTGTTCAATGCGGATGCAACCAAAGTCGCCCGGGCTGGAGCCATCCATAAGTTCGACCTCGTCAGCCAAATGGTGTATGAGTTCACAGAACTCCAAGGGGTGATGGGTGAGAAGTATGCGCTCCAACAAGGTGAGGACAAAGAAGTGGCCGCAGCCATCCGTGAACACTATATGCCACGCTTTGCGGGCGACGCGTCACCATCGACGCCAACGGGTGCGGTTCTCGCACTCGCCGATAAATTGGATTCGATCGCTGCATTCTTCGGAATCGGCATGATTCCGAGCGGTTCGCAAGACCCGTTCGCGCTTCGTCGTCAAGCCCAAGGGGTCGTCCAAATTCTAGCGGATTGGAAGATTGCGCTCCCACTCGACAAATTACTTTCACAAGTTGTCGATTCGCAACTTCAGGCAGGACTTTATGATGCCGATAAAGAACAAGTCAAGGCGCAACTAAAAGACTTCTTCATGCTTCGCTTGAAGTATCGTCTCCAAGAACGGCAAGTACGTTATGACGTCATCGACGCCGTATTGACGACAGAGCTCGCCATCAACCGGCTCGATGCCCGAGCGGACGCGGTTCAAGCCATGCTCGCAAACGATGCGAAACTACTCATTGAGCAATTGACGCGTGTCGTCAATATCGCCAAGAAAGGTGAGGCTGGAGAGGTCGATCCGGCATTGTTCGAAAACAAAGAAGAGAACGAACTCCATGTCGCCATCGAAGCGACGCTACCAGAAACGGAGCGAGCCGTCGAGGATGGGGATTATCATCAAGCGATCGCGTCATTGCGCGTATTGGAACAACCGATTAGCGCTTATTTCGAAAATACAATGGTCATGAGCGACGTTGAAGCGATTCGCGAGAACCGTCTGCGCGAGATGAAACGACTCGCCATGACAATCGAGAGCGTCGCCGACTTTAGCGCGCTCGTACTCTGACCAAACTTGAGGGGGTTGGCTATGCAGCTGAATGAACGCCAACAGAAGATCGTTGAGATCGTCAGGGTCAACGGACCGATCACGGGTGAGCAGATCGCGCAAGAGCTGTCGCTCACTCGCGCCACGCTCCGCCCGGATCTGGCCATCTTGACGATGACTGGAATACTAGAAGCCCGGCCACGTGTCGGCTACACGTTCGTCGGCAAACGAAACTCATCCCTGCTTCGGGAAAAATTGGATTCATTGACGGTCGGCGACTTCATGTCGTCCGCGAAAGTCGTCAGTGACGAGATGACGGTGTATGACGCCGTCGTGACCTTGTTTTTAGAAGACGTCGGTTCGCTGTTCGTCGTCGGCAAGGACAACGAGCTCGTCGGTGTCTTGTCACGTAAAGACTTACTTCGGGCCGCCATCGGCAATCAAGACTTGGATCAATTGCCCGTCAACGTCATCATGACCCGCATGCCGAACATCACGGTGTGCGAGAAGAGTGAGACGTTGATTCGGGCCGGGATGAAGCTGATCGAGAAACAAATCGATGCCATGCCAGTCGTCGAAGAGAAAGACGGCAAGCTGATCGTGCTCGGTCGCATGACGAAGACGAACATGACGAAAGTATTGATCGCACTCGCCAACGATGAGTCGTTCTGAGGAGGAATCTGGTTTGACACTGACACAAAAACAACTCGTATTTGTCGTGAGCGATTCGGTCGGGGAGACGTGTGAACTCGTCGTCCGCGCCGCGAGCATCCAGTTCCACGAGAATGCGATTGAGACGCTTAGAATTCCGTTCGTGGAAGATGAACAGACGATTCACGATGTCGTGACACAAGCGCGTGCCCAAGGAGCGGTCATCGCCTTCACGTTGGTCAACGAGGAGCATCGGGCCCTCCTCGTTCAACTCGGACGAGCGCATGACGTGAAGACGGTCGACTTGCTCGGCGACTTACTCGACGTGCTCGCCGGTCAACTCGGAGAGAGTCCACGCGAGAAACCGGGACTCATCTATCGTCTCGATGAGGATTACTTCCGGAAAATCGAAGCGATGGAGTTCGCGGTCAAGTACGACGACGGACGTGACCCAAGAGGCTTGAAAAAAGCTGATATCGTCCTCGTCGGCGTATCACGCACATCCAAGACGCCGCTCTCACAATATTTGGCGTTGAAGCGGTATAAGGTCGCCAACGTACCGCTCGTGCCGGAATCACGCCCGCCGGAAGAACTGTTCGATTTGCCGCCTGACAAGTGCGTCGGGTTGATCATCTCGCCGGATAAGTTGATTTCGATTCGGATGGAACGGTTGAAGTCGCTCGGTTTGAAACCGGAGGCCGACTACGCCCAACTCGAACGCATCAATCGTGAACTCGAGTATGCCCGAGGGATTTACGAACGAATCGGTTGCGAGGTCATCGACGTGACGAACAAAGCCGTCGAAGAGACGGCAGGCATCATTTTACGGATGCTCGACCAATCGAAAGACGATTGAGTACTCGGATTAGTAATCGACTGGTGTTAACGGTATAATAGAGTACTGACATTACAGTGAAACGGAACGTGGTGAGCGTTCCGTTTCGTTGCGAGTTTGGATAGGGAGTGGTCGAGTTGCCGCGAATACCGGATGAAGTCATTGCGGAAGTGAAACAAGCCACAGATATCGTTGATTTAATCAGTGAACGCGTTGAATTGAAGAAGCAAGGCCATCGCCTCGTCGGTCTCTGTCCGTTCCACTCGGAGAACAGTCCATCGTTCTCCGTGTCCCCGGAAAAAGGGATGTACCATTGTTTTGGATGTGGAGCCGGCGGGAACGTATTTACGTTCGTCATGGAGACAGAAGGTTTGTCGTTCCCTGAGACGATTGAACGTCTCGCGACGCGGGCGAACATCGCCATCGAGGGCGGGGTGTCTGGCGATGAGGAGTTGTCACGAGACCAAGTCATTCGTAAACAGATGCGCGATGCCCATCGTGTCGTGGCGGATTTGTATCATGAAGTGTTGATGAAGACCGAAGCGGGCGAAGTCGGATTGACGTATTTGCAAGCGCGCGGTCTACAGGAGACGACGATCGGACAGTATAAGATCGGTTATGCGCCTGATCATCGCCGTTTTACCGTTGATTCACTGGAACGAAGAGGTTTCGACCTCGAGGTCATGGTGGAGGCCGGGTTGATTTCTAAGTCGAGGTCCGGTGAATATTTTGACCGGTTCGAAGGCAGAGTCGTCTTTCCGATTGCGGATCGAGACGGCACCATCGTCGGATTTAGCGGACGGGCGATCGATGAGCGACAGCCAAAGTACGTCAACACGGCGGATACGCCCCTGTTCAACAAGAGCGAACTCCTCTTCGGCTTTTCACAGGCACGGGCCACGATGCGAAAGCAAAAACGGGTCGTGCTCGTGGAAGGGAACGTCGACGTCTTGCAAGTCGCGCAAGCCGGGACGAAGGAAGTCGTCGCGTCGCTCGGGACGGCGTTTTCGACACAGCATGCCCGTGCGTTAGCACGCATGGTCGAAGAAGTGATCATCTGTTATGACGGTGATACGGCCGGACAAGAAGCGACGATGAAAGTCGTCCGCTTGCTCGAGGGCTACCCGCTCGATGTCCAGGTGCTGATGTTACCTGAGAAGACCGACCCGGATGATTATATTCGGACGAATGGGGCGGAGCAGTGGCACAGACTTGTCGAATCGGAGCGTTTATCCGTCCTCGATTTCATGAACCGGACGCTACGGCGTGGGAAAAATATGAATCGAGAAGGAGAAAGGATTCGTTTTATTGAATCTATGCTTGTGGAAATCAGTAAAACGGACAATTCGATTCGCCGTGATTTATATGTGAGAAAGCTGGCAGACGAATTTGAGATTCCAGTCGAGACATTGTTGTCACGGATGCCCTCGACAAGACCGAAAGAAATCGCACCCCAACGAGTGCCGGAAGCTGAACCGGTTCGCCGGCGTTCATCTAAGACGAATGAACCGCGTTATGTCAAAGCCGAAAAGCTGTTACTTCGGGCCATGCTGAGTGGTCCGGAGCGGGTCCGCTTCGTCAGGGACCGCCTCGGGCTAGCCTATCAGGACGAAGTGCATCGCATGCTGGCGACGGCCCTCTATGAGATCGTCTCGGAGGACATGACGCATGAAGAATTCGAACAAGTGGCGCCCCCGTTCATGGAGCGCTATTGTGACCAACGTCCGGACTATGCGAATCGGTATGCCGAGATTCGGCTCATGTCCGCACCGGACGAACTGACCGAAGAGGTTTTAGATGAATACATTAAGGTCATAAACAGTTATGAGGAACAGCGTCAAATCGAACGAGCGAAAAGGGAAATCGGACAAGATGCCGAAAGTATAGTAGACCAGGCATCCAAGTTACAAGAACTGATTACCCGGAGTCGTCGTCTTCGTGAACGATGAACGTGAAGGAAGTTTGGAAGGAGTTGAACTGCTAGATGGCAGAGAAGAAAAAAGAGGATTTATTTAACGCCATAGACGAACTCGAGAAATTAGGTAAGAAAAAAGGCGTCGTATCCATGCAAGCAATCCAAGATCGCCTCAGCCATTTCGAGGTGGATTCGGACTTTATCGATAACTTCATTGAAGACTTAGAAGGTAAAGATATCCGCGTCACAGAAGATGCGGCCGATGCCGAAGAAACACCAACCAAAAAAGAGGACGAAGAGGTCGATTTGAACGACTTGTCCGTCCCGCCAGGTATTAAGATCAACGACCCGGTCCGCATGTATTTGAAAGAGATCGGGCGCGTCGATCTCCTCAGTGCGAAAGATGAGACCGAACTCGCGAAACGGATTGAACAAGGGGACGAAGAGGCGAAGAAACGTCTTGCCGAAGCCAACCTCCGTCTCGTCGTCTCGATCGCGAAACGCTATGTCGGGCGCGGTATGCTCTTCCTTGACTTGATTCAAGAAGGAAACATGGGCCTCATTAAAGCCGTCGAGAAGTTCGACTACATGAAAGGGTTCAAGTTCTCGACGTACGCGACGTGGTGGATTCGTCAAGCAATCACCCGCGCCATCGCCGACCAAGCTCGGACAATCCGGATCCCGGTCCACATGGTCGAGACGATCAACAAGTTGATTCGTGTTCAACGTCAACTGTTGCAAGACCTCGGGCGCGAACCGGCACCTGAAGAAATCGCCAAAGAGATGGAACTCACACCTGAAAAAGTGCGTGAGATCTTGAAAATCGCCCAAGAGCCTGTCTCGCTCGAGACACCGATTGGGGAAGAGGATGATTCGCACCTCGGCGACTTCATCGAAGACCAAGATGCGATGGCACCCCAAGACGCCGCTGCCTATGAGCTACTCAAAGAACAGCTCGAAGACGTGCTCGACACGCTCACGGACCGCGAAGAAAACGTGCTCCGTCTCCGTTTCGGTCTCGATGATGGCCGTACGCGCACGCTCGAAGAAGTCGGGAAAGTGTTCGGCGTCACCCGCGAGCGGATTCGTCAAATCGAGGCGAAGGCGCTCCGGAAGCTCCGTCACCCGAGCCGTTCGAAACGCTTGAAAGACTTCCTTGATTAATTGTGTTTTTGAATAAAATGTGAAGTTTTAGAAGAAAGGAAGGAAAATGAGTGATTTTCCTTCCTTCTTTATTATTTTTTGAGTAAAATAGTGATGGGTAGAAATTTGGAATGAACATGAGGGGGAAATACAATGCGTAATCCATTGTTACCGTTTGCAGCGATCGCGATCGTCGCAATCATTGCCATGGTCTCATTATCGTATTTTGGCGTGAACCAAGCTCAGCAGGCTGCTGAAGGTCCGTCGGTCACTGAGATGAACCCGGAAGACTTGTATGCGGCGAAAGGCTGCACAGGTTGCCACGGTGGAAATCTCGAAGGTGGCGTCGGTCCTGCGTTGACAGGCGTCGGCGAACGTTTATCGGCGGAAGAGATCACAAACATCATCGTCAACGGTAAAGGTGCAATGCCAGCCGGTCTCGCGACTGCCGAAGAAGCAGACGTACTCGCGACTTGGTTGCTCGAACAATAAGGGTGAAACGTACTCCTTCTGGGGTACGTTTTTTATTGTCCTGGATATAAATGTTCGTTACCCTAATAGTGAAGAAGTAGAAAAAGGAGTTGTCCCTATGCAAGAACAAGTGACGTTAGACCGCCGACTGAAGCAAGTCGTCGATTTCATTCCGAAAGGCAGTGTAGTGGCGGACATCGGCTCTGACCACGCCTACGTGCCATGCTATCTCGTTCAGCAAGGCATCGTCGACCGCGCCATCGCAGGCGAAGTGAACCGTGGACCGATGGAAGCGGCCAAAGCTCAAGTCGAGCTCATCGGAGCGACCGAAAACATCGACGTCCGTCTCGGTGACGGGCTCGCCGTCCTCGAAGCAGATGAGGCGACATGCATCTCGATTTGCGGGATGGGCGGAAGTTTGATTCGGTCGATTTTAGAGAGCGGCCGTGACAAGTTAGGTGCCGTCGAACGGCTCGTCCTGCAACCGAACGTGGACGGGCAACACGTCCGCGAATGGTTGCTCGACGCAGGATTCGTCCTAGTCGCGGAATCAATCGTTGAAGAGAATGACAAAGTATACGAGATTCTTGTCGGCGAACGTGGCACGGAGACATGCTATAGCCTAGATGACACAGAACGCGCGTGGCAGCTCATGTTCGGACCGTACTTGCTCACGACACGCCCAGAGGCGTTCAAAATGAAATGGGGCCGCGAGGCGGACAAGCTCGATTATGTGCTCGGTCAGATGGCAGCAGGTGCCCAAACCGAAGCGCTCATCCGCAAACAGGAGGAGTTCAAGACGCTACGTGACAAAATGAGAGAGGTGAGCAACTGATGGCGAACGGAAATCATGTCATTCAATTGTTTGAGGAGTTCGCCCCGAAACATCTCGCGGTCGAGGGCGATAAAATTGGTCTTCAAATCGGTACGTTGAATAAACCGGTACGACGAGTCATGGTGACGCTAGACGTGCTCGAGTCGGTCGTTGATGAAGCAATCGAGCGAGACGTCGATTTGATTATCGCCCATCACCCACCCATTTTCAGCGCGCTTGCGCAAGTGAACGATCGCAGTGCCGCTGGCCGGATTGTTATGAAATGCATTCGGCATGACATTGCCGTCTATGTCGCCCATACGAACTTGGACGTCTGTCAGGGCGGGGTCAACGATTGGATGAGTCAGGCACTTGGACTCGTCGACCCGATGGTACTCATTCCAACTTATGAAGAACCGGTGTATAAGCTGTCCGTCTTCGTCCCGACGACGCATCGGCAAGCCGTGTCGGAGGCGCTCGGCCGGGCCGGAGCCGGTCGTCTCGGAGATTATGGGGACTGTCAGTTCACCGTCTCGGGAGAAGGTCAGTTCACACCACTCGAAGGGTCGGACCCGTATCTAGGCCAACACGGCAAGACGGAACATGTCGAGGAAGTGAAAATCGAGACGATTGTCACGGAGAGCCAAAAGAAAAGAGTGCTTAAGGCGATGACGGACGCGCATCCATACGAAGAGGTGGCCTACGATTTGATTCGTGACGACATTGACGGGCCCGTGTTCGGCCTCGGTCGTATCGGACGTCTCGAGGTGCCTCTCACACTTGAGTCGTTCGCCGAACACGTCAAGACGAGCTTTGACGTCGAAGCCGTCCGTGTCGTCGGCGATCCGAACCGGATCATCGAGAAAGTGGCGGTGCTCGGCGGGGACGGGAATAAATACGTATCGGCAGCCCATTTCAAAGGTGCGGATGCGTATGTGACGGGCGACCTGTACTTCCATGTGGCCCACGATGCAATGGCGCTCGGACTTTCTGTCGTCGACCCGGGTCATCACGTGGAGAGCGTGATGAAGCAAGGCGTCGTCGACGTGATGCGCGAGAAGTGTGAACGTGCGAAACTCGATGTCGAATTGTTTGTTTCGGAAGCCGATACAAACCCGTTCCGCTTCTACTGATGATTAAACGAAAAACCCCCGGACCTCATGAGAGGACGGGGGTTCATGTCATTTACGGAGCGCCTTCACTTTCGGAAGAATGCTGCGCAGTTCAAGATATGGCGTCTTATCGTGCGTGCTCAAATCGAGCGGGTCATATTGGGTCAAGAAGTCGATGACTTTTTTTGTGATTGGTGTCGGTGTCGACGCGCCTGACGTGACGGCGACCGTTTCGACACCTTCGAGCCAAGTCAGGTCGAGTTCGCTCAAGTCGCCGATGCGGTAGGCGTTCGTGCCTGCAATCTCTTTCGAGACCTGGGCTAAACGGTTCGAGTTGTTCGACTTCGGGTCACCGACGACGATCAATAGTTCACAGTCACCGGCTTGTTCAGCGACAGCTTCTTGCCGGACTTGGGTCGCGTTACAGATCTCGTTGTGGACCTCGACATGAGGATACCGTTCTTGAATCATCTCAATCAAGGCCGAGACGTCCCATTGGCTCATCGTCGTCTGGTTCGTGACGAGAATTTTTGCATCATACAGGTGAGCCGGGAGCGCCTCGAAGTCACTCTCGTATTGGACGAGGTGAACTTTTCCTGGAGCGACGCCCATCGCGCCTTCCGGTTCCGGGTGGCCATGCTTGCCGATGTAGATGACTTCATAACCGACAGCCGTCTTTTCGCGAATCAAATCGTGGGTGACCAGTACATCCGGGCACGAGGCATCGACAATCGTCAAGCCTTTCTCAATGGCACGCTTACGCACGAGCGGCGAGATGCCGTGGGCGGTAAAGACGACCGTTCCACGATCAATTGTCTCGAGTGCTTTCATTCGATCCTCACCGTCGACCGTCTTGACGCCGAGTTCCTCGAATGCTTGGGTGACATGACGGTTATGGACAATCATGCCAAGTATATGGATAGGACGCGGTAAATCTGGGTTGGCCACAGCTTCGTTGGCGAGCTTCATGGCATCGACGACGCCGTAGCAATATCCGCGTGGACTAATTTTTTTTACTTTCATTTTGTAAGGAACGCTCCTTTCGCGATGCTTTCATACGTATTAGTCTAACATTGTTTCGAAAATACGAAAAGATTTCCGTGTATTCATGCTATAATCTTAAGGTTAGAAAGGAGGGACACCGTGGAACGCCTAAGAACATTGCTTGAAGTTCGAAAATCGTACTTCTTTCAGATTACATTTATTATCTTCATTATACTAGGACTTGTCATCTCTTCATTAGCCTTCTCTGCCGACCGCGTGACGGTGTCCCGCGCGGAAGAACTGGCGAAAGAACAATTCGACTACGCGATTGACGGGAGTATCGAAAACCTGGAGACGCGACTCGGTAAACTATACGAAGACTTGGTCTATCTCGGTGCTTACGTCGGGAATGAGACGTATATCGAAGAGCGGATCCGCACCGGTTATTTGAATCAGCGGACGAGCTTCACCTCGATTTTTTATTACGATTTAGAAGGCGATGCGTTCACGTGGTACTCGCAACGCCAAGTACCGGCGCTGACGCTCAAGAGTGATCCGAAATTTAAAGAGGTGCTCACCGGCGGCAGGAACGACTTGTTTATGAGTGACCCGATTTCGATTTCGGGTGACGTCGGGACGTATTTATACGTGCCGGTGCTTGAAGACAACCGGATGATCGGGATGTTCGGCGGTAGTATCAGCGTGCTCAATTCCGATTTATATCGTCGGATGCTTGAATCGGCGAATGATGACATGATTCTCTACTTGTTGAATGAACGGGGAGAAGTATTGTCGACCTCGTTCAATCTCGTCACGGACGCAGAACGGCGTTTGTCCCGGTCCATCATCGAAGCGACGGACGCCTACGACGTCCGTTCGGTGTTCAGCACGAAAGACGATGTCCTCATGTTTGAGCCCGATGCGCGTGTCAACGGATGGAGCGTCCTCGCAAAGCATAGTACCGATTCGGTCTACGAAGCGGTGTACGCGACGCGATGGCAATACTTGATGATTACGCTCGTGACATTCTTCTTGAGTATCATGGTCGGTCTACTGTTGTCGAAGACGTTGACAAGTCCGCTGCTCGAACTTGTGCAAAACATCAAGAAACAACAGTCGCTCGAACCGATCCAACTCGAACGGACCGGCTCCAAAGAAGTCGAGACGCTGCTCGATACGTACAACGATTATTCCCGCCGCATGGAGACGGCCCGACGCGAACAGCTCAGTCAACAGCAACTATTGTTGCAGCAAGAGAAGCTCGCCTCGCTCGGACAGCTCGCGGCAGGGATTGCCCACGAGATTCGCAATCCGCTCACGCCGGTCCAAATCACGTTGCAGATGGTGAAAGAAGGGCACAGTAGCAGCGACATGCTCGATCTCGCGCTTTCAGAACTTGATCGGGCCAACCATTTGATCACGACGATGCTCACGCTCGCGAAGCCCGACCAGGCGAAGCTACAAGAAGAGTGGCTCGACATGACCGAGTTTGCGAAACGCCTCGAATTCTTGCTCGACGCCGAATGCTATAAGCGGGTCACGAACTGGGAGTTGAACGTCCCGAACGATATGCCGCCGTTTTACTGCTCGAACGACATGCTCGTCCAAATCATCTATAACTTGTTCAAAAACGCGGTCGAGGCCGTCGATACGAAAGGTGCCGACGGCGTCGTGACGGTCACGATTCAATTCACGGAACGGGACTACCGCTTCTTGATCGAAGACAATGGGATCGGGATGACCGAATCTCAAGTCAAGTCGGTCGGGTCCGCGTTTTATACAACGAAAGAGAACGGCAACGGCTTAGGGCTCTACATGATTCGGGAATACTTGAAAGCCGTGAACGGTCACATGGAAATTGAAAGTGTTGAAGGAGAAGGTACGGCCATGATGATTAAAATCCCAAGGCGGTCGCACCCATGACGAAAGGGTTCAAACATTACTGGCTTTGGCTGCCGATCGTCTGGGCGCTATCGATTCTATTGATTACGTCAATCCAATTACCGGAACGGGCGCGAGAAAATAATGAAGTCGGTTTCGTATTCGTCAGTGAAAAGCATGAGCATGCCAATAAACTGTTGGCCGCGTTCGTCCGGACGGCGAATCAAAAAGGTTTTATCCCTGTCCCGACGACGAGTGAGGATTCCCGTGTCCTGGAGAAAGAAAAATTGGACGCGCTGATCGACCGCGGGGTCGAAGCGATTTTCGTGACGACGCTCGATGAAGCATTCATCCGGCCATCGCTCGAACGGGCCGAACGGGAGGGTATTCCGATTATCGCCATCGATCGGATGATCGACCATGACAGCGTCTTGACGTCGGTCATGTCCGATAACGTCGAGATCGGCCGGATGGCAGCGAACCATATCGCCGCCCAACACGCTGGGCTCGACCGTCCGATTCGTGTCGTCGAAGTGAGAGGGACCGCCAAAGTCCGTTCGACGATCGATCGGAGCCTCGGGTTGACGGAATATGACAAGGCCAACGACAACCTGCAAGTCGTCGCCTCGATCACGGGTAATTACGACACGTTCCAAGCCGAGATCGAGATGTCTCGGTGGCTCGATGCCGGTATTCCGTTCGATGCCGTCTTTTCTCACAATGATGACAATACGTTCGGTGTCGTCCGGGCCCTCGAAAGCCATGGCCTCAGTGACAAAACGCTCGTATCGGTCGACGGTGTGACCGGCATTTATCCGCTGATTCATAGCGGGAAAGTCGATGCGACCGTCGTCCAATCACCGAACGAAATGATCGAGGTCGGATTCAAGGCGCTCGAACATCATTTGAACGGCAAGAAAATTGCGTCACACTACTATTCGTCGAGCTATTTGTACGAAGGGCTCGCAAAAGATTAATTGACAAATGATTAGATTCCGCTATGCTAGGAAAAGTGGAAAGAAACAGGAGGTGTATCGATTGAACAGCTTCCAACAGTTCAAATTGTTACCGTTTATCGTCGATGCCTTGACAGAAAAGCGCATCACAGTACCGACGGACATTCAAGCCCGGATTATTCCGGCTGCGATGAATGGCCGCGATATCATTGGGAAATCACAAACCGGGACGGGGAAGACGCTTGCGTTCCTCTTACCTATTTTAGAAGCAATCGATCCGAAAGAAGAATCGGTCCAAGCCATCGTCGTCGCACCGACGCGCGAACTCGCATGGCAGATTCACGAAGAGTTGAAAACGCTCCTCGTCAAACAGCCGGACTACATTAAAACAAGTCTGATTGTCGGAGGAACTGACCGGGAACGACAAATCGACAAGATGAAAAACCCACCACAACTGATCATCGGGACACCAGGTCGTCTACTCGACTTGATGAAAGTCCAAGCGTTATTCCCGCACAAAGTCACGCATTTCGTCGTCGATGAAGCCGACCAAATGCTCGACATGGGCTTCTTGCCTGAAGTCGACCGCATCGCGCAGTCGTTGCCAGAGAAACTTCAAACGATGGTCTTCTCAGCGACGATTCCTGAGAAGCTACAACCGTTCTTGAAGAAATATTTGCATGACCCGCGTTACGCGGAAGCGAGTGAAGAGCACCGCGTCGTTCCGAAAATCAAGCATCACGTCATCCCGGTCCGTCACCGTGACCGCAAGGCATTGACGGTCGACATCGCAAAAGCGATCAACCCGTTCGTCTGTCTCGTGTTCACGAACACGAAACAAGATGCGGATGAGTTGGAGACGTCGTTCCGCGAGGCGGGACTCAACGTCGGCACGCTTCATGGGGACATGCAAGCCCGTCGCCGGAAGCAAGCGATCAAAGACATCAACGACGCGAAATATCAGTTCGTGATTGCTACCGACTTGGCGGCGCGCGGCATCGATATTAAAGGTGTGTCGCACATCATCAACTTCGGCATTCCGAAAGACCTCGACTTCTATACGCACCGTGTCGGCCGGACGGGCCGCGCTGGTGAGACTGGCGAAGCGTACACGCTGTATGAAGATCACGAGAACGGTCCAATCAATCGACTCGAAGAGCGTGGATTCACGTTCAAGCACGTCGATTTGAAGAACGGATCGCTTCAAGAGATCAAGACACGCAAACGCCGCACGACCGACCGGAAGATGAAAGTCTCGCAAACGGCGCACAGCCGGATGGCGGGCGAAATCAAGAAGGCGAAGAAAAAGGTCAAACCTGGTTACAAGAAGAAGTTCAAGTATAAATTGAAAGAGACGGCCTCACGTGAGCATATGCAGAGCCAACGTAAGGAACGTCGCGAAGTTCGTAAAAAGAACCGACGCTAAGCAAAAGAAGAATCGACTTCGTGGAGTCGATTCTTCTTTTTGTGTACACTAAGGACAGATGAGAATGAAGGAGAAATGACTATGTTAAAAATTGGTTCCCACGTTTCTGTATCCGGTAAGAAAATGTTGCTCGCTGGCAGTGAAGAAGCCGTCTCATACGGCGCTAACACGATGATGGTATATACGGGTGCGCCCCAAAACACACGGCGCAAGCCAATCGAGGATTTGAATATCGAGGCGGCGCTCGCCCATATGGCGGCGCACGACATCAACGAGATCGTCGTCCATGCCCCGTATATCATCAACTTGGGCAACACGACGAAACCGGAGACGTTCGAACTCGCCGTCTCGTTTTTGGCCGCCGAAATCAAACGGGCCGAAGCGCTCCAAGTCGCACGTCACGTCGTCCTTCACCCGGGCGCGCATGTCGGTGCAGGGGAAGACGTCGGCTTGGCACGCATCATCGAAGGCTTGAACGAGGTGCTCACCGGTGACGAGACCGTGAAAATCGCACTTGAGACGATGGCCGGAAAAGGCAGCGAACTCGGCAAGACGTTCGAAGAACTGGCAACGATCATCGACGGGGTGACGCACAACGACCGGCTCTCGGTCTGTTTCGACACATGTCACGTTCATGACGCGGGTTATGACCTCGTCGGCGATTTGGACGGTGTCATTGAACAGTTCGACCAAATCGTCGGACTGGACCGTCTCGGCGTCATCCACGTCAACGATTCGAAGAACGTGCGCGGCGCGAAAAAAGACCGTCATGAGAATATCGGCTATGGCGAAATCGGCTTCGACACGTTGAACCGGATCATCCACCACGAGGCGTTCACCCACTTGCCAAAAATTTTGGAGACGCCGTATATCCCGATCAGTGAGAAAACGAAAGTGGCACCGTACAAACAAGAGATCGAGATGTTCCGGGCGAACCGATTCGATGCCGAATGGCGCGAACAGTTCACGCTCGCGCACCAGTAAGATGAACATCATCCGAATCGATCCGAACGAGTATGATGTCTGGTCCGCGCTCCCGATCTACTTTCAGGAAGCGAGCCCGTTCTATGTGGAAGGCCGGCTCGAAGATGGGACAGCTTGGATTGAGATTCTCGGATACGGTATCGTGGCTGAAGTCGAAGTCATGCTCGTCGAGATGACCAAGCGCCCGGCCGACCGCTATTGGCGGACGGAGGCGGGACCAGAGACGAAGGCGTATAGCCTCGTCGACGTGGTCGGTCTTGATTTCCATCATCCGTTGCTTCAATCAGGTATGTACGAGGAAGACACGGACGCTGTCATCCGCACCAAATGGGAGCAAGGGTACCGCGTCCCGTCTGCCAAGTGGACCCGGGAGACGTTCACTGCTCACTTGACCGAAGAGCAGGCAGTGTCACAGCTCGCCCCGACGGCCATCTGTGAAGCGTGCGGGGATGACATGAACCGTTTCGGGCCGACCGGGATTCGTTTGATGGAGTATCATCTCGAAGCAGGGAGTGGCACGTGGCTCTGCCCGACGTGTCACAAAGCGAGACATTATGATCTATAAAAAAAACGAAGCCCGCGGGCTTCGTTTTTTGAATTAAAATGGCCAGTTCGCGAGTGCGAATTGATATACTTTCATCCCAAGAAACACACCGAAGATGCCGATGACGCCCGGTAAGACCGGCGGGGCAGGGAGCGGCAACTTCAAGGCCGTGAAAATCATGCCACAAATGAGACCAGCGAGCAATGACAATAGGATTTCTTGCATGAATGATTCCTCCATAATCGAAATGAAAACGCTTAACTAACAGGTAACCGAGTTCATTATACAATGTTCATTCTCATTTGAGAAGTCTAACATCAGTCATCTGTCATTTTCTCATTTTCGGCTCGCAAGCGGAGGACTTCCCGTTCGGCCCAGTTCGACGGTTCGCGCTCAAACACGCTCGGGATGTTGTTCCAGCGCCCGCCCGTGTATTGATGGATGATGATTTGTGATTGGATGCGCTCTTGTCCGGCCTCTTGTTTCAAATAGACGTAACTGCCGTCAGCACGCTGGATTCTCGCTTTCACGTTATCGACGAGTTGCAGCGCGAGCATATCTTTGATGTATGACTTGTGTCCCGCGTCAAGAATCGGGAAGAGGATCTCGATCCGTTTGCGCATGTTGCGCGTCATCCAGTCGGCTGATGAGCAATACAAGTCTTCTTTCCCGTTTTGATAGAAGTAGAAGATGCGCGAGTGCTCCAAATACCGGTCGATGATGGACACGACGCGGATATTATCCGAGATGCCTTTGATCCCGGGACGTAAACAACAGATGCCACGGATGATCAAATCGATTTTGACCCCGGCCTGTGAGGCATCATACAGTTTTGTGATGATCGGCTTGTCGGTGATCGAGTTCATCTTGGCGACGATGCGACCGTTCCCGTATTTCTCATGCAGTTTAATCTCTTCGTCAATCTTTTGAAGGAAGAAGTCGTGCATGTCGTCCGGTGACGTCTCGAACTTGTGCCATGACGGGCGTTCGCCGTAACCGGAGAGCCAGTTGAAGAAGTTGGTCGCATCTTCGGCGAGTTCTTCATTTGTCGTCAACAAACCGATGTCTGTGTACAGTTTGGCGGTCGAGTCGTTATAGTTGCCGGTACCGAGATGAACGAACCGCTGCAGCACCCCGCCTTCTAAGATGCGGACGACGAGCGTGATCTTCGAGTGTGTCTTCAACTCTTTATAGCCATAAATGACGTGGGCGCCGGCCTTCTCGAGCTGTTTCGCCCATTGGATGTTCTTCTCCTCATCGAACCGGGCCTTCAATTCGACAAGAACGGTCACTTGTTTCCCGCTCTCGGCGGCGTCGGTCAACGCCTTGATAATCGGTGAGTCACCAGAGACACGATAGAGCGTCTGCTTGATGGCGAGCACGTTCGGGTCTTTGGCGGCTTGGGCGATGAAGCGGACGATCGGGTCGAACGAATGGTACGGGTGGTGGAGCAAATAGTCGCGTTTGAGTAACGCTTGGAACAAGTCTTTCCCCGGCTCGAGTCCTTCTGGGACGAACGGGATGAGCGTCTCATTGATCATGTCATCGTATTCGATACCAATCTTGTTATACACCCCAAACAGGAACGTCAAATCGATTGGGCCGTCGACGAGGAAGATGTCGCGGTCATGCAAGTCGAGCACGTCTTGAAGCATGAACAATAGCTCTTTACTGAGCGATCGTTGCTGAACCTCAAGGCGTATCGCGACACCATAACGCCGTTTCTTCAACTCTTTTTCAATTTGTTTAAGGACGTCGCGGCTTCCTTCCTCATGGAACGGCATATCCGCGTTCCGTGTGATCCGGAACGGCATAGTCGACTCGACTTCAAAACCTTTGAACAGCGAGTCGATGAACTGGATGATGACGTCCTCGAGCAACATCAAATCGGTATGGTCCTCGTCCTCTGTCGGCAATTCGAGATAACGCGGCAACACGGCAGGTACCTGGACGAGGGCGAGCCGTTTTTTGCCTTCATCGGTCGAGGCAATCTCGACGGCGATATTGAGTGATTTGGACAACAGCATCGGGAACGGTCGATAAGCGTCGACGGCAATCGGCGTCAACACCGGGAAGACGTGGGTCCGGAAGTATAACTTGACGAAGTCGAGCTGTTCTTTGTTCAAATGTTTCGGCCGTAGGAAGCGGACGTTCTCCGAGGCGAGCTGTTTGACGATTTTCTTATATGTCGCGTACTGGACCTCCACGAGTTCCTGAGCTTTGATGGAGATGGCTTTGATTTGCTGTTTCGGTGTCAACCCGGCCTTGTCTTCCGGACGGTTGAAGCCGGCGAGCACTTCATCTTTCAATCCGCCGAAACGGACCATGTAAAACTCGTCGAGGTTCGAACTGAAGATGCCGAGAAACTTCAACCGTTCCATGAGCGGGTTGCGTTCGTCCATCGCTTCTTGGAGGACGCGTTCGTTGAAGCTCAGCCAACTGAGCTCGCGGTTATTGAAATGTTCGGGTAAGTAGATGGTCATGAATCTCTCTCCTCCACACGTAACTCGATGGTTTGGTCGATGGCACGTTCCAAATGTTTTTTATGACGGATGCCGCGCTGGACTTCAAAACGCGGCGAGCTGTGCGTATGAAGCGTGAAGACGAGTCCCTCGTCCGTCGAAGAGACGTCGATGTCCTCGACGACTTGACGTTCGGTCAAGTCGAGCGCATCGACGAGTTTGACGATCGAGCCGAGCAGCTCTAAGCTCTTCAACATCTTCGAGTCGAACCATTCCGGGAAGCCCTCGATGTGTTGTTCGAGCAGGCGGCGCGATTTATATGACGTCACCAAGGCGAGTGCGAGCCGGTCCTCATTGTTCATCCCTTTAAAGTCGTTCGTCGTGATCAAGTGGAACGTGTGGTCACTCTTGTTGTTATGGTCGATATATTCCCCGACGTAGGCGAGGCGACAGGCCCCTTCTAACAGGCCGGGTTCGAACGGTTTCGGTTTGATCGTCTTTGTTTCAATCAGGCCGGTATAAATTTGACGGGCCAGATGAATCAAGTGTTGATGCCGGACCGGGTCGACGGCGTACTGTTTCTCGAAATGGCGGAAACTTTCTTCTTTGACGTCATCGAAACGGACCCGATTGTTTTCCTTTAAGTAGTACTCATAGAACAAGCCCTCGCGTAGTCCGTTATTGCTCATCATGAACTCAGGCACTTTCAAATATTTCGCCAGTTCATCGATGGCGGTCACAGCCGGGGCGATGATATCGATTCGGTCTTTCGACAACCCGTCAAGCCGGCCCAACTGTTTACTCGACATATCGATGAGCTCATCGACGACTTCATGCAAGCGGTCGGCTCCGATCGTGTATTGATGGATGCCTTCGAGCGGGAACAACGATAGCGACTGTTCGACCCGGACGAGGTTTCGAGCGGTCCCTCCGACTCCGACGAGCGGAATGCCATGCGGCACGAGCCAGTCGATGTCTTTGAACGACTTCTTCAAAAACGACGTCAGTTGCTTGCGCTCGTCTTTTGAGAGCGTGTCACCTTTCATGAAGTCTTCGGTCAACGTGACGGCGCCGAATGGAAAACTGTGATAGAAGACGAGTTCACGGTCTTTGAAGTACGTCACTTCCATCGAACCGCCGCCGATGTCGACCGAATAGCCATCCTCGATATACGTCGAATTGACGATGGCTGAATAGCCGTAAAAGGCTTCTTCATAATCGCTCAACAGTCGAATCTCCATCCCTGTCGCCTGTCGCACTTCCTCTAAGATGGCTTCAGAATTGCTGGCGTTACGGATGGCGGCTGTCGCGACCGGCAGTACTTCTTTAACTCCATGATGATCGTTCAACCAGCGGAAATGGTTGAGCGTCTCGATGAGCGCCTCGATGCCGGAATCGGACAGTTCATTGTCGTCGGTAATATGACTCGATAACCGGGCCACTTCTTTTACGTTCAGTCGTTCGAAATATTGGCCGTGCCCGTTCACTTCAAAGATGACGTTTCGAATCGAGTTCGATCCGATATCGATGACTGCTAGCTTTTTCTCCACGGAAAAACCCCCTCTGCGTTATCTCTAGTGTACAACGAAGATCCTGAAAAGACATATGCATTTCATACGGACGGACCGACCATCCTCTCTCATCGCCTCATACTTGAAGCCTCGCCTGATATTCTGTATAATACAGACGCCAAGCAAGTAGAAATGATTACGATTTATAACACGAGAGAAGGGTAGCTTATGACGACATCCGTCGTAAAATTAAATCATGTTTCCTATCACTACGATGGGACCGCCGCGCTACAGGACGTGTCCATCGATATTAAACAAGGCGACTTCGTTGCTGTCGTCGGGGAGAACGGATCCGGGAAATCGACATTGATTCGAACGATTCTCGGACTGTTATCCCCACAAACCGGGACAGTGGAACTATTTGGACGCCCTCAAGGCCAGTTCAAAGACAAGTCCCGTATCAGTTACGTTTCCCAAAAAGCGGCATCGTTTAACTCGGGTTTTCCGGTGACGGTCGAGGAAGTCGTTGCCATGGGCCGCTATGGACGGCTCGGTTTGTTCAAGCGTTTGAACATCGAGGATAAGGCGGCCATTCAAAACGCCCTTGAGACAGTCAACATGTGGCAGTTCCGGCATCGGAAGATCGGTAGCTTGTCTGGTGGGCAACAACAGCGCGTCTTTATCGCCCGGGCCATCGTCAATCAGCCGGACCTGCTGATCTTGGATGAGCCGACGGTCGGCGTCGACCAGAAGCATTTGCGCGACTTCTACGAAGTGCTTCATCTGTTGCGTGAACATACGACATGTACGTTCATTCTGGTCACCCATGACTTGAACATCGTCACCGACCTCGTCACGAAAGTCGTCCATCTCGACCATGGACGGATGGCGTGCAACTGTGGATTGAAAGAATATAGTGAACTCGGCGAATTGACCGCGATCAAGCCATATCCGGTCAAAGTGCTCGTCCATGAAGGTACGTCATGATTGCGGATCTGTTTACGTACAGCTTTTTACGTTATGCGTTCATCGCAGCCGTCGTCATCGGGTTCACCGCACCGCTCATCGGCTCATTTGTCGTCGTCAGACGGATGAGCCTGATTGCCGACGCGCTATCCCACATGACGCTTGCCGGAATATCGTTCAGTCTATTTCTCGGACAGTACGTTTTACTGTTCAACGAGTTGAATCCCCTTTACCTCGGGACGCTCGTATCCGTCCTCGCAGCACTCGGGCTGAACTGGCTTCGCGGGAAATATGTGCACTTCCAAGAGTTGTCGATTCCCATCATGATGTCGGCAGGGATGGGGCTTAGTGCCATCTTCATCTCGCTATCGCGTGGATTTTCAATTGATTTATCGACGCTGTTGTTCGGATCGATTTCTGCGGTCAGTCTGTCGGATATTTGGTTGATTTTGGCGGTGGCCGGTATCACCTTGCTCGTCATCGTCATGTTTTATAAACAGCTGTTGTTCTTGTCGTTCGATGAGGAACAAGCCAAAGTGTCCGGTTTGCCGAGCACGATATTGCATGTGTTGTTCATGTTCGTCGTCGCACTCGTCATCGCAGTCAGCATGCGCATCGTCGGTACGCTTCTCGTATCGAGTCTCATTACGCTGCCGGTCGCGGCTGCACTCCGGTTCACAAACAGCTTTAAACAGACGATTCTTTGGTCGATCGTCTTCGGTGAGGTTGCGACAATCGGTGGGCTCGTGCTCGCCTATGAACTTGATGTCGCCCCAGGCGGTGTCATCGTTTTGCTCGCCGTCTTGATTTTGGCCGTCGTCATGTTGGCCGAGCGATTCGGGATCGCCCGGAAAAAGGAGGTTCGCTATGAAGGAAACTGAACAGTTGGCCCGCTTGCAGTCCTCGTCGCTCAAAGTGACGCCGAAACGGATCGAGATGTTTGCCTTTCTCGCAGCGGAAGAACGCTATGTCAGTGCGAAAGACGTCCTCGATTATATGCGCTCAAAGCATCCGACGATGAGTTTTGACACGGTGTACCGCAACTTGAAATCGTTCGCCGAAGAAGGTCTGCTCGAGGCGACCGAGTTGAACGGGGAAAAAGCGTTCCGTGTCACCTGCGGATCGAATCATCACCATCACCATCTCATTTGTCGAGGTTGTGGTAAGACGAAGTTGCTCGAACTCTGTCCGATGCGCTACGTCGAGACGCTCGACCCTGATTTTGAAGTCGTCGATCATAAATTCGAGATTTATGGGTATTGTAAACAATGTAAGTGACCATAAAGGGATTGTTCATGCAATCCCTTTTTTGTCGAATCACGAGAGGGGGAGTCGGAATGATTTACACGGCAGCTGAAATCAAGCAGGCCGATGAGACGGCGCTCCGACATGGCATGCCGGCTGACGTCTTGATGGAACGGGCGGCCTCGGCCTTGGCGGCACGTCTTACCTTCAAGTCGAGAACGTCCGTCCTCGTCGTCTGTGGAGCGGGCAACAATGGGGGAGACGGTTGGGTCGTGGCGCGCGAATTGGCGCAACGAGGTCATGCCGTCACTGTCTATGCCCCGTTCGGTGAACCGAAATCGACAGAAGGCAGCAGGCATGCACAGTATGCGCGACAGTTTGTCACGGTCAGCGATGAGCCACAAGACGCCGATCACGTCATCGATGCATTGTTCGGAGTCGGTTTCCATGGTCCGGTCACGGGTAAGGCCCGTGACGTGATCACATGGATACGCAAGCAACAAGCACCCGTCGTGGCAATCGATGTCCCGTCCGGAGTCCCGAGTGACGACGCAATCAACTTTGACGGTCACGCCGTTGAGGCGGAGATGACGTTTTCGCTCCACGGCTATAAGCGAAGCGCGTTTTTAAAACGGACCGCGCTGTATTACGGCAAGGTCGAGGTCGTTGAAATCGGACTGCCGCATACGTCAAGATGGCGTGTGCTGACCGGATTAGACTTTGACCGCAACCTACTCGAACGGGATTCCTATAGTCATAAAAATACGTATGGCCACGGTCGCTTGATTGGCGGAAGTCGTCATTTGATCGGCGCCCCGTTCTTGGCGGCACGGTCGGCGCTCCGGACGGGAGTCGGTCTGCTCGATTTGGCCATCCCGCATGAGGCGCTCGCGCTCGCCTCGAGTTTGCCGGAGGCAATGTATTACGACATCGACGAGTTGCCGGACAAGGACTACGCTGCCACGGCGATCGGTCCTGGCCTCATCGATGACGAGCGTCTCGAGCGATTGTGGCCACTCATCAGCAATGTGAGCGCGCCGCTCATCGTCGATGCCGGAGCGCTGACGAAAGAGCGTCTCGAGGCATCTGGCCCGCTCACGCTGACTCCGCATCCGGGTGAACTGGCGCGCTTGATCGATAAATCAGTCGACGAGATCGAAGCGAATCGATTTCAAGTTGCCTCAGAATTTGCGATGACGCACGGGGTCCATCTCATCTTGAAAGGGACGTTTACCCTCATCGTCAATCCGGATGGTACCGGGGCGGTCAATACGGTCGAGGCTTCAGCGCTCGCGAAAGGTGGTAGTGGGGACGTGTTGACGGGGATGTTGCTCGCGTTATGGGCGAGAACGGACCGCTTACAAACCGACAAGTCCCCGAATGAGCAAGCGGTTCTCTGGCATGCGCTCGCGGCGAGAAAGGCGAGCGAACAGGTTCATCCGGCGAGCGTGCTCGCGACCGATGTCATCGAAGCGATCGGACGCATCTAAAAAAGAGGAACCCACTCGGGATTCCTCTTTTTTAGTTTAGATGGTGATTGAATTCGTCGTCTCGATGTGACGCACGATGTGTTGGGCCTCGCTCCACGTGGAGATCCGTTTCACGCCGGTCGGCAACGGCTTACGATTATACGGGGCGTCGAACAACAGCACCGGAATCGACGTCTGTTCATGGATGGAGATCGCGTTCTCATAGCGGTCTTCCATAAACAAGTCGAGGTCGAGCTGTTTGACGACACCGACCTTGTCATGACTCCCCGTCATGATGAGGGAGTCGAGTGGGAGTTCATGCTGTCGAATCCACTCCTCGGTGACAGCGCGCACGGCCTCGCTCCGAGCCGTGACGTAATGGAGGCGGTGCGACTTGCGCATATTCCATAAGACGGCGTTCACTTCGGAATGCGGAAGTGAGCGACGATAAATCGCTTCCTCATGACCTTGTTCAATCATGAAGCGCCAAAACGCTTCTTGTGTCATATCTGTATAAGTATGCAGCTCGTATTCGGTCGCCTGATGATAATCGATGGCGTATCCGAGCGCATCGTTCATATAATGAAAACAACTTTGCGGATCCGTGACGGTTCCGTCGAGGTCAATTCCAATGTGCATATTCGTCCCTCCTTGCTCATAACCCTTATTGTACCAAAAGCCCGCTCGGTTGCAACCGAGCGGGCAAAGGATTAGTTAGATTGGTTGGCGAGCTCTTGCTCTTCGAGTTCACGTGCGGCCAATTTTTCAGCGACGATGGCGTCGATTTCTTTTTTCAATTCTTCGACCATCGTGGCTTCGGGTACTTTCCGGATGATTTTCCCGTGACGGAAGAGAAGGCCTTCGTTGCGGGCGCCGGCGATCCCGATATCAGCTTCACGGGCTTCCCCTGGTCCGTTTACTGCACAGCCGAGAACGGCAACTTTAATGTTGACGTTGATGTTTTGGATATACTCCTCGACTTCTTTGGCGATCGAAATCAAGTCGATCTCAATGCGTCCACATGTTGGGCATGAGATGAGTGTCGCTGCGTTAGCCGCGAGACCGAACGATTTGAGCACTTCTTTGGCGACTTTGATTTCTTCGACCGGGTCGTCAGATAGTGAGACACGGACCGTCGAACCGATACCGAGCGAAAGAATTGCCCCGAGGCCGGCAGCAGACTTGAGTGATCCTGAGAAGAGCGGGCCTGATTCCGTGATTCCGACGTGGAGCGGGTAATCGAACGTCTTGGCTGCGAGCGTATATGCTTCGAGGGCGAGGTTTACGTCAGATGCCTTGAGCGAGATGATCGTGTTATAGAAACCGAGATCTTCCAAAATCTTGACGTGGTGCATGGCACTCTCGACCATTCCTTGAGCCGTCGGATAACCGTACTTTTCAAGGAACTGCTTTTCGAGTGAGCCGGCGTTGACACCGATTCGAATCGGGATACCTTTTGCTTTAGCAGCGTTGACGACCGCTTCGACTTTCTCGCGGCGGCCGATGTTACCCGGGTTGATGCGGATTTTATCGACACCGCTCTCGATGGCTTTGAGCGCCAATTTGTAGTCAAAGTGAATATCGACGACGAGCGGGATGTTGATGCGGCTCTTAATTTCAGCGAGGGCGTCAGCCGCACGCTCGTCAGGACAAGCGACGCGTACGACTTGGCAACCCGCTTCTTCGAGACGTAAAATCTCAGCGACGGTTGCTTCGACGTCATGAGTTTTTGTTGTCGTCATCGACTGGATGACGACTTCATTGGATCCACCGATGATGAGGTTGCCGACACGGATCGGACGGGTTAATGAACGATGCAAAATTTCTGACATATACGTAATCTCCTTCTTTTGGAAAGGTTCCAATCGATTTAAGATGAGTGGTTTCCTTATTATCATAACGAAATGTTTGTGAAAAAGCACCCGGCAAGCGCTTGATCGGTGTGCTCTTACAAAACGCTAACGTTATCTTAACAGATGCTTCATAATTTTCCACCGTCTCAGGACCGATATATTCAAAGAAATGACGTCTGAAAAGGTGGAATGTATCATGTTGGAACGATTGAAACAAATATGGGGTAGGAAGCGACAGGCGGAGAAGACGATGAGCCATCGCTTGCTATGGACGTTGATGCCGGTCATGCTCGTCCTGTTTTTAACCGTGTTCGGCTGGTTCGCTTTGAAAGCGGAGCAGTTGTTGACGAGCGAGGTTGAGAAACGGCTACATCGTGAAGCGACCGTCGTCCGCGAAACGGTCAAGGCGACGTATGGGGCGTACGTCGCGAATGAGAAAGTGCTGAACCGGGCGTTGAAGTCGATGTATATGCAACAAGCTTCCTTTTTGTCGGCGGATGGTTTAGAAGCGAGTCAATATTTATTGCGCGACACACAAGTCGAGCAATTGAGCGGTCGACAAGTGGAGGATCGGTTTATGAACCGTATGGATGACATCATGGCGAACGATGTGAGTGTTAGCGAACAAAAAGACGTGTTTATCGTTACGGCACCGATTCCCGAGTTGAAAGCCCATTATGCGATTGTCGTCATGAAACAGTCGGTGCTCGGCACGATGTGGAATTTAAGAGAACTTGTTTTCGTCGCAATCACGGTCATGCTCGTTATGATGATTGGCTTATTCTCGTTCATGATTCGGCGTGAAATCAAGCCGTTGACGGCATTTGCGGTCCGGCTTCGCGAATCAGTCGCCACGCGTTCGTTCTCAGAGGTTGAACTTCACGCAAAATCGTTTGAAATGCGAAGTTTGGAACGAGAGTACAACACGTTTATCGGACTATGGAAACGTTCGTTGTTGACGATGCTCGAGACGTCGACCGCTTTTGAATCGAGTCTACCGGTCTTTATGCGACAACTTGAAGCGAATCAACAACAAGTGACGGGGTTCAAGCAAGTTGCTGCGACCGTCGCGTCGACGAGTCAATCTTATCAGTCGTTCACGAACGAATCGACGCTGTCGGCCGTGGCTGCCATCGAAGCCATTCGCTTGGAGCGGGCCGAGATTTTCAATGAGATGAAACGCTTCGAAGAAGATATCTTTTATTTAGGCGAGACGTTGCGCCGGGTTGAAGGCGGGATTGAAACAATCGACCAGGAAATGAGAAGACAAATGACGCAATTCCAATCCATCACCGAGCAAACGACCGCCACGGGACATCAATTACTACATATGGCGGAAGCGAATGAACAATTAAAAGAAGTCGGAGTGGCGCTCGAACGCAAATTAGACGAATTATATGAAGGCGTTGAGGGTTGGTCGGACGTACAACAGACGTTACAAGGCGCAGGGGTCGACTTAGGCAAACAAAGTCAACGGCTTCAAACCGTATTATCTGATTTGGCACCGACGTTATAACGATAGAAAGCCGGTTCAACGCAAACGTGCGTTGTCCGGCTTGTTTGATGACTTCGATTTGACGGGGATATGACGCAACGGAACAATCAAATAGACGAGGGATAAGAGAACTCCGAGCCAAGTCAATGGAGGCGCGACATGGTACAAGATAACCAGGAGGAGGACTGGAAGCATCGTCATCGCGACTGCGTACGGCCAAGCTTGGCGATACGGCCACGTCTTCTTCGTGCGCCATCTCGTGGCGAGTTGGACGAGAAGGGCACTGAGCGCGACGAACCCCATATAGAAGAAGAAGATGGCGAAGCCATGTAAAAATATCCACATCGGCCAAAAGAAGTCAGGCTGTAATACGATGTAATCGAGCATCGTGACCACAACCGTCAAGACGAGACTCGCCAACATATAGGCGTGGAGTGGGGCGAGGCGCAACCGTAACGCCTGCTTGGACGGGAAGAGGCTGTGGCGGAGAAACTGTGACGTCGTTTTGAGCATAAAATCAAACTCCAATCTGTTATAGTACAATTCACGTAAAACATATATAATTCATACAGTGGTTTAATAAAACCTTAACATTAAACCTGTTTACATCGAATGGGTGATGCGGGCATAATGAGTAGGGCAATAAAAACCAAGCAAACACAACTAATTCACAATCAAAAGGAGTACAAAAATCGTGGAATACAATTTGCAAGAAATGTTATTCATGTTTTTTGGAGGATTAGGAATCTTCCTCTTCGGTATCAAATCGATGGGAGACGGCCTCCAAAAGTCAGCAGGTAACCGCCTGCGCGACATCCTTGATAAGTATACATCGAATCCGTTCCTCGGAGTACTAGCCGGGATCATTGTAACGGTCTTAATTCAATCATCATCAGGTACGACGGTCATCACGGTCGGCCTTGTCAGTGCCGGCTTTATGACACTCCGTCAAGCAATCGGGGTCATCATGGGGGCGAACATCGGAACGACGGTGACGGCGTTCATCATCGGTTTCGACGTCGGTGCCTACGCGTTACCGATTATCGCTATCGGTGCGATTCTCCTGTTCTTCTTTAAAAAAGAGAAATTGCAACATTTGGGTCAAATCTTCTTCGGGTTCGGGATGCTGTTCTACGGTCTTGAACTCATGGGCAGCGGGATGAAGCCGCTTCGTTCGAGCGAATACTTCATCGACTTGACGCAATCGATGAGTGACAACCCGTTCCTCGGTGTCGTCGTCGGTACGGTCTTCACGGTCATCGTCCAATCGTCATCAGCGACGATCGGAATCTTGCAAGAATTGTACTCTGGTGGATCGATTCAACTCGACGCGGCACTCCCGGTCTTGTTCGGGGATAACATCGGTACGACGATCACGGCGATTCTTGCTTCGATTGGTGCTTCGGTCGCGGCCCGTCGTGCAGCAGCAGCCCACGTTATCTTTAACTTGATTGGAACAACAATCTTCATGATCTTGTTGATTCCGTTTACGCAATATATCCACTGGGTCACAGATCTCTTAGCAATCGAAGACAAGATGCAAATCGCTTTCGCTCACGGGACGTTCAACGTCGTCAACACGTTCATCCAGTTCTGGTTCATCGGAACGATCGCATGGATCGTGACGAAATTCGTACCGGGGGAAGATTCAATCGTCGATACGAAAGCACAGCATTTGGATCCAATTTTCATCCAACAGTCGCCATCGATTGCTGTCGAGCAAGCTAAATATGAAGTCATCCGCATGGGTGATTTCGCTAAACTTGGTCTCGATGAAGCACGCAAATATATGGCAACTGGTGATAAGAAACATGCTGAGAAGTCGGCGCACATCGAAGACGCGCTCAACTCACTCAACTCAAAAATCACGGATTACCTTGTGAAGCTTGCCGCTGTCGATTTGACAGAACAAGAATCACAAGAACACAAGACACTCATGCATGCGATCAATGATATTGAACGAATCGGTGATCACGTCGAGAACATCATCGAGTTGATCGACTATAAGACGGCAACGCGCGTCAATCTTTCGGCCGACGCTCAAAAAGAGTTGACGGAGATGTACGATTTGACTCGTGCCACGCTTGAGAAGTCGCTTCAAACGCTTGCGAGCGGCGACATGGTCGAAGCCCGTCAAGTCATCGAGATGGAAGCGAAACTCGACATGCTTGAACGTCAATTCCGTAAAAATCACGTCGTCCGCTTGAACACAGGCGAGTGCGACGGTCAAGCCGGGATGTTCTTCGTGGATATGCTCTCGAACTTGGAGCGCATCGGTGACCACGCGATGAACATCACAGAAATCACGCTTGAAGATGCTGCCAATGAAGTAACGGTCTAACACATGATTGGTTCCTCTCGCTCATCTGAACGGGAGGGACTTTTTGGTTAGATGTGACTTTTGATTGACAGTGGGGACTTCATTCAGTATATTATTACTGTATAACAACGTGGCGGTGTAGCTCAGCTGGCTAGAGCGTACGGTTCATACCCGTGAGGTCGTGGGTTCGACTCCCTCCGCCGCTACCAATTAGGACCCTTAGCTCAGCTGGTTAGAGCAGACGGCTCATAACCGTCCGGTCGTAGGTTCAAGTCCTACAGGGTCCATTTGTGAACAGCTTTCAGATGAAAGCTGTTTTTTTGTTTTCATTTTTAGTTTTCAAATCCGAAGTCCTGGGTAAATATCCGTTAGCATTTTGTTTTTTGAAAAATATGAAATGAGGCGAAGCGAGATGGAACGAAATCATACGATGATGCAATTTTTTGAATGGCACGTCCCGGCTGACCAGAAGCATTGGAAGCGATTGAAAGAACGGGCTTCCGAGTTGAATGAAGCTGGAATCACCGCATTATGGTTGCCGCCGGTCACGAAAGGCCAGAGCGACGAGGATACGGGATATGGCGTGTACGATTTGTATGATTTAGGAGAGTTTGACCAAAAAGGAACCGTCGCGACTAAATACGGGACGAAACAAGAACTGCTCGAGGCGACAAAACACGCGCAAGAGCTCGGCATGCAGATTTATATGGATGTCGTCTTGAACCATAAAGCTGGTGCCGATGCGACCGAGAAGTTCGATGTGCTCGAGGTCGACCCGGAGGACCGTACGAACGTACTTTCAGAAGAGCCGTTCGAGATCGAAGGATGGACGAAATTCGATTTTGAAGGCCGCAAAGATAAATACTCTTCATTTAAATGGAACTTCCATCATTTCAACGGGACGGATTATGACGCTGCGAACGACAAGAGCGGCATCTTCTTCATCATGGGTGAGAATAAGAAGTGGAACGATAACGTCGACGACGAGTTCGGCGTCTATGACTATTTGATGTTCGCCAATATTGACTATCATCACCCAGAAGTGAAGGAAGAGGTACTCAGCTGGGGCAAATGGTTTATCGAAGAGACGAAGTGTGACGGGTTCAGACTCGACGCGATTAAACACATCAACTATGATTTCGTCAAGGAGTTCAGTCAGACGATGAAAGCTGAAAAAGGTGAGAACTTCTATTTGGTCGGTGAGTTTTGGAAGTCAGAGCTCGAGGCATGCCGTGAGTTCCTCGACAACATTGACTATCATGTCGACTTGTTCGACGTGCCGCTCCATTACAACTTGCAACGCGCCTCGACCGAAGGAGAATCGTTCGATATGCGGACCATCTTTGACGACACGC
The DNA here is from genome assembly GCF_018618085.1 of Exiguobacterium sp. s141. Lineage (NCBI taxonomy): Bacteria > Bacillati > Bacillota > Bacilli > Caryophanales > Exiguobacterium > Exiguobacterium sp. s141. The sequence goes on along the minus strand of NZ_JACSLJ010000001.1, from coordinate 345,522 downwards.
TCGTCCAGTCCCACCCGCTCCATTCGGTGACGTTCGTCGACAACCACGATTCACAGCCAGAAGAGGCGCTCGAGTCATGGGTCGAAGATTGGTTCAAACAGATTGCTTATGGGTTGATCTTGCTTCGCCAAGACGGTTATCCGTGTGTGTTCTACGGTGACTATTACGGGATCAACGGTCCGCATCCGGCCGAAGGGAAAAAACCGGCGATTGATCCGCTTCTTTATGCCCGTCGTGAAAAGGCATACGGCCAGCAAGATGACTACTTCGATGACGAGCACGTCATCGGCTGGGTCCGTCACGGCAGTGAAGAGATCGAGCGCTCAGGATGTGCTGTTGTGATTTCGAACAGCGAAGCAGCTGAGAAGCAGATGTTCGTCGGCGAACAACGAGCCGGTGAGAAATGGGTCGATTTGACGCAGACCGTCGATGAGGTCATCGAGATTGACAAAGACGGAAAAGGGGTATTTAAAGTGGCGGCAGGGTCGATTTCCGTATGGGCGTTGCCGGAACAAGACGTCGAGTGAGGCATTACAATTGAGTCAGCCGTCACAAATCTGTTACATTTAAAACGAACGTTGTTCAAACCAATTTTAAGGGGGATTTTAGTTATGGCTAAATTTGAATTACCACAACTTGATTACGCATACGATGCACTTGAACCACACATTGACGCACGCACGATGGAAATCCACCACACGAAACACCACAACACTTACGTCACGAACGTGAACAATGCACTCGAAGGAAAAGATGTGGAATACTCTTCGCTCGAAGACTTGCTCCAAAAAATCGATTCGCTTCCTGCTGACATTCAGACAGCTGTTCGCAACAACGGTGGCGGTCACTGGAACCACTCATTCTTCTGGAAATTGTTGAAGAAAAACGAGAACGGCGCACCGACAGGCGAACTCGCTTCTGCCATCGATGAGGCGTTCGGTAGCTTTGATGCCTTCAAAGAGGAGTTCACGAAAGCAGCAACAACTCGCTTCGGCTCTGGTTGGGCTTGGCTCGTCGTGAAAAATGGTAAACTCGAAGTCACATCGACACCAAACCAAGATTCACCGATCATGGAAGGCGTTCAGCCAATCCTCGGTCTTGACGTTTGGGAGCATGCGTACTACTTGAACTACCAAAACCGTCGTCCGGATTACATCCAAGCGTTCTTCCATGTCATCGACTGGGATTACGTCGCGAAGCTCTATGCAGACGCAAAATAATGACACTGTCCCGGGATTCTATTGAATCTCGGGATTTTTTCTACATTTCATTATTTTGTAAACAAATTATGATATAGTGAAAATCGAGTCTAAAAATAGAAATATCATCGACATATATGTCACCTATACTTATAGAAAGAACGAGCCAGGAAGGAGACAACTGAATTGGCCAGACACCGTGTGAAAGTGCCAAAGAAACGGCGCAACCACCTGCCCTTGCGATTGAACTTATTGTTTTTCATCGTGTTCATCTTGTTCGCGACGCTCATTTTTCGTTTAGGCGTCGTTCAAATCGTCAACGGCGAGTTGATCGCCCGTGAAGTGCAAAAGACGGAATCGAGTAAAATCAAATACGAGGTGCCGCGTGGCAAGATTTACGACCGGAACGGGCAAGTGCTCGCCGATACTATCTCAAACTATTCGGTCATGTACCGTCGTTCGCAAGTGACAAAGACGGAAGAACGGCTCGATGTCGCCATCAAGCTCGCTGAGATCGTCGACGTCCCAGAGAAAGACCGCAAAGTGACGGAGCGGGACCGCAAGGATTATTGGATCGCCATCGATCCTGAGCGCTCGCAAGAACGCGTCCAAAAGCTATTGGCCGATCTCCCGGAAGAAGAGCGGGCCGCCTTGTCGAACCAAGACGTCGACCAACTGCTGCTCGATTCCATCACAGAAGCGGAAATCACGTTCGATGATGCGACCGAGGAAATCATCGCCATCAAACATAACATGGAGTCAGGTTACGCCCTCGACCCGCAAGTCATCAAAATCGGGGCATCTCCGAAAGAGATGGCACTGATTGAAGAAAACTTAGAACTGCTCCCTGGCGTCAGCGTCGAACCGTATTATCAGCGGGATTATCCGTTCGGTGAGACGTTCCAAAGTTTCCTCGGAAGTTATCGTCAAATCCCGGCCGAGCAACGCGCCTCATATCAAGCGAAAGGCTATGGCTTGAACGACCGCGTCGGCACATCTTATCTCGAACAACAGTATGAGGACGTGCTACGCGGAACCCCGGCCTATGACGTCTTCACGACGTATAAAGGAGAGCCGGTCGGAGAACCGACTCGTGTCAGTGGGAACCCAGGGAAAGATATCATCTTGTCGACGGACATCGAGTTCCAAAAAGAAATCGATGAGATTTTGAAGAAAGCGATTCGAGCCGGCCGTTCGGGAAGCCCGCACTTTGACCGTGCTTTCGCCGTCGTCATGAACCCACAGACGGGTGAATTGCTCGCCCTATCGGGACAAGAGCTCGACTATGAAACGAACGAATTCAAAGATGTCTCGGCCGGGACGGTCCTGCGAGCGAGTCAAATCGGCTCGACGATCAAGGGAGCGACGGTCGCGTTCGGCCTTGAAGAAGAAGTCATCCAACCGGGTGAATACATTTATGACACGCCGATTCGCATCGGCTCGTCGCTCAAGTCGTCGTACCGAAACATGGGGAGCATCAACGACCTGGATGCCCTCGCGTTATCATCGAACATTTATATGTTCCAAATTGCCCTGCGGCTCGCCGATTATTACTCGACCGGCCAAATCGTCGGCGACAACGTGACCGAGGCGTTCAATACGATGGAACATTACTACAAACAGTTTGGCCTCGGAATCGAGACAGGGATCGACCTCCCGTATGAATCAATCGGATTCCGTAGTGTACCGGACCGTGTCACGCTCCTCATGGACATGTCGATCGGTCAGTTCATCTCGTATACGCCGATTCAATTGGCGCAGTATACGTCGACGCTCGCGAACGGTGGATACCGGATTCAACCGCATCTATTGAAAGAAATCATCGAACCGGGTTCGCTCGACGAGTCGAACAAGCAAGTCGTCAGCACGTTCCAACCGAATGCGCTCAATAAAGTCGATATCCGTGATGAATTCATTCAACGGGCGCGCCAAGGCTTCCGACAAGGGGTCGAGAGCGGAACGTCTCGTATCCTGCAACAGACAGGAATCACGGCGGCCGGTAAGACCGGTACCGCTCAAGCGATCGCAGAAGGGCCGGATGGTCAAGCGAAGCGCAACGCGAACGGGGAACCGATCAAGACGCTCAACTCGAACCACGTCGGCTGGGCGCCGTATGATGACCCGGAAATCGCCTGGGCCATCATCATGCCAGGGCTCGAGGCAGAAGGGATCAACACCCGTGTCGCGCACGACATCATGAAGGCGTACTTTGATTTAGAAGACGTCCAAGCACAGCTCCAGTAAAGAAGTCACTTCGGTGGCTTCTTTTTTTGTCTTTACAATTCTTTTACGTTCCGTTTATTTCTCGTTAATAGTAGTTTATTAGGATGTTAATTGTAGGACAGAGCAAGGAAGCTACAACACAAATCAAAGCAAACTCAAGGAGGACGTCAGAAATGTCTTGGATGAAAAAATCAGCTATAGTCGCTTCAATCACTTCGGTGGCCATTATCGGTGCCGCGTGTGGAAACAATGAAGAAGGAAACGGCGCAGCCGAAGGTGAAGGACTTTCAGGTAAAGTCGTCATGGATGGTTCGTCTACCGTATTCCCAATCATGGAAGCTGTAGCGGAAGAATACTCAGCTGAACAGCCAGACGTTGAAGTGACGGTCGGGGTTTCAGGTACAGGTGGCGGATTCAAACGTTTCGTCACTGGTGAGACAGACTTCTCGAACGCATCACGTGAAATCAAAGAAGAAGAAGCGGCTGAAGCCGAGAAGAATGGCGTTGAGTACACACAACTCGCTGTAGCGCTTGATGGCCTCTCGCTCGTCGTCAACCCAGAGAATGATTGGGCCCAAGATATCACGATTGATGAATTGAACAAAATGTGGACTGATCCGAACGTGAAGACATGGAAGGACGTCCGTTCAGACTGGCCGGATGAAGAAATCTCATTCTTCTCACCTGGTAAAGATTCAGGAACGTATGACTTCTTCAACGAAGCAGTCCTTGAAGATACAGACATCCGCGAAGACGCACAATTGTCAGAAGACGATAACGTTCTCGTAACAGGTGTTGCCGGTACGAAAGGTGCGATCGGATTCTTCGGATATGCGTACTACATTGAAAACAAAGATACGCTTCGCGCATTGAACGTCGAAGGTATTGAACCGACGACTGACACAATCAATGATCTTTCATACCCGCTCTCACGTGAAATCTACACATACGTGAACAACGCGTCGTTGAAAGATAAGCCGCAAGTCGCTGACTACACGCGCTTCTTGAATGAAAATGCAGCAGCCCTTTCAGAAGAAGTCGGATATGTCGGAATGGAACAAGCACGATACGATGAGAACGCTGAAGTGATCGACGAGATCGCTGGCGAGTAATAGCGCAGAAGGCAGAAGGTGAGAGTCGCTCTCGCCTTCTCGCCGTGCTTTCTAGTATGAAGAGGTAGGGAGCGATACACGAGATGAATCAACCAAACAAAGGGCTGTCAATTCGAGAGATGATTGAAGCCAATAAGAAAAAGAAATATAGTACGACGAACGTGTTTGATAAAGTCATGCCGTTCTTATTATTCTTGAGCGCATTCGTTTCGGTCGTCACGACGGTCGGCATCGCGTTCACACTTGGTTTTGAACTGTTCAAGTTTTTCGAGCGCGTACCGGTCGCCGAGTTTTTAGGCTCGACCGAATGGTATCCGCTTAGTGCCGATCAACGGTTCGGCGTCTGGGCCCTCGTCATGGGAACACTCCAGATCACCGTCATTGCCATGATTGTCGCTGTCCCGCTCGGTTTGGCATCGGCGATTTATTTGAGCGAGTACGCATCTGAGCGTGCCCGCACCATTTTGAAGCCGATTCTTGAAGTGCTCGCTGGCGTTCCAACGATTGTCTTCGGATTCTTCGCTTTGTCGTTCGTTACACCGATTTTGCAAGCGTTGATTCCGGGGCTTCAAATCTATAACGCACTCAGCCCGGGGATCGTTGTCGGAATCATGATTATTCCGATGATCGCTTCTATTTCGGAAGACTCGATGAGCGCCGTACCGAAAAAGATTCGGGATGGAGCCCTCGGCCTTGGCGCGACACGTCTCGAAGTCGCCATCAAAGTCGTCATGCCAGCCGCGCTCTCAGGGATTATCGCCTCGATCGTCCTCGGGATGAGCCGTGCCATCGGTGAGACGATGATCGTAACGATCGCTGGTGGGTCGCAGCCGAACTTCGAGTTCAACCCGCTCAACGCGATTCAAACGATGACGGCGTATATTGTCCAAATCGCCAAAGGTGATGCAGGATACGGGACAATCGAATACTACAGTATCTATGCGGTTGGTGCGCTATTGTTCGTCTTCACCCTTGTGATGAACCTATTCGCGAACTGGGTGACGCGCCGCTTCAGAGAGGAGTACTAATATGGCATTGCCGAACAGTGAGTTCAAGAATACGAAGAACTTGATGGATCGTGATTCGGTTTCACAACGAATTAAACGCCGTCTTCAATTGAATGAGATTTTTAAATATATCTTCTTAGCGGGGCTCGTTTTCGCCCTGCTCGTCTTGTCGACGTTGATTTATGACGTCGTTTCTAAAGGTGGCGGCTGGGTGAATTTGGATTTTCTCCGCAACTTCCCATCCCGTCGTCCTGAACAGGCCGGGCTGTATCCTGCCTTGATTGGGACGTTTTGGTTGATGCTTCTCATCGTCCCGATGGTGTTTGTCATCGGTGTCGGTGCCGCGATTTATCTTGAAGAGTACGCACCGAAGAACCGCATCACGTCGTTTATCGAAGTGAACATTTCGAACTTGGCCGGCGTGCCGTCAATCGTGTTCGGTTTGCTCGGATTGACCATTTTTGTACGTGTCATGGAACTCGGGAATTCGATTATGGCCGGAGCCTTGACGCTCGGACTGATGAGTCTACCGATTGTCATCGTCGCGTCGCAAGAAGCGCTCCGCTCGGTCAAAATGGAGTTGCGTCACGCATCGCTCGCGCTCGGAGCCTCGAAATGGCAGACGACGTTCAACGTCGTCTTGCCGTCGGCGATTCCAGGGATTATCACAGGGATCATCTTGGCCGTATCACGTGCGATTGGCGAGACGGCTCCATTGATCATGGTCGGAGCGGCGACGTTTATTTCGACGACGCCGAGCAGCGTATTCTCGGACTTCACGGCGCTCCCGATTCAAATCTATAACTGGACGAGCCGTCCGCAAGCAGAATTCCAAAACTTGGCCGCTGCCGGTATCATCGTTTTGATGACGATGTTGATCATCATGAACTCGGCCGCCATCTATATCCGTAACAAATATACGAACCGACATTAAGTCGTAGCAGTAAACGAGGAGGACTCTCGAGATGATGAAACAAAAAGAACTTAAAGGAGATCATGAAGTGAATACAACGACCACCCAACCGAACGAAACGGTGATGCAGAAAGACAGTGCCTATGTCGTGAACAACTTGAACTTATGGTATGGTGACGATCAGGCGTTGATTGACGTCAATCTCGACATCAAGCAAAACGAAGTGACGGCCATCATCGGTCCGTCGGGTTGCGGGAAGTCGACGTTCATCAAGACGTTGAACCGGATGGTCGAGCTCGTCCCTTCGGTGCGTACGAACGGTGAGATTCTTTATCACGGACGCAACATCTTTGACCGCGATTATCGGGTCGAAGATCTTCGGACGTCGGTCGGTATGGTATTCCAACAGCCGAACCCGTTCCCGAAATCAGTGTATGATAACGTGGCATACGGGCCGCGCACACACGGGATTAAAAACAAGAAAGTGCTTGATGAGATCGTCGAACGTTCGCTTCGCGGCGCGGCGATTTGGGATGAAGTGAAAGATCGTTTGAACGAGAACGCCTATGGCCTCTCGGGTGGTCAACAACAACGTCTCTGTATCGCGCGTACGCTCGCCATCGAACCGGACGTCATCCTCATGGATGAACCGACGTCAGCGCTTGACCCGATTTCGACGCTTAAAGTCGAAGAGCTCGTCCAAGAGTTGAAAGAGCAGTACTCGATCATCATCGTCACACACAACATGCAACAAGCGGCTCGTGTATCGGATAAGACGGCGTTCTTCTTAAACGGAGAAGTTGTCGAGTTCGATGCGACCGACAAAATCTTCTCGAATCCAACTGATAAACGGACTGAAGATTATATTTCTGGCCGGTTCGGTTAAGAAGGGGAGACAATCATGGCACAAAATCGCACATTCTTTGATATGAAGTTAAACGAATTAGAAGATAAAGTCGTTCGCTTGGCGAACTTGACGATGCGCCAGACGGCGACCGCCATCGAGGTGCTTGAGAAACGTGACCTCGAGCTCGCCCAGACGGTCATCGACAACGATAATGAGCTTGACGACCTCGAGCTCGAAATCAACGACGAGGCCATTCTATTGATCGCGAAACAGCAACCGGTCGCAACCGACCTCCGCCGCTTGATCGTGACGATGAAATCGGCGACGGACCTTGAGCGGATTGCGGACTATGCGACGAACATCGCCAAAGCCGTCGGCCGTATCGAGCACGTCCCGTACGTCCTCGACATCAAACCGCTCAAACAGATGGCCGAGCAGTTGATCGACATGCTCGAGCTCGCGACGCGCGCTTACCGGAAGGGCGAGGTTAGCCGGGTGCGTGAATTGAATGAGATGGATAAAGTCATCGATGATTTGAACTTACAGACAATCAAACAATACATGGGATTCGTTCCGAATATGACGGTTGGAACGAACGACGTGTATGAGTTTTCGAACATCGCCCGTTATTTAGAACGGATGGGTGATCACGTGACCAATTTCGGAGAACATCTCATTTTCCTTGAAAAAGGGAAACATTATGATTTAAATCAGTGACAAGAGTGGTAAAGAACAACAGACCAGTTGTTCTTTACTTTTTTTTGTGCAGGAATTCACGGATAAGGAGCGAATAGTAGAACACATGGATTTTTTTTAGGAAGGGAGCCACACATATATGGAAGAGAAAATCGTTTCCTTGAAACAACAAGGACTGACGTTAAAACAGATTGCAGAACAATTAGATATGCCAATCGGGAAAGTCCAATACGCTTGGCGTAAATGGCGTTCCCAACATGGGGAGCCGGCGAAGCCGGTAGCCGCACCAAAACGAAAGACTGAAGGGAAGAAAGCAATGACATCTAAATCGAAGCAAGTACCCGCCTCGTCTGTGAAGCAGGTCGCTTCGACACTGCAACACGAGGAGCCTGCCCAATCACCGCTTCTTGACAAAGGTCCAGAAGGGTTCTGGAAGCTCCCAGACCGCTACGATCAAGATTTGATGCATGCGGTCGTCCAATCACCGAACGCCGTTTACGTCTTCTGGGAAGTGTCGGACAGCGTCAAAGAGACGCTCTCGATGCAATTTATGCGTCCATGGGAAGACTTGCCGAAAGCGTTCCGCATCCTTGACATCACATTGCTTGATTACGCGAGCGGGCATGCGAACCGGGCGTATACGTTCGAATTGCCGGAGATGACGAACAGTTGGTTCGTCCGTCCGCTCGACCCGAATACGACATACGTCTTTGAGTTTGGGATTCGGACGATGGAAGGGGAATTCCTTCCGCTGCTCGCCACATCGCCGATTGACACGCCACGAGCTGAGCCGGCCGGGCACGGTCGTTTCGCTGAACCAGTGCGCCGTTGGCAGTACGGGGAAGTCGAGGCTCCTGAATTACTCGATACGTTACCAAAATATTCCGCATACCGATTCGTGCGCTGAGGAGGATTTTTTAGATGAAACCAGGTTATTTTTCACTCGTCCTTCATGCCCACCTTCCGTACGTGCGACATGAAGAGAAACATCGATTAGAAGAGAGATGGGTGTATGAAGCCATCTCCGAGACCTATATCCCAATTTTATGGCAAGTCGACCGTCTACAAAAACCGCTCCATTGGACGGTCAGCATCTCACCACCAGTCGTCGAGATGCTCGCTGACCCGCTCGTTCAGGACCGCTACGTGGAACACTTGGATGAGATGCTCGAATTGATTGAGATCGAGCTCGCCGAAGGACGGAGCGAACAGGAAGTTGAGACGCTCCATTTTTATCGCGGGCGCTACAACGATTTGAAAACAACGTTCCTGCATTGGGAGAAAAACTTGAACCATGCGTTCCGTACATATCGTGAGCAAGGGTTCATCGATATGGTCACGTGTACGGCGACACACGGCTTCAACCCGCATTTGTTCACGGAACAGGCCGCCCGCGCGGAAATCCGTACCGGCTTGAACTGTTTCGAGCGTCATTACGGGTTCCGCCCGACCGGAATCTGGTTACCGGAGTGTGCCTACACGCCAGGTGTCGACCGCATCTTGTATGAAGAAGGTGTCCGCTATACGTTCGTCGATGAGCACGCCTTGCTCGATGCCGATCCGACGCCGCAGAAAGGCATTGGCGCTCCGGTCTACTCGCCACATGGCGTCGCCTTGTTCCCGCGTGACCAAATCATCTCCGGGAAAATCTGGAGCTCGATGATCGGGTATCCGGGCCATCCTGACTATCGCGAGTTTTATCGTGACCTCGCCTATGATCGCGACTGGGCGTATATCGAAAAGTTCATGCATCCGGAAGGCATTCGTTTCGATACGGGCTTGAAGATGCACCGCATCACGGGCGACACGGATGAGAAGGACTATTATGTCCGTGCCTGGGCCGAACATCAAATCGACAACCACGCCCTTGATTTCGCACAGACGCTCGAAGGGCATCTCGAGGCCCACGGTGGACAAATGTTCCCGCCGTTCCTTGTGACGGCACCGTTCGATGCTGAGCTGTTCGGACACTGGTGGTTTGAAGGACCTGAATTCCTCGGCAAGGTCGCCGAGCGGCTCGAAGAGTTTGGCATCGAGACAATCACGCCAGCCTTGTTCCTCGAGCGTCACTTCCAAGACCTCGAGACGGTCCACGTATCGATGAACACGTGGGGACGTAAAGGGTACGGCGACGTCTGGATCAACGAACGCAACGAATGGATGCTACGTCACTTACACATGATGGAGACGCAACTCGTCAAAGACGTGGCCGACTATCGTCACAAGTCGCCACTCGTCGACCGGACACTGATCCAACTCATTCGCCATTACGTACTCGCTGTGTCGAGTGACTGGGCGTTTATCCTCGACGGGCAGACTACGGCCCAATATGCGGCAGAACGGTTCCGCGAGCATACGCGATTGTTCGCCGAGCTCGAGACGGCACTTTATCAAGACAAGCTATCGGACGAGTTGCTCGCTGAACATTATCGCGCGTATCCGTTCCTTGACGATGTGGACATCGACATCGACACGTTCTTGTCGCCACACGACTATTATGTGACTACGGAGCGTGGCCAAGAGGACGAGGCAATCCTCGTCTTGACGCCTGAATATACAGGCAACGTCGTCGGGGACCTCGGTCGTCGCGTCATCGACGAGGTCGAGGCACGAGCAGCGGACGGGGAGACAGTGTACGTCTTGACACCGTTCAAAGAAGGGTTGCCGGAATATGAACGCCACAACCGTGTTCACGTGTACCGCGTTCGCCTGACGAGCCCGTTCTTGGAGCATGTGATGAACCAAGTTGCGGCTCAAAACGTGGCCTACGTCAAACTTGCACATGAGCTTGTCTCGAAAGTCACCTTCAAAGCGATTCATCAATTCGATTGGATGACGATTACAGCGGCACGTTCACTTGCGAAAGCACTACAAGTTCCGTTATACTCAACTATGTTGTCATTTGAAACGACTCGCAATCCGCATGGACACGGCGGACTGTTCGACGCAATCCATCGAATCGAGAGCAGCATCCTCGCTGAAGCCGATACGGTCTTTATTTGCGAACAACTGTCGACCGAGGAAGTCGGAATGCGCTATCCGATTGGCGATAACGTAAAAACCTGCCTGCCGCTCGATGCTTCGCCATACGGGCAGAAACGTTTGAAAAAGAACACGAAATAACCTTGCTTTTTCAAATAAAACTTGGTAGGATAATTGAGTATGCTTAGACTGTAAAGCAAAAGCACTTGATACAACATCAGTAAGATGGGAGTGAAAGAAATGCGCGTTAAAATCACACTAGCTTGCACAGAAACAGGCGATCGCACGTACATCACGAAGAAAAACAAACGTAACAACCCAGAGCGCCTCGAATTGCGCAAATACAACCCACGTCTCCGTCGTCACACGCTTTACCGCGAAGTGAAATAATGAGACTGGCCGTCACTCATGTGGCGGCCTTTTTTTGAACAAGGGGGAATTGAAGTGATTGAAAAGAAACTACTCCGGCAAAATGTACATCGTCAAATCCGTGAACTCGACGACCGACCGGACCGGGACCGCGTCATCATACATACATTGACCGAACTGAAGGCGTGGCGAGAGGCGGATACGGTGGCCGTCACGCTCGCCCTCGATTTAGAGATTGATACGTTGCCACTCATTCGCTTAGCTTGGCAGGCAGGAAAATCGGTGTTCGTGCCGAAAGTTACAAAACAGGGACTTACGTTCCATGAAATTCATTCGTTCGAAGACCTTGAGCCGGGCGTCATGGGTATTTTAGAGCCGACGACGGTCGCGACGACGCGGACGATTGACGTCTGTATCGTGCCGGGACGTGTCTTTGACCGATCCGGGTATCGGATCGGTTGGGGTGGGGGGTATTACGACCGTTTTTTAGCGACGTATGAAGGTGTCACCATCTCGTTGGCCTATGACGTCCAACTGCTTGATGACATCCCTGTCGAGCCACACGACATTCCTGTCGAATTTATCGTGACGGAAAGGGAAACGATTCTATGCTCGCCATCTTTCTCGTAACTTGTCTGGTAGCCTTCGCCGGCTATCGTCTGCGCTCACTGACCCGTTCTGGGGCTGTCTTGACGGTCGTGACGGGTACAGTCATTGGGTACGGATTCGGTTGGTTCGGGCTCTATTTGCTCGGTGTCTTCTTTTCGACGTCATCGCTCGCCTCGAAATACCGTTCCCGCGACAAAGAGCCTGTCGATGAGATCGTTGAGAAATCGGGACCTCGTGACTTCGTTCAAGTGCTCGCCAATGGTGGTATCGGGATGGCGACGGCGCTCGGTATGTTGCTTACACCGAACGATGCCTGGTTATTCGCGTACATCGCTTCGATTGCGGCGGCGACGAGCGACACATGGGGCTCCGAGTTCGGGGTGCTCGCCAAACAAAAACCGCGCTCCATTTTGACGTTCCGCGAAGTGGAGCCGGGAACGAGTGGCGGGGTGTCTCCGTTCGGGACGTTCATGTCGGTCGCGGGGGCCACGGTCATTATCGTCGCTTCGTTGCCATTTATCGATATGAGCTTACGGTTCGCCGGCTTGTTGATTGCTCTCGGGTTGACCGGAAGCGTTGTCGACACTCTCCTTGGGGCGACGGTTCAACGCAAGTTTCGCTGTCGTGTATGCGGTAAGCTGACTGAGAAGAAAGTCCATCATCACGAGCCGACGACTTACGTTTCAAGCTGGCGCTTTCTCGGCAATGACGCCGTCAACTTTTTGGCGATCGCCTCGGCGGCGGCGATTAGTTTCCTCTTGCTGCGATGAGGGTAGTACAGTCAGTGAAGATGTTTCAAATGAATGTGAATATTGTCACAATATTGCCAAACTGAAAACGGTTTCCCTTGTAGTGAGTGTTTGTGAATGATGTTACAATCTTTATGTAACAGACAAAACAAAAACATGAAACAGATTGTTCGAAGGGTGGAGAATCAATATGGAAACATTAAATCATGCTAAAGTAACACGCGTCGCGCTCGTCGGGGCCGGAGCGGTCGGTGCCAGCTTTGCTTACCAATTGACGACAGCTAGTCTCTGTGAGGAACTTGTGATCATCGATATCAACAAATCGAAAGCTGAAGGGGAAGCAATGGACTTGAATCACGGTGTCTCGTTTGCCTCTTCACCGATGCGCGTCTGGGCAGGAGACTACACAGACTGTGGTGCAGCAGATATCGTCGTCATCACTGCCGGCGCACCGCAAAAACCAGGTGAAACACGTCTCGACCTCGTCGAAAAGAACGCCAAAATCATGAAGTCGATGATTGGGGACATCATGGCATCTGGTTTTGATGGCATCATCATCATCGCCTCGAACCCGGTCGACATCATGACCCACTTGGCTTGGAAATATTCAGGATTACCGAAGCATCGGGTATTCGGTTCAGGAACGGTACTCGATACGTCACGTCTTCGCTACATGCTCGGTGATTACTTCAACGTCGATCCACGTAACTGCCACGCTTACATTATGGGCGAGCATGGCGACACAGAGTTCGCGGCATGGAGCAACGCCCGTATTTACGGAAAATCGGTCGAACAGTTGCTTGAAGAGAATGACGAGTACACATGGGAAGACCTCGAAGATATCTATGTCAACGTTCGTGACGCAGCCTACCATATCATCGAACGTAAAGGGGCGACGTACTACGCCATCGGTCTTGGTCTCCTCCGTCTTGTCAAAGCCGTGCTTCGCAACGAGAACACGTTATTGACGGTCGGTGCGCACTTGGACGGTGAGTACGGTTTGAACGACATCCACATCGGTGTACCAGCGATCATCAACCGTCAAGGTGTCCGTCAAGTCGTGGAAATCGAGTTATCAGAAGAAGAAAAACAAAAGATGCATCATTCGGCAGAAGTGCTCTTGAAAACGATGCAACCTGTCTTGTAAAACCGAGCAATCCTTCGCTCATCACCGTAGCCGGCTAACGCCGCTACGGTTTTTTTGTCATCTGCTCTTCTCGACACGTTGCATAGAGGCTCTCTTTTGTCGCCAGCTATAATTTCCTTTAAAATAAAAGTATAGAAGGAGGTGACCATCGATGTCAGAGCCAGCTTGTTTTTGGGAAGACGTATATCGTGCGGTCGAATCGGGAGGGCGCATCGAGGGCATCTTAGAGCCGTCGCGGGCACTTTTATTGTTCGACACGAAAGCGGGGGACGTCTATCACCTCTACATACGGACAGACAAAGCCTGGGCGAACCATGTTGGCATGGACGTCGAGGCGGTCATGAACTCGTTTCGATTGGCCCGCATCGGTCGTGAGAAGTTACACGTCCACATTTACGGCGATCCGCTTGTCGATGAGGAGCGCCTATCGTCCCTCACGTTCCCGATCGCGGCGAAAGTGAAGCTCGGCATGAGACCGTGTGGGCAAACAGAAGAGTCGTACCGACCACGGGCCGTCGCGCTCGATCAACAACGGAAGAACGAACTAAAGCAACGGTTCTCCTTCGGGAAACCACAATTCGTCTATGGACTCATGTTCGTGACGTTTCTTGTCATGTGGTTCGCCGAATCAATCGGGTCGACGCTCGACCCGAATACGCTCATCCGCTTCGGAGCGAAAGTGAATCCGCTCATCGACGAAGGGGAATGGTGGCGCCTGGTCACACCGATGTTTCTCCATATCGGCTGGTTCCATTTCGCGATCAATATGTTCGCGCTTTGGTCGCTCGGTCCGCTCGTTGAACGGATGTACGGTTCGTCACGCTTCGTCACCATTTATTTGTTAGCCGGCGTCATCGCCACAGTCGCCTCTTACGCGTTCAGTGAAGCCATATCGGCCGGGGCATCGGGGGCGCTGTTCGGGCTCGTCGGGGCACTCCTCTATTTTGGCCTCCGAGACCGTTCCTTATTTATGAAGACGCTCGGTCCGCCGCTGTTTATTATGTTAGGATTAAACGTAGGACTCGCTTTCGTCCTTGGCGCTAGTTTGGACCATTCCGCACATGCGGGGGGGCTGGTCGGGGGTTTTCTGATGGCGGGAGTGGTCGGCTTGCCGGATGAGCATACGAAGAAGCGCCGCCTGTTGTTTGCGGTGATCGTATTCGTGGCATCTGGAGCGTTATTCTGGTTCGGCTATAATCGATGACAAAGGAGTAAGGATATGATTAATACGTTGAAGCAACTGGTTGAAATTCCGAGTCCGTCCGGCATGACGGATGAGGCGATTGGCTTCGTGGAGCAAGAACTCACGAATCTCGGCGTCGCCACGAAACGCTTGAATAAAGGAGCGCTCCTTGCGACGTTTGAAGGGAAATCGGATCGGGCGCGCCTGTTGACGGCTCACGTCGACACGCTCGGGGCGATGGTGAAAGAGATTTTGCCGAGTGGCCGTCTACGGTTGACACAAGTCGGCGGCTACGCCTGGACCGCCATTGAAGGGGAGAACTGTTTGGTCCATGCGGAGGCCGGTGAACCTGTCGAAGGAACGATTCTTATCCATCAATCAAGCGTCCATGTGTATAAAGACACGAACAGTGCCGAACGGACGGCATCAAATATCGAGGTACGACTGGACGCTGACGTTCATTCGGCTGAAGACGTGCGTGCCCTGGGCATCGAGGTCGGGGACTTTGTCTCGTTCGATCCACGCTTTCGCCAGACGAACGCGGGTTATATCAAATCTCGACACCTCGACGACAAGGCGTCCGTCGCCATTTTGCTCGACTTGGCAAAAGACCTCGTCGGCGCCGACTTGCCACATCCGGTCCATTACTTGATCTCCAACTACGAAGAGGTCGGGTTCGGGGGCAACGCCGGGATCCCGGAGGCGGTGACCGAATATATCGCCGTCGATATGGGAGCGCTCGGGGACGGCCAGCACTCGGACGAATATACGGTTTCAATCTGCGCGAAAGATTCATCAGGTCCGTACGATCTTGGATTACGCCGTCAGTTCACCGCGTTGTGCCGGGAACACGGTATCGCCCATAAAGTCGATATTTATCCGTATTATGGATCCGACGCCTCGGCAGCAATCAGTGCCGGCTACGATGTACGCCATGCACTCCTCGGACCAGGCATCGAGTCGAGCCATAGCTATGAGCGGACGCATACAAAATCGCTCGAGGCGACACGGGAACTGCTCTATCATTACGTGCTCACGACGATGGGAGACGGACGATGAGAAATTTTTATGATGTCCAACAATTCTTGAAATCATTCGGGACGATCATTTATATCGGCGAACGCGATGCCGAGATTGGCCTCATGATGATGGAACTCGACGAGTTGCATGCCGGCGGGATGATTGAACAACGAGAGTATGACACGGCCAAGATCATTTTGACGCATGAATTGAAAAATTCAATAGATTGACAGAAAAACCCCTAGTGCAAAGGTTTGCACTAGGGGTTTAATAGTGTAAACTATGGGATGAAAGCGATTTAATCGAGATGAGGAGTGGAACAGATGAAGTGGTTATTAGGAATCGACATTGGTGGGACGACGGTGAAAATGGCCGTCTTAGATATGAACGGGATCATTTCTGACAAATGGGAGATCACGACGGACATTCGAGAAAACGGGGTACATATTCCGACTGATATCGCTGCTTCATTCGAGGCTTATCTAGAAAAATCGGGCAAAGCGAAAGAGGAGTTCGCCGGTGCGGGAATCGGGGCACCTGGATTCATCAACTTCTCCGAGGGTGTCGTCGAATACTCGCCGAACATCGGTTGGAAATACTTTGCGCTCGTCAGCGAGTTTGAGAAAGCCGTGGGATTGCCGGCCGTCCTAGAGAACGACGCGAACGCCGCCGCACTCGGTGAGATGTGGAAAGGTGCCGGTGAAGGCGCGTCAGAACTCCTTGCCATTACACTCGGCACGGGCGTCGGTGGCGGTGTCATCACGAATGGAAACATCGTCCACGGGGCAGCAGGGATGGCTGGAGAGATTGGTCACATCACTGTTGAACGTGACGAGTCGAAAGCCGTCATGTGCGGTTGCGGACGCAAAGGTTGCATCGAGACGATCGCTTCGGCGACAGGTGTCGCCCGCTTGGCGCTCCAAAAACGAAAAAATCGGACGACGTCGTTGAACGAGTTGAAAGAAGTGACGGCACGTGACGTGTTTGAAGCGTTCAAGGCGAACGATCCCGTCGCCACAGAAGTCGTCGAAGAGATGACCGAATATCTCGGCCTAACGATTTCAAATATCGCCAACACGTTGAATCCAAAGATGATCGTCATCGGAGGAGGGGTTTCGAAAGCGCGTGAAGCGCTCCTTGAACCGCTCGATGAGCAGTTCAAACGGTTCGCCCTCGAACGCGTCTACGCTTCGACCACGTTCAAAATTGCGGAACTCGAGAACGACGCCGGTGTCATCGGGTGTGCTTGGCTCGCCCGCAAACATTTCTTGCCAACCCGTGTCTAATAATTGTCCATGCACGTCTGCGTCTTGACGCAGGCGTGTTTTTCATATGGAACGGGTATGGGATAATGTAAAATTTGTAATGACAGAGTTGATTTTTTGTTAAAAAAGGGGTAAGATTTGGACTTGATACCGACTGTTATCATACGTGAAATGGATAACAAGCCAATTGAACTTATAAAAAAATAGGGGGAGCGAGTTCGTTTGATCTCGTCGCCCGTTGAACAGAGGAGGAGGCCGTCAGATGAAGTCATCTCAGAGCTTTTCGAAGCTTACTATGCGACTGAATGATACGGTCCGCGCTTCGTTTCAAGAATATCGGTTATTTTGGATTTTCACGCTATTACTTTGGACGAAGACGTACGTAGTTTACCAATTTTTCTTCAATATCCCGATTGAAAACACCGCCCAGGCATTCATCTTGCTGATCAGCCCGATCAGCTCCACACTTTTCTTATTCGCTTTCAGTTTCTTCTTTAAAGGAAATAAGCAAAAGTGGGTATTGTACATGCTCTATGCCGCGGCGTCATTCATCTTGTTCGCTGACGCCGTCTATTACCGCGAGTTCACCGACTACTTGACGATGCCGGTCATCTTGCAACCTTCGAACATGGAGACGTTGTCGACCTCGTTCACCTCATTGTTGGAATGGAAGGACTTGATCATCCTCGGGGATGTGCTCGCCTTGCCGTTCATCTTACGACGCATCAATGCGAAGGCGACGGCGGCCTCTCATCAGAGAGCGCTCGTGACGTTCGCAACAGCGGTCGTCGTTTTCTTGTTCAACTTATCGCTCGCCGAAACGGAACGCCCTGAACTATTGACACGTTCGTTCGACCGGGAGCTGTTGGTCAAAAATATTGGGACGTTCAACTTCCACGTCTATGACGCGATGCTTCAAACGAAGACATCGGCCCAGAAAGCGATGGCCGATGGATCGGAACTGGCGAAAGTTGAGCAATATACCCGTCAACATTACGCGGCACCGAACCCGGACTACTTCGGGAAATATAAAGGCAAAAATGTGATCGTCGTCTCGTTCGAGTCGGCCCAAAACTTCACGCACAACATGAAGGCCTCGAACGGCGAATACATCACGCCGAACTTGAACAAATTGATCGAAGAGTCACACTACTGGCCGAATTATTACCATACGGTCGGACAAGGGAAGACGTCAGACGCCGAGTTCGCACTCGATAACTCGCTCTACGGCCTCCCGCGCGGTGCCGTCTACTTCACGAACGCCGACAACGAGTATCAGGCGCTTCCTGAATTGATCAAGGAAGACAACTACTACTCGGCCGTGTTCCACGCCAACAACAAGTCGTTCTGGAACCGGGACTTGATGTATAAAAATATCGGTGTCGATCAATTCTTCGACGAGAAAAGTTATGACCTCGGGAACCCCGAGGATATGACGGAGTGGGGACTTCTCGACGACAGTTTCTTCGAACAGTCGATCCCGATGCTCGAAGAGTTGCCGGAGCCGTTCTACGCGAAGTTCATCACGCTCACGAACCACTTCCCGTACACGATGCCGAGCGAAGACTATGAGCTCGTCCCGAAATTCGAGACGAACTCGACGACGCTCAACAACTTCCCGCAGGCGCTCGCGTATCAGGATTACGCGCTCGGGTTGTTCATCGATGAGTTGAAGGCGAACGGTATGTGGGATGACACGATCTTCGTCGTCTACGGTGACCATTACGGCATCTCGACGAACCATAACGACGCGATGGCCGACCTGCTCGGGAAAGACGAGTTGACGCCATACGACGTCGCCAAGCTCCAAGCGGTCCCGTTCGCGGTCCACTTACCGGGACAAGCCAAGGGCGAAGTACATGACACGATCGGCAGTCATGTCGACATGAAACCGACGATCCTTCACTTGCTCGGAATCGACACGTCGGACACGGTCGGATTCGGTAGCGACTTGTTATCGGAAGACCGGACGAGCCGCGCCATCTTCCGTGACGGCACCGTTATCACTGAGGAGTATGTCTGGACGCAATCGACATGCTATGACGCCTCGAGTGGTGAAGTCGTTGAGGACGTTTCACTTTGTGGACCGGATAGTGAAGAAGCAGAGAAGATTCTCCAAATGAATGATGACTTGATTTATTCGGATCTGCTTCGTTTTAAAGAACAGACCGAACAGTAAGCAACAGCGCCGTCCCGGCTTAGCCGGGACGGCGCTGTTTGTTATACAAAAAAAGACGACCGAAGTCGTCTTCATGCTCATTAGCCTGGGATTCCACCGTAAATCAATGTCGCGACGCCGAAAAATCCAAATACGAGTACAGTGACCGCGGCGAAAGCCAGTGGAAAGAATTGGCGTTTCTTAAACGAACGGGCCATTCCCCAGATTGCAACGAGTGCAACGATGAGCGAGATCCATCCAAATGGTTCATACAAATGCATGACGAGTTCCCCCTTTATTATACGTCATGAAATTCATAAAAATTTCACTGAAATATCATTATTATTTTATCCGATAATGTACACGCTGTCGAGCAAAGAAAGCCTCCGCTACAATTTTGCCACAATATCGATTAGAATGGGATGTGGAGGTGTTCTGAATGAATATTGTAAAAATCACATCGGGCTTGGCCCGAGAGAACGGATACGTGCTCGAGAAAGACGGGACGGTCCTCATCGTCGACCCAGGTACGGACGATCCGAAATTCTTTGAGGCGGTCGAACGCTTCGGTGGCTTGAACGCCATCTTGTTGACACACGCCCATTTCGATCATATCGGTGGCATCGATGCCCTTCGTGATCGTTACGCCGTACCGGTGTACGTCCATGAAGCGGAACGGACGTGGCTGATGGACGACGAGAAGAACGGGGCGGCGAAGTTCCATCTGCCGAGCGCATCGATGCGTCCAGCCGAACGGGTCTATCAAGGTAAAACGCTCGAAATCGGTGCCTTCACGATTGAGTTGCATCACACGCCTGGTCATTCGCCGGGCAGCGTCACGCTCCACATCCCGACGGAACGCATTGCCTTCTGTGGGGATTTGATTTTCAAACAGTCGGTCGGACGGACCGATTTATACGGTGGCGACCAGGCCACTTTGCTCGGATCGATCGATCGGATGCGACAGCTGTTACCAGGCGAGACTGTGCTCTATTCCGGACATGGGCCGAAGACGACGCTCGAGGCCGAAATCCGGACGAATCCATTTTTCGAGCGATGAATCAAAAAAAGATTGTCTCACGAGGAGACAATCTTTTTTTACATTTGGAAGTTACTCCAATACGTGAAGACGACGAAGAAGACAGTCAAATATGCGCCGAACACGTATACATACGTTTTTTCAGTGAGTTTCAAGTAGCCTAGTGCGACGAAGAAAATAGTTTGAGCTAAAAAGACAAGACCCATTACGACGAAGTCACCACTATGTTCGCTACTGCTTTGATCTCCACCGAGTGCGCCTACGAAAGCAAGCGCCGCGATCAACCCAGTCCAAAAGCCTAGGACACGGAACATTCTCGCCATGTTAATCCCCCCATACGTGCATTATTCCATTCTCATTCACTATTTTACCAACACATTCAGAAAAATGCTATGGAAACGTGTGAATTGAGCAAAATAATCGTGAAAAATATGTGAAATAATTAGGTTGCACAAACTTGTACAAAAAATTAAAAAACTTGTACAAACTATGTACAAAACGGGTATAAGGTTGTATAATCGATTTACACACATCGAACGAATTGGTTCTCAACTTCAAAGGAGGTATTAAAATGGCAAATGAATTGATGTTCTATACGTATCCGAGCTGTACCTCATGCCGTAAGACGAAAGCGTTTTTACAAGAGCAACACCTCGAGGTGAGCGAGCGCCATATCTTCCGGAACGCCCCGACGGTAGATGAGTTGATGACGCTGTTAGCGCTCAGTGAAAACGGTGTCGACTCGCTTCTTGCGACGAGAAGTCAGGCGTTCAAACAACTCGACATCGACGTCGAAGATTTGAAGCTAAGTGAATTGCTCAAATTGATGAGCGACAACCCGAAACTATTGAAACGTCCAATCTTGACGGATGGCAACGAAGTCATTGTCGGCTATGACAAAGCGACAATCGAGGCGTATGCCCGTCGTTTCGAATCAACAACTGCAAACGTATCCTGACACAAGTCCACTTTCCAAGGAGTGGGCTTTTTTTTATGCTCTTATTGAGGTGGTGGAGATGAAACGAGTGATCGAGCGTGTCGTGGGAGCGGCGCGAAATTTGAATGCGAGCGATGTCCATTTTATGCCATACGGAGACGAGGTGATGATTCAAGTTCGCCACGGGACGCTCTTGCATCGACTGGAGTCGATGACACAGTTTGACTACGAACGGTTGACGTTACATATGAAATATTGGTGCTCGCTAACGGAAACGGATCATCGCGTGCCTCAGTCTGGTATGTACGTCGGGACGGAGGACGCGATCCGGGTCACGTTTTTACCTTCATTCGACCATACGCTTATGTCGTGGCGACTCCCGAACGCCTCGTTTCAGTTGTCCGAGTTGCTAGACGATGAGGATGTGAACCGCTTTTTGAAGTTGGCTATGCTCCGACAAGGATTGTTATTGATTGGCGGCGCGACGGGGGCAGGTAAGACGACGGTCCTCTACGCATTTTTGCAAAGTTTGGGCGGCCGCCGAATCGTGACGATCGAGAACCCTCCGGAGAAGCAGGTGCCGGGAGTGATTCAACTCGAGGTCAACCCGAAAGCGGGACTTGACCATCGCAGTCTATTGAAAGAGACACTTCGGGCCGACCCAGACGTCATCGTCATCGGAGAGATCCGAACGAGCGAGGAGTTGCGGGTGGCACACGACGCGGCGCTCAGTGGCCATTTGACGATCGCGACGTTCCACACGGCGAGTGTCGAGGACGGCGAACATCGGCTCGAACAGCTCGTCGGCAAGATGGAGGTCGCCCGTCATTGGTGCATCCTGCACCGCGAAGAGGAGGTGAGCTGTTCATGGTCCGAGACCAGATGAGTAAAGACTTATTCACGATCCGTCGCTTTCTCAGGCTGCAGGCCCGTGGTGTCGGATTGAAAAAGACGTTCGAAACACTTGAGCTTCATGAACGAGGCAGAGCAAAACAAGTGATTCGGGACATGCGGCTTCAACTCGAGCAAGGTCGGCCGCTCGCCGAAGTGTTCTCGGGACTCGTCACCGACCCAAGAATGCGTGAGATGCTCGTCACGGCGGAGCGGGGCCATCACTTTTTAGAAGGGCTCGAGCAAGTGCTCGTCTTGTCGACGATGCGCCGAAACCTGCAGCAAGAGCTCAAGCAGCTAGCGCGGTATCCGCTCGTGATTTTGACGATGCTGCTCGGACTCGGGGCGATTTATGCGCTCTATATTTTCCCGAAATTGCTGTCGATGGTGGACGTCGAGGCGCTAGATGGGATAAACGCAATTCTGTTGTCCCGTTGGTTTTTCCCGGGTCTATTCATCGGCTTGCTCATGACCGGGGCGGCCCTCTACTGGAACGGGAGACGCGGCCGGCTTGTGCCGCTACGTGTCGTCGAACGAGGCAGGCGGCTGTACGTCACGTATTTGTTCGTCAGTGAGCTCTCGCTCTTAAGTGAAGGGCAAGGTTCGGTCCGTCATATCATCGAGCGTTTGTCTCGGGGTGACGGGGAAGTCGCGGCCATCGCGAGACGGATCCATGAGCGTATGTCGGACGGTCTTGAACTCGAAGAGGCGGCCCGGCAAGAACGGTTGCTCGAGCATGAGGTCGTCAGTCTCTTCGGCGTCGGTACGGTGAGTGGTGAGCTGGGATCGATCATGACGTTGCATCGTGATCTCGTGTTTGAAGAGATGGAATTGTATTGGAAACAACTAATCACCAAGGCCGAGCCGGTATTATACGGATTTTTGACGATGATGGTGACAATGATTTTTTACACGATTTATTTGCCGGTCAAATTGATCATGGCCCAACTATAACAAGGAGGAACAACAACATGACACGATTCAAATCAGAACAAGGGTTCACGCTCGTCGAAATGGCTGCCGTCTTACTCATCATCTCGGTCTTACTGTTACTGCTCGTTCCCTCGATGTCAGACGGGAAATCCCGGGCAGATAGTGTCAGTTGTGAGGGGAGTGTGCGCATTGTCGAGTCGGAAATCAACTTGTATTATGCGGAACACAAATCCTATCCGGAGACGTTGGCGGTCATCGAACGGGCCTCGACGGAGAGTCCGCTCGAGTATAGTTGTCAATCGATGGTCTACACGTACGCCCCGACGACCGGTACGTTGACAAAACAATGAGGCAAGACGGATATACGTTCGTCGAGATGGCATCCGTCCTCGTCATCTTGTCGCTCTTGCTGTTGATGACGACCCCGGTCGTCCGTTCGATGGATCGATTGGCCTTGTTTGATTTCACCGAGGCGCTTGTGAGCGATATCAACGAGGTTGGCCAATATCCATACGTTGCCGCCGATGAATCATGTGTGCCGCGTCTACGGTGGTACATAAAAGAACGGCGCTATTAAATCGCCTGTGGGATGACGCCGATCGCATCGCGTGTTGTACCCGATGGGGTCGAGATGAGCCTCCCGGCCACAAGTGAGATCGTCTTCTCACGTACAGCGGCGACGTATGCAGGGCAGTGGAAATTTTATACGGGACCGACGATGGTGACGTTGAAGTTTAGAATGGGGACGTATGAGCCGGAGGTGCTTCGCGTTGAAGGGCGATGAGAAAGGTATCACGTTTTGGGAAATCTGCCTTAGCCTGGCGCTCCTCCTGGCGTGGGTCGGGGTCGTGGCACCTTTTGTCGAGGGCGCGACGGAACGGGTCGACCGTCTCGAAACGACCGTTCGGCGTTATGAGCGGCTTCAAGGGGAGGTGTTGCACGATGCGGTCGAACCGAGCGGACGTACGGAAATCTGTGATGGCGACCTATGTCTCCCGACGCTTTGAGCGGGGGTTCACGTTACTTGAAGTGAGCTTCACGTTGCTCTTGATCCCGCTGTTCGTTGGACTCACGGTTCACTTGTTGGCACTCGGCCAGGCGTTTTATGAGCAACCACGTGACATGGTGCCGACGACGCCCCAACTGATCGTGCGAAAACTTTTCGATAGCCGGGATTGCGTTGTCGAATCGGGACGTCTTATCGGCACATACGTGCGCCCGGACGACACAACGTGGTCGTGGACGCTCAAACAGATCAATCGTAATTTGGTCATGGTCGGAGACGAGGGAGGGAATTTACTATTTTTAAGAGGAATCGAGACGTATCAGGTCGAACCGGTAGGAGAGGGTTTTCGCATCCGGTGGACCGACGCGACCGGCCCCCGCGAGAAGAGCGTGATGTGCATGCGCGCGGATACTTTGTGATGTCGACGTTAATCGTGTTGACGTGGTTACTCGGCGGAGCGATGTTTTGGTATACTGATATGGAACGAACGACCGACCGACTGGCGCTCGATATTTTGGCGATCCGCTTCGAATCACACGTCATGGTCGCCAAACGGTCCTGTGGTCCGTCCGCCGTCACGGTGACAAAACCGACCGGGACGATTAACTGTCGACCGCTCGGCAGCGGGACGGTCGAGGTCGAGATTCGCCTTGAGACCGGAGAACGACATAAAGAGGTGATTTATTTCGATGACTAAACCGTTTTACATCATCGGGTTTATGGGTACAGGTAAATCAAGCTTAAAACGATATCTTGAAAAATCGAATCACGTCGTTGATTTGGATGAGCTGTTCGAAATGGACGTCCAAATGGACATCCCCGCATATTTTGACCGTTACGGGGAGGAAGCGTTTCGCCTGCAAGAAAGTGAGATTTTGCGACAGGCGAGCGCTGCCTATATCGTGACAGGAGGCGGAATCGTCGAACGAGACGAAAATCTCGATTGGATGCGCGAAAACGGTGTCGTCATCGCACTTGATCTACCGTATGAGATGTGTTGGGACCGAATCAAAGACTCGGACCGGCCTCTCGTGCGCCACGGCAAGGCGGCCGTCGAAGCGTTGTACGAACGTCGGCGGCCGCTCTACGCGCGTGCCGATCACGTGCTTGACGCCTCGCTCAGCACAGAAGCAATCGCGCATACCTTATATCGGTTGAAGGAGGAAGATACATGATTTGGATCAATCTCGGCATCATTGTGCTCGCACTAGTCGGGCTCGGTTTGTATGGGTTCTTATTGTACCGTAACAAGATGAAGACGGACGTGCGGCGGGTCACCCGTTTGACGGAACGTTTCCAGATTCGCGCGAACGTCATCCAAGGTCTCGTCAATGAAATCAAGCAACACGTCGATACGGTCAACGCCTCTGTGAAGCAGATGAAGGCCTATTCCGTTAACGTGAAAGACGAGACGATGGAGCTTAAGCAAGCGACGATCGGACTGACAAAAGAAATTAAACGGACAGCTGGAATCGAACGCCCAGACGTTTCCACTGAGACCAAAATATGAAATAATGAGGATGAAAACGTTTTCGTTTTCCATCCTCTTTATTTTTGCCCATTTTGGCTAGGCAGAGCCGCAAAAAATTGATAGAGTGGAATAGAAAACGAAATATTTCACGAAATACATTATTTACGTTCGGGATTGGGGGATAATATGGAGAAAGTATCGTTAAAACGTACGCCTTTATATGATTTGATTTCCGTAAAGGCGAAGATGGTGGCTTTTGCGGGGTTTGAGATGCCGATCATGTTCTCGTCGATTAAAGAAGAACATCAGGCGGTGCGTAACGAGGTCGGCATGTTCGATGTGTCACACATGGGGGAGATTCGCATCGAAGGACCGGATGCGCTTGAGAACGTGCAACGTCTTGTCACGAACGATGTGTCAAAATTACAGATCGGTCAGGCGCAGTATAATCTGTTCTGTTTACCGAATGGCGGTGTCGTCGACGACCTGCTCGTCTATCGACTCGATGAAGATGCATTTTGGCTCGTCGTCAACGCCTCGAACATCGAAAAAGACGTGGCCCACGTTCGTCAGTATGTGACGGGTGACGTCACGGTGACCGATGAGTCCGACGCCTATGGTCAAATCGCGATTCAAGGACCGATGGCCGAACACGTGCTCGGCCGCTTGACGGACTTGCCGCTAGCAGACATCAAATTTTTCCGGTTCATGACCGGCGACGTGGCCGGCGTGTCGACCATCGTCTCACGCAGTGGCTATACGGGAGAGGACGGATTTGAACTCTACGCCCGGGCCGAGGACGTGGCCGCAATCTGGTCGGCGTTAGAAGCAGAAAACGTCACTCCATGCGGGCTCGGGGCCCGCGATACGCTCCGTTTCGAGGCATGCTTGCCATTATACGGGCACGAGCTCGATGAGACGGTCACTCCGTTCGAGGCGAACTTGAACTTTGCCGTCAAACTCGATACCGATTTCATCGGTAAGGACGCCCTCGTGAAGCAAAAAGAAGACATCCCGCGCCGATTGATCGGCTTGCGTCTGCTCGGGCGTGGTATCGCCCGTCAAGGCGCGACGGTCGAAGTTGACGGAGAGACGATCGGTGTTGTCACGACCGGTACGATGCCGCCGACGGTGAACGAATCAATTGCCTGGGCGCGCGTCGATCGCCGTTTCGCGGAGGCGACACACTTTATCGTTGAAGTTCGGGGGAAAAAAATAGAAGCCGAACGTGTACCGACACCGTTTTATAAACGTAAATGAAACAGGGGGATTCAGCATGAACAGAATGGAGTTTCGTTATTTACCGATGACAGAGCAAGATGAGCGTGACATGTTGCAGACGATCGGCGTCGAGTCGATTGAAAACCTACTCGAGGATATTCCAGCATCGCTCCGGGAGACGGCTTCTTTAGCGGCCATCGGTGCGCCGCTTCCGGAAGTTGACCTCGTTCGTCATATGACAAAGCTCGCCGAGAAGAACGTGCACACGAAATCGACCCCGAGTTTCCTCGGGGCCGGAATGTACGATCACCTTTCTCCGAGCGTCATGAACCACATGCTTCTCCGTTCCGAGTTCTATACAGCCTATACGCCGTATCAGCCGGAAATCTCGCAAGGTGAACTCCAAGCGATGTTCGAGTTCCAGACGATGATTTGCGAATTGACGGGCATGGACGTGGCCAACTCGTCGATGTACGACGGCATCACAGCCCTTGCTGAAGCAACGTATCTCGCGAGTGCCCATACGAAGAAAAAACGTGTCGTCGTCTCGGGAGCGGTCCATCCGGAAGCGAAGGACGTCATCCGGACGTATGCCGGTGGGCCAGGGCTCACGGTCGAATATACGGACGTTAACGCGGGATTGACCGACGTGACAGACATCGATTTGAAGGACGCCTCGTGCCTCGTCGTCCAATATCCGAACTTTTATGGACGCGTCGAGGACTTGTCAGCCCTCGCGAAAGCAGCGCACGACGCCGGCGCCTTGTTTGTCGTCTCGAGCAATCCGCTCGCGCTCGGGATTTTGGAGTCGCCGGGTGCGCTCGGGGCCGACATCACGGTCGGTGACGCCCAACCGTTCGGGATTCCGCAAAGCTTCGGCGGCCCGTCATGTGGATACTTCGCCGTCAAACAAGCACTCATGCGTAAACTTCCGGGTCGTCTCGTCGGACAGACGGTCGATGAGGATGGCAAGCGCGGCTTCGTCTTGACGCTTCAGGCGCGGGAACAACACATCCGTCGTGACAAAGCGACGTCAAACATCTGCTCGAACCAGGCGCTCAATGCGCTCGCGGCATCAATCACGATGTCTGCCCTCGGGAAGTACGGGATTCGTGACATGGCCGTCCGTAACATGCAAACGGCCCATTACATGAAAGAAACGCTCAAAGCGGCCGGCTATACGGTTATCGATGAAGGACCGATGTTCAACGAGTTCGTTGTCGACTTCGGAATCGATGCGGAGCAAGTATCGCGTCACCTGCTCGACAATGGTATCATCGGCGGTTTGCCGCTCGGGACGTATGAAACGGACCGTCAGACCCAGATGTTGCTCTGCGCGACGGAGCTTCGGACGAAAGAAGAAATCGATTTATTTGTTGAAGTGGTTGGGGGGATGAACTGATGCAACACGAACAAACGCTTATCTTTGAGGTGTCACGTGAGGGGCGGACTGGCTACAATTTGCCGACGCCGACGGTACCGGAAGTCGATTTAGAGACGCTCTTGCCGGCTTCGATGGTTCGACAAGAGGCGGCCGAACTGCCAGAAGTGTCTGAACTCGATGTCGTACGCCATTACACGTCGCTCTCGACACGTAACCACGGAGTCGACTCCGGTTTCTATCCGCTCGGTTCGTGCACGATGAAATATAACCCGAAAGTGAATGAAGACATGGCCCGACTTCCTGGCTTCGCCCATATTCACCCGTTGCAGCCGGTCGAGTCGATTCAAGGGGCGCTCGAGCTCATGGTCGATCTGCAAGAACAACTTGCTGAGATCACTGGCATGGATGAAGTGACCCTGCAACCTGCAGCCGGGGCCCATGGGGAATGGACCGGTCTCATGCTCATCAAGGCGTTCCACCATCACAACGGTGATATGGAACGGACGAAAGTACTCGTGCCTGATTCGGCACACGGAACGAACCCGGCCTCGGCCGTCGTCGCCGGTTTCGAGACGGTGACGGTCAAGTCGGATGAGCGCGGGCTCGTCGATTTGGAGGATTTGAAAGCGAAAGTCGGGACGGATACGGCAGCGCTCATGCTGACGAACCCGAACACGCTCGGTTTGTTCGAGGCTGATATTTTAGAGATTGCCAAAGTCGTGCACGAGGCCGGCGGCAAACTGTATTACGACGGTGCTAACTCGAACGCGATTCTAGGCATCGCCCGTCCTGGGGATATGGGCTTCGACGTCGTCCACTTGAACTTGCACAAAACGTTCACAGGGCCGCACGGCGGTGGCGGTCCGGGTTCTGGTCCGGTCGGGGTGAAACGCGATTTGATTCCGTACTTGCCGACGCCAATCGCGCGCCGCTCTGAGTCTGGCTTCACGCTCGATTATGATCGCCCGCAATCGATTGGTCGCATCAAACCGTTCTATGGCAACTTCGGGATCAACGTTCGGGCTTATAGCTACATCAAGACGATGGGTGCGGAAGGGTTGACGCGCGTCTCACGCGAAGCGGTATTGAACGCCAACTATATGTTCGCCCGCTTGAAAGATGCGTTCGATGTGCCGTATGACACGTTCTGCAAGCATGAGTTCGTCTTGTCTGGAAAACGTCAGAAAGCACTCGGCGTTCGGACGCTCGATATCGCCAAACGCTTGCTCGATTTCGGTTATCACCCACCGACGATTTACTTCCCGCTCAACGTCGAGGAGTGCATCATGGTCGAACCGACGGAGACAGAGTCGAAAGAGACGCTCGATGCCTTCTGCGATACGATGCTCCAAATCGTCAAAGAGGCGGAAGAGAATCCGGAAATCGTTCAGACGGCCCCGCATACGACGGTCGTCAAACGCCTGGACGAGACGCTTGCGGCTCGGAAACCAGTGCTCAAATACGAACGACGCCAACCGTCGTCAATCAATTGAATCCGAACCCGCTCACTATTCGTGAGCGGGTATTTTTCTGGAAATAAAAAAACGTCCCTCCTCGGAGTGAGGAGTGGACGTGGTGGGCAGGTCAGTCTTTCTTGACTTTCCCTTTCCAGTTTTTGAAGCCGCCATCGAGCATGTAAATGTCGGTATAACCATTTTTCATAAGCAATTTGGCCGCCTGGTTCGAACGCGACTTGCCTTGGCAATACATGAGGATCGGCTGATCTTTGCGAAGTTCTTTCATGCGTAGTTTCAATTGGCCGACCGGGATGTTACGGGCGCCGACGATGTGGCCTCCCTTATACTCGTTCGGTTCACGGACGTCGATCAATTGTCCTTTACGGAGCGACGCACGAAACTCTTCTTGTTTCATTTTCTTCAAACCGCGTGCCGGCAAGAAACGCCAGACGATGTATGCGATGAGCGCAGCCCATAGGATGATGACGAGGATAGTTTCGATTCCCATTGATGTTCTCCCTTTCTCTATTAAGTTTCACCAACATCCATTATAAAGAATTTAAGGTCATGAGACAATGATTGACTGATGGATTTACCCGTTCTGCTTTCGGTTTCTAGGTGGTTGCGTTAAAATAGAGGTTGCAGAACGGAACATAAGGGGAGGCTACGCCCATGCCGACACCGAGTATGGAAGATTACTTAGAACGAATTTATTTGCTAATGGTCGAGAAAGGATACGCCCGCGTGTCCGATATCGCCGAACATTTAGGGGTGCATCCCTCCTCTGTCACGAAAATGGTGCAAAAGCTCGACCGGGAAGACTATTTGATTTATGAGAAATATAGAGGACTCATGTTGACGAAAAAAGGTCAAAAAATCGGGAAACGACTCGTCGAGCGTCATGCGATGCTCGAATCATTTTTACGTTTGATCGGTGTCGACGAGGCCCATGTCTACGAGGACGTCGAAGGGATCGAGCACCATTTGAGCTCGAACACGCTTGACTGCATGACCCAGTTCGTCGAATTTTTTGAAGATAAGCCCGAACTGATGGCCCAGTTTCGCGCGTTTCAAGAACTGAATACGAACGACGATGAGTGAGTCTAGATGACCGCGACCGATGAATCGATTCGGGAGCGGTCTTCTTTTATCAAAACGCCTCTAGAACCGAACAATGAAGCGTTTTAATTGAATTTTAGTCTGTTTTTGGTTTGTTTTTGTGATAGAATGGGTGCTGGTAAGAATGATAAGGGGGTGACGGCGAACAATCGCCGACATGATGGATATTCAAATCAAAGGGAAACTGTTTGACGAAGCACAAATCAAACAGCGCGTGGCGGAACTCGCTGAACAAATCGAACGGGATGCGGCCGGAACACCAATCGTCCTCGTGGCCGTCTTGAAAGGGTCGCTCGTCTTTGCGGCTGATTTGATGAGACAGATGACGGGCAGTGTCCAACTTGATACGGTGGCGACGTCTTCTTATGGGAAGAAATCGACTTCGAGCGGGAACGTCCAACTCCGGAAAGATTTAGACCTCGATGTCGAAGGGAAGTACGTCGTCATCATCGAAGACATCATTGACACGGGACAGACGCTTAAATTCTTGTGTCAGCATATGACGTTACATCAACCGGGGCAATTGAAGATTTGTACACTTCTCGACAAGCCGGCCCGCCGACTCGTCACGCTCGACGCCGATTACGTCGGCTTCGAGATCCCGGATGAGTTCGTCATCGGGTACGGCATCGACTACGCCGAACAGTATCGCAATCTACCGTATATCGGTTTCGTCGAAACGGACTGACTTCCGAATCACGACAAAAAACGAACCAGGTCGCCCGTGGCGATCTGGTTCGTTTTCACATGTTCGCTTTCTTTTTCTTCTTGCCTTTCTTCCCCTCGATGACGGTGAGGTGAGGGGCGTCGCTACGATGCGTCGAACGAGCCGGGCGCTTCGAGAGTTTCGTCACGTTTGAACCAGGTTTCGCTTTCTTTTTCGTCGTCGCGGACGGTTTCACTTTAGGGTTCGCACCGGGACGTTGCATCCGTTTTTTGGAAGCCTGAGCGGTCTTCCGGTACCGCATATCCTCGGCTGAGATTTTAGGAGCCATGAACACACGGTAAATCACATAGAAGATTAACCCGAAAATACCGATGAAGAGCAACTGTCTGAACAAGCGACCGGGGTCGGTCGCGAGCATATGTCCGACTCCGATGAAGCCTAAGATGAACACGATCGTGGCAGCGGTCGTACCGATTCTTTGTCTGATCATGGTGCTTTCCTCCTCTTTATCCCTCTCTTTGCGCGGCCGGTTGACCTAGTTCTGAACGTTCCCATGTTTCGAAAGCCTCGATGGCGACGCGGATTTGCTCATCGTTTGGTTCACGCGTCGTCAACAGCTGTAGCGATAGTCCCGGCTTGCCGAGGACGGATAGGAAGCGATGTTCACGAAAACGGTTTGTGAATTGGAGCACCTCGAACGAGATGCCGATGACCACCGGTAACAAGGCGATGCGGCTGACGAGTCGGACCCAGAGCGGATCGATCGGGACGACCATATAGACGCCGATGCCAACGAAAACGGTGAACAGGATGAAGCTTGACCCACAGCGATAGTGGAGGCGTGAGCTCGAGCGGACGTTGTCGACGGTGATCGGTCGTCCGGACTCATAACAGTTGATGACCTTGTGTTCAGCGCCGTGATATTGAAACACGCGTCGAATGAGCGGTGTCAAGGAAATCAAATAGAGGTAACTGAGCAGCAATACTAATTTTATTCCCCCTTCGAGGAGGTTTTGAATCACGTGACCGGACAATGCGGGCACGCTTTGGAACATGGCGGCGAGCAGGGCCGGTGTGACGTTAAAAATCAGCTTGCCGAACACGTACGAGATGATCCCGACGACCGCGATCATGATGACCATCAAGATGTTCTGTTTCTTCTCATCCGGTTTCGTCGCCTCGTCCTCGCTCGGATCGACGTCATAGCGGTCACTGGCGAAGTTCATGTGGGCGGAACCGTTTTTGAGCGATTCGTATAAGGCGACCACGCCGCGCAGGAACGGGACTTTCTTTAACGATTGGACCCAGGGGACGAGGATGCGAGGTTGCTCGAACGTCTCGATCGATCCGTCCTTCCGACGGATTGCCGAGGCACTCTCGGCGCGTCCTTGAAACATGACGCCTTCCACAAGCGCTTGCCCTCCAACGGGGATCAGTGGTTTAGTTTTCATGGCATTTCCTCGATTCCTACAGTTATATAGTTGAATTATACCGTGATTCACCTAAAAAACGAAACCACATGAACGTCAATTGTCGCTACAACCGTTAAATTTGTTACAATAGAGGCGACTTGACGAACAGGGGGGAAGACTTGTGCACATACTCGTCTTGAATGGGCCGAATTTGAATCTACTCGGGAGACGTGAACCGGACGTATATGGTGACGTCTCGTTGAAGGGACTGACGGCGGAGCTGTTGCTCGCCGCGCCAGATGACGTCGAGTTGACGTTCGTCCAATCCAACCATGAAGGCGAACTGATCGACGCGCTACACGAAGCGTACGATTATGCGGGGGTCATCTTCAACGCCGGGGCGTATACACATACGTCAATCGCGCTTCGAGATGCCATCGCCGCCATCAAGGCCCCGGTCGTCGAAGTACATATCTCGAACGTGCATGCACGAGAGTCGTTTCGTCATGAATCCAAGCTCGCCGGCGTCTGTCTCGGCGTCATCAGCGGCTTCGGGTTGACGAGTTACACGCTCGCGTTGCAGGCGCTGATCGAACATTGGAGGAATCGACATGATTGAACGGGTCAACAAACTGCAAGCTCAGCTAGAAGCGAACGGAATTGACGGATTGCTCGTGACGAAACGGGAGAACATCCGCTACTTGTCGGGGTTCACCGGGTCGAGTGGCGTCCTTGTGATCACGCCAAAGTCGGCGAGCTTCATCACCGACTTCCGCTACACGGAACAGGCCGCGAGCCAAGTGAAAGGGTTCGACATCATTGAACACAAGACATCGCTCATCAAGTCGGTCGCAGAAGTCGTGGACCGGGAAGCGGTCGCACGTCTCGGTATCGAGCAAGATGACATGACGGTCGGGCAATTCCGGACGTATGAAAAAGACGTCAACGCCGAACTTGTCGAGACATCAGGCATCGTCGAAAAGCTACGCTTGATTAAGGATGAGTCAGAGATTAAGATAATGAAGGAAGCTGCGGCGATTGCGGATGCGGCGTTCACCCATATCCAGTCGTTTATCCGCCCGGGCCGGACAGAGAAAGAGGTCGCGAATGAACTCGAGATGTTCATGCGTGCTCAAGGAGCCGACTCGTCGTCGTTTGATATGATCGTTGCATCGGGCCATCGCTCGGCATTGCCGCACGGTGTGGCCAGTGATAAGGTCATCGAGGCAGGCGAACTCGTGACACTCGACTTCGGGGCTTACTATCAGGGGTACTGCTCGGACATCACGCGCACGCTCGCCGTCGGAGAGATCTCAGACGAGTTGCGCAACATCTATGATACGGTACTCCGCGCACAACTCGCGGGTGTCGAAGGCACGAAAGCCGGGATCACGGGAATCGAGGCGGACGCGTTGACGCGTGATGTGATCAAAGAAGCCGGTTATGGTGAGTACTTTGGGCATTCGACGGGACACGGTCTCGGCATGGAAGTCCATGAGGCGCCAGGGCTGTCATTCCGTTCGGAGACGGTGCTTGAACCTGGGATGGTCGTCACGGTCGAACCAGGCATCTACATCGCCGGAATCGGCGGATGTCGCATCGAGGACGATATCGTCATCACTGAGACTGGCAATTTCCGTCTCACGCAGTCGCCAAAAGAGTTAATTACGATTGAGGCTTGAGTCTCAGCTCATCTTAGGAGGAAATCAACATGGTATCAGTTAACGATTTAAAAACAGGCTTAACGGTCAAAACGTCGGACGGATCGATTTGGCAAGTCATCGAATTCCAACACGTCAAGCCGGGTAAAGGCGCGGCTTTCGTTCGTACGAAGATGCGTAACTTGCGCACGGGGGCGATTCAAGAGACGACGTTCCGTGGCGGCGAGCGCATCGAGCGTGCCCACATCGAACGTAAACGTATGCAGTACCTCTACCCGATGGGCGACACGTACGTGTTCATGGACACAGAGTCGTATGAGCAGCTCGAACTCACGGGCGAGCAAGTGAAAGCGGCGCTCCCGTACATGCTTGAAAACATGGAAGTGAGCATCGCTGACTACGATGGCGAGATTCTCGGCATCGAGCTCCCGACGACGGTCGTCTTGACGATTGTCGAGGCCGATCCAGGCGTCAAAGGTGACACGGCATCGAACGTGAAGAAAAATGCGACGGTCGAAACGGGCCACATCATTCAAGTGCCGCTCTTCATCGAGCCAGGCGAAAAAGTAACGGTCGACACGCGCACAGGCGAGTTCACGGGCCGCTATAACGGGTAAGACAAAGGGTGTCCATTCTTCGGAATGGGCCCTTTTTTTGTCGTTGCATTCACTGGTCTGACCAGTTATAGTAGAGTAGAGATTAGTACCAGGTATAAACAGGGGGTTATTTCATGCAAATCGAACATATTAAAGAGCTGATCACAATGCTCGATCAGACGTCCGTCCACGAGCTGGAGCTCGAGACGTCTGAATTTAAACTATCATTGAAAAAAGAAGCGGCCCCGCAACTCGCCGCCCATCATACACCAGCCGCCCAAGCGGCGCCGGTCGCTGCACCTACACCGGCCGCTCAAACGGAGCAAGCAGTCACACCGGAAGCGGCCCCGAGCAACTTACGGACGATCACGTCGCCGATGGTCGGGACGTTCTATTCGCGCCCGGCACCGGACAAGGAGGCCTACGTCCAAGTCGGCGATCGCATCGAAGCTGGACAAGTGGTCTGTATTTTAGAAGCGATGAAGCTGTTCAATGACGTCGAGGCGGAAATCAGCGGAGAAATCGTCGAGATGCTCGTCGCTGACGGCGATTTAGTCGAATATGGTCAAGCGCTCTTCAGCGTGAAGTGAGGTGTCTATGAAACTACTCATTGCAAACCGTGGAGAAATTGCGGTCCGGATCATCCGGGCCGCGAAAGAGTTGAACATTCCGACGGTCGCCGTCTTCTCCGAGGCCGACCGTGAGGCGTTGCACGTCCGTCTCGCCGACGAGGCGTACTGCATCGGACCGAACCTGTCCAAAGACTCATACTTGAATATCCCAAACATCCTATCGGTCGCTTGTGCGGTCGATGCGACGATGATTCATCCGGGTTACGGTTTTTTGGCCGAAAACGCCGAATTCGCCGAGATGAGCGAGGCGTGCGGCATCCAATTCGTCGGACCGAGCAGTTATGCGATTCGGAAGATGGGCATTAAAGACGAAGCGAAGCGAACGATGATCGAGTCGGGCGTTCCGGTCGTCCCGGGATCGAGTGGGGTCGTGACCGACGAGGAAGCGGTCGAACTCGCCCGTGAAATCGGTTATCCGGTCATCATCAAAGCGACGGCCGGAGGCGGCGGACGCGGAATCCGTGTCGCCTATGATGAGACAGAGCTTGTCAAAGGGCTCACGGACACTCGTAAAGAAGCGAAGCAGGCGTTCGGCAACGGCGACGTCTATCTCGAGAAGTACATCGAGTCGTTCCGCCACGTCGAGGTGCAAGTGCTCGCCGACCAGTACGGCAACGTCATCCATCTCGGAGAACGTGATTGCACGATTCAGCGCCGGATGCAGAAACTGATCGAGGAGGCACCGTCGCCGGCGATCGATGAGGCGACGCGCCAAGCGATGGGAGATGCGGCCGTGAAAGCGGCCAAAGCGATTCGTTATTCTGGTGCCGGTACGATCGAGTTCATCTACGTCCCGGAGTCGAACGAGTTCTATTTCATGGAAATGAACACGCGAATCCAAGTCGAACATCCGGTCACCGAGATGATCACCGGCTTCGACCTCGTCCAAGCACAACTCGAGGTCGCGCTCGGTCATCCGCTCGCGATCAGTCAAGCCGACATCACGTTCAGCGGACACTCGATCGAGTGCCGCATCAACGCAGAGGACCCGTTTGCCGACTTCCGTCCGATGGCTGGGAAAATTGATCAGTACATCGTGCCGGGCGGTATGGGTGTCCGGGTCGACAGCGGTCTGTTCGCAGGTGCGGTCATCCCGCCGTTCTATGATTCGATGGTGGCGAAGTTGATCGTCCATGCCCCGACGCGAGAAGAGGCGATCGCGAAGATGCTTCGCGCGCTCGATGAGTTCACGGTATCGGGCATTCATACGACGATTCCATTCCATCAACAAGTCATGGCGCACGAACGTTTCCGAGCGGGCGCGTTCGACACGAAATTTGTCGAAAAAGAAATGACGCTCACAAAATGAACCGTACCAGGAAGCCCGAACATTATTTGGGCTTCCTGGTTTTTTGTACTGAATTTATGGAGGCTTTATGCTAAACTATCACAATGAAAGCATGCAAAAGGAGAGTATCTGAATGAAACGTCATGAAGCACGAGAAAAAGCGATTCAAACGCTTTTTCAAATCGAAGTATCAAAACTTGAGGTGGACGAGGCCATCGAATTCGCCCTCGACGGTATGGATTCGGATCCATTCTACGAACAACTCGTCGTTGAGACGTTAGAAAAGAAAGACGAAATTGACGAACTGCTCGTCGATAACTTGAAAAACTGGAGACTTGATCGCCTCGGCAACGTCGAACGGACGATTCTCCGCATGGCGACGTACGAGTTGCTCTATGTCGAGACGATTCCGGACAAAGTGACGATCAACGAGGCGGTCGAACTCGCCAAGTCGTTCGCCGACGAAGAAGCGGCCAAGCTCGTCAACGGCGTCCTCGGCAACATTATCAAAGCGTAAACGAAGAGAGAGAAACGCGTCATACAAATAGAGAAGACACCACACCAACTACAGAGAAACCTAAAACAACGGGGGATGAGAGAGATGGCAGTAGTGATCGACGGGAAACAAATCGCAGCATCATATCGGGAAACGTTGAAAGAACGGGTCAGTGCGCTTCGTGCGCGCGGCATCGTTCCGAAACTGAAAGTCATTTTAATCGGGGATGATCCGGCGAGCCACAGCTACGTCCGGGGTAAAGAACGGGCAGCAGCTGAGATCGGGATCGATTCACAAGTGATTCGTTTCGATGAGACGATCTCGGAACGTGAAGTGCTCGAACTGATTGATTCGATGAACGAGGACGACGAGCTCCATGGCATCCTCGTTCAATTGCCGCTACCGAAGCATATCGATGAGAACCGTGTCATCATGCGCATCTCGTCAGACAAGGATGTGGATGGGTTCCATCCGACCAACGTCGGGAAGATGATGCTCGGTCTCGAGACACTGTTGCCGTGCACGCCGCACGGAATTCTCCATCTCGTCAAGACACAGACTGACCTCGTCGGTAAACACGTCGTCGTCGTCGGTCGCAGCCAAATCGTCGGGAAACCTGTCGGGATGCTGTTTTTGAACGAGTCGGCCACGGTGACATACTGTCACTCGAAAACGGTCGATCTCGGTGCGATGACGCGTCAAGCCGACATTTTGATCGTCGCCGTCGGTCGGGCCGGTCTCGTCACGAACGAGATGGTCAAACCGGGAGCGATCGTCATCGATGTCGGTGTCAACCGCGTCGACAGCCGTCTCGTCGGAGATGTTGACTTTGATGGGGTCCGCGACGTCGCTGGCGCCATCACCCCGGTTCCGGGTGGTGTCGGTCCGATGACGATCACGATGCTCATGCACAATACGGTCGAGGTCGCCTCACGTGGCTAATCCGATTCAAGTCTCTGAAGTCGTCCGTTATGTGAAACGTCAACTCGACGGTGACCCGGTGTTGCAACAAGTCGCCGTCATCGGCGAAATCTCGAACTTTAAACGGTACGCCTCAGGGCACTGCTATTTCACACTGAAAGACGAATCGTCCCGCATGAAGGCGGTCATGTTCTCACGAGATGCCCGCACGCTCAACTTTGAACCTACGGACGGGATGAACGTGGTCGTCGTCGCTCGAGTGACGATGTATGAGTCGACCGGTGATGTTCAATTGTACGTCGAGCTCATGCGGCAAGACGGCATCGGCATCTTGTTCGAACGCTATGAGGCACGAAAACGTGAGCTCGAGGCGAAGGGCTGGTTCGCGGCGGAACGGAAACGTCCGCTACCGGCGTTCCCTGAGCGCATCGGAATCATCACGTCTCCGAAAGGCGCAGCCTTGCACGATATCGCGACGACGCTTAGACGGCGGGCACCGCACGTGGCCATCACGTTCGCTCCTGTCGCAGTCCAAGGTGAACAAGCCGCTCCGCAAGTGGCGAGTGCGATTCGGTGGATGAATGAACGCACCGACTGCGATGTATTGATTGTCGGACGCGGAGGTGGATCGATCGAGGAATTGTGGGCGTTCAACGAGGATGTCGTCGTCGAAGCGATTTACCACTCCGAGATTCCTGTCATTTCGGCCGTCGGGCACGAGACAGATTTTACGTTGGCTGATTTCGTCGCCGACGTACGGGCTGCCACTCCGACAGCGGCGGCGGAGCTCGCGACGGCAACGATCGAAGCGCAACGAAAAGATGTGGAGCGTTTAAGTCGCGCACTCACGCGGGTCGTGACGACGCAAATGGCCTCGCTTCGCGAACGTGTCGAGCGCATGAAAAACAGTTACGGCCTCAAGTCGCCCCGCTATACGATCATTCAAAAGCGAGAGCGGTTCGCCCAGGCCGAGATTCGGCTCGAACAGAGTGCCACGAAACAAGTGACGCACGCGCGGCACCGTTTCGCAGCGTCGTCCCAACGCCTCGACGTCCGCAATCTGATGCAAGTGTTCCGAACGCAAGACGACCGTTTCCGGCAATATGAAGGACGGTTAGAACGCATTCGACCTCTCGAGAGACCGGCGGGTCAATTCGCACAGTTGGCAGGACGATTGCAATCTGTCAGCCCGCTCGCCGTGCTCGCGAGAGGATACACGTTCGTCGAACAGGACGGGACGTACGTGAAAGATGTCAAACAACTACATGACGGCCTGGTGACGATCCGATTTCGGGATGGCCATGCCGTCGCGGAAGTGAAGGAGAGACACGATGGCGAAGAAACAAGAAGAACTGACGTTTGAAGCGGCGCTCGCACGGCTCGAGGAAATCGTGACACAACTCGAGACGGGAGAAGTCGCCCTTGAAGAAGCGATGACCCTTTACGAGGAAGGCGTACGATTGTCTGCCCTCTGTCAGACCAAATTGACGGCGGCGGAACAAAAAATGGACGAAATTCTTGAACTCGACGGGACGCTCCGTGAAAAAGGAGGGACCGTATGAGCGTGCAGGTCCATCTACAGGCATGGAAAGAAGAGGTCGAACAGGCGACGCGTCGCTTGCTCGATCCGTCTCTGATGCCGGAGCGCTTGTTTCAATCGATGACATACTCCCTCGAGGCGGGGGGGAAACGGATTCGTCCGGCCCTTCTTTATGCCGTCCTCGATACATACGGCCGTCCGCGGGCGCTCGGGCATGAAGCGGCCGTCGCCCTCGAGATGGTCCACACATACTCGCTCATCCATGATGACCTTCCGGCGATGGATGACGATGACGTCCGTCGCGGGCGTCCGACGAACCATCGTCAGTTCGATGAGGCGACCGCGATTCTCGCAGGCGACGCCTTGCTGACGGATGCGTTTCATCTCATCGCACGGCTCGATTTGGAAGCGACGAAAGTCGTCGCCCTCATGACACGGTTCAGTGAAGCGGCAGGCAGCGCCGGCATGGTCGGCGGTCAGCTCGATGACATGCTCGCTGAAAAACGGAGCGGTGTGACACTGTCGACTCTGCAATCAATCCATGAGCGGAAGACTGGGGCGCTTCTCGTGTATGCCCTTGAAGCGGGGGCCATCCTTTCGGACGCTTCCGAGACGGATCGTCAGGCGCTCGCACGGTTCGGAAAACATCTCGGGGTCGCCTTCCAAATCCAAGATGATATTTTAGACGTCGAAGGAGACGAGGCGCTCATCGGGAAACGAGTCGGTTCGGACGAAGGAAACGATAAAGCGACGTATCCGAAACTGCTCGGTCTCGATGGAGCGAAAAAAGCGCTGGAACAAGAAGTCACGGAAAGTGAGGCCGCACTGGCCGAACTTTCGGTCGAGGCCCCGCTTTTACGGGAGCTTCTCGACTTCGTCGTACGACGCAATCATTAATCTCGGTGACACGATGAGCACATCGTGTCACCTTTGTTTTTGTGAATGTATAGCATCTATGGACACATTCTTGTAAAATGTAAGGTACGAATCAGTAATACGACAGGAGAAAGGATGGTCATCATGGACTTGACATCCATTCAAGACCCGTCATTCTTAAAAAAGATGTCGGTACCCGAGTTAGAAGCGCTCGGCGCAGACATCAGACGGTTTTTGATTGAAAAATTGGCTGAAACGGGAGGGCACTTGGGACCAAACCTAGGGGTTGTCGAATTGACGCTTGCCTTGCACCGTGTATTTGACAGTCCGAAAGACCAACTCGTATGGGACGTGGGGCATCAAGCGTACGTCCACAAAATCTTGACAGGACGAACGAGTCAGTTCGATACGCTGCGTCAATACAACGGCTTATGCGGATTCCCGAAGCGTTGTGAGAGCGATCATGACGTCTGGGAGACGGGGCACAGCTCGACGTCCTTATCGGCCGCGATGGGAATCGCCATCGCGAACGAGTTGAAAGGACGCTCGAACGACCGGGCCATCGCCATCATCGGGGACGGGGCGCTCACTGGGGGAATGGCGCTCGAAGCGCTCAACCATATCGGCGCCGAGAAACAAAATGTCATCGTCATCTTGAACGATAACGAGATGTCGATCGCGCCGAACGTCGGCGCGATGCACAACATGCTCGGCCGGATGCGGTCGTCACGTAAACTGAAACACGCCCGTGAGGAAGTCGAGACGCTCATCAAACATATCCCGATCGTCGGCAACTCGCTCGAACGGAGCGGGGAACGCGTGAAGGATATGCTGAAATCAGCGCTCATCCCAGGGACGTTCTTCGAAGAGCTCGGATTCACGTACTTCGGACCGACGGACGGTCACGATTTACGCGATCTGCTCGAGACGCTCGAGTACGCCAAGAAAATTGATGGACCGGTCATCGTTCACGTCATCACGAAAAAAGGCAAGGGCTATCGTCCGGCCGAACTCGATGGTGTCGGCACGTGGCACGGTCTCGGACCGTATAAAATCGAGTCGGGAGAAGTCATCAAAGGCAAGGTCAAAGGACCGAGCTATTCGAAGGTCGTCGCTGAGACGATCACGAAAGTCGCCGAGACGGACGAGCGCGTGACACTCATCACACCAGCGATGAGCGTCGGCTCGAAACTCGATTGCTTCAACAAGCAATTCCCGGAGCGGATGTTTGACGTCGGCATTGCCGAGCAACATGCAGTCACATTGGCCGGAGGACAGGCGACACAAGGCTTGAAGCCGGTCGTCTCGATTTATTCGACGTTCTTCCAACGCGCCTATGATCAGCTCGTGCACGACATTTGCCGTCAAAACTTGAACGTCGTCTTCACGATCGATCGTTCTGGTCTCGTCGGAGCGGACGGGGAGACGCACCAAGGCGTGTTCGATATCGCCTTTATGCGCCACGTGCCGAACATTCGCATCTTGATGGCGAAAGACGAAGAGGAATTGCAACATCTCGTCTATTCGGCGCTGAAGTATGATGACGGTCCAATCGCCGTCCGTTTCCCGCGCGGCGAAGGAATCGGGACACCGATGAGCGAAACGCTCCGCGAATTGCCGCTCGACGTCTGGGAGACGGTCGCGGACGGAACGGATGTCGCCATCTTGACGTTCGGTCCACAAGTGCAAGACGCGCTTGAAGTGCGTGCACTGCTTGAAGGGCAAGTGAGCGTCCGTGTCATCAACGCTCGTACGATCAAACCGCTCGACGACGTCATGCTCTCCGCTCTATACGCGGAAGGCATCCCGCTCGTCACGTTAGAGGAAGCGGCGCTCGCCGGAGGTTTCGGCAGCAGTGTGCTCGAACATGCGAGCGATGCCGGGCAGTTCCCGCGTGTGCTCCGACTTGGCATTCCGGACCGCTATATCGAACACGGCGGCGTCAATCAATTGCTCGAAGAAATCGGGCTCCGTCCGACGCAAATCGCTGACTCGGTTCAGCAGTTCGTTCAAGTGACAAATCGACAGAATGTGTGAGGAACTATGGAAAAACGAAAGAAAACTAGATTAGATGTACTCCTCGTCGACCGCGGGTTAGCGGAGACGAGAGAGAAAGCGAAACGGGCCGTCATGGCCGGTCTCGTCTATAGTGGGACCGAACGGCTTGATAAGGCGGGGGACAAAGTGTTTGACGACATCCCGCTCGAAGTGAAAGGCCAAGTGTTGCCATACGTCGGACGGGGGGGACTGAAGCTTGAAAAAGCGCTCCAAGTCTTCCCGTTCGATGTGGCTGGTAACATCGGCATCGATATCGGTTCATCGACAGGCGGGTTTACTGATTGCGCGCTCCAAAACGGCGCTGCGCAGATGTATGCCGTCGACGTCGGTTATAACCAATTGGCATGGAAGCTGCGGAGCGATGATCGTGTCGTCGTCATGGAGCGGATGAACTTCCGCCATGCGACCGCGGACCAGTTTCCGGTGGCGCCGGACTTTGCGACGATTGACGTCTCATTTATCTCGCTTCGGCTCATGATTCCGCCGTTGAAGACGATTTTGAAGCCTAACGGCATCGTCATGGCGCTCGTCAAACCGCAATTTGAGGCCGGGAAGGCCGATGTCGGCAAGAAAGGCATCGTCCGGGACCGTGCCATCCATGAACGGGTCGTCGACGACATGGTCCGTTACTTCGCCTCGGAAGGGTTCGAAGTTGCGGGACTCGACTTCTCGCCGATCACCGGTGGGGATGGGAATATCGAGTTCTTATTGTTCGCCCGTTTCACCGGCGTCGGCAGTGTCGACCCAGCCATCGACGTGGACGCGGTCATCGACGCCGCCCACGCGCAATTGAAGAAGAACGCTTGAGCTGCAGACGTCTTGTCTGCAGTTTTTTTTGTGTCCGCTCGCCGATCCAGGGAATTCATCCCGCGAAAGCTAGACCTTTTTTCGACAATACTTTAGAATGATACTGAGTATGCGAAACATAAAATGAGGTGTCAGCGAGTATGAACAAAGGACAGCGCTTGATTAAAATTCGAGAAATCGTGACCAATCGTGAAATCGAGACACAAGACGAGCTCGTCGATGAGCTCCACCGCTCCGGCTATCCGGTGACGCAAGCGACAGTTTCGCGGGATATCAAAGAACTTCATCTCGTGAAAGTGCCGCTCAACGACGGTCGCTATAAGTATAGTCTCCCGGCCGATCAACGCTTCAATCCGTACGGCAAGATGAAGCGGATCCTCGGTGACAGCTTCGTCTCGGTCGACTCGGCTCAAAACTTGGTCGTCATGAAAGTGTTGCCGGGCAATGCGGATGCGATCGGTGTCTTGATCGATCATTTGTCATGGGACGAGCTGATTGGAACGGTATGTGGAGACGACACGATTTTGATGATCGCCCGTGACGAAGACCAGGCGAAACGAATCATCGAACGACTACTCGGAATGTTATGAGGTGAATTATCGTATGTTAGCAGAACTATCGATCAAACAATTTGCGATCATCGATGAACTGAATATCACGTTCAAACGTGGGATGACCGTATTGACAGGGGAGACCGGGGCCGGGAAGTCAATCTTACTCGACGCCATCGGTTTGCTCGTCGGGGGACGCGGCTCGAGCGAGTTCGTCCGTTACGGTCAAGACAAGGCGGAGATCGAAGGGCTGTTCATCGTCGAACCGGACCACCCGATCCTCGAGGCGGCGACCCAATACGGGATCGAGATCGAAGAAGGGACCGTCATTTTACGCCGCGACTTACATAGCAGCGGAAAGAGCGTTTGCCGGGTCAACGGCAAGATGATGCCGCTATCGACGCTACGCGAACTCGGCCGACTGCTCGTCGATATCCATGGCCAGCACGAGCATCAGCACTTGATGGATGCCGAGTACCATCTCGGTATTT
This sequence comes from Exiguobacterium sp. s141, assembly GCF_018618085.1. Lineage (NCBI taxonomy): Bacteria > Bacillati > Bacillota > Bacilli > Caryophanales > Exiguobacterium > Exiguobacterium sp. s141. Next base: position 300,589 of record NZ_JACSLJ010000001.1, on the reverse strand, counting down.
TGGACAGCTTTGCCGAATCCGAGCTCGCCCCGCTCCTCGAGCGATATCGCGAGGCTTACGTCGATTGGAAAAACGTCGCCGATGAGTTGAAACGGTTGAGTCAAAGTGAACAAGAGTTGGCCCAACGCATGGACTTGCTCGCGTTCCAGACGAATGAGATCGAGGCGGCCGAGCTGAAAGTCGGTGAAGAACAGGCGCTCACGGAGGAACGGAACGAGCTCGCCAACTTCGAGCGGATTCATCAGCACGTCCGGTTATCGTATGAGGCGGTCGCGGATGAGGCGAAAGGGCTCGACCAGATCGGCATCGCCATGCGCGAGATGGAGGAAGCCTCCGCATTGTCGACATCGCTCGCGCCGATGGCCGAGACGATCTCGAACGCTTACTTCTTGCTCGAAGACGCGAAATTTCAGTTGCGTGACCAGCTCGACTCGCTCGAATTCGACCCGATCCGGCTCGATGAGATCGAGACGCGGCTCGCTTTGTTCCAACAGCTGAAGCGGAAATACGGGGCCACGATCGACGAGGTCATCACGTACGGGGAAAAAATTGCTGATGAGTTAAAATCGATGACGAATCGGGAAGAACATTTGCAAGAACTATCGGACCGGCTCGCCCAGCTCGAACAAAAAGTACGTACGTCCGGGCTGGCGCTATCGGCGGCCCGTAAACAAGCGGCTACCGAGCTCGAGAAGGCGATTCAGCGTGAATTGAAAGAATTATATATGGAGAAGACCCAGTTCGAAGTTCGGTTCAAAGAAGGACCGTTCAAGGCGGACGGGCTCGATCAAGTCGAATTCTATATGATGACGAACGTCGGGGAGCCTTTCAAGCCGCTCGCCAAAGTGGCCTCCGGCGGAGAATTGTCCCGCGTCATGCTCGCCTTGAAGTCGATTTTCTCGCGAACGGTCGGCGTCGCGTCGATCATTTTCGATGAAGTGGATACGGGTGTCTCAGGACGGGTCGCCCAAGCGATGGGTGAGAAGATCTTCCGTCTGTCGGTCGGCTCACAAGTGCTCTGTATCACCCATTTGGCTCAAGTGGCCGCCATGGCGGATCAGCACTTGTACATCACGAAGACGGAGACGGATGATCGCACGAAGACGAACGTCTCCACGCTCGGTCATGCCGAACGAGTCGATGAGCTCGGGCGCATGATCGCCGGGGCGCAGATGACGGATTTGACGAAACAACATGTGGAGGAACTGCTCACTATGTCTCTCCAATTAAAACGGAAGTTTATCGAAGGGGTGTCTTAATTGATCACATTATGCATCGCGGACGACAATCGAGAAATCGTCGACTTGTTGACCCGACAACTCGAGTCCGAGGACGACTTAAAAGTCGTCGGGACCGCCTACGACGGCGAGGCATGCTTAGACGTCGTCAAGACACACCAGCCGGACGTGCTGCTGCTCGACATCATCATGCCGCACCTGGACGGCATCGGCGTCCTCGAACGGTTACAGACGGAATTGGCTCATGCCAAACCGGAAGTGATCATGCTCAGTGCGTTCGGGAAAGATGAAGTGACGAAACAGGCAGTTCAACTCGGCGCTTCTTACTTTTTGGTCAAGCCGTTCAACATTCAACAATTGATCACGAAAATCCGCGAACTCGCCGCTGGTTCGAGCCGAGAATTCGAGGCGATGTCGCCGGAAGAACTCGATATCTCGCTGTTGTTGCAACAACTCGGGATTTCACCGCGCATCAAAGGGTTCAAATATATTCGTCAAGCCGTCGTCTACGTCCGGGAGCGCCAAGAGCTGCTCGGATTGATCACGAAGGAACTGTATCCGATGATCGCGAAAGAGCATGAGACGACGTCGTCCCGTGTCGAGCGAGCGATGCGCCATGCCATCAAGACGGCATGGGAGAACGGGATGCGCGACCATGAGATGTTCGATGGCCGGCCTGAGCGCGAGCGCAGTCCGAAAAACTCTGAATTCATTTCATATTTCGTCACGTATCAATCGTTTAAACAGAAATGACCGATCAGGGGGTTCTCCTCCTGATTTTCTTTAATATTGTGAAAGAAAGCGCTTGCAAAATTGCCGGAACTTGTTATAATAAAGGTGTACCAAGTTACTTGGACGAGCGTCAGATGAACGCTTTCTAACGTGTTCCGGAACAGGTTAGAGCAAGAAATCATCTCGGACCGCTATCCGTCAATAGCTCAGAGGTGGGAACGACATCTCAAATCGTCATCGTCCCGACGAGAGGTCGCGACGTACGCTCATTCGCGAGGCGATTCCGGCATCGGTTCGAAGCTAGGGACCGTGTTCGGGGAAAACGAATCGTTCAGTTGACCAAAAGGAGTGTTGTCAACCGTTGAACAGTTTATGGCAAGCGTTCGACTTCACGATGGATGGTTCGACATGACCCGATGACTATTTGTTAGTAACTCGAATGGGTACGTTTCCGTTCACGCAAGACGGCAGTTACTAATTTCTTTCAAACTTCTTCATTAAGAAGACCATTGGACCTCATGTCACAAGATTGTAGCAAGTAGGAGAGGAGATCATCCGTAGTGATCACAATTCAATACGAATAAAAAGGTTCCGCACTTGAAATGAAGTCAAGTTAGGGAACCTTTTTTTGTGTTCAAGAATCTATTCGCGGGACTTTGCCTGTTTTCTTGTCACGATTGAAGATATAACCTGCCACAAAACCGATCCCGCCCATCGCGATCAACAGCCCGAACGTTCCTTGGAGCATGGAGGCGGCTGCCACCGACTCGATCCAAGAGAATGGGACGCTCGTTTTGAGGAAGAAACTGTCGCGAAGCAACTTGATGCCATAGACACCAAGTAGGCCAGGGATGATCAAGATCAGCAGTGCGATGATACGCATAGGATCTCCTCCTTAACACTCATTATTTTAACAGAAAATACATAGCTCGACACGGCCTTTTTTGTGAGGTTGCGAAATCAGTTCAGGTTCAGTAGCATGGATGCAGAACGGTAAAATGGGGGATATTAGAATGAATAAACGATTGATGATTGTCGGTGCGGGGAAAGGCGGGACCGAGGTGTTGAAGATGTTGCTCGACTCGCCGCTCGTCACCGTCGTCGCCGTCATCGACCCGGAAGCGATGGCCGAAGGCGTGCAGCTCGCGCGCAACCACGGGATTATGACGGCGGGGGATTGGCGGGTATGTGCTGCAACACGTCTCGATTTCGTGATCGAGACGACCGGACGCTCTGAGACGTTTGATGAGTTGAAAGAACATTTTGCGGACGCGGTCGTCTTGCCCGGGGAGTTCATCCGTATCGTCGTCGAACGGCTGAAGCAAAACCAACAGATGCTCGAGGCGATCATCGACTGTACGAGCGAGGCGATCTCGGTCGCCGACCACAACGGGAATACGATTTTAATCAACCCGTCCTATACGCGACTGACGGGATTCAAGAAAGAAGACGTCGTCGATAAGCCGGCGACGGCCGACATCGGCATGCAGGAGAGCGTTCACTTGAAAGTGCTGTCGACCGGGCAAGGAGTCCGCGATATCCGGATGCAAATCGGGGCGACGCGGCGCGACATTCTCGTCAATGCCGAACCGATTATCGTCGAAGGGAAACTGCGCGGGTCGGTCGGTGTGATCCGGGACGTCTCCCAAATCCGGGCGCTCCGTGACGAGCTGCAAGAAGCGAAGACGCGTATCCGCAACCTTGAGGCGAAATACCAGTTCGCCGACATCATCGCGTCGAGCGACGCGATGCGCTTCGTCATCGAACAGGCCCGCCTCGCCGCGGTCACGCCGGTCACCGTCCTCATTCGCGGGGAGTCGGGGACGGGCAAGGAACTGTTCGCCCACGCCATCCACGGTGAGTCCCCGCGTAAATATAAGAAATTCGTCCGCGTCAATTGCGCGGCCATCTCCCCGACGCTCCTCGAGAGTGAGTTGTTCGGTTATGAGGACGGTGCCTTCAGTGGGGCGAAACGTGGTGGGAAGGTCGGCTATTTCGAAGAGGCCGATGGCGGCTCACTCTTCTTAGACGAAATTGGCGAACTGCCGGTCGACGTCCAAGTCAAACTCCTCCGTGTCCTGCAGGAACATGAGATCGTCCGGGTCGGGGGCACGAATGCGATTCCGGTCGACGTCCGCATCATCGCGGCGACGAACGCCGACCTCGAACAGAAAGTGGCGGACGGCACGTTCCGTGAAGACTTGTACTATCGGATCAATCGGATGCCGATTCATATTCCGCCGCTCCGGGACCGGCTTGAAGAAGTCGAGCCGCTCTGTGAGCGCATCGTCCGTAAATTGAATCAAGAGTACGGCCGCAGTGTGCGCGGTGTGAACCGTGAGGCGACCGAACTGCTGAAGAGCCAATACTGGAAAGGCAACGTCCGTGAACTCGAGAACGTGCTCGGCCGGGCGATGATCTATATGGCGAGCAGCGAACAGTGGATCGCCCCGCACCATCTTCAACTCTCGGCCCGTGTCCCGTCGACACGACCGACCGACGCGCTTTCCTTGCAAGACGCCGTCGCACGTTACGAACGAGATTTGATTGAACGGGCGATCGAGGAAGCGGACGGCAACAAGTCGGAAGCGGCTCGTCGATTACACATCTCGATCCGAACGCTGTATAATAAACTTGAACGTCTGCAATAAATTACCTGCACTTTTTTTCATACCATGCAATAATGTGCGTAATATGCAACTGGTTAAAGCGCTTTCAAAAATGGAAACAATCTTGCATGATAGTAAGTGAAGACAGGCAAGGGGGGACACGCATGAATTTTGAACGGATGCTCGAACAAGCGAAACAACTGAACGGGCGCACCGTCTCGATCGCCGGGGCGGCCGACGTAGAAGTCATCCGCGCCGTCAAGCTCGCGACCGATCACGGATTGTCTCGGTTCAAACTGATGGGGGAGGCCCGTGAGATTAAACGATTGTGTGATGATCACGGCATCGACGAGGACGCGGTCGACATCATCCACGTCAAAGGCGACAAAGAGATTGCCAAACGGGCCACACTCGCCGTCAAAATGGGGGAAGCCGATGTGCTCATGAAAGGAATGGTCGCGACGTCGACGTTCATGAAAGCCGTGCTCAGCCGGGAGACGGGGCTGAGGACGAACCGGACGCTCAGCCATATCGCCCTGTTCCAAATCCCGAATCGGGACCGGCTGATCGGGGTGACCGACGCGGCGATCCATATCGCGCCGACACTCGATGAAAAAGTCGACATCATTCATAACGCCGTGGCGGCGATGCATGACATCGGTTACGCGTCGCCGAAAGTGGCCGCCATCGCGGCGGTCGAAGTCGTCAATCCGCAGATGACGGCGACACTGGACGCCGCACTGCTCAGTCAGATGAACCGGCGCGGACAAATCAAAGGTTGTATCGTCGACGGGCCGCTCGCGCTCGATAACGCCGTCGACATGGTCGCGGCCAAACAGAAAGGCATCGCCAGCGACGTCGCCGGACAAGCCGACCTATTGCTCGTCCCATACATAGAGGTCGGCAACGTCCTTTATAAGTCGATGATGTACTTTGCTGGAGCAAGTGTGGCGGCCATCGTCGTCGGCGCGGCCGCCCCGGTCGTCTTGACGAGTCGGGCCGATACGGCCGAGGCCAAGCTGTACTCACTCGCGTTCGCATTACTGCACGCCAAAAAATAAACTACGCATATGGAGGAATCATCAATGATGGAAACTAACATGGAACCACGCTTTCGTATTTTCGACGTCTTACAGGCTGAAGACTATGAGCAAATCGTCTTCTGTCAAGATCAGGCATCGGGATTGAAAGCGATTATCGCGATTCATGATACGACGCTCGGACCGGCTCTCGGGGGGCTGCGGATGTGGAACTACGCTTCAGAAGAAGAGGCGCTCACGGACGTTCTCCGTCTCGCCAAAGGGATGACGTATAAGAACGCGGCGGCGGGACTCAACCTTGGTGGCGGGAAGGCCGTCATCATCGGCAATGCGAAGACGGACAAATCAGAGGCGTTGTTCCGTGCATTCGGTCGTTACGTGCAATCGCTCAGCGGGCGCTACATCACGGCCGAGGACGTCAATACGTCGGTCGCCGATATGGACTTCATCCACATGGAAACGGATTACGTGACCGGTGTCAGCCCGGCGTTCGGATCGAGCGGCAACCCATCACCGGTGACGGCGTATGGCGTGTATCGCGGCATGAAGGCGGCAGCGAAATGGAAGTTCGGTTCGGATTCGCTCGCCGGCAAGACGGTCGCCGTCCAAGGGGTCGGGAACGTCGCCTATAACTTGTGCCGCCATTTACATGAAGAAGGGGCACACTTGGTCGTCACCGACATCAACGAAGAGGCGCTCAAACGGGCCGAGACGGACTTCGGCGCGACGGTCGTCAAGCCGGACGAGATTTATGCGGTCGATTGTGACATCTTCGCCCCGTGTGCGCTCGGTGCGGTCATCAATGATAAGACGATTCCGATGCTCAAAGCCCAAATCGTCGCCGGAGCGGCGAACAACCAGCTCGCTGAGGATCGTCACGGGGACGTGCTCGAGGAGCGCGGTATCCTTTACGCCCCAGACTTCGTCATCAACGCGGGCGGTGTCATCAACGTGGCCGACGAGCTCGAAGGCTATAACCGCGAGCGGGCGATGAAGAAAGTCGAGCTCATTTACGACAACATGCAGCGCGTCTTCGAGATTGCCGAACGGGACGGGGTACCGACCCACGTCGCGGCCGAGAAGATGGCTGAAGAGCGCATTCAGATGATGGCACGTTCACGCAGCCAGTTCTTGAAAGTCGAAAAGAGTCTGTTAGGTGGTCGCTAAAATGACAAGACAGCTCATTCTTGCCATCAACCCTGGTTCGACTTCGACGAAGGTCGGCTTGTTTGACGGAGCGGTCGAGATCATGTCTCGGACCGTCCGTCATGGGGCCGACGTCACAGGATTGTCAATTCCGAAGCAACTTTCGCATCGGGAACGGGAAGTACGAGCCTTGTTGGCCGAGACGGGCATCGCGGGCGAGGACTTGTCCGCGATCGTCGGTCGCGGTGGCTTGCTTGCCCCGATGACGTCGGGGACGTACGCCGTCAATCCGCTCATGCAGGAAGACTTGGCGAGCGGACGTTTCGGCATGCACGCCTCGAACTTGGGCGGTTTGCTCGCCCACAAGCTCGGTGAGTTATTTCAAGTACCGAATTTTATCGTTGACCCAGTAGTCGTCGACGAGCTCGGACCGCTCGCGCGACCAACCGGAATGCCTGAAATCAACCGACGCAGCATCTTCCACGCCTTGAACCAAAAAGCGGTCGCGAAGCGTTTTGCCGCCGAAAATGGAAGCGATTACAAAGAACTCAACCTAATCATCGCTCACCTCGGAGGCGGCATCACGGTTGGCGCCCATGCCAAAGGGACGGTCATCGATGTGAACAACGGACTCGATGGCGACGGACCGCTCGCGCCGGAACGAGCCGGTTCGATTCCTGTTGGACAGGTAGTAGAACTATGTTATAGTACCAGGTATAAAGAGTCGGAAATGAAACAAAAAATCGTCGGACGCGGAGGTTTGTTTGCCCACCTCGGGACGTTCGACGCGATCGAGATCGAACAGCGGATGGCAGACGGTGATGAGCAAGCCGCACTCCTTTACGAGACGATGGCGTACCGGGTCGCCCAAGAGATCGCCAAACATGGCGCCACCTTATTTGGTGACGTCGACGCGATTCTGTTGACGGGCGGCATCGCCTATTCGACTTGGCTGACCGAGCAAATCAGTGCGCGCGTCGGCTATTTGGCGCCGGTCCACATCTATCCTGGTGAAGATGAGTTGAAGGCACTCGCCGAAGGCGCACTCCGGGCCATCCGACAAGAAGAAGCAGTTCGAGAATATGAGGGGGATACACATGGCACGAGAATTTGAGATCGTCGTCATCGGCGGCGGTCCTGGCGGATATGTCGCGGCCATCAAGGCGGCCCAAGCCGGTAAAACTGTCGCAATCGTGGAGGCCGAGAAACTCGGCGGGACATGTCTACATAAAGGCTGCATCCCGACGAAGGCGTTGTTGAAAGCGGCCCACGTCTATCAGACGGCGAAACATGGGAGCGCCTACGGCGTCGAGACGGGAACGGTCACGTTCAACATGGAACGCGCCCAGTCGTTCAAACGCGATTTGGTCGCAGGGCTTGAGAAAGGCATCGAGCACTTGATGAAACAAGGCAAGATCGAGGTATTCCGCGGCAAGGCCTCGATTTTAGGGCCGAGCATCTTCTCGCCGCAGCCGGGAACGGTCGCGGTCGAGGACAGCTCGGGCGAGTCTGAGCTCATCTTGCCGAACCAGCTCATCATCGCGACGGGGTCGATTCCGCGCGAACTGCCTGGTCTGCCGTTTGACCATACACGGATTTTAAACTCGGACGACCTGCTCCAATTCGAACAGTTGCCGGCATCGATCGCCATCGTTGGCGGTGGGGTCATCGGTGTCGAATGGGCCTCGATGCTCATCGACCTCGACGTTGACGTCACCTTGATCGAAGTCGGAGAGCGACTGTTGCCGCTCGAAGACAAGGCGGTGTCACGGGAAGTCGAACGACTCCTGAAAAAACGGGGCGTCCGTGTGTTGAAGAACGTCACTGTCGATCCGGAGCGTACAGAAGTAGCAACCGATGCCGTCTCGCTCGCGGTCGGCGAAGAGACGATCTCGGTCGAGTGTGTGCTCGTCTCGGTCGGACGGGTCGCCAATACGGAACATCTCGGGTTACAGAACACATCGATTGTCGTCGAGAACGGTGTCATCCAAGTCGATGAGCAGTATCGGACGAAAGAACGTCACATCTTCGCCATCGGGGACTGCATCGGCAAGCTCCAGCTCGCCCATGTCGCCTCAGCGGAAGGTGTCAAGGCGGTCGAGACGATTCTCGGTCACGAGCCGACTCCGCTCGATTATGCGTTGATCCCGCGTTGCGTCTACGGGGTGCCGGAAGTCGCATCGGTCGGCATGACCGAGGAAGCGGCCAAAGCGGCCGGTCATGAAGTGAAGACGGGCACGTATCGTTTCAACGGCCTCGGCAAGGCCCGCATCGAAGGACCGGCGGACGGATTCGTCAAGCTCGTGTCCGACAAGTCGACCGACGACCTGCTCGGTGTGCATATCGTCGGGCCAAAAGCGACAGAACTGATCACAGAAGGCGGACTCGCTCTCGTCTTGAACGCCACGGCATGGGAAATGGGCCAACTCGTCCATCCTCACCCGGCGCTGAGCGAAGCGTTCCAAGAAGCGGCACTGGCCGTTGACGGATTACCGATTCACGCCTAAGGAGGAAACAGAATGGAACAGATGACTGTGAATTCATATGAGGAACTAGGATTGACGAAACAAGACCTCGGTGCGATGTACGAGACGATGGTCCGCGCCCGTAAAATCGATGAGCGCATGTGGAAATTGAACCGTGCCGGAAAAATCCCGTTCGTCGTCTCGTGTCAAGGACAAGAGGCGGCCCAAGTCGGGGCAGCGTTCGCGCTTGAGAAAGGGACGGACTATATTCTCCCGTATTACCGCGATGTCGCCGTTGTCCTCCACTTCGGACAGACGGCTCGCGACTTGATGTTGTCGGCGTTCGCCAAGGCGGAAGACCCGAACTCGGGCGGTCGTCAGATGCCAGGGCATTTCGGTTCAAAACAGCACCGCATCGTGACGGGTTCGTCTCCGGTGACGACGCAAGTACCGCATGCGGTCGGTGTAGCGCTCGCCGCCAAACTGAAAAATGAAGAGCTCGTCACATTCGTATCGTTTGGAGAAGGCTCATCGAACCAAGGCGACTTCCACGAAGGTGCAAACTTCGCCGGTGTCCACAAGCTACCGGTCATCTTGTTCTGTGAGAACAACAAATATGCCATCTCGGTACCGCTCTCGAAGCAGCTCGCTTGTGAGCGTGTATCGGACCGCGCCAAAGGTTACGGGATGCCGGGCGTCACGGTCGATGGGACAGATCCGATTGCCGTCTATGTCGCCGTGAAAGAAGCCCGCGACCGCGCTCTTCGCGGCGAAGGCCCGACGCTCATCGAAGCCGAAGTCGAACGTCTCGTACCGCACTCGTCGGATGACGATGACAAAGCGTACCGCTCGTTCGAAGAGTTGGCTGACCTTAAAAATCGCGACGGGAATCAATTGTTCCGGAAGCGTTTGATTGAGGATGGCGTCATGACCGAGGAAGAACTCGCAGAGATCGAGGCAAACGTCGATCGTGAAGTCAATGAGGCGACTGCGTACGCCGACAAGGCACCCTATGCGTCTCCTGAATCGACGATGGACCATGTGTACGAGGAGGAAATGTGATGAAAACGTTTATTGAAGCGATCAATGAAGCGATCCATGAAGAGATGGAACGCGATGAGAACGTCTTCGTGCTCGGGGAAGATGTCGGCGTCCGAGGCGGTGTGTTCCGCGCGACCCAAGGCTTGATTGAGAAGTACGGCGAGGACCGCGTCATCGATGCGCCACTCGCCGAGAGCGCAATCGCAGGTGTCGGAATCGGAGCGGCCATGTATGGCATGCGTCCGATTGCCGAAATGCAATTCGCCGACTTCATCATGCCGGCGGTCAACCAAATCGTCTCGGAAGCGGCGAAAATCCGCTATCGTTCAAATAACGATTGGACGTGCCCGATGGTCATCCGTGCACCGTTCGGCGGTGGAATCCATGGTGCGCTCTATCACTCTCAATCGGTCGAGGCGATGTTCAACTCGACGCCTGGACTCAAGGTCGTCATCCCGTCCGATCCGGTCGATGCGAAAGGGTTGCTTAAGGCAGCCATTCGTTCGAATGACCCGGTTCTCTTCTTTGAGCACAAACGGGCGTATCGTCTATTGAAGTCGGAACTCCCGACCGAAGAGTATACGGTCGAGATCGGCAAGGCCGCCGTCAAGCGAGAAGGTGACGATATCACGATCATCACGTACGGTCTGTGCGTCCACATGGCCCAGGAAGCGGCGAAGACGCTTGAAGCCGAAGGGGTCAGCACGCACATCCTCGATTTGCGCACAATTTATCCGCTCGACCAAGACGCCATCGTCGAAGCCGTCAAGAAAACCGGGAAAGTGCTCCTCGTCACCGAGGACAATAAAGAAGGCAGCATCATCGGGGAAGTCGCGGCCATCATCGCTGAGAAAGCACTATTTGAACTCGATGCGCCGATCGAACGTCTGGCGGGACCGGACGTTCCGTCGATGCCGTATGCACCACCGATGGAGAAATTCTTCATCGTCTCCCCTGAAAAAATCGCGGAGCGGGCACGTCAGCTCGCCGCCTTTTAAGGAGGGGTCATATGGAACAGACAATTAAAATGCCACAGCTCGGGGAAAGTGTCACCGAGGGGACGATCACGACGTTTCTCGTCAAACCAGGTGACCGCGTCGAGGAGTATGAGCCGCTCGCCGAGGTCATGACCGATAAAGTGACGGCTGAGATCCCGGCGACGAGTGCCGGCGTCGTGAAAGAAATGTTAATCAGTGAAGGGGACACGGTCGCCGTCGGCACGCCAGTCCTCATCATGGAAGTCGAAGGTGCCGAGTCTACACCGGCAAAAGCAGAACCGAAAGCAGAACCGGCACAAGTCGAATCGGCCCCGGTCGAGACGAAGCAAGCGGTCACTGCCGCGTCGGCCGCCCCCCGAAAACAGAATAATGGACGTTTCTCGCCGGCGGTCATCCGACTCGCCAATGAGAATGCGATCGACTTGAACGAGCTCGACGGCAGCGGCCTCGGTGGTCGCATCACGCGCAAAGATGTCCTCCGCTACTTGTCAGAAGGTCGTCCGGTCAAACCGGAAGCGGCGACGCAGACGCCAGTCCAAGAGACGATGACCCAAGTGAAGCTCGAAGTGCCTGAAACAGTTGCTGCCCCGGCTGTAACGCCAGCTGCCCCGGCTGTAACGCCAGCTGCTACGACTTCTGCTGACGTCTCAACGGACCGCGTCGAGTTGATTCCGACGGCCGGTGTCCGTCAAGCGATCGCGAGCAACATGGTCCGCTCGAAACATGAGGCCCCGCATGCGTGGCTCATGATCGAGGTCGATGTGACGAACCTCGTCTCAGCGCGGGCCAAGTTGAAAGACGAGTTCTTCAAGCGCGAAGGTGTCAAACTGACATTCATGCCGTTCTTCATGAAGGCGGCGATCGAGGCGTTGAAAAAACATCCGATGATGAACTCGGAATGGGCGGGCGATCACATCAAAGTCCATCAAGATATCCATCTGTCGGTCGCCGTCGCAGCGAACGACGCCCTCTACGTCCCGGTCATCAAACATGCGGACGAGAAGAACATCAAAGGGCTCGCTGTCGCCCTTCAAGACGTGGCGGCGCGTGCCCGCGGCAACCGTTTGAAAGCGGACGAGATGCGCGGTGGCACGTTCACGATCAACAATACGGGTGCGTTCGGTTCGATTCAATCGGCGCCGATTTTGAACTATCCGCAAGCGGCCATCCTATCGGTCGAGTCGATCGTGAAACGTCCCGTTTGGGTGAATGGGATGTTCGCGGCGCGTGATATGGTCAACTTGTGTATGTCGGTCGACCACCGTGTCCTCGACGGTCTCGTCGCCGGTCAATTCTTGCAGGCGATCAAACAGTCGCTCGAGTCCATCGACCCAGACACGTATACGCTCTATTGATTCACGTCCTGCCTTCGATCGAGGGCAGGATTTTTCATATGGAAAATAAAAAAGCCACGGAATTTTCCGTGGCAACATGGTTCAGATGGAACGTTCAATCAATGCCTCGAGATCGCGGCGAATCCGTTCGGGCGAGGCGAGCTCGGTGTTCGTATAGCTGAGACGGTGCGTCGACTCGTCGGTCCCCGTCAAGTCGGCGAACAGGCTGCCGAGATTATGGACGCTCTTGTCGACTTGAATCAATAAGTCTAGAGACGACTCCGTTTGGAGCATGACGACTTCGAGCTCATCGAGTTTGCGTCCATAGCTCGTGCCGTTCGGTGAATATTCGAGTTCTTGGGCAATCGGGAGACGGCCGGAACGATGGCGGGCCGGGAGCATCTCCGTATCAGCCTTCTTCAAGCGGAAGCCGATGTCGTCGAGCACGTCGAGGACGACCTGTTGAGCGTGGTTCGGTTTGACGAGAATCGAGTCCTCGTCTTTCGGGTCGACGGCCTGGGCGATATCGAGACCGGTCTCAATCCACGATTTCGATTGGCTGACCGAAATCGGCGTGTTGAACGGCACGTCGATCGTGAACGGGATTTCTTTCACTTCGTCGGGACCAATCATGAACGGCGCCTCGTTCAACAAAATCTTCTCAATCGTGAACGTCGAGTACGTTGTCTTGTCGTTCACCTCATGCTTATAGAGCGTGTTGAAGAAGATGTAAATCCGGTCGACCGATTGCTCGGTGCTGCCGCCCTTGATATGGACGACACCATCGAGCGTCCCGCCTGGCACACAGGCGTTCTCCGCGAGCCGTGTATCGACCGTCGCGGCACCGATCCCAATCGATGATAATAACTTTTTGAACATACAATAATCCTCCTTTGACGTTTGCACGTGTTCGTGTAATAGTATGTACGAATACACGTGAACAAAAGTTTCGAAACTATTGAAAAAAGGATGAACGCAGTGGAATATACAGAGTTAAAACAGCGACTCGCTGATGTGATTCGCCAGAACGAGCTCGTGACGGCGACAATCAGCCAACCGCGTCATAAGTCGAACGATTTGCGCCGGGTCAAATTGAAGCCGGTCCTGTTGAAAGGCGAGTACCATATACAGTTCGAATACCAATTTGAACGGGTGATGAAACATAAAAATCTCACACCGGACGAGGCGGTCAACGAGCTCGATGAATTGCTCGAGACGTTCCGCCAAGGTCAGTTCCAGTTGACGGCGTCCGAGGTCCACTTTCAACTGTCTAAAAAGTTCAAAGTGACGTTCAAGGAACGTGAGACGGCCGTCAAACAAGTGAAGCTGAGCCATAACCGCGAGAAGCAGTATGTGTTGCCGCTCGATGAACCGGTCCCGTTCCTCATCCGCCTCGGCGTCCAGTCCGAGGATGGGAAAGTGAAACGCCAAAAGTATGACAAGTTCAAGCAAATCAATCGTTTCCTCGAATTTATCGAGGACTCGATCAAACACTTGCCGACCGACCGGACGATACGGATTCTCGACTTCGGCTCAGGGAAGTCATATTTGACGTTCGCCCTCTATCACTTCCTGCGTGAGATGAAAGGCTATGACGTCCATATCACCGGGCTCGATTTGAAGAAGGAAGTCATCGAAGAATGTGCCGGGATTGCCCGTGACCTCGGCTATGAGCGCCTCGAGTTTCTCGTCGGGGACATCAACGAGTTCGAAGGCGAGACGGCGGTCGATATGGTCGTCACGCTTCATGCCTGTGACGTCGCGACGGACATGGCGCTCGCCCGGGCCGTTCGCTGGGGAGCTAAAGTCATCTTGAGCGTCCCTTGTTGTCAAAAAGAATTGAATCGTCAACTCGAGGCGCCGAGCCTCGACGTCATGCTGCAGCATGGACTCGTCAAAGAACGGTTCGCGGCGCTCGCCACCGATTCGATTCGGGCCGAATTACTTGGACTCGTCGGCTATGAGGCGCAACTGCTCGAGTTCATCGATATGGAGCACACGCCGAAAAACATCCTGATTCGGGCGTATCTCACGAACAGGGAAGCGACCGCTGAAGCGCGGGCCCGCTATGTGGCCTTCAAGACGCTGTTGAACGCGACACCGTTCCTCGAAGGACAATTGAGCGATAGACTTGTCCTAACCGATCCACTAGACGTAAAATAAGAAAGAACAGACGCAAGTCGAAAGGGGAAACAATATGGATTTTCAATTATACTTTCAAGATGTAGTCGAACAAGCTCGCAATGAGGTACGCGCTGCAGGGTACACAGAACTCACGACACCGGAAGAAGTCGACGCGGCGTTAACAAAAGAAGGCAAAACGCTCGTGCTCGTCAACTCGGTATGTGGCTGTGCTGGTGGCATCGCTCGTCCGGCAGCAGCGTACGTGAACAAGATGGAAGGCGTCAAACCGGACCAGTTCGTGACTGTATTCGCGGGTCAAGACCGTGAAGCGACGGACCGGGCCCGTGAATACTTCGAAGGTTACGCCCCGTCGTCACCATCGATCGCGCTGTTAGAAGACGGCAATATCGTCACGATGGTCGAACGGAGCACGATCGAGTCATCGACGGCCGAAGAGCTCGTCGAGCAGTTACAGACGTTGTTCGATATTTACTACGCCTAAGAAGTGAGCGCAGAGGCATTGCCTTTGCGCTTTTCCTTAAGAAGGGATCGATGAGATGGAACCAGTCGTCAAAATCATGAGCGAGGCCGAATATACGATTGCTTTGTCGCGCGGCGAGATCAACGAGCCGACCCTCCAGACGGAAGGTTATATTCGTTGTTGCACCCCGCAACAGATCGGCAAATTCGTGCGTCGACATTATCATCGGGAGCGAGTCGTGCTCGTCTCGTTCCATGTCGGACGTCTCGGCAGCCTGCTCCACTACGAGTTTGACGAGGACGGGGAACGCTATCCCCACGTGTATAGCGCCATCCCGATCGCGTCGGTCAAACGGGTGCAGCCCTACGGCTCTCGCGACAACGGTACGGTCACTTATTTTGCTTACGAGCGAATGTGACCGTATTTTTTTATATTTTATGCATGAATATACTTTACAAGTAATAATTATGTGTATATAGTGGTTGAAGAACAAGTCGGACATATGATGAGTTGAAGAACAGTTGAGCACTATTCACATATATGTCATAATTTTTTTAAAGTTCTGATAATTTCATCCTATATGAAGAAAGGGACGATGAATATGAAAAAAGGTTTTCTAGCATTATGTATCGCAAGTCTTGCCGCTTTCACGGTAGCTTGTGGGGCAGACGTGAACGAAGGAGGTTCGACGTCGACCGATGAGAAGGATAAAGTCATCGTCATGGGGACGAGTGCGGACTACTTCCCATATGAGTTCGTCGATACGGCGAACGGCGACGAGATCGTCGGTTTCGATATCGACATCGCCAAGCAAGTGGCCGAGAACATGGGCTATGAATTGAAAATTGAAGACATGGATTTCGGTAGCCTACTCGGGGCGCTGAACGCTGGCCGTGTCGATTTCGTCATGGCAGGTATGACACCGACAGAAGAACGAAAAGAGAACGCTGATTTCTCAGACATCTACTTCACTGCGAAGAACTTGATCTTGTCAAAAGGGGATGCCATCCAGTCGCTTGAAGATTTAGACGGGAAACAAGTCGGGGTCCAACTTGGTTCGATTCAAGAAGGAATCGCTAAAGAACAAATCCCGGGCGCTGAAATTGTCGCCTTGAACAAGATCCCGGAGATCATCCAGGAAATCAAGACTGGTCGCATCGATGCAATGGTCATCGAGGATACGGTCGCGAAGAAATACCTCGACCAAGACAGCGAACTTTCAACGTTTGAAATCGTCGACGAGGAAGAGGCCGGTTCTGCCGCCGCCTTCCGTAAGGACGATGAGCTCCGCGATCAATTCAATGAAGAATTGAACAAGATGATTGATTCAGGAGAAATCGAGAAGTTGGCACAAAAATGGTTCGAACAAGAAGCAGCACCAGCTGAATAAAGATTGAAGAAGGCTGACTGAAAATATCAGTCAGCCTTTTTTTAGGAGGAACTCACAATGGATTTTAGTCGGATTTATGATTCTATCCCGTATATTCTCGAAGGGATCCCGGTCATGTTTCAAGTCGTGCTCGTCTCGGCCTTGCTCGGGATCACGCTCGGGGTCGTCGTCGCCACATTCAAGATCGTCCCAAACCGTCTCATCAACTTCATCGGGCACGCCTACACGGCCGTGTTCCGCGGGACACCGCTCATCTTGCAACTCGCGATCATCCACTTCGGGTTACCGCAATTGACCGGTTATATCACGACGCCGTATCAGTCGGCCGTCATCGCCTTCTCACTCAACTCGGCGGCGTATATCTCGGAAATCATTCGGGCCGGGATTCAAGCGGTCGATAAAGGCCAGTGGGAAGCGTCGGATGCCCTCGGCGTCCCGTACGTCAAACAACTGCGGTCAATCATCTTGCCGCAGGCGTTCAAAAACATCTTGCCGGCCCTCGTCAACGAGATGATCACGCTCACGAAAGAATCGGCGCTCGTCTCGACGGTCGGTGTGCTCGACATCATGCGTCGGGCGCAAATCGTCGGTGGGCAAAAGGCGATCTACTTTGAACCGCTCCTGTTTGCCGGTGTGATATACTTTACAATAGTGATGGTGTTGACGTATCTTGGTCAACGTCTAGAAAAACGGCTTAGAAAGAGTGATGGCAGATGATACAAGTAAAGGATTTATACAAACAATTTGGTGACCTCGAGGTCCTCAAAGGCATTACGACATCGATTGAGAAAGGGGAAGTCGTCGCCGTCATCGGTCCGTCCGGTTCCGGGAAATCGACGTTCCTCCGTTGCTTGAACATGCTTGAAGTGCCGACGTCCGGCACGGTCAGCGTCGCCGGCTATGAGCTCACGAAAAAAGGGGCGAACGTCTCGAAGGCTCGTCAAAACATCGGCATGGTGTTCCAACAGTTCAACTTGTTCCCGCATATGAGCGTGCTCGACAATTTGACGTACGCGCCGATCAACGTCTTGAAAGTGAGCAAGGCCGAAGCGATCGAACGAGCTAAAAAGCTCCTCGAACGCGTCGGATTATCGGAGAAGATTGACGCTTACCCGAGCCAACTGTCGGGTGGACAGAAGCAACGGGTCGCGATCGCCCGGGCGCTCGCCATGGAGCCGAACGTCATGTTGTTCGATGAGCCGACGTCGGCGCTCGACCCAGAGATGGTCAACGAAGTGCTCGACGTCATGAAAGGACTCGCCGATTCAGGGATGACGATGGTCGTCGTCACGCACGAGATGGGCTTTGCCCGCGAAGTGGCGGACCGCGTCCTCTTTCTCGACGAAGGTATCTTGATGGAGGAAGGCAAACCGGCCGACCTGCTCCTCAACCCGCAGACCGACCGCGCAAAACGCTTCTTAGAAAAAGTATTATAAGTGAAAGATTCCATCTGATAACAGAAAGGGAGGATTTCTATGAAGATCACCTACTATGGCCATGCGACCGTACAACTCGATATCGACGGGACATCCGTCTTGATCGACCCGTTCTTGACGAGCAACCCGCATACGGACGTCGACCCGGCGAGCGTCAAAGCAGACTATATCCTGCTCACCCACGCTCATTTCGACCATATCGAAGACGTGGAACTGATCGCGAAACAGACGGGCGCGACAATCGTCGCGACGCACGAACTGGCGACATATTATGAGAAAAAAGGCTATTCGGTCCACGGGATGAACATCGGGGGCGGCCATTCGTTTTCGTTCGGTCGCGTCACGATGACGCAGGCTTTCCATAGCTCGAGTCTTGATATGGGGGACGTCCCGATCTACATGGGTATGCCGGGCGGGTTCATCCTCGAGACAGAGGCGCTCACGGTGTATCACGCCGGGGACACGGCCCTGTTCTCGGACATGAAACTGTACGGGGAGCGGTTCGATATCGACGTCGCGTTCCTCCCGATCGGTGACAACTTCACGATGGGACCGGTCGACGCACTCGATGCGGCGCACTGGCTCCAAGCGAAACGGGTCGTACCGATTCACTTCGACACGTTCCCACCCATCAAACAAGACGCACAGGCTTTCTGCGATCAATTGCATCAACGCGGCCTCTTGATCGAGCCGAACACGACGATCGAGATTTGATGAGTCATCCAGCGGTGCTCGAGACCGAACGGTACGTGACAAAGCTCCATGCCGGAGACCATACCGGGCATGACATGACTCATCTCGACCGCGTCCGCCGTTTGGCGATGCATCTCGCGGAAGGCGAGGTGGTCGATGGTCTCGCCTTGACGCTCGCGGCGCTCTTGCACGACGTCGAGGATGAGAAGCTCGGTCGCGAGGCGGGGCTCGTCGCGCGTCACTTGGACACGTTAGCGCTCGACCCGAATCGACGGGCGCACGTCCTGACGATCATCGGCGAGACATCGTTCTCGAAACATGGAAGTCCATCGACGTTGGAAAGTGCCATCCTGCAAGATGCGGATCGACTCGACGCGATTGGGGCGATCGGCATCGCCCGCACGTTCCAATTCGCGGGGTCACGCGGAACGGCTTTATATGACCCGAACGATGCGACAAGTGCGGTCGCCCACTTCGATGATAAGTTGCTCCGGCTCGCGGATGGGATGCATACGGAACGGGCACGACAGATTGCTCGGGAACGCCACGCATTCATGGTCTCATTTTTGGACAGGTTCGAAGCGGAATGGACGGGACAAGACATATGAAACGGCCGAGGAATCTCCTCGGCCGTTTCAGGTTAGAACGGATGTTTATTGAGCCAATGGCCGCCGTCGAGCGAGATACATTCTCCGTTCAAATAGCGCATCTCGTCCGACGCCATCCAATAGGCGAGGTCGGCAATCTCTTCGGGTGTGCCGAACCGTCCGAGCGGCACGTTACGACGGATGCGCTCGACTTCTTTGACGTGGACGGCGAGTTTGTCGGCACCACCGGTCCGCTCGATTGGGCCCGGGCTGATCGCGTTCACGCGTGCCCCGAACTGATACCCCCATTCGACGGCGAGCGTCCGCGTCAAATTGAGCACCCCGGCCTTGGCGGCGGCGCTCGGGGCGACACCGGCGCCCGCTTGCCAGGCGTAGGAGGCGACCATGTTGATGATGGAGCCGTCCCGCAGTTGCTCCCGTTCCCAATGTTTGCCGAGGACATGGGTACAATTGAACGTCCCGTTCAAGACGATGTCGATGACGCTCGTCCAGCCGTTCGGCGTCAAGTCGAGCGTCGGACAGACGAAGTTGCCGGCTGCGTTATTGACGAGCGCATGCACCGGTCCGAACCGTTCGCTGATTTGATCGAGTGCTTGTGAACACGCCTCGTAGTCACGCACATCGTGTTGCACGGCCATCGCTGCTCCGGCCCCGATGGCCTCCAGTTCGCCCATCGCTTCTTGTAGCCGCTCTTCGTTGCGGCCGCTGATGGCGACGTTCCAACCCTCGGTTTTGAATTTTAGCGCCATCGCCTTGCCCATCCCCGATGAGCCACCTGTGATCCAAATCGTTTTCATACAAATCCCCCTTTGGAATGAATGATCGTTCATTTAGGTATTCGCTCAGCGAAGGGGGGATTCCTGCAAAAAAAATGACGGCCGCCGTGGCCGTCATTTTAGCTGTTTGAAATAGGTCAATCCGAGTTCACGATCGATGCGATACATCGTCCCGGCGACTTTCTCGCCCCAATATGGGTCCGAGGCGTAAAAGACGTTGACGCCTTCTTGTTTATTGCCCGGAAACGGACCGCGGTCGTAATCTCCGGTCACGTACTTCTCGGCGAATAAACGAGCCGCCGCATCGATGCTCGCCTCGACGGATGGATAAGAGGCCGCATTTCCGCTCGGATCGTTGTCGGTCGCTTGGAAGCCGAACAAGTTATTTTTTTCACGGGCGATGGCAGACGTACCGAAACCGGACTCGTGTCCGGCTACAGCCATGAGGAACAAGGCGTTGATGCCGAATTCGGCCTCGGCGTCCTTGAAGGCGTCGCCTTTCCCAGCGAGCGGGCTATCGTCGAGTGATTCGAGGAATGCGTCGAGCTCGCGAGCCGAATACGGTGCCTTCGACGCGATTGAAGCGAATTGGTATGGCGAATCGAACACGTCGCGTACGTCCTCCGTGTAATATCGGTCGGACGACTGTTGCGGTGCCGGTCCGACGAGAAACGTCCCGGCCAAATTGCCGTTCGCCTCGACGGTATGGAACACTTGTCCGTCCTGTATCTGATAGAAGCCGCGCCGCTCGACGACAGCGTCCGGGTAAAGCGTCATGTCGGCCGGCTTCACGTAGACATCGGCCCCAGAGATATTTACCAACAAATGCTTGTCGCCCGTTTGTATGAGACGGAGACGTGTTCCACCGGCGACATAGGACTGCCGTTTCTTAAACTCGGCGTCCTGATATAGGTTTGTGATTCGGTCGGTCGGGGTGACCGCGATTCCAGTACCTGTGAAATCGATGACGTCTCCCGACGCATCGAGTAGGGCGCGATTGCCCCCGCGTTCCATGTAGGCGCGCGCCTCATCGAGCGACTCGAACGCCCGGGTCGAGACGTCCCCGTTGTCATAGGTCTGAACGGTATACGACCCGCTCGGACGATCTTGGAGCCAAAGGAAACCGGATATGGCGAGAGCGAGCGTGAGAATCGTCGGGATCACGCCGCGTTTCTTTCTTTTCAATACGATCACTTCCAAACATATGGATTGCCAAACGGAAGAAACTAGTGAACAATTTTGTGAGAGAGGAGGAGCTATTATGAAAATCGGATCACGTACGCTCAAGACGGCGGCAGCCGCCGGGATTGCCATGCTCATCTCGGAGACGATTCATCTCGACTATTACGTCTTCGCGGCCATCATCGCCATCCTCAGTATTCAGGAGACGCGGAAAAAGTCGTTTCGGGCCTCCTATGAACGGGTCATGGCCAGCTTGATTGCCATCGGCATGGGTGCGTTGATGTTCACCTTGCTCGGCTATTCGCCAGCGACGCTCACACTTTATTTTGTCATGTTTATCCCCCTCGTACAACAGCTCAAACTGCAAGATGGCATGATCACAAGTGTCGTCATCCTGACCCATCTGTATACGGAAGGACAGTTCTCACTCGATTTGTTCGTGAACGAGTTGTTGTTGATCGCCATCGGGGTCGGGGTCGGGCTCGTCGTCAACATGTATATGCCGACGCTCGATAAAGAGATCGAACGCATCAGGGACAATATCGACCGGGCGCTCGCCGTACATTTTTATGATGTGGCCGCATGTGTCGAGACCGGCGTCTATAACGACCATTCGATGATGCTGTTGAAGACACGCGATTATTTGAAGCAAGGAAAAGATCTTGCGCTCCGCCGGATGGGGAATTCGATCGGGAAGCGGAACGAGGACATGGATTACTTGTACTTCCGAATGCGGGAGCGGCAATATGACATCTTGAAACGCATCGCCGAGAACTCACGGGAAATCACACTCGTCGTCAATGAAGCCAAACCGGTCGCGACGTTCCTTCGACTCGTCGGCGACAACGTCAACCAACAAGCCGACGCCTCGACGTTTTTGCGGGAGCTCGAGGAGACGATTGAGCATTATCGAAAAAACGTACCCCTCCCCACGACACGTGAGGAATTTGAGGTACGTTCATCGTTGCTCAATATTTTGTCTGATGTGAAGAGCTACTTGATTTTGAAAGAGCGCTATATCCTATTGTTACAGGAACATGGCCATCCCCGACAAAAACGTGCTCAATAAAAAGATGGATACGATGACGACGACACCGATTTGAATGATGCGTTGCCGCTTTTTCTGTTTCTTACTCATGACGTTCCTCCAAATGTGTTTGTCCTCATTGTACAGAATGGAAAAGGTTCGTGCAAACGGCACGAGTTTGTTATAATAACCTAGAAATGTTTGGATGGAGGGATGTTTTCATGGTAAACGAGAAACGGGTGCTTGACACATTTTTACAGTTGGTCGGCATCGATTCGGAGACGAAAGAAGAGGCAGTCATCTGTGAGCATTTAAAGACGGTCTTCACTGAGCTCGGATGTGACGTCTACGAGGACGACGCATCGACGAAAACGGCTCATTCAGGTAACAACCTCATCATCACGCTACCTGCGACGAAACAAGCCGTCGACCCGATTTATTTCACGGCGCATATGGATACGGTCACACCAGGTAAAGCGATCAAGACGAGTATTCAAGATGGCTACATCGTGACGGATGGGACGACCATCCTCGGCGCTGATGATAAAACTGGTTTGACGGCGATGATTGAGCTGGTCCGTGTTTTGACGGAACAAGCGATTCCGCACGGTCAAATCCAATTCGTCATCACGGTCGGCGAAGAGTCAGGTCTCGTCGGGGCGAAAGTACTCGACTTGTCGAAAATTGATGCGAAGTTCGGTTTCGCGCTCGACTCGGACGGCCCGGTCGGCGATATCATCGTCGCTGCCCCGACACAAGCGAAAGTGAACGCTAGAATTTACGGTAAGACGGCGCATGCCGGTGTCGCGCCTGAGAAAGGGGTCTCGGCCATTCAAATCGCGGCGAAAGCGATCGCGAAGATGAAGCTTGGACGAATCGATGACGAGACGACAGCGAATATCGGACGGTTCGAAGGCGGACGTGCCACGAACATCGTCTGCGATTACGTCGAGGTGCTCGCCGAAGCGCGCTCGCTCATCCACGAGAAGATGGAAGCCCAAGCCGAGTCGATGAAACAAGCTTACGTCGAGGCGGCAGCGGCACATGGTGGCCGAGCCGAAGTCGACATCGACATCATGTACCCGGGCTTCAAGTTCGAAGAAGGCGACGAAGTCGTCGAAGTCGCGAAAGCGGCGGCAGCGGCCATCGGACGCCCGACACGAATCTTACATTCAGGTGGAGGGTCAGATGCGAACGTCATCGCTGGGGGCGGGATTCCGACCGTTAACCTCGCTGTCGGTTATGAAGAGATTCATACGACGAACGAGCGCATGCCGCTCGTCGAGCTATACAAGTTGGTTGAATATGTCGTTCAAATTGTCGAGCACGTCGCGACACCGAAAACGAAGTGAAAAAGAGCCGACGCGATGTCGGCTCTTCCTATGTGTTCGAGTGATTATGCGGCGAATTCCAATGATTCCAAGACGAGTTCGTCTGAACAGTGAAGTTCCATCGCTATGTCGTGAATGTGGATTGAGGTGCCTAGTTCTTGTTGGTGTTTGCGATTCATTGAAGTCGCCCGTTCCCGGATCAGTTCATAGATCGAGTCGGAATGTTCAACTTTATTCATCACGGATCACATCCTTTATCAACGATTGCCTACAGTATAGCATGGAATGCACTAGAAGAAAGGACAAAATTATTTATGAAGTTACAATTTTTAGGAACTGGCTCCGGCATGCCCTCGAAACAACGGAACGTTTCCGGTCTGGCGCTCACGCTTTCGAAACAGACGTGGCTCATCGATTGCGGTGAAGCGACCCAGCACCAAATGCTTCATACGAAAGTCAAACCGCGTAAAGTCTCGGCCGTCTGGGTGACCCACCTCCACGGTGACCACGTGTTCGGCCTGCCCGGTTTCTTGTCGACGCGTTCAGCGCTCGATGGGTCAAGCCCGCTCACGCTTTACGGACCGAAAGGCATCAAGAAGTGGCTCGAGTTGACGATGAAAGTGACTGGGTCGTATCTCGGTTATGACTTGTCGATCGTCGAATATGAGGACGGCGATACGTTCGAACAGGACGGTCATCTCGTCACGGTCAAACGATTGGACCATCGTTTTCCGTCGTACGGATTCCGGATCGAGGCACCCGAAAAGCCCGGTGCGCTTCTCGTCGATAAAGTGAAGGCGCTCGGGATTCCGAGCGGACCGATCTATCGGACGATCAAGCAAGAGGAGACGTTCGAGTTTGAAGGAGAAACCTATCTCTCTAAAGAATACGTCACTGACGCGGTCCGTGGACCGATCGTGGCGATTCTGGGGGATACGATTCCTTGTCCGAACGCGGTCGTCCTCGCCGAAGGCGTCGATGTGCTCGTCCACGAGGCGACGTTCATGGACGAAGAGGCAAAGCTCGCCCGTCAATATGGTCACTCGACGACGGTCGAGGCGGCGACGCTCGCGAAGACGGTTCAAGCCGGACGCTTGATTGTCACCCATATCTCGGCCCGCTATCAAGGTCGGGATGATGAATTTTTAGACGAAGTCCGAGCCGTCTTCAAAGACAGTTTTGTCGCCAGCGACTTCTTCGAGTTTACAGTGGGGGATTAACGTGACAGTACAACTATACGTATGGCTTGGATTTTTTGTCATCAGTACGTTGCTAGGTTTACGCTTGAATCAACTGAAAGAACCCGAACCGAACTTTTTCTTTAAATTTTTATTTTTCTCTTTGCTCGGAATCGTGTCGTTCCCGATTGGCGGGTTCCATATCCCCATCGGTTTTCTCATGTCATTCTTGTTTTTTCCGAAACGAAATAGCCGCTATAAATGGTACGGTGCGCTCGTCGGCTTCTTTTTCTTCATCGTCTTGTTGTTCGTCCCGTTGTTTGATCAATCTGAGTTCCGGACCGAGTCGCAACAAATCGGGGCGGTGTCGATTCAAGACGAGACATTTGACCGGATGACGGACAATATCTTACGTCGCATCAATAGTGACTCGATTAAACTCGACCGAAGCAAGATGGTGTTCACCGAGGACGGGGAACTCCGCTCGCTCGAATATTTGCTCATGGTCGAGCGCTCGAACTCGTTTCAACAGATTCGAATCAACTATGACGAGTCCGGTGAGTTGTCGTATCGCCAAGTCGACGAACTGAACATGGACTCGGGAAGTGCGTTTTTCGAGAAGCTCGTCGACTTTGAACATATGCTCGATGCCGTACGCGACACGCCTTGGTCTGAATTTGCGGACCGAGTCGACGCGCCGCTTCTCCAGTTCTCGTTTGACGGCCTGTACGACATGTACACGTTCGAGAACGAGTCGATGCTCATGATCAATCGTGATCGCAGGCTCGTCAAGTTCTGGTTGCAACGAGAACCTGTGCTCGCCAACAGCATCCAATTGTCTGGGCTCAGTCAAGAAGGCCGGACGACTGGTGAAAAATATACGATTCTATACAATTATTCTATCCATCAACGAGAGGATTTGACCGACCAATGAAAAAACTGCTCCTGATGAGTTTACTCGTCCCACTTTTGACCGCATGCGGCGGGGAAGAAACGACGAACGGAGATGCGGCCTGTGACGTCGAACCGACGATTTCCGTTTATGATGCTGCGACCGAGGAGACGTTGTTCCATGAGAAGAGCGTCTGTTTAGAGGACGGGGCGACAGTGCTCGATGCCCTTGAAGCGACTGAACTCGACATCGAATCGGTCGGTAGCGGGGAGATGACGTACGTGACGGCGATCGACGGCATTCAAGAGAAGTCGGCCGGTCAATCGTCGGGCTGGGTCTACGCCTTTAATGGAAGCCCGGGCGACGAAGGCGCTGGGGCCAAAGAAGTCGAATCGACCGATATTATTCAATGGCGTTTCGAAGAAGATGCGATTTCTTTCTTCGAATAAGGCAGATTGGGAGCGCAGACATCCGGTCACGCTCCTTTTCTTCTTAGTGGCCCATCTGTTCATCCTGACTTATTTAAATGACTCGGTCTGGTTCCTTCTTGGACTTGTCGGCCTGTTGCTCCTCGAACGACGGTTTCCGCTGGCGATGCTCGGTGTTTTGGCCGCGTTCATGCTGATCTCGTTTGCACCGATTGTTTTTGGGTGGAACGTCTCTCTCATGGGCATCACGAATCAATTGATTCCATTAGCCACATTTTTGTTCGGTATGATCTGGGTGAACCGGTTCATGCGACTCGAACGATTGCTTCCGTTCTTGAACAGATGGCCGCGTTCGACCCGGTTGCTCTATGGGGGATGGGCCCTCGTCCCGTCGATGGAGCGGGCGGTGCGATTATCCATTGCGAGCCATCCGAGGCGCGAGTGGCAAGAGGCGATCGTGGTCGGTATCGACAGTCAACGCCTTGAACCGGTGTACGTGACGAATCGAATGCGACGTTTCGAACGGCATGACACCGTCCAATGCCTCGTCTTGCTCGGTTTCGTGGCGATCGCCTCGATGGGAGTGCCGGTCGTGTGGTTACTGTATCCATATTTGACGAAAGGAGGGTTGCGCGATGCGTTGGTTATCCTTGACAGACGGACATGATGAATTCGATGAGTGGGTGAGGGAAGAACGAGCGCGAGTCATCCGCCTTGATACCCCGCTTGCCGGGAAGGTTTCATCGCTCATTTCTGGGAGTGACGCCCTGCGAGGAGCCGAACTGGCTGCCATTCTTCAAATCGATCATCTATTTCATAAGCGATTCGATGAGTGCTCAAGTGGAGAACGGCAACTCGTCCACATCGCTCACGCCCTCGCCGATTCAGCCGAGGCGCTCGTCTTGATTGAGCCGTTTCGACATTTAGATCGGTTTCGGGTCGAGCATTTAACGATGTTGCTCAGCAGGCTGACCGGGCTCGGCGTTCGGATTGCTTACACGGCTAGGGCGCGCGAACATAGTCCGTCCGGCGCGTTTCACGTCAATCCGACCATGAATCAGCCTCAACTTGTCGTCACGGACGTGTCCTATCGCCACCCGTTACAGGCGTCCTATGCGGTCGAGCATGTGTCTTACGTAATGAAGGGTCCGGGTTTGACCGTCTGTATCGGTACGAATGGCAGCGGGAAGTCGACGTTGCTCGAATTGATTGCCAAAAGCGTGCGTCCGTTGTATGGGAAGGTCAAATGGACCGAGCGGCCGGTTTATTTACCGGCCGAGCAAGAGTTTGGTCCGTTCCCGCATGCGACGAATCGTCGTCTCGCTCAACTGCAAGCCATATTCGATTCTGAGGCATCTCTGTTCTTGTTGGACGAGCCAAGCGTGGGCTTGACCGAGCAAGAGCGCTCTCAGTTTGAACGGGCGTTAATCGAGAAAGCCGGGACGGCGCACATCATGTGTGCCACCCATGACGAGCAACTGATTCAGGCGGCAGACCGCATCATTTGCCTGTCGAACGGGATGCTCGTCTTTGATGGGGATCGCAGCGACTATATGAAACGGAGTGCGCTATGGTCACATATGTCCTCATCCTCTTGATTGCAGCGGGGGTCATGTCGAGGTTCGAACGGAGTGACGCCCCGATTGCCGTCTTGACGCAAATTCTCGCTCTCGCGGTCATCGGACGTTGGCTGTTCGTGGCCATCCCGAATGTCCAACCTTCGACAGCGCTGCTCATGCTGACGACCCTTTATTTTGGATTCACGAGTGGGGCCATGTTGGCATTGTTCGTTCCGATTTTATCAGGTCTGTTGCTCGGGGTCGGCCCGTTCGTTCTGTTTCAATTTTTAGGGTGGCTCCTTGTCGTCGTCGTCGTCTCGTTCTTGAAGCCATTGCTCCGTCGCTCCCGGTTGTTCCTTGCCGCCGTCGGTCTCGGGGCCGGCTTTTTATTCGGATGGACGGCCAACCTGTCCTTCGCCGAGGTGATCGGGGTCGACTTCGTCAAATTGCTCGTGCTCAGTTTGCCGTTCGATATGGCCCATGGCATCGGGAATGCCGTCTTTCTCGTCTTATTGCACGATCTGTTCGTTCGCATATTTGTACGAGAAGACGGGTAACAAGTAGATATCACACCGAGTGAGGTGACGCGTGCATGAGCGGATACGTCAATCTAGTTGAAATCGGTTGGTTTCTTTTCATTGGACTGTTGTTTATGGGACTCAATTTATTGTTGATGTCTCGTCGTCTCATTCGAACGCGCTATGGGATGCTCAGTATTCTCGGCGCGAGTGTATGGCCTGCACTAATGATCGTCCTGTCTGTACAAGGGGGACGCGTCCTTGACGGACTGGCCGAGCGAGCGGTCACGCTCGAGAGCGTGTTGGCCTGGGCAGTCGTCGTGGCGACGGCTCTGATGGTGTGTATTCCGGGTGTTTCACTGATTCGGCGCATGGTGCAGTTGGCTCGACATTGAACAATCACTATACGTAAAAGGAGGAGGTCCCACAACGGGAACCTCCTCCTTTTTATTGATTATGATTGTCAGGTCGTCGGCACATCTTCCGTTCCGGCATCTGACGGTTTTTGGAACCGGCGCAAGATCTCGAGGCTGACCGCCCTAGGCATGAGTTTGGCCGCGGCCACGAGCAACTGGTTCGAGACGCCGGGAACGACCACGCGTTTGTTGTTCATGACGCCTTTATAGCCGAAGAAGGCGACGAGGTGGGACGGCATTTTCGACACCATCATTTCGCTGCCGGCACGATTGAAGAAACCGGTATCGGTCGGTCCCGGGCACAGGACGCTCACGTTCACACCTGTTCCTTTCACTTCGGCATGGAGCGCCTCGGTGAGTGACAACACGTACGCTTTCGTCGCATAATAGACCGCCATGTAAGGGCCAGGTTGGAAGGCAGCGACCGAGGCGACATTTAAGACATAACCATGATTTCGCTCGACCATGCCAGGTAAGTAGGCTTTCGTCAGTTCGGTCAAGGCGTTGACGTTCAAGCGGACCTCTTCGGCCTCGGTCTCGGCGTCGAGGTCGATGAACTCGCCGGCCGTCCCGAAACCGGCGTTGTTGATTAAAAAGTCGACCGTCAGTCCGGCGTCTTCAATCGCGTTTGTCAGTCGTTTTGCGGCCTGATGTTCAGACAAGTCGAGGGCGAATACGTGCACGTGGACACGGTACCGCTTCTCAAGTACTTTTTTCAATTCGTGCAAACGGGGCTCGTTGCGAGACACGAGGATACAGTCAAACCCGTCCCGGGCCGCTAAAACGGCAAGATCGAGGCCAATTCCGGTCGAGGCTCCAGTAATTAAGGCGGTTTTTGTCAAAATCGTCCACTCCTTCGATGTAAAAAGTCATACATTGTTACTGATTTCTTCACGAGATGTTAAATTCCTGCACGGCCACCACATCAAAACGTGTGCTAGAGTATAGCAAGAGTATGTGATTAGACTCACAAAGTGAGGGGAAGAAAGCAAATGATGATTCAGCTAGTGACTACGGCACAAAGCGTCGAGCAAGCAGAGGCGCTAATCATGGCGGGCTCCGACCGCATCTATATCGGAGATTCAAAATACGGGTTACGCCACAAAGGTGACTGGTCACTTCCGGCTGTGCGAGAAGTCACAGCAGTCGCCCACCGATACGGCAAAGAAGTGACGGTCGCTGTCAATAACTTGATGCATAACGAGCAGATCGAGACGCTCCCTGAATATTTGCAGGAACTCAAAGCGATCGGAATCGACAGTGTGACGGCAGGCGACCCTGGCGCCATCCGTCTGATCCGTAATGCCAATATCCCCTATTGGTATGATGCTCAAACGCTCGTCACGTCGGCGAGACACATTCAGTTTTGGGGGAAGCGTGACGCCATCGGGGCGATCGCAGCCCGTGAAGTGACGTTGACCGAACTCGGGATGATCCAACAACAGATCGGTTTGCCGGTCGAAGTGCAAGTGTATGGCCCGACGTGCATCCATCATTCGAAACGTCCGCTCTTGACGAACTACTTCAACGAGATCGGCCGGTCGAACACATTGGCAGAAGCACGAGAGTATTATGTGAGCGAACCGTCGGATGCGGACAGTCGCTACCCCGTCTATCAAGACGACAACGGTACGCACGTATTCTCTGAAGATTTGACACTCATGGGACAA
Organism: Exiguobacterium sp. s141; assembly: GCF_018618085.1. NCBI lineage: Bacteria > Bacillati > Bacillota > Bacilli > Caryophanales > Exiguobacterium > Exiguobacterium sp. s141. The sequence goes on along the minus strand of NZ_JACSLJ010000001.1, from coordinate 270,277 downwards.
TTGCCCACGCTCTTGAAGGGCGGGTTGCACACGTGGAAACTCGAAGGCTGGCATGCGGGCGATGCGTTCGTCGACATCGTCCGTCTGTTCGATAAAGCCCGGTCGGATCTATTGAACGGGCGGTTCGACCGTCATGGCATGGAACGGCGTCTCGCCGAACTCCAACCTGAACAATTCCGGCTCGGGACCGGACTGTTGTTACGAAATCCAGAAGAGATCAAGTGAGGGAACCGAGATGAAAAAACGTCCAGAACTATTAGCACCAGCTGGGAACTTAGAAAAATTGAAGATGGCGATTTTGTACGGGGCCGATGCGGTCTTTATCGGGGGGCAACAGTTCGGGCTCCGTTCCCGGGCGGGTAACTTCGGTTATGAAGAGATGGCCGAAGGAGTCGCGTTCGCCCATGCGCGTGGCGCAAAAGTGTATGTCGCGGCCAACATGGTGACGCATGAAGGGGATATCGACGGTGCTGGCGAGTTCTTTTGCAAGCTTCGCGATATCGGCATCGATGCCGTCATCGTGTCCGATCCGGCCATGATCGAGGTGTGCCTCACGGATGCACCGGGACTTCCGGTCCACTTGTCGACGCAGGCGTCAGCAACGAACTATGAGACACTCCGTTTCTGGCAAGAGGAAGGATTGGAGCGAATCGTCCTCGCCCGCGAAGTTTCGATGGAAGAAATCAAAGAAATGAAACGGCAAGTCGATGTCGAAATCGAGACGTTCGTCCATGGGGCGATGTGCATCTCGTACTCGGGGCGTTGCACGTTATCGAATCATATGGCGCTCCGCGATGCGAACCGGGGTGGCTGTGCCCAATCTTGTCGTTGGAAATATGGTTTCTTCGAGGCGGACGAGCTGTTGACCGACGAGATGGCGGCACGCGACGAGGAACCGTTCTCGATGAGCTCGGTCGATTTGGCGATGGTACGCCACATCCCGGACTTGGTCGATGCTGGTGTCGACAGCTTGAAAATTGAGGGACGGATGAAATCGATTCACTATGTGGCAACCGTCTGTAACGTCTACCGTCAAGTCATCGACGCCTACTGCGCCGATTCTGAAGGGTTCGAGTTCGACCCGGCGTGGGAAGAAGAAATTTGGAAAGCGGCACAACGAGAACTCGCGACCGGATTCTATTACGGCGTCCCGACCGAGAACGAGCAACTGTTCGGCAAGCCGCGCGCCATCCCGCAATATGCATTCGCGGCACGCGTCATCTCCTATGATCCGACGACACAAATGGCAACACTCGAGCAGCGGAACCATTTCCGACGCGGAGAAGAAGTCGAGTTCTTCGGCCCCGGATTCGTCCGTTTCTCCCAGCGAATCGATGAGCTGTACGATGAGTCGGGAGAAAGACTTGAGACGGCGAACCAGGCGATGATGACGGTGCGCGTCAAAGTCGAGCAGCCGGTCGTGACCGATTTCATTATGCGCAAACGAAAAGCCGGCGTCGTGAGCCCTCCAGTGCCGAGCCCGGTCTGACACATCCGGTAAGACAACATAGTCGACCGTTCCATCCAATCTTGCTACCCTATTAACATAGACGAAAAAGGGGATGGAAGCATGAATCAAAATACGGAGCAGCTCCGGACCGACCCGATCGGACGCCTGCTATTCAAGCTGTCGCTACCTGCGATGATCGGCATGCTGGTGACGGCGCTCTACAATATCATCGATACGATCTTCGTCGCCCGCGGCATCGGGGCGACCGCCGTGGCCGCCATCGGGATCGCTTTCCCGATCCAGATGATTCTCATGGCCGTCTCGAGCGCGGTCGGGTTGGGCGGCGCCTCGATCAGTTCACGGAAACTAGGTAAAGGGGATGATGCCGGTGCCGCCGTCACGTTCTTGAACGTCCTCGTCCTCGTCGGGGTGTTTGCGGCCTTCGCAGTCAGTTCCGCCTTTTTCATGTTAGATGACATTTTGACAGTGTTCGGAGCGACGTCGGCCATCATGGAACTGAGCCGTCAATACTTATCTGTCGTGCTGATCAGCTCGCCGTTCTTCATGTTCACACTCGCGGCGAGCGCGATGGTACGGGCTGAAGGGCAAGCGCCCTATCAGATGAAAGTGATGCTCACGACCGTCGTCGTCAATTTGGTGACGACACCGCTATTCATCTTCACGTTCGACTGGGGCATTTACGGTGCGGCCTGGTCGACTGCGCTCGCCCAAGTCGTCGGATCGGTCCTCATGCTTCGGTTCTTCTTCGCGAAAAAAAATCGCCGGACCGAGCTCGACTTCCAATGGCGGAAGTTTCGACTACGGTTCGGCGAATTAAAAGAGATTATGGCGATTGGGTCGTCCTCATTCATCATGATGGTGTCGCAATCGATTCTATTCGTCGGCGTCAACGTCATGCTCGGAACGTATGGTGGCACCGAGGAGCTCGCCATCTTTGCGATCATCAATAAATTCATGGCGCTCGTCGGGATGCCGATCATGGGCATCGTTCAAGGCATGCAGCCGATCGTCGGGTACAATTTCGGGGCCAGACAATTCGACCGGATGCGCGAGACGATCTGGACGGCGTTGCGGGTCGGGATTGCCATCGCGGTCATCATCTGGCTGACGCTCCAGTTGATTCCGGAACAGCTCATGCGGATGTTCACGACCGACGCGAACTTGATTGCCGGCGGGGTGACGGCCATCCATGTGTTGTTCGCCGTCTCGTTTCTCCCGAGCGTGCAAATGCTCATCAACGGCATTTATCAATCGCTCGGAAAGGCCCGTGTCGCGATGTTCTTGTCACTGTCGCGCCAAACGCTCTATACGATTCCGCTCGTCTTCATCTTGCCGAACTTCTTCGGCGTGTTCGGGGTGTGGCTCGCGTTTCCAATCGCCGATGCCATGACCTTCTTGACGGCGGTCGGCATGGCGGTGTGGGACCGCAAGTTATTGTTCCGCCCGTCTGAGGAAGAAGTCGAAGCGAAAGCGACCAATTTATGAAGCGACGTCCGTTCTGGTGGAACGGGCGTCTTCTTTTAGGAACAAATAGATTCCGCCGAGCAGGACGGCCGCGCCGATCCATTGCATTACGCCGAGACGTTCGTCGAAGAAGACGAACCCGAACAGCATGCCCCACAGTGCCTCGCCAAGGATGGTGATGCTGACGACGGTGGCACTGACCCGGGCGAGCGCATAGTTGAACAAGTTATGCCCTAAAATCGTCGGGAAGAAGGCGAGGGCGAGGAAATACCACCAGTTGACCGATTCGAACGCGGTGAACGTCGTCCCCCGCACGAGGAGCATGAAGCAGAGGACGACCGTCGCGACGAGATAGACGCTGAACGAGTAAGTATTCGTGTTCATCTCGGTCCGGACGTGTTGACCGACGAGCCAATAGCCGGCGATAAGAAGGGCGGCGATTAAGGCGAGCAGGTCCCCGAAGAGCGCTTCGCGTCCAAGTTGGATGTCACCCGCCGCGACAAGCATGCCCCCAAGGACGGCGATGAGTGCAAAGGCTAAACCTTTTCGGGTCGGATTCTTTTTAAAAATCAAGGCGTTCCCGATTAAAACGAAAATCGGACTCGACGTCACGAATAACGTTGAACTCGCGACGGTCGTATAATCGAGCGATAAAAACCAGAGCCAAAAGTGGAACGCCAACAACGTCCCGCTGAGCAACAAGGCATATCTCGTCATGAGACGCGTCCCGATGAGTGACTTGAAGTCGACAAACGGCAACAACATCAGACACGTGATCAGCATTCGGTAAAACGCGGCCGTCTCGGCCGGTGCGGACGTCCATTTGACGAATAATACGCTCGTCGACAAGAAAAATACAGCGGCGAATAAAATGAGATAAGACAATCGACATCCCCCTTTATGTTGTACATACTCTTCTAATGATATTATAGAATAGATAAGAAAATACATTCTTTCTCGAAAGTGTCGTTCCGACGAGATATTTCGGATGACTTTGAAAGTAGGGATCCTATGAGACTAATCATCGCGGAGAAACCGTCGCAGGCTCAAAAACTGGCTGCGCCGTATCCATCAAAAAAGAAAAAAGACGAGATTGAGATTGCTTCTTGCGCCCGTTTCCCGGAAGGTGCCATCGTCGTGTGGGCGGTCGGTCACTTATGCGAGCTTCAAGAACCGTCCCACTATAAACCGGAATGGAAGTCGTGGAAATATGAGTCGCTCCCGATTGTGCCGGACCGATTCGACTATCGCATCTCGAAAGGTAAATCGAAACCGTTCCAGACGATCAAAAAATGGCTGCACGATCGCTCCATCACCGATATCATCATCGCGTCCGATGCCGAGCGAGAAGGAGAAGCGATTGTCCGGCTCATTTTACGACTCGCTGGCAATAAAAAACCGTTGTCACGCCTTTGGATCTCAAGTTTGACCGAACAGGCGGTCGACCGTGGTTTCGCCGAACTGTTGCCCGGCGACCAGACCGTCCCTTATTATCATGAGGCGATGAGTCGTGCTTGTGCCGACTGGCTCGTCGGTATGAACGCCTCAAGGGCATATACGACGCTGTTGAAGACGATCGGTATCGAGGACGTGTTCTCGCTCGGTCGTGTCCAGACGCCGACGCTCGCTTTGATCGTCAATCGTGAACGTGAGATTAAACAGTTCGTCCCAGAGCCGTATTTCGAGGTCGAGGCGACACTTCAAAAAGGACGTGGCACGTTCAAAGCGAAATACACGCTCGGGAAGACGACGAAACTGAAGACACGCGAACAAGCCGATGCGGTCGTCAACCGGGCGACCGGGACAGCGATTGTCCGTTCGATTGACAAAGAGGACAAGACGGAATACCCGCCGTTTTGGTTCAGTTTATCGGGTTTGCAGGCCGAGGCCGGCAAGCGGTTCGGCTTTGGGGCGAAGAAGACGCTCGATATCGCTCAAAAGTTGTATACAAAAGGGTGGATCAGTTATCCACGAACCGACTCGAGCTTCGTCACACCGGACGAAGCGACACTGTTCCCGCAGACGAAAGCCCGGCTGTTGAAGTCCGCGGCCTATGCCGGACTTCAGGACGTGTTGACCGAGAATCCGTCGCGAAACAGTCGCTACGTCAATGCGAAAAAGGTCAGTGATCACTATGCGATCATCCCGACGGAGGCGTGTGGCGATGTGGCTCGGCTCAGCGGGGACGAGGCAAAACTATACGATTTGATTAACCGTCGCTTTCTTGCGGCGTTCGCCCCTCCGGCGAAGCTTGAGAAGACGACGGTCGACCTCATGGACGGGGACGACCTATACCGGGCGAAAGGGACGGTCGTCGTCAGCCCCGGGTACCGGCAAGTCGTCGAGATGAAGTCCAAGGACGTGGAGCTCCCGGCACTTACGGTCGGTGAACCGTTGACCGAAAAAAAAGTCGAAGTATTATCGAAACAGACGGAGCCACCGAAACGGTATACGGAAGGGGCACTGATCATGGCGATGAAAGTGGCCGGCAAGCAACTCGATGATGAGGAACTGATTCACATCATGAAAGAAGTCGAAGGGCTCGGCACCGAGGCCACGCGGGCCAATATTATCGACGGATTGAAAAAACGGGGTTATGTCGACCTGCAAAAGAAAGAGCTCGTCCCGACCGACAAGGGCCGTCTCTTGATCGATGTGCTCGGCGACAGCATCCTCGCCTCGCCGGCCATGACAGCGAAGTGGGAGAAGCGGCTCCATGAGATTGGACAGGCATCGGCATCCGCCGCCGAGTTTATCGAACAGGCGAAAAAGATGTCGATTCATCTCGTCGAAGAGGCGAAAGCGCGTGTCGAGTCGGCAAACCCGGAAGGCTACACGATCGAAGCAAGACGTTTCGGGAAAAAATCTGCGGCACGGCCAAAAGCGTCGTTCGGCATCTGTCCGAGCTGCGGCAAAGGGCTCGTCGAGCATCCGAAGTTTATCGGCTGCAGCGGTTATCGCGAAGGGTGCAAGTTCACGATGTCGAAACAAGTGCTCGGCGTCGGGATTGCCAAGGATGAGCTGAAACAGATGATCAACGGCGGCCAGTCGAACGTGCATACGTTCAAAAAAGGGGACAAGACGTTCGACGCTGCGCTCTATCTTGAAAAAGGGGCGCTCCGATTCGAATTTAAATAAAAAATAAGAGCCATCCGTCGTGGATAGCTCTTATTTTTTCTGCTGCTCATCTTCGGTGATGCGGCGGTTAATCTCCTCGTAATCGAGCACGATGTCGTCTTTGTTGTCCTTGTAGGCGTATCCTTTTTGAATGACGACGATCGAGGCAATCAAGACGAGCAAGATAATCAAACCGCTCACTGCAAAAATCCATCCCATGGGCCATTCCTCGCTTTCGTACTTCTAGTATGCCAAAAACGAAAGAGATTCTCCATCTTTCGGGTACTTCGAACTGTCACAGCATTGAAATACCTAATGAGGCGATTAGATATGATACAATAATATGCAGAAGAACACTGACAGAGAAAGTAGGGATGACTATGGCGATTTTGATTGTGGACGACGAACCGGTCAATACGATGGTTCTCGAACAATTATTGCATCAACATGATTATGAGACGATTTCGGTCTCAAGTGGTGAAGATGCGCTCGCGCTCCTGATGGATCCGCAAGCCCCGTCGCTATACGACCTTGTCCTGCTTGATGTCGAGATGCCAGGGATTTCTGGGATTGAGACATGCAAACGGATTCGACAGATGACCGGTTACGAGGAATTGCCCGTGATCATGGTCTCGGGCCGCACCGAAGAAAAGCAGATTGCGGAAGGACTTGACGCTGAGGCGTCCGATTATACGACGAAACCGATTAAAATCACGGAACTGCTCGCACGGATCCGTTCGGCACTTCGCTATAAAGCAGCCGTGGATGAACGGAAGAAATATGAGGCACGTCTTCAATATGACCTCGATCTCGCGCAAAAGATTCAACAGAGTGCCTTGACCCCACCGATCAGTAACGATGAGATTGACGTCCGGGCCTTGTATTTGCCGTCTAAAAAACTGGCCGGTGACATGTATGCCTGGTTCCAGGTCGCACCTGATCGCTACGGCGTCATCATCTTTGATGTGATGGGGCATGGCGTGTCGTCGGCGTTGATTACGATGGGCATTCGTTCGATTTTACCGGGCCTCGTCGGCAACGTCCAATATCCGGTCGATGTGATGAGCGAGTTGAACCGCCAGATGACGTTCTTGTTCTCGGGAGAGGACATGCAGAGCTACTTCACGGCCGTATACTGCTATATCGATACGACGAAGCGTCAAATCGAGTACGTCAACGCCGGACATCCGCCAATCATCGTGACGTCTGATACAGGCGTCACGCGCCTCGAGACGACCGGAGTGCCGGTCGGTATGTTCGAGGAGCCGAACTATGAGTCAAACGTGATTGACATCGAGCCGGGTATGACGATGCATATGTATACGGATGGGCTGATGGAATGTTACAGCAAAGACATCGATGACGGCATCCGTTGGCTCGAGAAGGACATCGCGTCCTACGGGCTCGACTACGCACGCCATGTCGCCGAACAGCTCGTCCCTAAAATCGAGATCGACGATGACCTTTGTCTCGTCACGGTCAAATTGATGTAAATAAGAGGGTGTCACCGTAGCCGGCGACACCCTCCTTTTCTTTAGAAATAACGCTTACGCCACAAAATATAAAAGGCGAGGCTTGAGAAGCCGACCATCATCGCGAGCGCGAACACGAAACCGATCGATTGGCCTTCCCATGGGACTTGAACGTTCATCCCGAATATCCCAGAGATCATCGTCGGGATGCTCAGCACGATTGTGATCGAGGCCAAGAACTTCATGACGAAGTTGACGTTGTTCGAGATGATCGAACCGAAGGCGTCCATTTTAATGCTGATGATGTCGTTATAGATCGACGCCATCTCCATCGCCTGGCGGTGCTCGACGAACACGTCTTCGAGCAATTCCTCGTCTTCCTCGTGCTTCTCGAGGCTCGGTGTCTTGACGATGCGGTCGAGGACGCTGTCGTTCGCTTTAAGTGAGGTCATGAAATAGACGAGCGACTTCTGTAAGTTCATCAATTGAAAGATTTCCTGATTTCGCATCGAACGTTGCAACTCTTGCTCGAGCTCGTCCATGCGCCGGTCGATTTGGCGAAGGAAACGCAAGTACGTCATGCTGACTCGGTGCAAAATCTGGAAGACGAACCGGCTCCGATAGTTCGTTCGGAACAGCCGGGCTTTTCCGTTGGCGAACAGGTTGAGCACGTCGAGGTCTCGTGAGCAGACGGTGATGAAATGTCGGCCGGTGACGATGATACCGAGGGGAATCGTGTTGTAGGCGCGTCCCGTATCATCCTCTTCCACGTACGGGACGTCGATGATCATGAGGAGCCCCTCATCATCTTTTTCAAATCGTGGTTTTTCTTCAATATCAAGCGGGTCGTAGACGAAGTCTTCAGGAATGCCGGAGGCGGCGATGACTTGATCAGCCTCGTCTTTCGTCGGATTGACGAGTTGGATCCAGCTTCCTTTATCAAAGTCGTCGATTTCGTCGACACGCCCAGATGCGTCGGTACGGTAAATCGTTAGCATAATGTTCCTCCTACCTTAGCTCAACCTAATTATAGGTAGGGGATTGAGAGAGTGCAATCGGAAAAGGAGGAGTTTTTTTGTTTTTTCTCGAAAACATGCTACAGTGGGAAAGAATGGTAGTAGGATTGAGTCAAAGGAGGGATGGAGTTGTCACAAACGCCCCATAATGCTCTGTTTAACGAAGAAAAGTTGGCGGAGCTCCATCAAATCGCCAGCGGAAATAAAGAATTTTTGAAAAAGATTGCCGATACGTACGTGCGTCAATTCGAGGCGAAGTTCCCTGAATTGAAGCAGATGGTGCGTGAACAAAATCACGAACAAATCGAACAACTTGCTCACTTGTTGAAAGGGGCCTCTTATTCTGTCGGGCTCGATGAGACGGCCGCTCGATTCCATCAGCTCGAAATGGCTGGGGAGACGAACGAGACGTCGAACCTCGAACCGATTCTCGATGAGATTGAAGCCGATATGCATCGCTTCGATCAAGAATGGGACACCCACTTGAACGAGTTGCCATAGGAAAAACGGGATTCCGCCGCGAGGCGAAATCCCGTTTTTCAAATCAAGCTAAAAATTCGTCGAGTGTGGCGATCAGCATGCCGATCTCTGGTTTTGTGATCTGGGCGTTCGCCCCGACCGCGTCGCCTTTATGCTTCAAATCATCCGAGATGAGTGAAGAGAAGATGACGATTGGCAGGTCGGCGAATTGGTCCATCTCACGGAGTCGTTTCGTCAAATGCAAGCCGTCCATTTGCGGCATCTCGATGTCGGTGATGAGCAGGTCGCAATGAACGTCGCTCTGTTCGAACGCATCGAGCGCTTCCTTTCCGTTGTTGAAGATCGTCGTGTTGAAGTAGCCGGCATCGTCGAGCGTGTCGATGATGAGCGTCCGTAACATCTCTGAATCTTCCGCGATCCACACTTGTTTGTTCGACCGTTCCCGGGCACCGAGCCGTTTGACCGATTCGCGGGCCATGATATCCTTTCGTGACAATTCGAGCGCAATCCGCTCGTAATCGAGAAGGATAATCATCTGGTCTCCCGTTTTGACGACCCCGTTCGTGATGCCTTGCATGCCGCGCGCGAGATCGGACGGCGTGTCGATCTGTTCCCATGAGATTCGTTTAATTTCGGTCACTTGGTCGACGCGGAGCACCGACTTTTCTCCGTTGAACTCACAGACGATCAAGCGGTCGTTCTCTCCAACGTCACGCGGGTGACCGATGACCATTGGTAAATCGATGACGGTCATGACCTCGCCGCGAAGCTCGATGAGCCCCATGATCGCTTCCGGGGTACCCGGTAGAGGGGTGAGGGGAAGCATCGTGATGATTTCACGTACTTTCATGACGTTGATCCCGAAAATGAACGGGCCAGATTGGAAAATGACGATTTCTAATTCGTTCGTGCCTGCCTCAAGTAAAATATTATGATCCATGCTCACTGGTGGTCCCTCCTAGTTCACGTACTCTCTTCCTTTCTATCGGTCGATTTGATGAACATCTACAGTTGAAAGTGTCAAAGTCGAGGCGGAATTGACAAAAAATTGACGAGTAACCGTTTACATTACATAAACTGAATCTTTATAGTTGTTCTACCGATTTGATTTTGCATACAATGGGGGTGGCAACGAGATATCAAAGCTTACTCAGGAGGCAGATAGAGATTATGAGTATGAACACGTATCCATATTTAATTAATGGACAATGGCAGGAATCAACAACGAACGAAACAATCGAACTCGTTTCACCTTATACAGAAGAAGTCGTCGGACATGTCCAGGCGATGTCTCGTGATGAAGTCGATGAGGCAATTCACGGCGCGAAAAGCGCACAACAGGAATGGGCGGCGCTTCCGGTCAACAAGCGTGCCGAACTGTTGTACGCTTGGGCGGACAAACTCGAAGAGCGCGTAGATGAGATCGGTCAAATCATCATGCGCGAAGTCGGGAAAAACTTGAGCGATGCGAAGAAAGAAGTCGTCCGGACAGCAGAAATCATTCGCTATACGGCGGAAGAAGGACTTCGCTTCACAGGCGGATTCATGCAAGGCGACTCATTCCCGGGCGGTTCGAAGAACAAGATGGCGATCATCAAGAAAGAAGCACTCGGTGTCGTCCTCGCAATCTCGCCGTTCAACTATCCGGTCAACTTGGCAGCAGCCAAAATCGCACCGGCTCTTATCACTGGTAACGCGGTCGTGTTTAAACCAGCGACACAAGGCGCTATCAGCGGTGTGAAAATGGTCGAGGCACTTCAAGATGCAGGTCTTCCGAGCGGTCTATTGAACCTCGTCACAGGACGCGGATCGGTCATCGGTGACTACTTGACGTCACACCCTGGCATCGACATGATCACATTCACAGGTGGTACCGGGACAGGTCAACACTTGTCGCAACAGGCATCGATGGTACCTGTCGTGCTCGAACTCGGCGGGAAAGATCCGGCCCTTGTCCTCGAAGATGCGGACCTCACCCTGGCTGCCGATCAAATCATCAGCGGGGCGTTCTCGTATTCAGGACAACGCTGTACGGCGATCAAGCGCGTATTCGTGCTCGAGCATCAAGCAGACGAACTCGTCGGTATGTTGAAAGAACGTGTCGAGAAGCTCACGGTCGGCTCACCGGTCGATAACAGCTTTATCGTCCCACTCATCGACAAGAAGTCGGCAGATTACGTCCAAGGTTTGATTGACGACGCCGTCAACAAACAAGCGACGGTCGTCCACGGAAACGAACGCGACGGCAACCTCCTTCATCCGACGCTCCTCGACCACGTCACGCGTGAGATGCGCGTCGCTTGGGAAGAGCCGTTCGGACCGGTGTTGCCGGTCATCCGCGTCAAGTCGCTCGACGAGATGATTGAACTCACGAACGAGTCTGAGTTCGGTCTTCAAGCGAGCGTGTTCACACAAAACGTGAACAACGCCTTCACGGTCGCCGACAAGCTCGAAGTCGGTACAGTCCAAGTGAACGGTCGCACAGAACGCGGCCCTGACCACTTCCCGTTCATCGGCGTGAAGCAATCAGGCCTCGGGGTCCAAGGGATTGGACGCAGCCTCGAGACGATGACACGCGATAAAGTTACCGTCATCAACTTATAAGTGATTGGAGAGGAGAAATCCTCTCCTTTTTTTGTGTGATTGAAATCCATTCTGATCGACAGGTATAATGAGTGAAGATAGGTGGAAGGGGTTGTGGGGACGTGGCGAACTGGATTTCAAGCCAACTGGCAAGACTCGATATACCGACGCCGTTCGAGGTCGGCAACGTGAACGTCTATGTCGTCGAACATATGAACCGTTTCTTCATGGTCGATTGTGGACCAGACACGGAAGAGGCGTGGACTTCATTGACGACACAATTGGCCGAGCTCGAACTGAATCTCGCGGATATTGATTTTTTATTTTTGACGCACCATCATGCCGACCATGCAGGGCAGGCCTGGCGTTTACGTGACGCCTCGATTCCTGTATATGGACACGAGAAGCTCGTTCGCTATTTGGAACAGACACCGAACTTCATCAAACGGGGCAACCAGTTCTTACACGACTTGGCGCACTGGTTTGGTACACCCGAGTCGATTGTGAACAAACTGCCTGATTATCGGGAAGCGCTTCGTTGGATCGGTCCGACGACCGTCACGATGACGTTCGAGGACGGTCAGGATGTGACGAGTGACGGGGCATGGAAGACGATCCATCTGCCTGGTCATGCGAGTGACCAGCTCGGTCTGCTTGGTCCAGGCGGTGTCTTGATCGCGGGTGATCATTTGATCGATACGGTTGAACCGAACCCGCTCATTGAACAACCGTACGAGGAGGAAGGGTTTGCCTCACCGGTCGTCCTGTATCTCGATTCGCTCCGAAAACTTCAAGATGTCGATTTAAAGCTCGTCGTGAGCGGGCACGGGGAACCGATTCAAAAACCGCGACCGTTGATCGAGGCGCGCATCGCCCAGCGTTATGAACGGAGTGAGTTGCTGCTCGCCGATTGGGTCGACGGGTTGAGCGTGTTCGATTGGTCGATGCGCCTCTATGGCCGCAAGATGCGTCGGGCGATGCCGCTCGTCTTCAGTGAGGTGTTCGCGCGCTTGACGTTGCTCGAGGAACGTGGCCGCGTCGTCAAACGGTTGAAGGACGGAAAATGGATCTATATGAGAGCGGAGGAATTTGTGGAATGAGACATATTGTGATCACGGGTGCGTCGAGCGGCTTTGGGGCCGCGCTGGCGCATTCTTTTTATGAGGTGGGTGCCCGCTTGACATTGATTGCACGAAGTGAGGACCGATTGCGTGAACTCGGCACGAAACTATCGGCCGATTGGCTCGTCGCCGACGTCTGTACCGAATACGAGACGCTCGTGGCAAACGTCGAACGAACATACGGGCCAATCGACGTCTGGGTGAACAATGCCGGTATCGGTGAGTTCGACCGGGTCGTCGATCAATCGACCGACGTCATCGAGGAGACGATGCGCTTGAACGCGATCGCCCCGATGATGCTCGCACGTGACTGTGCCCGGTCGATGCGCCGCGGCAGCACGATCATCAACGTCTGCTCGCAAGCGGCGAAAGTACCGACGCCGAAGTCGGCCGTCTATGCCGGTTCAAAGGCGGCGTTACTTCAGTTCTCAAACGCGCTTCGGTTGGAACTGAAGCCGGAAGGGATTCATGTGTTGACGGTCAATCCGGGTCCGATCGCTACACCGTTCTTTCTCCGGGCCGACAAGAGTGGACGTTACGAGGCGAGCGTGAAATCGATTATGCTCGACCCCGATCGTCTCGCAAAACGCGTCGTCGCTGCATGTGAGGCGACAAAACGTGAAGTGAACGCCCCATGGTGGATGAATCTTGGCGCAAAACTGTACGCAATGTGCCCGGTCATGTTCGAGCGGCTCGCAAAACGGGGATTTGACAGAAAGTAAATGGGTCAACACAGAGAAAAAAGGGGGAGACACGATGCGCCGATTGAAACAATTTGGCTTGATGCTTTCACTCGTCTTCCTCGCTGCCTGCGGGACGACGCGCGCCGAAATCGCACCGACGTTCGAACAGGCGGCTGAAGAAGCGAAACAGTCGACGGTCAATTTCTATATGTGGGGAGGCGATGACGGCATCAATCGCTATATCGATGAATATGTCGCGCCCCGTCTGAAAGAGACGTATGACGTGGAATTGAACCGCGTCCCGATGGACACGGCCGAATTCGTGCGCCAATTGTCGCTCGACAAACGGGCGAACCGAGAAGAAGGCACCATCGATCTGATGTGGATCAATGGGGACAATTTCCGTAACGCCGCCGAGGCGGAGTTGCTCCAAGGCGACCTGCTCGACAAAATCCCGAACGCCGCGCTGTTGAACGAAGAAGCCCAGGCAACTGATGCGGGCACCCCGACCGACGGGCTCGAGGTCGCCTGGGGGAACGTGCAGTTCGTCATGCACTATGATGCGGACAAAGTGAAAAATCCGCCGACGACGTTCGACGAATTACATCGTTGGACCGAAGAAAATCCGGGCCGTTTCACGTATCCTGAAGTGACAGACTTCACGGGCAACGCGTTCGTGCGCCATCTGCTCTACGCCGAGTATGGGACTGCGGCCGGTGACGGAGAGATTCCAGACGAGTTCTGGGAGAAGCTTGCGACGTGGTCGCCGACCCTATGGAAACAAGGGTCAACATATCCGAAGTCACTCGCCCAACTCGACCAGTTGTACGCCGCGGGTGACGTCTGGATGACGATGGGCTTCAATGAGCGCCGGGCCGAGGCGGAACGTAACGAGGGCGTGTTCCCGAAGGGGACACGGGCACTCGTGCTCGAGCATTCAATCGCCTCGACGCATTTTCTCGCCGTTCCGTTTAACGCCAAAAATCCGAACGGTGCGCTCGTCGTCATCAATGAGTTACTGTCACCGGAAGCCCAGCTCGCCAAACAAGACGCGACGTATTGGGGGGACGGGACATCGCTCGATTTGACGAAACTCGATGCGGCCGACCGTGACGCCTTCTTGAAGCTCGATGACGGTGTCACCTATCCTGATCCGGAACGTCTCGCCGAACGATCGATTCCCGACTATGGGCCGGCCGTGATTGATGCGATTCGTGAGGAGTGGGATCGTGTCGCGAAGTAGTCTATGGCTTAGTTTAATCGTTTTGGCATTGCCATTCACCGGCGTCGCCTTCCTGCTCTATGAGACCGTCGGATTTGACTGGTCTGAGTTGAACGAGGCGGCGTGGCGTGCGAGCCTGACGGTGACGTTGTACGTGACGCTCACATCGACGTTCCTCTCACTCGTGATTGGGACGTGGCTTGCCCGGACGATCTATATGAGGCGTTCGATGTGGCTGGCATCACTCCTCAAATGGCCGATGTTCGTCCCGCACGTCGCGGCAGCCTATTTGTTTTATCTGTTGTTCTCAGGTGGCTTTCCGGTATATGGCCTCATTGAGGCAAATGAGCGCCATCATCTCGTCGTCATCTTGACGTACGTCTGGAAAGAAGTACCGTTCGTTTTTTTGATGGTGGTCGGCACATACGGCCAACTGAATCCAGGGTATTTGGATATGGCTAAGACGCTCCAGCTCAAACCGCTCGAACAGTTCAGAGTGGCCGAATGGCCATTTCTCATCAAACCGCTCCTCGACTCGTTCTGGGTGCTCGTGGCGCTCATCTCGTTCGCCTATGAAGTGCCGGCTTTGCTAGGTGTCACGTACCCCGAGCTGCTCGGGGTACTCGCCTACGAGCGATTGACGACTGGTCTGTTTTTAAATGCATTCGAGTCGTATGCGGTCGCGCTCGCTTGGACATTGTTCATCTTCAGCGGCGTCATCGCATCCTACGCTTTGACGGCCAAGCGGAGACGCCGAATCGAACGGGGGGTGAGACGATGAGTCGACTTCTCGTCGCTTGTTTCGTCGTCTTTCCGTTCGCCGGGTTGTTTTTGACGTTCCCGACGTCGCCCACGTGGGACGAGGCGATTTTGAATACGGTCGCCTACGTGGTCGCCGTGGCGCTCATCAACGTTTGGCTCGGCATCGGGACGGCCTGGTGGCTCTTGTTCACCGAGTCGAAATGGAAGGCGTGGGTCGAATGGCTCACGTTTCTGCCATTGTTTATCCCCGTCTTGGCGAGCATGTTCGGCATGTATATCGCCCTCGCCCAAGTCGGACTCATCGGGACGTACACGGGGGTCGGGCTCGTCCTGCTCGTCACGACGTTGCCGTATTCGATCCGATTGGCATACAACGCCATGTACGTGATCGGGAGACCGCTCCTCGAACAGTCACTGACGCTCGCGCCGCTCACCCGGATCGGGTTCGTCCTATTCCCGCTCATGAAAGAGTCGGTGCGGACGATCGTCTTGTTCTCGACCGTCATCGTGTTGAGTCAATTCGTGCTCGTCCAATTGATCGGGGCCGGACTCGTCCCGACGGTCACAACGAGGCTATATCAGGCCTACGGAGGCAATGACGTCTCATTGGCGTTACAAAATACATGGGTGCTCGTCTCGTTGCCGGTCTTATTTTATATCGGGCTCGGTGCGATGTTTGGCATCTGGATTAGATTGGTGAAGGGGCGTTTGCAATGAGCTTGGTATTGTCAGGAATACGAAAACGTTTTAAAGACCGCGACGTGTTGTGCGGCATCGATCTCACCATCCCGAACGGAGAAATCCATGCCCTCGTGGGTGTGAGCGGTTCCGGGAAGTCGACACTGCTCCGCATCGTCGCCGGACTTGAGACGCTTGATGCCGGGTCGGTGACGTGGGAGGAGATGCCGCTCGATGGGGTACCGCCTCACTTGCGCCGGATTACGATGTTGTCCCAATCCCCGCTCTTGTTCCCGCATCTGACAGTCGGGGAGAACGTGACGCTCGCCACGCCGAACCGGTCACGGGAAGAAGCGGAAGCGTGGCTCACCCGAGTCAAGCTTCCCGGCCGATACGACGCTGAAATTCATGAATTGTCTGGAGGGGAACAGCAACGCGCGAGCTTCGCCCGGGCGCTCGCGGCCGCGCCTCGACTCATTCTGCTCGATGAGCCGTTCACGAACCTCGACCCCGGTCTCAAATCCGAGTTGCAACGACTGATTCGTGACCTCGTCCGTGAACTCGAGTTGACGGCGCTCCTTGTGACCCACGACCGGGAAGAAGCGATGCTCGTCGCCGACCGGGTGACATTGCTCGCGACGGGCCAGGTTCTAGTGACCGGTACGCCGGGACGTTTATCCGAGACGGAGTCGACGTTCGGTGACTTTGTCGAAGTGAGCGGTACGCTGCTTCCGTCGACCGATATCGACGTGTCGACAGAGCCGACGTCCGATTCGATCGTGCTCGTCCGGACGTTCATTCGCTTCGGGCATCATTTCGGCGAGTATCGACGCCCGACCGGGGAATATGTCATCTTACCGCGGAGCAAATCGTTCAAAGTCGGCGAGACGTATTATTTGCGACAGAAACAAGGAGGAATTTGATGTTAGACACATACGGTAGCCGCTTCGTCCGTCCCGTCATCGAGCGCGGGGCCGATCGGCTTTTGAAATGGAACTTTACCCCGAACGAAGTGACGATCCTCGGAGGCATCATCGGTGTCTCGGTCGGTCTGTTCATTTATAACGATATGTTGTGGACGGCCGTGTTGCTGTTATGGGTGTCGGGTCTCTTCGACGTCCTCGATGGGACGATGGCCCGGCGCTCCCAAAAGACGAGGTTCGGCACGGTGCTCGACCTCGTCTTCGACCGCATCGTCGAGATTGCCGTCGTCATCGCGCTCGCGCTACGACATCCTGAACATATGCCGATCTTCCTGCTCTTGCTCGGGTCGTTCGTCGTGGCGATGACGTTGTTCCTCGCAGTCGGGGCGAGCAGCTCACGCCGTTCAGAGAAATCATTTTATTATCAGCCTGGTATCCTGGAGCGGACGGAATGTTTCATCTTGTTCACGCTCATGATTCTTTTCCCGACATGGATCGGCGTCATCGCGACGATTTTCCTCGTGCTTGAAGTGTTCACGATCCTCCAACGTTTGTTTGAAGCAAGGCGGATTCTAAGATGAAGCCGCGCCTTGTCTTGGTCGGGCTCGGTCATGGGCAGCTCGAGATTCTAGAACACCTCGATGCGCTTAACGAAAACTACGAAGTGTCGTATATCGGTGGACGAGAGGCGATTTATACGGGTGCGTTTCCTCAAGTGATCGCTGGCGAGATGGAATCGGCGACGACGCGGTTGCGTCGTGACGTCTCTCCCGTCGCCGAGCGCCTGATCGGTCTCGATCCGGATGCGCGCCTCGTCGAAACCGATCGCGGCCACGTCGCATATGACATCCTCGTGCTCGCGACCGGTGCGAAGAGTCGTGGGATCGGGAACCGGTTAAAACCGATGACGACAAACATGCTGGACGAGATTTTACAGAGTGATGCAATCACGATCGTCGGCGGGGGCAAAGCCGGAGTCGAACTCGCCTTCGCTTGCCTCAGACAGAAGCAACGCGTGACGCTCTATGCTCGTGACATCTTACCCGAACTTCCCCGTCATGTCGGGCGACAGATGGCGCGACGTCTCGTCCGCAGCGGCGTGATGCTCATTCTGACGTCGTTCCAACCAGGGACTCAGACAGAGGGACTCGTCTTAGACGCGACCGGTGTCGTTCCTGATGAGTTTTGGTCTGAGGCTGGACTTGCGGACGATGGGGCGTTCATCGACACGGAAGACGATTTGCGACACCCGGTCTACCGCGAGATTTATATCACCGGGGATATGGCGGCCCGATTGAACGGTGGTGTCGATGCCGTCCGTTCGGGTCGGCATGTCGCCCGTCAACTGCTCGGTACGCCACGCCGGTTCAAATCGCGGACGTCGCTCAATATTTTGTTGACGACCCCAGGACGGGCACTCTTGACGTTCGGGAAGCTGACATGGCACGGTCGTCTGCCGTTTTGGCTAAAGCGGCGCATCGACCGGCGTTATCTCGAGCGCTTCAAGTGAACAAAAAAAGACGACCACGACGGCCGTCTTTTTGTTTACGCGTTCAACGTATCGAGGAACGAGCGGATTTGCATCTCCGTCTTGGCGTTCGCCGAGTGGAGGTGTTCTTGTTTGACGCCTTCTTGATAGAAAAGAAGTGAGGGGATGCCTCGGACTTCTTGCGCGTCCGACAGTTCAGGCAACTCGTCGCGGTCGACGACGTACCAGTTGAACTGCGGATAATCTTTGACTAGTTCGTCGACGTACATATCAAGACGACGGCAGTCGGGACACCATGATGTCGTAAAGATGACCATACCTTTATTTTGGATGGCCTCTTGGAATTGTTGATCAGATTGGATCGGTTTCATAAAAATCTCTCCCTTCACATATATTGTCTGTGTATTCGTAACGGGCGTCAACCGATTGGCATTCTCGGTCGTATCGCAATATGTGATACACTTATAAAAATAGAACCGCAAGGGATAGGTGATGGTTATGGCGTTACGTCATGCACTACTCGGGTTATTGACCCATCAACCCGCTACCGGCTATGCCTTGAACGCGACGTTCAAAGCACAAATGATTCATTTTTGGCACGCCCATCATACACAGATTTATCGCGAACTGTTAAAGATGGAAGACGAATCACTCGTCTCCTCTGAGCACGTCGCTCAACATGACTTACCGGATAAAAAGATTTATTCAATCACCGAGGCGGGACGTCAAGAGCTAATCGACTGGCTCCGGCAACCGACCTCGTACCAACCGAAGATGAAAGATGAGAACTTGCTACGGGTCAGCCTCCTGCAACTACTCCCGCTCGACGAGGCGATCCGTTACGTCGAGGAGACGAAAGCGCATCATGAACAAGTCGCTCATCAGATTCGGGCGTTTCAAGCGGCGCACCAGTCCGAGGCTGACACGCTCGGTTATTTACTGACGAGCGAGTACGCCATCCGGATGATGGAAAATTACGCCGGTTGGGCTGATTGGGCCATCGAACAGATGAAACAGCGAGACAAACATGCGACCTGACGTTCAGGTCGCATGTTTTGTGTAGGGTTGGACCGGCAGCCGGTTCAACAGATCGTCGAGTTTGTGCGAATCGACGGCGTATTGATGAGCGGCGATCAAGTCGTTCAATTGGTCGACCGAGGACGCGCCCGGTAGGACGACGGCACATGTCCGCTCCGCGGCTGCGAGGGCGTACGCTTGAATCGGTTCGGGAATCGTCGGCATCAAGTCGCGCAACTCCGCTTCAGTCCAAGATTCAAAGCCCTTCTCCGACAAGCGGGCAGACCATTCGTCGGTCAGTATGCCTTTGGCGAGCGGACCGCGCCCGACGATCGGGATGTCGAGTTCGAGCGTTTCGATGCGGCGGTCGAGCAGGGAGTACGGGGTCATCAAGACATCGAGCTCTCCGTGTTCGAGCCAGTAGCGGATGACGTTCGGGCGAATCGAGGACAGTCCGATTTGGCGGATGGCGCCAGCTTGTTTCTGTCGACGCATGAAATCGATTGTCGCGTCCAGGTCGTCTTCCATCGTGCCGCCATGAACGTAATATAAATCCAAGTAATCTGTCTGTAAGCGTTCGAGAGAATCGTGTAGGGCCTGTTCTAAATAGGAGGGGGCTGGATTCCAACGCATTCCGTCCCCTGTCCATTGATTCCCGCCTTTACTGGTCAAGAACAGTTCGTTCCGGCGACCGGCGAACGTCGAGCCGACGAGTTTTTCGACTTCGAAGTGGTCATAGACGTCGGCCGTATCAAAGTGGCGGATGCCAGCCGCATAGGCGGCCTCTAAAATCTGTCGCGCTTCCGCCTCGCCATGTTTCAAAATCGACATAGTTCCTAATCCTAACTCTGCCATTGATAATTCCTCCTTGTTCCGTCTGTCAATATGAATCATAATTACAGTATATAGGAAAAGGTGAGGGGTACATACAATGGAAGAGAAAACGATTGAACGGGAAGTCATTTACGAAGGAAAGATCTTTAACGTGGAGAAGCACGTCGTGTCACTCCCGAACGGAGGGACGTCGGTCCGCGAACTCGTCTATCACAACGGGGCCGTCGCCGTCCTCGTCGTCGATGAAGACGACCGCATCGTCCTCGTCGAGCAGTACCGGAAAGCGTTCGAATCGATGTCGCTCGAAATTCCGGCCGGAAAATTGGAAGTTGGTGAGGAACCGCTTGCGAGCGCGAAGCGCGAGCTCGAAGAAGAGACCGGTTATACGGCCGAGAATCTTGAAAAAATCTTCTCGTTTTACGGGGCACCCGGCTTTTGTAGCGAACGGGTCGACGTCTACGTCGCACGCGGCTTGACGGCCGGTGTGATGAACCTCGATGAAGATGAATTTTTACAAGTCCAACGCTTTACGTTCGACGAGGCGGTCGACTTGTTAGCGAGCGGACGAATCACCGACGCGAAGACGATCATGGCGATTCAATGGTGGCAATTATCTAAATTGAAATGATTCTAAACTAGAGTGACATATGTTACACTTACATAGGAATCATTTTAATTTGAAAAACCGAACGAACTTCGGTATGCTTTGAATAGTGAATTATGCAAAGAGGGGGCGCCTTATGGAAACGCGAATTGAACGGATCAAACAGCAATTGAGCGCCAAAGGATATAAATTGACACCGCAACGAGAATCGACGGTCCGCATCTTACTTGAGAATGAAACGGATCATTTGAGTGCGGAGAACGTCTTCATGCTCGTCAAAGGCATCGCTCCGGAAATCGGGCTCGCGACGGTTTACCGGACGCTCGAGCTTTTGACCGAGCTCGGTGTCGTCGACAAAGTCAACTTCGGTGACGGCGTTGCCCGTTTCGACCTCAGACCAGAAGGCGCGAACCATTCGCACCATCATCTCGTCTGTGTCGAGTGCGGTTCGGTCGAGGAGATCATGGAAGACTTGCTCGTCGACGTTGAGAAGAAAGTCGAAAGCAAATACGAATTTTTAATCAAAGACCATCGCTTGACGTTTCACGGCATCTGTAAAGTGTGCCAAGCTAAAGGCGTCACGCTTGAGGGTCATAAAGCAGTCATCAACGGATAAAGCAAGACAGGCAGCCTCTTAAAGGCTGCCTGTCTTTTGTATGTCGTCACATCGTCAAATAACGGGACAAGCCGGTGGCGATGCCATCGTGATTGTTCGACAGCGTGATTTCGTTCGCAATAGCCTTGATGTCTTCGACGGCGTTGTCCATCGCGACCCCGATGCCGGCATACTCGATGATGGAGCGGTCGTTATGGCCGTCCCCGAACGCGATGACGTGCTCGCGGTCAATCCCAATCTCCCGGAACACGTGATCGAGTGCCCGGGCCTTGTCGATTCCGAGATCCGTGAACTCATAGTACATGGCTGCCGTGAACATGCCCGTCACGCGGTCCGTGAACGGTCCGGCGAGCGAGGCGGCATGGGCCTGTAGATAGTCCGGCTGTCCGGCGACGAGGATTTTATAGATCGGGAAGGTGATGGCGTCGGCGAGTCGCGGCTCTTCCCGCAATTGGAATCGTCCGCCGCGCGACTCATACTCGATGATATTGAACGGCTTACCATTTAACTCGAGCATGCCGCTGAAGACGTCATTAACGTACATATACGTCTCGTCATTGATCATCGGGATGACGTCGAATCCGGTCAAATGATCCAAGATGGCAATCGCGTCGTCCTGATTGATGGCCTGTTCGAACAGCGTCTCGTTCGTTCTGGCATCGGTCACACATGCCCCGTTCGAGGAGACGATGAGTCCCCCATTTTTATGGAGCATGAGCTCTTCGGCGAAAGGGTCGATTCCTCGCTTCGGACGTCCGGAAGTGAGCACCACTTTGACGCCGTTCGCCTGCAAATCGAGAAGTATCTGTTTCGTGCGCGGCGAGATCATTTTTTGATCGTTCAACAACGTCCCGTCAAGGTCTAGTAGAATCGCTTGGATCATCGTCGCGTCTCCTTAAATCGTCAATTCGAGTTTGTTTTGTTCGGGGTCGAGCAGGACGCTCTCATAATAACCGTCCCCAGTCGTGCGTGGGCCATCGACGAGTGGGTAGCCGTCGGTCTCGAGTCGTCGCGTCAAGCTGTCGACCGCTTCTTTGCTGCCGAGTGCGAACGCGATATGCGCATAGCCGAGCGTCTCACGCGAAGCGTCTTCAATGTCCGGACGGCGCATCAACTCGAAGCGGCATGAACTGTTTGGGAACGTCAGAAAATAGGATTCGAACTGTTTGCGTTCGTTGATATACTTCTCGTTCGCGGTTGCCCCGAGATACGTCTCATAAAAACGGCGCATCTGTTCAAGCTCGTTCACCCAGAGGGCGACGTGTTCAATCTTCATGGAATACCCCCCTTGGAATTGTTGTCGTATGCTGGGTGGTCAGCTTCATGACCGCTGCCTGGAATTCGAGCATTCGTCGTGTGGAGTGTATCAAATCCGGACAGGCTTGGTAAACTCGACATGAGAAAAGCGGCGTGAAAACCTCACCAATTCCTGTCACAAAAAAGCTTTAAAAAAAATGAGGTCAGACGTCTTCACAACGGTTTACATAAGTGATATGATGTAAGCGTATTCAGGTGTAGCGAGGAAGGAGGGGGATGTCATGCGTTCGCAAGTCGAGTTATTTTTGCAGTATATGACGGTTGAGAAACGAATGTCCACGAACACGAGACAAGCCTATGCGAGCGATTTGACCCAGTACTTATCGACACTTACCCAACTCGGGGTGACAGAATGGAATGAAGTCACGCGGGCACACATCGTCAAACATATGGAAGAGTTATCGCAAGCCGGTCGGGCTGCTTCATCACTCCGACGGGCCGTCAGTTCGATTCGGACGTTCCATCATCATTTGAAGATGACAGGTGGTGCAACGACTGACCCGGCACTTTATTTGGAGACGCCGAAAGCGGAACGGCATCTGCCAGACACGTGGTCTCAAGATGAAGTTGAACGGTTGCTCGACAGTGTGCCGACGTCAGACCCGCTCGCGCTCCGCGATCGGGCCATGCTCGAACTGCTCTACGGAACGGGCATGCGCGTCAGCGAACTTCTTGGGCTTGATTTGGATGATTTACAGTTCGAATTGGGGTATCTACAGTGTGAAGGCAAAGGCGAGAGCGCCCGGATCATCCCGGTGTCGTCTGTCGCCCAAGGTTTTGTCGAACGCTATATCCAACAGGCCCGTAACGGGCTCGGCGGTCGGGAGACCGAGGCGTTGTTCTTGAACGGGCGCGGCGGAAGGCTCAGCCGTCAAGGGTTCTGGAAGATGATCAAACGACGGGCCAAAGAGGCCGGCATCCAAAAAGAGATCACGCCACACGTGCTCCGTCATTCGTTCGCGACACACTTGCTCGAGAACGGGGCCGATCTTCGGGCCATCCAACAGATGCTTGGGCATGCCGATCTCTCCACGACTCAAATCTACACACATGTCAATAAGGCACGACTCCACGATGTCTATCGAAAACATCATCCGCGTGCGTAAAGACACTAAAGGAGGAACTTTTTGTGAAGAAATTTAAACGTATTTTCTTGGTCGTCATGGACTCGGTCGGGATTGGGGAAGCCCCAGATGCCGACCAGTTCGGAGACGTCGGTTCAGACACGCTCGGGCATATCGCTCGTGAACACGGTGGGTTGAACATGCCGAACATGGGCCGCCTCGGGCTGTCGAACATCAAGCCGATTGACGGCATCGAAGTGTCGACGACACCGAGCGCCTACGGACGCATGGAAGAAATCTCGGCCGGGAAAGACACGATGACTGGCCACTGGGAGATCATGGGCCTTCATATCGATACGCCTTTCCGCGTGTTCGAAGAATTCCCGGACGATTTGATCGACCGGCTCAAAGAGTTCAGCGGCCGTGACATCATCGGCAACAAGCCGGCATCAGGGACAGAGATCTTGGATGAGCTCGGCGAAGAGCATGTCAAAACAGGTGCCTTGATCGTCTATACATCAGCTGACTCGGTGCTCCAAATCGCGGCGCACGAAGAAGTCGTCCCGCTCGACGAGTTGTACCGCATCTGCGAATACGCCCGTGAAATCACGCGCGAAGACCCGTACATGCTCGGCCGCATCATCGCCCGACCGTTCCTCGGAACGCCTGGCGCGTGGGTCCGGACATCTAATCGTCACGACTATGCGCTCAAGCCGTTCGGCAAGACGGTCATGAACACGCTCGAGACGGCAGGGAAAGATGTGATCGCTCTCGGGAAAATCAGCGACATCTATGACGGCGAAGGTGTCACGAAAGCGATTCGGACAAAATCGAACATGGATGGCATGGACAAACTCGTCGAATCGCTCGATGAAGAGTTCGAAGGTCTCTGCTTCTTGAACCTCGTCGACTTCGATGCGCTCTTCGGTCACCGCCGTGACCCAGAAGGCTATGCGATCGCGCTTGAAGAGTATGACGCCCGTCTACCGGAAGTAATGGAGAAGTTGCGTGAAGACGACTTGCTCATCATTACGGCCGACCACGGGAACGACCCGACGGCACCGGGAACGGACCATACGCGTGAATATGTGCCGCTCATCGTCCATCATCACGGTTCGACAGCGGTCGACCTCGGCATCCGCGGAACGTTCGCCGATATCGGCGCCACAGTGGCCGATAACTTCGACGTCGATGCACCAGCACACGGAAAGAGTTTCTTAAACGAAATTTGAGGAGGCATTACTCATGGTAAATTGGAACGAAACAAAGGCATTTTTACAGGAACGCATGAACGGAACACCAGAAATCGGACTCATTCTCGGCTCAGGTCTCGGCGTCCTCGCGGATGAAATCGAGAACGCGGTGAAAATCCCTTATGAGGATATCCCGCACTTCCCGGTATCGACCGTCGAAGGCCACGCCGGCCAACTCGTCTTCGGGGACCTCGAAGGAAAACGCGTCGTCGCGATGCAAGGACGGTTCCACTTCTATGAAGGCTACTCAATGGAACAAGTGACGTTCCCGGTCCGCGTCCTCAAATTGATCGGTGTCGAAACGCTCATCGTCACGAATGCGGCTGGTGCTTGCAACGAGTCGTTCAACCCGGGGGACTTGATGATCATTACGGATCACATCAACTTCTTCGGTACGAGCCCACTCATCGGTAAGAACGCGAGCGACTTCGGAACACGTTTCCCGGACATGTCAGAAGCGTACGATAAGGAGCTCGTCACATTGACGGAAGGCGTCGCCACAAAACTTGGACTTTCTGTTCAAAAAGGCGTCTACTTCGGGAACACGGGTCCGACGTATGAGACACCGGCCGAAGTGAAGATGGCTCGCCTGCTCGGAGGCGACGTTGTCGGCATGTCGACGGTGCCTGAAGTCATCGTGGCCCGTCACTCAGATATGCGAGTGCTCGGCATCTCGTGCGTATCGAACATGGCAGCCGGGATTTTAGATCAACCGCTCAACCATGAAGAAGTCATCGAGACGACAGAACGCGTCCGCCAAGACTTCCTTTCACTCGTACGCGGCACGATTCAAAGCATGTAACCACTACCCAATTAGGAGGACGAAACTTATGCGCATGGTCGATTTGATTTTGAAAAAACGTAACGGTGGCGAATTGAACGAAGAGGAGATTCGCTTCATCATCGAAGGCTTCACGAACGAGACGATTCCTGATTATCAGATGTCGGCCCTTTCGATGGCGATTTACTTTAACGGCATGACAGAGAAAGAGACGGCGGCCTTGACGATGGAGATGGTCAAGTCTGGTGACGTCATCGATTTGTCGAACATTCAAGGTAAAAAAGTTGATAAACACTCGACTGGCGGCGTCGGTGACAAAATCAGCTTAATCGTCGCTCCGCTCGTCGCGTCAATCGGGATTCCGGTCGCGAAGATGAGCGGTCGCGGTCTCGGCCACACGGGCGGGACGATCGATAAGCTTGAATCGTTCCCTGGCTTCAACGTCGAGTTGACGGAAGAACAGTTCACGAAGCAAGTAAACGATATCAAGATGTCAATCATCGGTCAGACGGGCAACTTGACGCCTGCCGACAAACGTCTTTACGCACTCCGTGACGTGACGGCGACGGTCGATTCAATCCCGCTCATCGCGAGCTCGATCATGTCGAAGAAAATCGCGGCCGGTGCCGACAGCATCGTCCTCGACGTCAAGACGGGTTCAGGCGCGTTCATGAAGTCGTTCGACGACGCGAAAGCGCTCGCTGAAGAGATGGTCGCCATCGGTAAGAACGTCGGCCGTAAGACGGTCGCCGTCATCACGGATATGGATCAGCCGCTCGGTTTCGAAATCGGGAACGCCAATGAAGTGAAAGAAGCGATTGAAGTCCTCTCGGGCAAAGACGTGACTGACTTGAAGACGATTGCCCTCACGATTGCCGGTCATATGGCGGTACTCGGCGAGTTCTATCAGACGTTCGAGGAAGCGTACGCTGACCTTGAGAAACGGATGGCCGACGGTCATGCCCTCGAAGTGTTCCGTCAGTTCGTAGCGGCACAAGGTGGCGACGCGTCGCTCGTCGATGACTTGTCGAAACTTCCGCAAGCGAAGTATGAGACGACGTTCGTCGCGAAACAAGCAGGTTACGTCGAGTCGATTATCGCTGACGAAGTCGGTGTGGCAGCGATGCTCCTCGGCGCAGGTCGGGCGACAAAAGATGATCAGCTCGACTTCGCGGCCGGTATCACGCTCGAGAAGAAAGTCGGTGACAAGGTCGAGGCCGGTGACGTGATCGCCGTGCTCCGTTCGAACAAAGAAGACATGACATCTGCGCTCGAGCGGATGGACCACGCGTACACGATCGGTGCGACAGAGCCGACGGCGCGTCCACTCGTCCACGCTGTCATCCAGTAAGCGGCAAGTCAGAACGTCTGTTTCCACAAAATAGTGGAGACAGACGGTTTTTTTTGATAGAATGGGCAATGTGTGAGTGAGAATGACAATATGAACATAAAGGGGTAACTTTTCATGAAAAAAGGATCTATGAAATTAGAGAACGGCGAAATGATCGAATTCGACTTGTTCCACGATGCGGCACCGATCACGGTCGACAACTTCGAGGAGCTCGCGAACAGCGGCTTCTATAACGGTTTGACGTTCCACCGGGTCATCCCAGGTTTCGTCAGCCAAGGCGGTTGCCCAGACGGGACAGGCATGGGTGGTTCAGGCAAGACGATCCCATGTGAGACATCGACATCGTTCCCATACAAACATGAAGCGGGTTCGCTTTCAATGGCACACGCCGGACGCAACACGGGCTCGTCACAGTTCTTCATCGTCCATGAGCCACAACCACATCTCGACGGTGTCCACACGGTCTTCGGAAAAGTGACGTCTGGCCTTGAGCACGCGGTCAAACTTCGTCAAGGCACGAAGATGGCCGAAGTTAAAGTTTGGGACGAGAATTGATTTCTGCCTGAACGTTATGGCACAATGAGCCATGTCTCTCACGTGTTCACTTAGTGAAACATGAATGACTAAAGGTGGTGAAACCAGCAATGCTGGTGAAATACAAACAATCGTACGAAAAGACGGCGATGGGCTTGCTCGCGTTCTCATGTAGCGACAAATCTCCGCTCGCCTTGCTCGAACTCGTCCGGTCCTACGAAGAAGACCCTGCCAAATTCCTCTATCTGTGGAGAGTCGGGGAAGACTTCGTCGGGATCATCGGGATGGAGCAACAAGAGACGACGATGTTCATCCATCATATCGCGCTGTCTCCGTCGTTCCGCGGCGAGAAGCGTTCTTACGAATTGCTCGATGAGACCCGGAACTTATTGCCGCTCGACTTGACGCTTGTCGGTCAAGGCAAAACCGGTGACTTGCTCGATAAATGGAACCAAGTCGTCATTTAAAAAAAGCTAGGCTCAGCGCCTAGCTTTTTTACGTGCCTCAAGCGCCCGGAGCCGTTCGGTGACGACGGGTGTCCGGTCTCGATACATATGTTTATGGACGAGCTCGTCAAACGTCAAAGTGGTCGGTTCGAAGGCGGGCTTCAAACGCTCGATGCGTTGTCGTGTCGCTTCATTGAGCGGAAGCGCCTCCGGGAGCGGCCAACGCTCCAAGTCACGGGCAAACGTCGCGGTATCGATTCCGAGGGCTTCGAGTTCGGTCACGGCCAACGTGAGCTTCTGCTGTAACGCTGCGATACTCTTTTTTGCACCGGGCGTGTTACCGCGACGGGCATGGTAGTGGGCAACGGCGTATTGAATCAAGGCAGCGTAACCGAGATCCTCTCGCCCCCCGTCCTGCCATGCTTCTTCAAGCACTTCGTGGCACTCGAAATAATCGGCATGACATTCAAATAAGAGCGTATACTGGATAAAAGGCGTCGACATCAAATTTCTCCTTTCGTGGTCACGGTACTACAAAACATGTTATACTAAAGCGCAAAAATGTAAATGGCAGGTGTCTCTATGGAAGCGTACAACGTCAAAATCGATACGTTCGAAGGCCCGCTTGACCTGTTGCTCCACTTGATTGGAAAAATGGAGCTCGACATCGCAGACATCTCTGTCTCCGAGGTCACGGATCAGTATGTCGCCTATATCCGGACGATGCAAAAATTTGAACTCGATGTGGCCAGTGAATATTTGGTCATGGCGGCGACGTTGCTCCAATTGAAGAGCAAGCAACTGTTGCCACCGGTTCCAGTTGAAGAAGATGACATTCCCGACTTTGGGGAAGAACCGACCCGAGAAGGGTTGATTCGACAGTTGATTGAATATAAGGCGTATAAAGAAGCGGTCGTATTCATGCGCGAGCAAGAAGAGTCTCGCCTCGAACTGTATAGCCGTCCCGGTGAGGATTTGACGCGCTACATGTCCGACCTCGTCCAGCCGTATGACGGTCCACTCAACTTTGCGGACTTATTACACGCCTATTCGAAAATGGTCGAACGCAAGCGGTGGAAAGAGCGTCGCAAAAAGACGATCAAACGTGAAGAACGGACGCTTGAAGAACAGATGACACGGTTGCACGATCACGTCTCGGCAAAGCGGACAACATCGTTCTTCTCGTTTTTTGAGGAACGTCCCGATGTGTCGGACCTTGTCGTCACGTTCATGGCGCTACTCGAATTGATCAAGTTGCGCGTCGTTACGACTAAACAGGAAGAGCGAGACATTCAAATCTCGTTCGTCGAATCGTCAAAGGAAAGGGATGAAGCCGTTGCTGTCTTATGAAACGATTATTGAGAGTCTATTGTTCGTCGTCGGCGAAGAAGGAATGGAAGTGCGGGCCCTCGCGGACACGCTCGACATTTCGGAAGCCGCTGCACGCGAACAGTTGAGCAAACTAGAAGCATCGTTCAAAGATTCGGGTCGTCCGTTCCAACTGATTGAATCCGCGGGCGTGTATAAGCTCGTGACGATTCCTGAAGTGTCGGAGTACATTCAACGCTACGTCGGCACGATGGCCGAACAGGCGTTATCACGTGCCGCGATGGAGACGCTCGTCATCATCGCGTACAAGCAACCGGTCACCCGGGCTGATATCGAGGAAGTCCGGGGCGTTAAAGTCGAACGTGTCATCCATACGCTGTTGTCTAAAGGATTGATTGAAGCGGCCGGCCGGGCCAAGACAATCGGCCGGGCCAAGTTATACCGGACGACCGAACATTTCCTGGACCATTTTGGATTCAATTCACTCGATGAATTGCCCCCATTAACGTTTGAAGACGAGCTCTCGGACGAAGGCGATTTGTTCTTCGGCCAGCCGTCTGCGATTACGCAAGATAGATTGGAGAATGAATAAATGGAACGTTTACAAAAAGTGATTGCCCAAGCAGGTGTCGCCTCACGGCGTAAAGCCGAAGAAATGATTTTAGATGGACGGGTGCGCGTCAACGGGAAAGTCGTGCGCGAACTCGGTACGAAAGTCGGTCCAAAGTCTGAAGTCGAGGTCGACGGTGTGAAAATCGAACAAGAAGAGCATGTTTATTATGTGCTCTACAAGCCGAGCGGTTACGTCTCGACGGTCGAAGACGATAAAGGACGGAAAGTCATCACCGATCTCGTACCGCCTGGATCGCGTGTCTTCCCGGTTGGACGTCTCGACTATAACACGACGGGACTCATCATTTTAACGAATGACGGTGAGTTCTCGAATATGATGACCCATCCGAAGTTCAAGATCCCAAAACGTTATGTCGCGAAAGTGAAGAACATTCCTTCGTATATCGCGATTAAACAACTCGAGTCGGGTGTCGAACTCGATGACGGCTACAAGACGGGTAGCGCCCAAGTGAAGATGAAGACGGTCGACCATAAGAAAAACTCGGCCATCTTAGAAATCGTCATCTCGGAAGGCCATAACCGTCAAATCCGTCGCATGCTCGAAGCAGTCGGTTCAGAAGTCATCAAACTGAAACGCGAACAGTTCGGTTTCTTGACGCTCGACGGTCTCACGACGGGCGAATGGCGTGAACTGTCACGCAAGGAAGTATCGAAGCTACGTGAGCTTGCCAACCCGACCGTACCACCCGTACAACGGGGCAAGAAAAAGAAAAAATAACAACTAAAAAATCGTCCTGAGATAGGATGATTTTTTATTTTGTGGAGATTGTGTGACAAAAAGATGAAAAAAGTCTGTTAATGTGCGTTTTTGGTGTTTTTTCAGTACAATAACAACTAAAGGATGGTGTGAACTCATGACGAAAGAAACAAAGTCGGGTGATCGCATGAACCAGGCGATGGCCCATAAGAAAAAACGGTCATTTTGGCGGCTCATGATTATGACGATGGTCCTGTTCGCAGGAGCGGTCGTTATCATGCAATTGTTTGAACAAGCCGGCAACGACGGACGTATCGAGGCCGGTGACGATGCGCCGAACTTCAAGCTCGTCAGTCTTGACGGGACGACGATGGTCGAGCGTGACACATACGACGGTAAAGGGTTGCTCTTGAACTTCTGGGGCACATTCTGTGAACCGTGTGAGAAAGAGATGCCGGTCGTCCAGGATAACTATGCCGCACTCCAAGACATGGGCGTCGATTTTTGGGCGGTCAACGTCGGCGAGACACCGCTTCGGGTCGATAATTTCGTGAACGGCCTCGGCGTCAAGCTCGACTATCCGATTTTGATGGACACGCGCAGCGAAGTCGAGAAGGCGTACGGGATTTATAACTTGCCGGTCACGTTCGTCATCGATGCCGACGGCAAAGTGATTGAAAAGTACGAAGGTGAACTCACGAAAGAGAAACTGATGGAGTTGGCCGAGAAGTCATTGTAAGCGAACGGGGGGCGCACAAATGCTAGATATGAAATACGACGGCGCCGATTTACGATCGAAGCGTCGTCCACGGTCATGGATTGACCGGGTGTGGAGCTTTTTTGCATCGGTCAAGGTCGGTCTATGGCTCATCGGGCTTATCATCGTCGGGTCGGCGATCGGAACGATTTTCCCGCAAGAGATGTATATTCCGCAACAGTTGCCGGCGAACCAGTATTACACGGACGAGTACGGGACACCGGGTACGATTTACTACACGCTAGGATTCCACAACCTCTATACATCGTGGTGGTACATCACGTTGATCGTGATGCTGACGTTATCGCTCATCGTTGTATCGATTGATCGATTTTTCCCGCTGTATAAAGCGTTGAAATTTCAACCGGTCCGACGTACCGATCGCTTCATGCGCGGACAACGTTTGATTGGTGAGGGAAAAGGGACGGACGAGCAAATCGATGCGTTCGGAGAGGCTTTAAAAGCCAAGCGTTATCAAGTGAAGCGTGATGGGGATGCCTTACTCGCCGAGAAATATCGATTCGGTCGCTGGGGTCCATACGTCAATCACATTGGGCTCGTCATCTTCTTCATCGGGGCGATGCTTCGCGTTTTCCCGGCATTCCATACGGATACGCTCGAATGGGTGCGCGAAGGCGATACGGTTCCGCTCGAAGCGACGGATGATGAATATTATCTTCGCAACGATCAGTTCATCTTAGAGATATATGATCCGGAAAATAACGCGGAAGATGCGAAATTTGCCAAGGCGATCGAGAAAGCGGGCGCAGTCCCGAAAAACTATGAGACGGAATTGACGCTGTTCAAGAAGACCGGGACGAACGAGGACGGATCGCCGCAACTCGAGGAAGTCGATACCGGTTCGACGAAAGTGAACCACCCGTTCAAGTTTGAAAAGTACGAAGTGTATCAAGAACAGTATTCGAGTCGCCTGGAATTCTTGTCGATGTCCTTTAACGTTGCCGATAAAGAGACAGGTGATGTGTATGGACCGTTCACGGTCGATTTGACGAACCCGGAGACGACGTATGACCTCGGAGACGTCACGGTCAAACTGAACGACCTGTATCCTGACTTTGAGGTCAAGGACGGCCAACCGAACACGAAATCGCCACGGGCACTCAACCCGGCCTTCTTCATGGCGATTGACACACCAGACGGCACGACGGAATCGAATTTGATTGGAATTCGTTTAAACGTGGCCGATGAAGATAATCGCTATGTGTTCCAGTTCGCTGGTACGGAGATGGCAAGTACGAGTGGTCTACGCGTCAAGAGTGACTCGACGTATCCGATTTTGATTGTCGGTGGAGTCATCTTCATGATTGGAATTGTCATGGGGATGTATTGGCCGCACCGTCGTATCTGGATTCGCCGACACAATGAGACGGACGTGCTCGTCGCTGGTTTCACCAACAAGAACCCGTCCTCGCTCAATCGCGAAATCACACCGCTCCTAGAGAAAAATGGCCTGCCGATCTGGGAAGATCAGGCACGGTTTGAAAAAAAGACGGACGACAACTCAACCAATGAAAGAGGGGAATCATAATGGAGTGGATTCAGTGGAGCAGTCGTTTGCTCTTTATCGCGTTCATCCTTTACGCTGTCGCGACCGTGTTATTCACGATCGCGGTCAGCGGGATGCGCAAAGGCCGAAACGTCAACCGTATCGCCTACGGCAAATATGCGTTCATTTTGGCCGTCATCGGCTTCATCGCTCAAATGACATATTTTATTTTACGTTGGGTCGGGGTCGGTTATGCACCGGTATCGAACCTGTACGAATACACGACGTTCTTCGGCATGATGATGGTGTTCGGGTTCCTCGTCGTGTACGGGATTTATAAAAATGACGTGCTTGGCTTGTTCGCCATGCCGGTGGCGCTTCTCGTCATCGCTTTCGCTTCGATGTTCTCGAGCGAAGTGGCACCGCTTATCCCGGCCTTGAACAGTGTCTGGTTGA
Source organism: Exiguobacterium sp. s141 (assembly GCF_018618085.1). Lineage (NCBI taxonomy): Bacteria > Bacillati > Bacillota > Bacilli > Caryophanales > Exiguobacterium > Exiguobacterium sp. s141. The sequence continues at coordinate 236,600 of NZ_JACSLJ010000001.1, read as the reverse complement.
AAATTCACGTCACGACGGCCGCGCTCGGCCAAGGAATTCTCGCCATCAGCTTCGCCTCAGGTCTCATTTTCTTATTGAATGAGACGTCGATGCGGGAACAGTCGAAGTCACGAACGTGGCTTGAGATTACGATGTTCGTCCTCATGTGCACGCTCGGCTTCATTCTCGTCTCGATGCTCTTCAAGGCGATCGGTGCCGGTGGCGTGGTCGAGTTCACGAACGACCGCGGGACACAAGAGTCGTATGAATACTTCATGCCGATGTTGTTCGTGCCGGAAGGGGCTCAGCTTCTCTCTGGTTCGGGCGGACTGTCACTTGAGTTACCGACGTTCATCAATACATTGAAGTTGAACACGCTCATTTGGTCGGTCATCGCCGGCGTCGTGATTTATGTACTGCTTCGTTTCGTCATCTTGCGAAAACGGATTTCCGAGGCGCTTCAACCGCTCGCGAAAAAAGTCGACCTTGATCTCGCCGACGAGATCAGTTACCGGTCGATCGCCATCGGCTTGCCGGTGTTCATCCTCGGTGGACTCATCTTCGCGATGATTTGGGCACAAATCGCCTGGAACCGTTTCTGGGGCTGGGACCCGAAAGAAGTGTGGGCGCTCATCACGATGCTCATCTATATCTACTATTTGCATATGCGCATCCAACGTGGTTGGACGGGAACAAAAGCCGCTTGGTTATGTGTCGGCGGCTTCGCCGTCATCATGTTCAACTTGGTGTTCGTCAACCTCGTCATCGCAGGTTTGCACTCATATGCGTAAAAAAAGAAGTCACTTCGGTGGCTTCTTTTTTTACGCCGCTGTCAACTGACCGTTGTGAAGCCAAATAATAGAGTGGTATAGTTATGAAAGAGAGCGAAATGTTCACAATTGTGCAACATTCGCTACATCTTGTAATGGTTCTTTAGGAGGTTTAGTGGATGGCTAATAAAACTAAAATTTTAGTGGTCGACGACGAGGAAAGAATTCGCCGCCTATTAAAAATGTATTTGGAACGGGAACAATATGTGATCGTCGAAGCGACGAACGGGGAAGAGGCGCTTCAGCTCGCCCTTGAGCACAATTTTGATGTCATCCTGCTTGATTTGATGATGCCGAAAATGGACGGGGTCGAAGTATGTACCGAGCTTCGGAAATCGAAGGCGACACCGGTCATCATGCTGACGGCGAAAGGCGAAGAAGTCGATCGTGTCCAAGGTTTCGAAGTCGGAGCGGACGATTATATCGTCAAACCGTTCAGTCCGCGTGAGGTCGTCTTGCGCGTCAAGGCACTCCTTCGCCGCTCGGGCTCGACGAAATATTTGCGTACGGCCGAAAAATCAAAAGACTTGATCGTCTTCGCGCATTTGACGATCGACAACGATGCGCACCGCGTCACGGTCGACGGAGAAGAAATCGCGCTCACGCCGAAAGAGTATGAGCTCTTGTTCTTCTTGGCCAAACAAGTCGACAAAGTATTTTCACGGGAGCAACTGTTGAAAGAAGTTTGGAACTATGAATTCTTTGGAGACCTTCGAACGGTCGACACACACGTGAAACGACTCCGGGAGAAGTTGAACCGGGTCTCTCCAAAAGCCGCGCAAATGATCACGACGGTATGGGGTGTCGGGTACAAGTTCGAAGTCGTCAGTGAGTGATGATTCGCCGGAATAGCATCGTCACAAAACTATGGTTGACGATTCTCGTATTGGTCAGTCTCATCTTGTTCATCGTCTCTGTGTTGATGCTCGAGTTTTTCAACTCGTTCCATATCGACCAGGAACGCGGCCACTTGGCCAAGCTCGGCGGGCAGGTCCAGTCGGTGTTGCTTCAAGAAGGGGACGCGTCACGGACGGTCGACCAAATCATTGAAGTGTACGGTGCGAACTATATATTAGAGAACGGGACGGTCCGTTCGAACTTTGGAACGGAAGTCGACGGTCTCATGACGGAGCTCGGCCGTCAGGATTGGGAAACGTATCAGGCAGTCGGGGAGACCGCGATTGGAAACTTTTCGTCATTTGACGATCAGGCGGCACTCGCGTATCGGACGACATTCTCACTCGAGACAGGGGAATACACGCTCTATTTGATCGAACCGCTCGACGCGATCTCGAGTGCGAACGAAGGGGCCCGGACGATCATCTTTTGGACGGTCGCGTCGGCCATCATCGTCACGACCGTATTTGCCTTCTTCTTATCGACTCGGATTACGGCACCGCTCCGCGAGATGCGTGACGCGGTCAATAAGACAGGAGAAGGACAATTCGACCTCCGTCTCGTCCAGAAGTCGAACGATGAGATTGGGGAGTTGGCCGGGTCGTTCAATGCGATGAGCAGCCAACTGTCGACATACGTGAATGCGCTCGATCGAGAACGGCTCCAACTCGCCTCGATTTTACGATCGATGGCCGACGGGGTCATCACGCTCGATCGTCATGCGAACGTCATCGTCACGAACCCGCAAGCCCAACCGCTCCTCATCGACGAACAGCCGCATGAAGTCGTCCTGTCTCTCTATGAGGACGTCGTTGCCGGGGCACCGGAGAAGACGATCGAAGTGAAACAAGACGATCATTATTATACGTTGACGGTGACACCGCTTCTCGGCGAGGACGATTTTGAAGGTGCGGTTGTCGTCATCCGTGACACGACCGAGAGCCATCGTCTTGACAAGATGCGAACCGATTTTGTTGCCAACGTCAGCCACGAGCTACGCACACCGCTCGTGACGCTTCAAGGGTATTCCGAGGCGATTATCGACGGCATGACCGAAAGTGATGACGCGACGAAAGAGTTCGCTTCCATCATCTACGATGAATCGCTTCGATTGGCCCGTCTCGTCAACGATTTGCTCGACCTGGCACGAATCGAGTCAGGCAAAGAGACGATGCAGTTCACGACGTTCGACCTCGGTGAATTCCTTCCGCGCGTCATGCGCAAATTCAACCAAATGGCGAACGAAAAAGGCATTACGCTGTCAACGGAGGCCCCGCGTCATGCCATCGAGGCGGACGGGGACCGATTGGAACAAGTGTTCACGAACTTGATCGGCAATGCCATCGCCCATACCGAGTCGGGATCAATCCGGCTCGAGGCGAGTGAAGAGGAGGCCGGCTTCGTGATCCGTTTGTCGGATACGGGCAGCGGTATCCCGAAAGAAGATTTGCCGTTCGTGTTCGAACGGTTCTACAAAGCGGATAAAGCGCGGACGAGCGGCGGCAAGACGGGTACCGGCATCGGTCTCGCCATCGTCAAAAACGTCATCGATGCCCATCAAGGCACGGTCGACGTCTCGAGCACGCACGGGGAAGGAACAACGTTCACGATTCATCTTCCGTACACACAACCGCACGCATAACGACAATGGTGACTCCTATGGGTCACCATTTGTGGCATCAAGGAGGAAATGACATGAAACTGTACACACGAGGCGGGGACAAAGGGGAAACATCACTCATCGGCGGACGTGTCTTAAAGATTCATCCGCACATCCAGGCGATGGGGCTGTTAGATGAATTGAACAGTCAGATCGGTCTCGCGCTCGTCCATCAGACAGACGAGACGCTCCGGTCCCAGCTGACGAAGATTCAACATGATCTATTCGATCTCGGTTCCGAGCTCATGTATACTGAGACGCCGCCACAACAAGTCGATTTGACAATCGTCACCGAGCTCGAGACGTGGATTGACGAACTTGAACCGAAATGTCCGGAGCTCGTCCGCTTCATCTTGCCGGGTGGCAGTGTCGGTGCGGCGAGCCTGCACGTCTCACGTACCGTCTGTCGCCGTGTCGAGCGAGAGCTCGTCAACGTCGACGCCGCCGCTCGTCAGCTCCCGTACTATAACCGGCTGAGCGACTATTTGTTCACCGCGGCCCGTTACGCCAATGTCGTGGCCGGAGTTCCCGATCAAGAATACGCCCGCGGTGCGGACGTGTTCAAAACGAAAAAGAAAAAGGAGTAGATCAACTTATGAAAGGAATCGAACAATTCCAACAACGACTGCATTATTCGGTCTACCCGACCCAAAAATTTAAAACGACGACATGCCTCGTCTCATTTGCGGCCCCACTGTCGGCTGAGACGATTGCCGACCGGGCTTTACTGCCGTATGTGATGGAGAAAGCGACCGAAGCCTATCCGTCGATCGAACTGTTTCATACGCCGCTCGAACAATTATATGACGCGAGCCTTTACGCCGGAGCGTCGAAAGTCGGCAAAGAACATGTCATCCAGTTCCAACTCGAAGTCGTGAGCGATGCGCTCGTCGGCGAACCGGTGCTCAGTGAGGCGATCAAGCTGCTCGAAGAAGTACTCCTTCGTCCGAACGCCTATGACGGGGCGTTCCAACCGCTCATCGTCGAACAGGAGGCCCGTCTCCAGCGTCAGCGCATCGAATCGGTATACGATGACAAGATGCGCTTCGCCCAGCAACGTCTTCAAGAACTGCTCGGCGGCGAACTCGCCATCCAGTCGCTCGGTACACTCGAACAGTTGGAGCACGTGACGCCTAAGACGCTCTTTGATGCCTATACCTCGATGATCCGTCACGATCGTGTCGACGTCTACGTCGTCGGCGACGTGAGTCGTGAGCAAGTGACTGCCGCGTTCGCGCCGCTCGAAGGGCTCGGGGAACGACTCGTCCGTGAGTATCCACAGCCGGTCGACCGTGAGTTTCAGCGCCTCGAGGAACATCAAACGATCAATCAGAGCAAATTGCACCTCGCCTATCAAGTCGACGTCGACCCGCGCAGTGAAGACGCTGTCCGGATGCAAGTCGTCAACGGCCTGTTCGGCGGCTTCCCGCACTCGAAACTGTTCATGAACGTCCGGGAGAAAGAGAGTTTGGCCTACTATGCCGCCTCGCAGTACAGCTCACTCAGCCGGATGTTATTCGTCTATGCCGGGATCGATGCCTCGAACCAGGCGAAGACCGAGGCAATCATCGCCGACCAACTCGCCGACCTCCAGGCCGGGACTTTCGAGGACGAGACACTCGAACAGACGAAAGCGATGCTGTACCATCAACGTCGTCAACTCGGGGATAACCCGCGCCAATTGATCGCTTGGATGAGCGGCTCGGACATCCGTCCGTTCTCGCTCGAGGAAGAGATGGCCATCATCGAGCGGACCTCGCGGGATGATGTGGCCGCGCTCGCTAAGGGCCTGGATTTACAGGCTGTCTATTGTTTAAAGGGGGGAACTGTATGAAACTCGATTTTCCAAACGTCGGAGAAACGCTCCATCACACCGTCCTCGAGAACGGATTGACGGTCTATTTATTGAAGAAGACCGGTTATGAGAAGACGTATGCCACGTTCACGACGAGATATGGTTCGATCGACCGTCGCTTTAAAACGGAAGATTGGGTCGACGTGCCAGACGGGATCGCCCATTTCCTTGAGCATAAGATGTTCGAGAAAGAAGACGGCGACGTGTTCCAACAGTTCGGACGCCTCGGCGCGTCGGCGAACGCGTTCACGTCGTTCACCCGGACGGCATACTTGTTCGGTGCGACGTCGAACGTCAGTGAGAACTTGAAGACGTTAATCGACTTTGTCCAAACGCCGTACTTCACGGAGGCCTCGGTCGAGAAAGAGAAAGGGATCATCGGCCAAGAGATTCAAATGTATCAGGACAATCCGGGCTGGCGCCTCTACTTCGGTTTGATTGAGGCGATGTATGCCGAACATCCGGTCAAAATCGATATCGCCGGCACGATCGAATCGATTAGCGCCATCACGGCCGACGATTTATATCGCTGTCACGAGGCGTTTTACCATCCGAGCAATATGGTGCTGTTCGTCGTCTGCAATATCGACCCTGACGCTGTCCTTGCCGAGATTACCGCCAATCAGGCGGCGAAGACGTTTGATGAGCCGCTATTGACGGCGCGTGAGGTGGTCGAGGAGCCCGAGACGGTCCATATGACGGAACGGGTCATCGAGATGGATGTCTCGGTCCCGAAAGTGATGATCGGCTATAAAGATACGCCACGCTCCGGCAAAGAGGGCATGAAGCAAGAGCTCATCGTCGAACTTCTCATGCACGCCTTGTTCGATACGACGGCACCGCTCTATGCGGAACTGTATGCCGAAGGATTGATTGATGACGCGTTCTCGTTCGACTATACGTCAGAAGAGACGTTCGCCTTCGCCGTCCTGTCAATGGAGACGCCGCACGTCGAGCCGTTCGTCGACCGGATCACGTCCGCTCTCGAGCGTCCGCTCGAACTCGGCGGCGAGACACTCGATCGCAAGAAGCGCATGATGAAAGGACAGTTTTTGAAGGCGCTCAACTCACCAGAGTTTATCGCCAACCAGTTCTCACGCTACGCGCTCAGCGGCGGCAACATGTTCGACATCCCGGACTTGCTCGATACGATCACGCTTGACGACCTGTATGCGGCGTACGACCGTCTGTTCCAAGCCGATCATCGGACGGTCTGTGTCGTCAAGAAACCGTGACGACGCTCATCACGGGAGCGAGCGGAGCGATTGGCCGTGCCGTCGCGCTAGCGTTTCGAGACGATGCACTCATTTTGCAGGCGCATTCGCAAACGGAGTCGCTTCGTGCGTTCGTTTCACACGAACAGTTGACGGCCGACGTCGTCACGTGTGACCTCGACGATGAGGCAGGACTCGAAGCTTGGCTCGAGACGCTCGGACCGGTCGACCGCCTCATCTATGTCGCCGGTAATCATGCCTACGGTCTGCTCGTCGATCAGTCACTCTTCGAGCTCGACCGGCTGTATCGCATACATGTCCGCTCGATGGTCCGTCTCGTCCAGCACGTTGTCGGGCTGAAACCGTATGACCGCCCGCTCGACATCGTCGTCGTCTCGAGTGTCTGGGGCGAGGTCGGTGCGGCCGGAGAAGTCCTCTATTCAACGGTCAAGGCCGCCCAGCTTGGATTCGTCAAGGCGTTCGCGCGTGAGGCCGGACCGTTTCACGTCCGCATCAACGCGGTCACGCCGGGGTGGATTGACACCCCGATGAATGATACGGTAGAAGAGACGAAACAAGACGTTCGGGATGAGATTCCGCTCGGCCGGTTAGGAGGCCCAGGGGAAGTAGCGGAGACAATCCGCTTCCTCTGCTCTCCGGCAGCCGCATACATGACCGGCACCGTGCTTCGGATCGACGGCGGTTGGGTGTGAAACTTTGTTGGCTCGGTTGAAACGAGTTCTTTTCAATTCTTCTAAAATAATTTAGAATGAACAAGGTAGCGAGCACACATCAGAAAGGATGGACGAGATGGATCATAAGTTCGAAGAATGGTATCTCGAATATGAACTTTGCCAAAATCGACCCGGTATCCTCGGGGATATCGCCTCACTGATGGGGATGCTTCAAATCTCAATCGTGACGATCAACGGCGTCGATCTACAGCGCCGCGGCATGCTGTTAAAGGCACCGGCGGCCGATCACGTCCATCGTCTGGAACATATTTTGCGCAAGATGGAAGCTATCGTCGTCATCAAGCTCCGGCGCCCGAAACTCCGGGACCGGATCGCAATTCGACACGGACGTTACATCGAGCACGATAACGATGACAAGAAGACGTTTCGTTTCGTGCGTGAGGACCTGGGTGTCCTCGTCGATTTCGTCGCCGAACTGATGAAAGAAGAGCGGCATTTGTTGATCGGCGTGCGCGGCAACCCGCGTGTCGGAAAGACCGAGTCGATTGTGGCAGCGAGCGTCTGTGCGAACAAGCGCTGGCTATTCCTGTCCTCGACGCTCATGAAGCAGACGGTGCGGACTTCGCTGTTCGAGGAAGAACGCGAAGGAGACCACGTCTACATCATCGACGGTGCCGTCTCGACGCGGACGATGGATGAACGCCATCGGCAATTGATTCGCGAAGTCATGCGACTTCCGTCTGTCAAAGTCATCGAGCACCCAGATCTTTATGTGCGCAACACCGACTGTGTGTTCGAGGACTTTGATTACATCATCGAACTACGGAACTCACAAGATGAGGAGATCATTATTCCTCAAGAGACACATCGTGAGGCAGAATGGTTTGAATAACTACTTGAATGGAAGGTGTGGACCCCTGTGACAGAACTAGGGACTTTTTTGAAACAAAGGCGTGAGGCGAGCGGTTTGACGCTCGACCAAATCCAGCAGACGACGAAGATTCAAAAACGCTATATCATCGCGATCGAGGAAGGTGATTACAAAAATCTCCCTGGCTCGTTCTATGCACGGGCGTTCATCAAAACGTACGCGGAATCGTTAGGGCTTGATGTCGATGAACTGTACGAGACGTATGCGAAAGACTTGCCGAAAATCGAGCCGCAGCCGACCGTTCAATTGTCGCGAAAACAAACCTACTCGAAAGCCTCGGAAACGTCGAGCCGTGTGTCGCGTTGGGTACCAAAAGTCATGCTCGTGCTCGTCGCCTTCCTCTTGATGACGGCCGTCTATTACGTCGTCCGAAACCTTGATTTTGGTGATCAAAACGCGTCACCGGCCGAGCCGTCGAACTCGGGTGTGACGATTGACCAAAATAAGGATGTCCCGAAAGAGGAACCGGTTGAAGAAGAACCGGTCGAGGAAGAGCCGGTCGAAGAAGAGCCTGCTGAAGAGACGGGGCCGATTGCGGTCGCGTCGACGAGCGGAGCTGATCTCACGTACGAGATTGCGACAGCCGATAAGTTGACGACGGAGATCCATGTGAAAGAATCGCCGGCGACGTATGTCGGCGTCCGAGACACATCACTCGAAGGACCGTTCCTCGCGCCGGAATATCCGAACCAATCGAAACAGAACCCGATTGTCATCGAGGACGCGGAGACGGATACGCTTCGCATCCGCATCGGCTTGATCGGTGGGGTCGAGAAAATTGTTGTCAATGGCCGGGAGCTTGAATTAGCCGACTCGCCGGTCACACAAAATATATTTGTAAAGAGAGTCGACGCAGAATAAGTTGACTCTCCTTCTAGAGGAGGAGTTCTCGATGAACCTACCTAACCGCTTGACGATGTTACGGGTGTTGCTCATCCCTGTTTTCGTCGTCTTGCTCGCCGTAGATTTTGATTGGGGAGACATCGCTTTCCTCGGAGCGGACGTTCCGCTCCAACAATTCATCGCCGGCGTCGTGTTTACGATTGCCGCTATCACTGACTGGCTTGACGGACATCTCGCCCGCAAGCACAACTTGGTCACCAACTTCGGGAAGTTCATGGATCCGCTCGCTGACAAACTACTCGTCACGGCGGCACTTGTCCTGCTCGTCGAGATGGACCTCGTCGCGGCTTGGGTCGTCGTCGTCATCCTATCGCGTGAATTCGCGGTGACGGGGCTACGTCTTGTGGCTGCCGATGAAGGCATCGTCGTCGCGGCCGGGAAGTCGGGCAAAGCGAAGACATGGGTCCAACTCTTTGCCATCATCTTCCTGTTGTTCGGTAATCCGATTTTCAGCTATGTCGGCATCCCGTTCGGTGAATGGGCCATGTGGCTCGCGCTCGTCTTGACGATTTACTCAGGGGCCGAATATTTTGCACAAAATTACAAGATCATTGTAAAGTCGATGTAACCGTCGGCACAGACGAGTTGTTCAGCTTGGCCGAACAGCTCGTTTTTTTATTTGGGGGGAGGAATTCGGATGAAACGGACCGAAATCATTGCGGTAGGCTCTGAACTGCTCTTAGGGGAAATCACCAACACGAACGCCCGTTACTTGTCAGAACAGCTGTCGAAATACGGACTGTCCGTCCTGTATCATGTAGTCGTCGGGGATAACAGGGAGCGCCTGAAAGCGACGCTCGAAGAAGCGAAGTCCCGTAGCGAGCTCGTTATCGTCACTGGCGGACTTGGCCCGACGGCCGATGATATCACGAAGACGACGCTTGCCGACGTGCTCGGCCGCCCACTCGTCCGTGACGAGGCCTCGCTCGAGACAATTCGTCGTTTTGTCGCCTCGCGCGGACGGACGATGAACGAAGGAGATGCTCGTCAGGCCGACGTCTTATCCGGGTCCGAAGTACTTGACAACCCGGTCGGTCTTGCGCCCGGCATGTGGATTGAAGGGGAGACGACATGGCTCTTACTGCCTGGCGTACCGTGGGAAATGAAAGCGATTGTCGAGTCGACGTTCCCGAACAAGTTCACGGGTGCGACGATTCATTCCGAGTCGCTTCGGTTTTATGAAATCGGCGAGTCCGCGTTAGATGAGGCGGTGGTCGATTTAACGACCGGTGCCAATCCGACGGTCGCCCCGTATGCCGAGTCAGGCGAGGCACGGCTTCGGATCAGTGCTCGGGCCGAGACGGAATCCGAGGCGCGGCAAATGGTCGACCGGGTCAAACGGGACATTTTAAATCGGGTCGGCCGGTATTACTTTGGTTCCGATGAGGAGACGCTCGCTACCCATTTGATTCGAGAGTTGCAAGCGCGCAAGGCGACGCTGTCGATTGCCGAGTCGCTTACGGGTGGTCAAGCCCAAGCGATGCTCACGGCCGTCCCGGGGGCGTCCTCGGTGTTCAAGGGCGGGGTCGTCACGTACTCTGACGAGCTAAAAAATAGGTTTTTAGGGGTGTCCCTTGATACAATTGAGTCACACTCGGTCGTCTCAAAAGAAGTCGCCTTTGAAATGGTCCTCGGTCTGACGCGTCAGACCGGGACGGATTATGGACTGGCGTTCACCGGCGAGGCCGGCCCGACTTCAAGTTCGGGTCAACCGGTCGGCAAAGTGTTTATCGGTATCCGGTCACCGGCCGGGATTGACGTGATTGAACGCAACTATCCACATCAAGAGCGGCATGTCATTCAAGCCCGGGCTACGAAAGACGGAATGTGGGCGCTCCTGCAACAAATGAAAAAAGGCGAATAAACGTTCGCAAAAAACTTGTGTATCGTCTTCGCTTCGCTTATAATGAAAGTATCAATCAAAGGAGGCTCATTAATCTATGAGTGATCGTAAACAAGCGTTAGAAATGGCATTACGCCAAATTGAGAAACAATTCGGTAAAGGCTCAATCATGCGCCTCGGTGAAAATACAGATCAGCAAGTTTCGGTGACCCCGTCAGGCTCAATCGCCCTCGACATCGCCCTCGGTGCAGGTGGTTATCCACGTGGTCGTGTCATCGAAGTGTACGGACCTGAATCGTCAGGTAAGACGACGGTAGCGCTTCATGCCATCGCTGAAGTTCAAAAGCGCGGCGGACAAGCTGCCTTCGTCGACGCTGAGCACGCGCTCGACCCGAAATACGCACAAAACTTGGGCGTCAACATCGATGAGTTGCTCCTATCACAACCGGATACAGGGGAACAAGCCCTTGAAATCGCGGAAGCCCTCGTCCGCTCTGGTGCGGTCGATATCCTCGTCGTCGACTCGGTTGCGGCACTCGTTCCGAAAGCCGAGATTGAAGGGGAGATGGGTGACTCACACGTCGGTCTTCAAGCCCGCCTCATGAGCCAAGCGCTCCGTAAATTGTCTGGTGCGACGAACAAGTCGAAGACGATCGTCATCTTCATCAACCAAATCCGTGAGAAAATCGGAATCATGTTCGGTAACCCGGAAACGACACCTGGTGGTCGTGCCCTCAAGTTCTACTCGTCGGTCCGTCTCGAAGTCCGTCGTGCTGAAACGCTCAAACAAGGCCAAGACATGGTCGGGAACCGGACGAAAATCAAAGTCGTCAAAAACAAGATCGCGCCTCCGTTCAAGACGGCGGAAGTCGATATCATGTACGGCGAAGGCATCTCGCGTGAAGGCGAGCTCATCGACATCGGGGCCGACCTCGATATCGTTCAAAAGAGCGGCGCGTGGTACTCGTACAACGAAGAGCGTCTCGGTCAAGGCCGTGAGAACGCGAAGCAGTATATGAAAGAGAACCCGTCGGTGGCCGCATCGGTCGAAGAACGAATCCGCGACCACTACGGTCTCAACGGTGAAAAGACGGTCACAGTCGAAGCTGACAACGATGACGTCCTCTCACTTTTAGACGAAGAGTAAGCAACGTTTCTCGCCTGACATGGTTCAGGCGAGATTTTTTTAGTATAATTTTTTTGATGAATTGGTAGTTCTATCCTGTCCGTGCATTGCATTCTAACAGGTAAATAAGTACAATAAAGCTATACGCGGGCTCGCTCGCGTTTTCATTCATGAAAAAATAAAATAACCTTGCGAAAGGGAGGTGAACATGATGGAATGGCTATTAGAGCTTATTCTGATCCTCCTTTTGCCGATAGCTTTTGTTGCAGGTTTTTTTGTGCGTAAATCGATCGCCGAAGCGAAGATTCAAGGTGCCGAGACGGAAGCGACCAAGATTGTAGAGCAAGCGCGACAACAATCGGAAGCGATGCAAAAAGAAGCACGGCTTGAAGTAAAAGAAGAGATGATTCAACTTCGCAATGAAACCGAACAAGAATTGCGCGAACGACGTGAAGAGCAGAAAGTGAAAGAAAATCGTTTCGTCCAAAAGGAAGAGCTTCTCGACCGGAAAGCAGACATGCTTGAACGGAAAGAAGACGCCTTGGATGAACGTGAGGCTGCACTCGCGAAACGGAAGCGTGAAGCGGAAACGCTCGAGAGCAAAGTGGAGGAATTATATGAGGAGGCACGCCAAGAACTAGTACGCGTGGCAGCCTTGTCGAAAGAAGAAGCACGGACCATCATCATGGACGAAGCGAAGCAGGAAGCGCTTCACGATGCTGCTCTCCTTCAAAAAGAAATCGAGCAAAAAGCAAAATTAGAAGCTGATAAAAAAGCGAAACACCTCTTGTCTCTCACGATGCAACGTTATGCGGCCGAACACGTCGCCGAGACGACCGTATCAGTCGTCAACTTGCCGAGTGATGAGATGAAAGGACGCATCATCGGACGTGAAGGACGTAACATCCGCACGCTCGAGACGCTCACCGGCATCGACCTCATCATCGATGACACGCCGGAAGCGGTCATCCTGTCTGGATTCGACCCGGTCCGTCGTGAAATCGCCAAGATGACGCTCGAGAAACTCGTTCAAGACGGTCGGATTCACCCGGCCCGCATCGAAGAGATGGTCGAGAAGTCGCGTCGAGAAGTCGATGAGCGCATCCGTGAATACGGAGAAGAAGCGACATTCTCAGCCGGCATCCACGGTGTCCACCCGGACCTCGTCAAGACGCTCGGTCGAATGCGTTACCGGACGAGTTACGGTCAAAACGTGCTCGCCCACTCGGTCGAAGTGGCCCATCTCGCTGGGATGATGGCCGCCGAGCTCGGGGAAGACGTCACGCTCGCCAAACGAGCGGGTCTCCTCCACGATATCGGGAAAGCCATCGACCATGAAGTCGAAGGCAGCCACGTCGAAATCGGTGTCGAGCTCGCCACGAAGTACAAAGAGCATCCGGTCGTCATCAACTCGATCGCCTCGCACCACGGGGACGTCGAAGCGACCTCGACGATCGCGGTTCTCGTCGCAGCGGCTGACGCCTTGTCAGCGGCGCGTCCAGGAGCCCGTCAAGAGACGCTCGAAAGCTATATCCGACGCCTTGAGCGCCTCGAAGCGATTTGTGAGTCGTTCGAAGGAGTCGAGAAATCATATGCCATCCAAGCGGGACGTGAAGTCCGGATCATCGTCCGCCCAGACGTCGTCGACGACGTCGTGGCGAACAAGATGGCCCGCGACATCTGTAAACGGATCGAAGATGAGCTTGATTATCCAGGCCAAATCAAAGTGACGGTCATTCGCGAAACGCGTGCCGTCGATTATGCGAAGTAACAAGAGCGGAGACATTCTCCGCTTTTTCTATTGGAGGAGGACAAAACTATGAAAATTTTATTTATCGGCGACGTGGTCGGAAAACCGGGTCGCGACATCCTGAGTGCCCAAATCGGACGCTTGAAGAGCAAGTATAGCCCGACGTTCATGCTCGTCAACGGTGAAAACGCAGCCAACGGACGCGGTATCACAAAAAAAATCTACCAACAGTTCCTTGAGCTTGGGTTCCATGGCGTGACGATGGGGAATCATACTTGGGACAACCGTGACATCTTCGACTGGATCGATGATGCCGACCGTATCATCCGTCCGGCCAACTATCCGGAAGGCACACCTGGTGTCGGCATGATGGTGTTGAAACAAGGTGGGAAGAAGCTCGCCGTCATCAATGCGATGGGGACGGTGTTCCTGCCATCGCTCGACTGTCCGTTCCGCACGGTCGATGCCCTCGTCGAAGAAATCCGTGGTGAGGTCGATGCGATCTTCGTCGATATGCACGCTGAAGCGACGAGTGAGAAGATTGCGATGGGCTATCATCTCGATGGACGCGTTCAAGCCGTCGTCGGCACCCATACGCACGTCCAGACGGCTGACAACCGCGTATTGAACAACGGCACGGCATACATCACCGACGTCGGGATGACCGGCCCGCTCGACGGGGTGCTCGGCATGGATGCCGAGGTCGTCTTGAGAAAATTCATGACACAACTCCCGGTCCGGTTTGAAGTTGCCGAGGGACGGGAACAACTTAATGGAGTTTTAATCACTATCGATGACCAATCGAAACGAGCCACAAAAATCGAACGCATACACCTAGATGATCAGACCGTATGGTTTGATTGAACAACCTACCCGAGGGGGAAACAAGAATGGACGTACTCAAAGTTTCGGCAAAATCGAATCCTAACTCCGTGGCGGGTGCACTCGCTGGCGTACTTCGTGAAAAAGGAACGTGTGAGATTCAAGCAATCGGCGCCGGGGCGCTCAATCAATCCATCAAAGCGGTCGCGATCGCGCGTGGTTTCGTCGCGCCGAGCGGGCTGGATTTGATTTGCATCCCTGCGTTCACCGATATTATGATTGACGGAGAAGAACGAACGGCAATCAAGCTCATCATCGAACCACGATGAGCTTGCGGTCGGGACATAGGTCCTATTCTTGTAAGAGAAGCCATCGGCGCGGATGGCTTCTCTTTTGTGTCTGAAAATATGACGTTCTATCTTCTCAGGTTCGTCATTTTATGACAAGATGAAAGGGAACGTGAAGTTCGATCAAGAGATGAAGAGGGGGACGTTTTCAATGGAACAGCTCGTGTCTATGACAGAGAAGGAAGCAACGACACCTGTGATGAAAGCGATTCAAAAACATACGGCCGGATTCGGGGCGAAGTTGGTCGAAGTGCCAATCCCGACACCAGGAGCCGGGCAAGTGTTGATCAAAGTGAAGGCGACATCGATTTGCGGGACCGATGTCCACATCTATGAGTGGGACGACTGGGCGAAGAGCCGAGTTAAACCGCCATACGTGTTCGGTCACGAGTTCGCGGGGGAAGTCGTGGCGCTCGGGGAAGGTACGAAACGCATCCAAATCGGACAGACCGTGTCGGCCGAGACGCATATCGTCTGTCATCAATGCAAACAATGTTTGCGAGGGCAATATCACATCTGTAAGAACACGAAAATCATCGGTGTCGACACGCAAGGCTGTTTCGCCGAGTACGTCGTCATGCCGGAAGAGAACTTGTGGGTCAACCCCGAGTCGATGCCGTCGAAGCTCGCCTCGATTCAAGAACCGCTCGGTAACGCTGTCCATACGGTGCTCGCCAGTGACGTGTCGGCCAAGTCGGTCGCCATCGTCGGTTGTGGGCCGATCGGACTCATGGCCGTCGGTGTCGCCAAAGCAGCGGGCGCGAGCCGGGTCTATGCGATCGATGTCAACCCGTATCGGTTGAAGCTCGCCGAAGACATGGGGGCGGACGTCGTCATCAATAGCCTTGAGCAAAATCCGCTCGAGCTGATCATGGATCAGACGGAGGGGGACGGCATCGATGTCGTTTGTGAGATGAGCGGGCATCCGGTCGCCATCGACCAGGCGTTCAAGATGGTCACGGCCGGCGGCGATGTCAACGTGTTGTCACTCCCGGCCAAACCGGTCGCGATCGACCTGACACGTGACGTCGTCTTTAAAGGGGTACGCGTCCAAGGCATCACCGGACGCAAGATGTATGAGACGTGGGGCCAAGTGTCGACGCTTCTCGCGACGGGTCAGCTGAACGTGGAACCGATTATCACGCACGTGTTCAAGCTCGAGGAGTTCGAGCAAGGTTTCGAGCTCATGCGGGCCGGGAAATGTGGAAAGGTCGTCTTATTACCATAAACAGGGGGAATCAATATGGCATTTGAACATATTACAGAAGCAGTCAATGAAATGAAACAAGCGGGCACGTTCCGCTCGCTCGTGCCGCTCGAATCAGCACAAGGGAACGAGGTCACGATCGGTGGCAAGTCGCTCGTCCAGCTATCGTCGAACAACTATCTCGGTCTCGCCAACCATCCGCGCTTGAAGCAAGCGGCAATCGAAGCGGTCGAACAGTTTGGTGCCGGCACTGGGTCGGTGCGGACGATCGCCGGGACGTTCGAGATGCATGAGGCGTTCGAACGCGAGCTCGCCGAGTTCAAGCATACGGAAGCGGCGCTCGTGTTCCAGTCGGGCTTCGCGACGAACCTCGGCGTCTTGTCGGCGCTACTCGGCCCAGAAGACGTCGTCATCAGCGACGCGCTCAACCACGCTTCGATCATCGACGGCATCCGGTTGACGAAAGCGGCCCGCCGCATCTATAAACACGTCGATCTCGAGGACTTAGAAGCGGCCTTGAAAGAGACTCAAGATTACCGGACACGTCTCATCGTTACGGACGGCGTCTTCTCGATGGACGGCAATATCGCGCCTCTCCCGGAAATCGTCGAGCTCGCCGAGAAGTATGACGCGGCGGTCATGGTCGACGACGCCCACGCTTCGGGCGTGCTCGGGAAGAATGGTCGCGGTACGGTCAACCACTTCGGTCTCGACGGACGGGTCGCGCTCCAAGTCGGGACGCTATCGAAAGCGATCGGCGTCCTCGGCGGATACGTCGCCTGCTCGAACGACGTGCGTGACTTCTTGATTCAAAAAGGACGCCCGTTCTTGTTCTCGACGTCACACCCGCCAGCGGTCGTTGCGGCGAACCGTGAAGCGATTCGTGTCATGAAGGAAGAAGAGGAACTGTTCGATAAGTTATGGGCGAACACCGAGTTCTTTAAGACAGGACTTCGTGATCTCGGCTTCGATATCGGGCATGCGACGACACCGATCACGCCGGTCATGCTCGGTGAAGAGACACTCGCACACACGTTCTCGGACAAGCTGAAAGACCACGGCGTGTTCGCACAGAGCATCGCCTTCCCGACGGTCGAGAAAGGTAAGGCCCGGATTCGGACGATCGTGACGGCGGAACATACCCGTGACGACCTCGAACGTGCGCTCGCTGCCTTCAAGGCGGTCGCCGAAGAATTGAATGTCACGCTTCACGCGTAAGATTGAACTGCAGACGAATCGTCTGCAGTTTTTTTGTTGGGGTGATGTAGACGTGAGATAAACCATCATGCCCATCCGTTCATTCATTTGAAATTTTTGGTAGGCATATAGGAGGTAGGCTTTAAAATTTGAACAGTTAAGACATGATGAATGGTTATCGTTTATTTCAAACACCGTATTTTGATCAAAAAATCTTAAGAAAGATATTCGGAGTAGGCTAACCTTCTTTTGATTGTCTGAACATATTTTTTCTTGGCTGGGGTCCGTGTGCATCTGGGGAACAAATATTGTTTCAAGATTTAGAGGAGCCAACGCTGATGGGTGACATAGTTCCCAGTCATTTTCTTTTGGCTATCCACATCAAAAAGCAAGGCCCGTGGCCCTGCTCAAAGAATCAACATCCCGCGGAATCCACGGGCCGCATAATACGAATCGGCACCATTATGATAGAGGAAGATATGGTCGTAGCGGCGGTCGCAGAATAAGGCGCCACCTTTTTGACGAATCGTTTCTGGAGTGACAATCCAGCTCGATGTTTTCAAATCGAACGAACCGAGCGTCTGTAGATGACGATACGTTGCTTCGTCGAGTAGCTCGATTCCCATCTCCTCAGCCAATGCGACGGCGCTCCCATCCGGTTTGTTCTTCTTCCGTGCCGCCAACGCCGAAGCGTCATAGCATAGGCTGCGTCGACCACTCGGACTTTCTGGAGAGCAGTCGCAAAAAGCTAAGGCGCCATTCGGAAGTCGAATCACATCAGGTTCGCCGCCGGTTCGTTCCATCTCGGCAAGCACGACGAGTTTCTGGTCGTCCTCTTGAAGGCGAGTCAAGACGTCGGGCCAAGTGAGATCAGGATGTCGTTCGGGATGGGCGTTAAATCGTACATGTAGAGTTTGCAATATCTCGTCCTTTTCCTGGTTTGATAACGTGTTCATATTTAGATTCCTCCTAACTAGTATTTTCTTTTAGTATACGTGATGCGGAATGAATCTGTTGTAACCAAAGGAATTGTAAATCATATAAGGGGGCGCCTTTTTGTTATGAAGATTGGACCACATCTCCCATCTGGTCGATTTGTCGACCGACCCAGACGAGCGGAACGGTCAACGCTGCGCCAATCAAATAGACGATGGCAATCGGCAATCCGTCCGCGAGTAGTCCGAACGTCAGGCTGCCGATGCTGAAGGCGAGGGTGTAGGCCGTCTGTTGGACGCTATACACGTACGGAAGTTGCGAGGCAGGTGTCATTTCTTGGAGCACCGTGTTCGTCTGGATGATGCGGAGCTGGGTGGCGTATCCTTGAACCGCGAGCGCGATGAGCGCGAACGCGATATGAGATGTCATGCCGAACAATAGGGCCGCTAAGACAGACAAGATGGAGCTGACGGCGAGCGAGCTGTTGCGCTTTGCGCGATACAGGTAAGCGCTGGCCAGAATCATGCTAATCAAGAAGCTCGCGTTCATCGTTCCCCACCAGCCCGTATCGATGTGGAGGTGGCGTTCCAAATAGACGAGCAAGAGCGCCGAGATCCAGAGTGTGCTGACGAACGACTCGAACGTGACGAACACCGTGATTAACCTGGCGAAAGGAGCAGTGCGCACGAAGGCGAGGCTGTCCTTAAGCGATATGTCTGATTCGCCATCTTCTACCGTCACGTCGCGGTCGAGTGAACGGACGAAGCGAAGCGTGACGAGCGTCGAGAGCATGAACAACATCAACGCGATCATCAGAGCGAGCTCGCTTGAGAAGGAAGCGACGACCATCGTGCCGAGAGGCCACATCGCCAGCTGAATGAACTGGTTCGACCCTTGGACGAGACTGTTCGCTTGTTGGCGATTCGTCGTCAGCCTGGGGATGAACGACGCCTGGACCGGACGGGCGAACCCATCCAAGAAGGCGATGAGCACGACGAGGCCGAGGACGAGAATCGACTCCGACCAAATGACGGCCCCGAGCAAGACTGTCTTCAACAGTTGTGTGACGAGCAACATCTGACCGAAGGTGAACCGAGATAAGATGCGGGCAAAGAACAGACCGCTCACGGTCATGCCGAGCGTGACGGCAATCGGGAAACTGGCCGCAGCCAGGGCGGAACCGGTCTGTTGATATAACAAAGCGATTAAGGCGACGATATAAAGCACGTCACCAATATTGGCCAGCCATTGACTGACCAGCATCAGGTAAAACGACTTCATCATGACTCTCCTCCGGAACTATTCAATTTTGGGTGGATGACATGAGGTCGAATTACATACTTTCACCGCTTTCAAATTATTTACAAATAGTTTACGATAAAATCATTAAGAGTACAATAATTGGAAAGTAAACGGGGGAAACGACATGTTACGCTATGACATCAACGACCAGCTTCAACTACGAATGTTCACCATTGACGACGCGGAGGCGTTGTTCCAATTGACGATGGCATCGAAGCCATACCTTCGCGAGTGGCTCGGGTGGCTCGATTACACCGAGACGGTCGAAGATTCGCGGCAAAACATCGAAGGACGAATCAAAGGATTGATGGAGACGGGCGGCTATCCGAAATCGTTCGCGATTGTGTATCAGGACGAGCTCGCCGGGACGATCGGCTTCAATGACATCGACCGGGGCATCAAATGCGGGACGGTCGGCTATTGGCTCGGCCAAGACTTTCAAGGCAAGGGCATCATGAGTCAAGCGCTCGAGACGGTCATCGATTATGGGTTCCGTGATTTGAAACTCGATAAAATCGAGATTCGGGTCGCAACTGGGAACGTGAAGAGCCGGGCGCTGCCCGAGCGATTCGGTTTCCTCGAAGAAGGGGTGCTTCGCAATGCGGAGTGGCTCTATGACCGCTACGTCGACCACGTCGTGTACGGGCTGTTGCGAGATGAATGGGCCCATTAACATACAAAACCCCGTCCTGTTACAAGGCGGGGTTTTCGTTTGGGATTTGTTCGCCGTAGAGTTCGCTACCGAACTCCGCGTACGCCTGTTCGTAGCGCCGGAGTGATGACTCTTTATGCATACATGTCACATTCATCCGCTCGAGTGACGTCATGTCGGTCGCGTACGTCTTCAAGACGTGGGCGTTCCGGAGCATCGATGGTGTGACCGAGCGGGTGAGACCGCTCCGTTCGTTCAATTGGCGCATCATCTTCGTGATCATGACGATCGTCAACTGTTTCGGCTGGTTCTTCGCATACACCCAGCGGAATGTCATTCGGGCGAAATCGAAAGAGACGAATACAGGATCATCCGAGTACCAGCGCGGACGGACCGGCGTCGGGATGTCGGCCAAATAGTTCATGAGAAGTGCCTGGTCCTCTGGACTAAGTTTCAACGTGAACCGGTTGCCGAGCCGGTCATAGACGTCGAACTCGTGGCTCGCGAGGTGCAGGTCGTTCATCCGGAGACGGATGATATGGTGGACCCGGAGACCGTACTTATAGAACAGAGTGACGATCAACTCGTTTCGGTTGACGAGGTATGGATGCGCCTGAAGCTGATTCTCGCTCAGACCGCTTGTTGAGCGGATCGTTCGGACGAGCTTGTTGAACTCAGCGGGCAAGGCAATCTGGTCGACGGTGAGCGTGTGGGCCGGTTGCGCATACGTCAGCATCTTCTTACGGAGCGGGTTCAAGAAGACGGTCAGGCTATTGATGACGGTGACAATCCGGGCGACCGTCGCCTGTTGATATTGTTTCTCCTCGATGAGGAAGTCGTTGACGAACGTCTTCCACGATTCGAGCGGGACGGCGAGCCACGCCTCCGGGGCATCGAGCTCGACGTTATGGTCATGAAAGTATTTGTGCACATCGATCAAATCGTACCGATAGCGTTTCAGCGTGGACGGTTGACGGCCGCTCGCGCCGAGATGGAACAAGTACGCCTCGATATATTCAGGCAATGGATACTCTTTTCTACGTTTCGTCATGGACGTTCCTCCTTCTCCTCATATCTTACCACAAACGGACGTTCTCCATTCGTCGTTTCGTGGTAAGATGGAGGATGAGACTTATAGGAATGAGGGATTTTTATGCAACGAGAGAAAGTCATTATCGTCGGGTGTCAATTACCGACCGTCGACGATTGGACATATGAACAATCGATGGGAGAACTCGTCGAATTGGTCGATACGGCACGAGGTGAGGTCGTCGCCCGTCTCGACCAGAAACGGCAACAAGTCGACCGCCGCACATTCATCGGAAAAGGGAAAGTCGAGGAGCTCGCGGTGCTCATCGAACAGTTCGAGCCGGACATCGTCATCTTCAACGCCGAGCTGTCGCCGGCCCAATCGAAGAATATCCGCATCTCGCTGAACGACCCGGACGAGATGAAACTGATTGACCGGACGCAATTGATTTTAGACATCTTTGCCGGACGGGCCCAATCGAAAGAAGGGAAGCTCCAAGTCGAGCTCGCTCAGATGAACTACCTGCTTCCACGTTTGATCGGACAAGGCACGCAGTTGTCACGTCTCGGTGGCGGAATCGGGACTCGGGGACCGGGTGAGACGAAACTCGAGTCCGACCGTCGTCACATCAAGCGCCGCATCGATGAAATCAAGAAAAATCTCGAAGGCACGGTCGCGCACCGTGACCGTTACCGGGAGCGTCGGAAAGAAAACCGTGTGTTCCAAGTCGCGCTCGTCGGTTACACGAACGCCGGGAAGTCGACAATCTTTAACCGCTTGACGGATGCGGATACGTACGAACAGGACGAACTGTTCGCGACGCTCGACCCGCTCACGCGCGAGCTCGAGTTGCCGCGGGGCGGTAAAGTGCTGATCACGGACACGGTCGGATTTATCCGGGACTTGCCGACGAAACTCGTCGCCGCGTTCCGCTCGACGCTCGAGGAAGTGCTCGGGGCCGACCTCGTCTTGCACGTCATCGACGCATCGAATCCGCATTACATGAACCAAATCGACACGACGAATTCGGTCTTGTCGGAACTCGGGGCGAGTGAGGTACCGCAGCTCGAGGTATACAATAAGAAAGACCGGTTGACCGAAGACTTCGTCGGCGGACCGCTCGTCATCTCGGCGCTCGATTCGACCGATATCGAGACGCTCATCGGCGCGATTGAAGATAAGATTGCGGATGTGTTGACGAAAGTACACGTCGTCTTGCCGGTCCGCTCGTTCGAGCATTACCATCCGGCCAAAGATTCGATGTATCGTCTCGAGGAGAAGTTCCTCGATGACGGTTCGGTCGAACTCGTCGGATATATGAGAGAAGACACGCGTCTATATGCGACGCTGAAACCATTTGAGGTGTGAAACAATGATGTGGCAAGAAAAGATTGCGTACTATGATGAATTGGCCCCGTTCGTGACCGAGGCGGAAGAACGGGTAAAACCATATTTTGAAACGATCGAGGCGACGGCGGAGTTCAACCAATACCGTGTCCTCGAGTCGTTCAAGAAACACAAAGTGTCGGATTTCCATTTCAATCCGACGACCGGGTACGGCTATGACGATATCGGGCGCGACACGCTCGAGTCGATCTACGCCGACGTGTTCGGGGCGGACCTCGCCCTATGCCGTCCGCAAATCATCTCCGGGACACACGCCATCGGGATCGCCTTGTTCGGTGTGTTGTTGCCAGGAGATGAGCTGCTCTATATCACCGGCAAGCCGTACGATACGCTCGAAGAGATCGTCGGGATTCGTGGAGACGGCCGTGGGTCGCTCAAAGAACTCGGTGTCGGCTACGACACGGTCGAGCTGAAAGAGGACCGAATCGACGTCGAGACCGTCATCGGACGGATTCGTCCTGAGACAAAGCTCGTCGGCATCCAGCGCTCGAAAGGTTACGCCAATCGTCGCAGCATCCCGGTCCAAGAAATCGGTGAGGCGATCAGGAAGATCAAAGCGGCACATCCGCACGTCTTCATCTTCGTCGACAACTGCTACGGCGAGTTCGTCGAGACGATCGAACCGACCCACGTCGGGGCCGATCTCATGGCCGGCTCGCTCATCAAGAACCCGGGTGGCGGCTTGGCGAAGACGGGCGGCTATATCGCCGGGACGAAAGAACTCGTCGAACGCTGTTCGTTCCGCATGACGACGCCAGGCATCGGGAGCGAGGCCGGTCCGTCACTCTACTCGCTCCAAGAGATGTACCAAGGGTTTTACATGGCGCCACATACGGTCGCCCAAGCGTTGAAAGGGGCACACTTGACGGCGAGCCTACTCGGATTGCTCGGTTTCGAGACCGACCCGCATTATACGACGCCCCGGACCGATTTGATTCAATCGGTGACGTTCCGCGACCGTGACAAGATGATCGCCTTCTGTCAGAGCATCCAAATGGCGTCACCGGTCAATGCCCACGCGTTGCCGGTACCAGCCTATATGCCGGGCTATGAGGATGACGTCATCATGGCGGCCGGGACGTTCATTCAAGGATCATCGATTGAACTGTCGGCCGATGGACCACTCCGGGCTCCATACACGGCCTACGTCCAAGGCGGATTGACTTACGCCCACGTCAAGGTCGCGCTCATGCTCGCCTTGAGCCAATTGCGGACGAAAGAGCTCGTCACATTTGACCGTGACAATATCTCACAGAAGTTGTAACCGAAATGTCATGTTAACTTTCTTAACATCTATTGACAGGTAAGTTGTCATGTATTATTCTCACAGTGTGAGACAGAAAAGGAGGGATAAGAGATGGCCGATCAATTTCGTCGCTCCAACCCGTTGTTTCCGATTGGAATCGTTCAAGATTTGACACAGCTGACAGGTAGACAGATTCGGTACTATGAAGAACAGGGTCTAATTTCGCCTAGTCGGACGGAATCGAAACGACGGCTCTATTCCTTTAATGATGTCGAACGTCTACTCACGATCAAGGATTTTATCGACCAAGGCTTCAACTTGGCGGCGATTCGTCATATGCTCGACAACACGGACGCCAAAGATGCGGAGTCACCAAAGGCACCGGTCGATGAAGCACCGAAAATCTCTGAACAAGAGTTACACAAATTATTGAAAACACAGCTTCAAGAAGCTGGCCGTTTCAATAAGACGTCGCTCATTCAAGGTGAGCTGTCACGTTTTTATCGATGACGCCAGTACACTAACCATTACACAATGTGAGAGGGGACATTTCACCATGGCCAGAAAAACGTTCACGAAAGAAGACATCAAACGCATCGCACAAGAAGAGGACGTACGCTTTATTCGTCTTCAATTCACGGATATCCTCGGTACGATCAAAAACGTCGAGGTTCCGATCAGCCAATTGGACAAAGCACTTGATAACAAGATGATGTTCGATGGCTCTTCAATCGAAGGGTTCGTACGCATCGAGGAATCAGACATGAACCTCTATCCAGACCTTGACACATGGGTTGTCTTCCCGTGGACAGACGGCAGCGGTAAAGTCGCTCGCTTGATTTGTGATATTTATACCCCGGACGGCAAACCGTTCAGCGGTGACCCGCGCGGCAATTTGAAGCGTAACCTCGAGCGCATGCAGAAGCTCGGCTTCACAGCGTTCAACGTCGGACCAGAGCCTGAGTTCTTCCTCTTCAAGAAAGACTTGAACGGCCAACCGACACTCGAACTCAACGACCAAGGCGGTTACTTCGACTTGGCACCGGTCGACCTCGGCGAGAACTGCCGTAAAGAGATCGTCATCGAGCTCGAAAACATGGGCTTCGAAATCGAAGCATCACACCACGAAGTCGCACCAGGTCAGCACGAGATCGACTTCAAATACGCAGATGCGGTCACGACGGCCGATAACATCCAAACGTTCAAACTCGTCGTCAAGACGATCGCAGCAAAATACGGTCTTCACGCGACGTTTATGCCGAAGCCACTCTTCGGTGTCAACGGTTCAGGGATGCACGCCAATATGTCGCTCTTCAAAGGTGACACGAACGTCTTCTACGATCCAAACGGCGAAATGGAACTCTCTGACACGGCTCGCGCCTTCACAGCAGGGATTCTCGAGCACGCTCGTGCGTTCACGGCTGTCTGTAACCCGACTGTCAACTCGTACAAGCGCCTCGTTCCTGGTTACGAAGCACCTTGCTACGTAGCATGGAGCGCGCGCAACCGTTCACCACTCGTTCGTGTACCAGCGGCCCGTGGCCTCTCGACACGGATCGAAGTACGTTCGGTCGACCCGGCGGCGAACCCGTACCTCGCTTTGGCCACGCTATTGGCTGCAGGTCTTGATGGAATCGAGAAAGAAATGGCGGCTCCGAAGCCGATCGATAGCAACATCTACGTCATGGACAAGCCAGAACGTGTTGCTAACGGGATTGACGACCTTCCGGCTACGCTCTTCGACGCGCTCGAAGTACTCCGTACCGACAAAGTCGTCATGGAATCACTCGGTGAACATATCGGTGAGCACTTCCTCGAGTTGAAAGAAATCGAGTGGGATATGTTCCGTACGCAAGTGACAGAGTGGGAGCGCGATCAGTACATGACGCTCTACTAAGTCGACTAATGAGGGATATTCCCTTTAAAATCAGAGTCCTGAACGAGTCTTCGTATGAAGTGCTCATTCAGGACTCTTTTTCTATAATTCGCTTCAACTAATCAATATAATGAGGGAGAATGTATATCACTATAAATGTAATGGAATGGGATAGGGGGACGAGAAGTGGCAACACCATTAAAAGACGTGTATGATGAGACCTTTTTGTTGGAATTTGGACGACGTATTCAAACCGTGTATCCGTCATTTGACGTACAGGCTTTTATCGCATCAATCATAGATGAATCGTGGGAAGCGTTGGCACTCAAAGGGCGTACTCGACGTATTTCGATAAAACTAGGTCAGTATTTGCCACAGAATTACGAATCAGCTTTGGACGTATTGGTTGAAATTGCAGATGACTGCGTCGGCTTTCCTTATTTGTTTTTCCCGGACTTTGTAGCGGTGTATGGACAGGCAGAAGAGCATTGGGAACGCTCGATGTCAGCGCTCGAACGCTTCACACAGAAGTCGTCTTCTGAATTTGCGATCAGGTCTTTTTTGTTGCGGGAACCAACGCGTGTGATGAACCAAATGACAGCTTGGGCCATTCATCCGAACGAACATGTTCGGCGTTTGGCGAGTGAGGGTTGTCGTCCTCGCCTTCCGTGGGCGGAATCGTTACCGATGTTCAAAGAAGACCCAGCTCCAGTGTTGGAGATTTTAGAGTTGTTAAAAGAAGATCCATCATTATATGTGAGAAAAAGTGTCGCTAACAACCTCAACGATATCTCGAAAGATCACCCAGAAGCTGTACTCGCAGTCTCGCGACGATGGCAGGGCGAGCATCCTCATACCGATTGGATCATTAGACACGGATGCCGGACACTGATCAAGTCAGCCCATCCTGACGCGTTAACGATATTCGGTTATACGCAGGAAACAAATTTAACCGTCGACTCATCGATTTCTATACATCCGAACGTGATCCGCATAGGGGAGGCGTGCGAGATTCAGTACGATGTGTCCATTCGTCCAGGGGATGCTGCTTATGTTCGTATCGAATACGCGATTGAGTTTATAAAGGCCAACGGGAAAGCGAGTCGTAAAGCATTCCTGCTAGCGAATAGAACCGTCGCTGGGGGTGCGCGACTTGCAGCGACCAGAGTGCACGACTGGTCAGATTTGACGACCCGTCGGCATTATCCAGGGGAGCATCGTGTCGTCTTGTTGGTAAATGGACGAGAAGTGGCTGAAAATCATGTCATGTTGCATAAAAGTTGTTGAACTTCTATATAATAAACGGTTCGAAAAAGGGCAACCCAGTCTAATAGACGGGTTGCCCTTTTAGGTGTATGGCATAAGCATTTGCTTAAAACGCACGTTTGAAGAACGTCGATGCATAGTCGAGCGTCGTATGTAGCGTCGTCGCGAAGACGAGTCCGAAGAAGCAGGCTGCCCCGTTCAGGTCGAGCCACG
Organism: Exiguobacterium sp. s141; assembly: GCF_018618085.1. Classification (NCBI taxonomy): domain Bacteria; kingdom Bacillati; phylum Bacillota; class Bacilli; order Caryophanales; genus Exiguobacterium; species Exiguobacterium sp. s141. The sequence continues at coordinate 209,416 of NZ_JACSLJ010000001.1, read as the reverse complement.
ATTTGGCAGCTTCCTCATACGGCGTGAACGTGAGCACGAGCGTGAGCGGGAAACCGAGATAGATGACCCGGATCAGATCGCTCAAGAGCGGCAAATGCGAGAATAACGACCGATGGGGCATAAGCTTCACGTAAGGGAGCCAAAAGCCCCGAAGCGGTCCCCATCGATAATAGGCGTCCGACTTCAAGTCGAGGTCCGGGGAGAGCCAGAACGTCCCGATCAGGGCGCCGAATAGGAACACGGTCGGAACATCGATGTCAATAAAAGGCGTGGCAATCGCAAGAGCACCGATTGCCACGAGATTCGTACGGGTATGTGTCTTGCCACTCGCCATTAGTGAATCGTGCGGTATACACCGATGACCTTCCCTAAAATCGACACGTTATCGAAATACATCGCTTCGAGCTCGTCGTTCTCCGGCTGGAGGCGAACTTTCGAAGCTTCTTTATAAATCCGCTTCACGGTCGCTTCACCTTCATCCGTCATGGCGACGACAATCTCTCCATTGTCGGCCGTGTTCTGTTGACGGACGAGGACGCGGTCCCCATCCAAGATCCCCGCGTTAATCATCGAGTCTCCTGAGACAGAGAGCATGTAGACGTTGTCGGAACCGACGACGTGAGCCGGGAGCGGGAAGTGTTCTTCCACGTTCTCGATGGCCGTGATCGGCGTACCGGCTGTGACTTTCCCGATGACCGGCACGTACATGACGGCATCGTGGTCTTCGACGACGGACATCTCTTCATCCAAAATCTCGATGGCGCGTGGCTTCGTCTTATCACGTCGAATCAATCCACGCTTCTCAAGACGGTCCAAGTGACCGTGTACAGTCGAGCTCGATGCGAGCCCGACAGCCTCGCCAATTTCGCGGACCGAAGGGGGATACCCTTTCGCCCGAACCTCAGCTTTTATAAAATCAAGAATCTGTTGTTGTCTTGCTGACATTTTTTTCAATGGATTTCACCTCGATTATGTCGAATAACCTGCGAACGCATCCTATTCTTTATGGGTTTAGTTTAACACAAGAACACATGAGCGCACAAACATTCGTTCGTTTTTTTCTGCTTGACCGAACAGAAGTTCTTGTTTTATGATGAGAACAGATAAACGAACAGACGTTCTCGAGAACGTGTATTCTTATTCCCAGGAGGCAATGATTATGAGAGACACAATCAATGGAATCATCTTAGTCGGCATGTTGGCACTCGGTATGTTCGTATTTTTCGCGGTCGGAGAGCTTCGTGACAACGAAGCGGTCGTCGTGACCGAACAAAAAGTCGAACACAGTATTGAAGAAGAAGTCGCCTTGAAAGAGGCGGAGACGCTCGAAGCGCACATTCTCGCTAAACGGGATGAGGAAAAAGACGACAAGACGACGTGGTTCGCCGCCGAATAATCGTTTCTGATTGCGAACATCCCTTCATCCTGTGTATCGTAGAGGGCGAATGGAAAGAAAGGAAGTGACGCGATGCGAGTCGTCATTTATTGTCGCGTATCGACGAACAAGTCCACCCAAGAGACGTCGCTCAGTCGTCAGGCGGACGAATTGAAGCAGATGGCGAGACGTCTTGATGCTGAGGTGGTCGATGTGATCAGTGAACAAGAGAGCGGGTATGAGGTCAATCGGGCGGGACTGCTCGATCTATTGGAGCACGTCTCGACGTCCGATCTCGATGCCGTGCTCGTGAGCGATGACAGCCGTCTCGGACGGGGAAATGCAAAAATCGCTATCTTGCATACGCTCATGAAACATAACGTGCGCTTGTTGACGATGCAGTCGTCCGATGAATATATCGTCTCCGACGCCGAGAAGATGGTACTCGAGATCGTCAGTGTCGTCGAAGAGTATCAACGAAAGATCCATAACGCTAAAATTTCACGCGGAATGCGTCGGGCGGTCGCGAACGGATTTAATCCGCATCGGAATATCCAGCACCATGACCAGGGAGGCCGGAGCCGAATCGAAGTTCCGATTGAAGAAATCGTCCAATTGCGTGAACGTGGACTCACGTTCGCTGAAATTGCCGCCACCCTCCGCGGTTTTGGTTATGAGGTATCGAAAGCGACCGTGAACCGGCGCTACTTGGAGCACGTGTCGGTACCAGAAACTTGATTCCTGCTCGCTGATTTTGTACAGTAGAAGGACAAATTCAGTAGAGAGGGGGCGAGCCCGATGCTAGCACCTGAACAGTTGGAGCGAATCAATTTCCTCGCCAACAAAGCAAAGACAGATGGTCTGTCACCACAAGAGATGGACGAGCAGCAAGCGCTGCGCCAACAATATTTGCAAGCGTTCCGCCAATCATTCAAATCACAGATGATGGGAATGAAGGTCGTCGATCCGGAAGGAAACGACGTAACGCCAGAAAAATTAAAAGATGAGCAGGAACGTTACCGCTCAGAATGACCATGAATGCACATCCTATTTCATATAGGATGTGCATGTTTGTTATACGCGAACGTTGATCAGGGGGACTCATTGATGCGTTTTCAAACGAAAGGAAGTAAACGATTCCATTTAATGTGTTATACTAATTAATTAGTTGTGACACACGAATGAGTGTGCTAAAATATGACGGGTAGAAACTTTGTTAACAACAGAGAGGATGAAATTAGTGGAAACAACTACTAAAGAATTATTAGCGATTAACTCGATTCGGACGCTCTCAATCGACGCGGTCCAAAAAGCGAACTCAGGTCACCCGGGTATGCCGATGGGTGCGGCTCCGATGGCGTTCACACTTTGGACGGACAAAATGCGTCACAACCCGAAAAACCCGAACTGGTTCAACCGTGATCGGTTCGTCCTTTCAGCGGGACACGGTTCGATGCTCTTGTACTCGCTTCTTCACTTATCTGGTTACGATCTCTCAATGGACGATCTCAAATCGTTCCGCCAAATGGATTCGAAAACGCCTGGGCATCCAGAGTACCGTCACACGGCAGGTGTCGACGCGACGACTGGACCGCTCGGACAAGGGATCGCCATGGCTGTCGGGATGGCAATGGCAGAGAAACATTTGGAAGCGACGTACAACCGCGATGAGTTCAAAGTGGTTGACCACTTCACATACGGGATTTGCGGAGACGGTGACTTGATGGAAGGCGTATCGGCAGAAGCTGCTTCGCTCGCTGGTCACTTGAAACTTGGCAAACTCGTCGTCCTTTACGATTCAAATGATATCTCGCTTGACGGCGACCTTCACAAATCGTTCTCGGAAAGCGTTGAAGATCGTTTCAACGCCTACGGTTGGCAAGTGATCCGTGTCGAAGATGGTACGGATATCGATACAATCGCGAAAGCAATCGACGAAGCGAAAGCAGAAACGTCGAAACCGACCCTCATCGAAGTGAAGACGGTTATCGGCTTCGGTTCACCGAACAAGTCAGGCAAATCGGCATCACACGGTGCACCGCTCGGCGAAGCTGAAATTGAGCTCACGAAGCAGTTCTACAAGTGGGAAGGCGAGAACTTCTACGTACCGAACGAAGTATACGACTTGTTCAACGATAAAGTCGTTGAGCCAGGCGCGAAGCATGAAGCGGACTGGAACGAACTCGTTGAAGCTTACAAGTCAGCACACCCTGAACTTGGTGCCCAGTTCGAGCGTGCGATGAACAACGAGCTCCCAGAAGGTTGGGACAGCGAATTGCCGACGTTCGAAATCGGTTCGAAAAAAGCGACTCGTCAAACGAGCGGTGAAGTATTGAACGCGATCGCCAAAGCGGTTCCGACTCTCTTCGGAGGCTCGGCTGACCTCGCTGGTTCGAACAACACGATGATCAAAGGCGCTGCGGACTTTGATGAAGATCCAGCCGGCCGCAACATCTGGTTCGGAGTCCGTGAATTCGCGATGGCAGCAGCCGTCAACGGGATGGCGCTCCACGGTGGGGTCCTCCCATACGGCGCGACGTTCTTCGTCTTCTCGGATTACCTTCGCCCGGCAGTTCGACTTGCTGCGCTCATGGGAATCCCATCAACGTTCGTCTTGACACACGATTCAATCGCGGTCGGCGAAGACGGCCCGACGCACGAACCGGTCGAGCACTTGATGAGCTTCCGTGCGATGCCAAACTTGTCTGTTCTCCGTCCGGCTGACGGAAAAGAGACGATTGCGGCTTGGAAGCAAGCAATCACGACGAAAACATCACCATCGCTTCTCGTCTTGACGCGTCAAGCGTTGCCAGAACTCGAGGGCACGTCGGTTGAAGACGCAGCTAAAGGTGGCTATGTCGTCGCCGGCAACTCAAGCGAGGCAGACGTCCTTCTTCTCGGTACAGGTTCTGAAGTACACGTCCTCGTCGAAGCTCGCGAAGCACTCGCGGCTGAAGGCGTGAACGCGGCTGTCGTCTCGATGCCTTCGTGGGAATTGTTCGAAGCGCAATCGGCAGAGTATAAAGAATCGGTCCTTCCGTCGTCGATTACGAAACGTGTCTCGCTCGAAGCGGGCGCGACGCTCGGTTGGTACAAATACGTCGGTTTCGGCGGAAAAGTACTCGGCATCGACAAGTTCGGCGCCTCTGCTCCTGGGGATCTCCTCATGAAAGAATACGGCATGTCGGTCGACAACGTCGTCGCAGCTGTCAAATCACTTTAATCGCATGTTGTCAGTGGTGGCCCGGAGGTTTTGGGTCACCACTTTTTTTTCAGACGACTAGCGAATTAGCGTAATATAGTGTATAGTAAAAAACGATGTTTCATATGGTAGAGGAGGTTAAGCCTTGAGTACATTATTCTGGATTCTTCTTATCGTGGCAGCACTAATCGGGGGTATTGCGATCGGTTTCTTTATCGCTCGTAAATACATGATGAACTACCTCGAACAGAACCCACCGATCAACGAAGATATGATTCGTACATTGATGATGCAAATGGGTCAAAAGCCGTCACAGAAGAAAGTCAACCAAGTGATGCGCGCCATGAACGTTCAAATGAAGAACGAAAAGAAATAAACTCGATTGACCGAAGCACTTTGCGCCCGCAAAGTGCTTTTTTCATCCAGTTTTTGTTAGACAATCGAACAAACTTTCGCTAATCTAATAGAATAGTCTGAATTCAAGACAACATAGGGGGTGTTTCCAATTCGTGTATTCAAACAACTAGCTTGGTTCTTCAAGCTCGAGTGGCGGACGTATGCGCTCGGCATCGTCTTACTCATGTTCGTCGCGGCGCTCGAACTTATACCGCCGCGCATCATCGGACGAATCGTCGATGAAATCAACCGGGGAACGCTTGGAACAGATTTATTATGGATGTTGCTCGGCGGGCTCGCGGCCGTCGGGATCGGGAACTATGTGGCCCGTTTCTTCTGGCGATACTTCATCTTCGGGGCTTCGATTCGCCTCGGTCGGATGTTGCGGAGTCAGCTCTATCGTCATTTCACCGATTTAGATCAACGGTTTTATAAGAAGTCGCGGGTCGGGGATTTGATGGCCCATGCGACAAACGATGTCCAGGCCGTCTCGACGACGGCGGGTGCGGGGATTTTGACACTCGTCGATAGCATCACCATGGGAACGTTCGTCATCATCACCATGGTGACGACCATCAGTTGGAAGTTGACGGTCGTGGCATTGTTGCCGCTGCCGATCATGGTCGCGTTGACGACGCGATACGGCAAACTCTTACATAATCGGTTCGGGGTCGCCCAAGCGGCGTTCTCTGAACTGAACGATAAAGTCCAAGAGAGCGTCAGCGGTGTCCGGGTGTTGAAGTCGACCGGGGAAGTCGGCCGCGACGTTGACTCGTTCGAGAAGCTATCCGACGAAGTCATGGCGAAAAACGTACGTGTCGCGAAAATCGACGCCTTGTACGACCCGACCATCTTCGGGATTGTAGGCCTCTCGTATATCTTGTCGATTGGTTATGGCGCGTATTTGATTGAACAAGGAGAGCTGACCATCGGACAGATCGTTAGTTTCACCGCCTATCTCGGCTTGCTCACATGGCCGATGCTCGCGTTCGGCTGGCTGTTCAATATCGTCGAACGAGGGCGGGCGTCTTACGACCGGATTGAGCGGATGCTCGCCGTCAAACCTGAGATTCAGGATGATCCGATGGCGGCGACGAAACTCGCCCATTCGGAGATTGAAGCGGATATTCGTGCGTTCCGTTATGACGAGACGCCCGTCCTGCAAGACGTCACATTCCGCCTCGAACGCGGACGGACGCTCGGACTCGTCGGCCGTACCGGTTCTGGTAAGACGACGATTGTACGCTTGTTGACACGAGAGTATGACGTACATGATGGGACGATCAAAATCGGTGGTGTCAACATTCGCCAAGTGAAAAAATCACTCCTGCTCGATAAAGTTGCCGTCGTCCCGCAAGATCATTTCTTGTTCAGCGATTCGATTGCGAACAATATCGCATTCGGCAAACCGGAAGCGAAACTCGACGAAATCATGGAGGTGGCAAAAATCGCCGAGGTTCATGATGACATCATGCGGCTGCCGGAAGGATACGCCACGCTCGTCGGGGAACGAGGTGTGACGTTGTCGGGTGGTCAGAAGCAACGGATTTCAATCGCACGTGCCCTCATGATTGAGGCGGACGTGTTGATCCTCGACGATGCCCTCTCGGCTGTCGATGCGAAGACGGAGGAGGCGATCATCGAGCATTTCCGGACCGGGAACCCTGACCAGTCCCGCTTGATCGTGGCGCATCGACTGTCTGCGGTCGAGCATGCCGACGAAATTCTCGTCCTTGAGGACGGTCGAATCATCCAACGCGGGCGTCATCAGGACTTGATTCGCGAGCCCGGTTGGTACAAAGACACGTACGATCGCCAACAACTCGAGGCGATTGTCGAAGGAGGTGGCCACCATGAAGCATGACGTTCAGGAATGGGCGGTCATTAAACGCCTATTGGCCTACACGAACCGCTACGCACGTCCGCTCGTACTCGCTTTTGTGTTCTTGCTGCTCGCCACCGGCGCAAAACTCGCAGGACCGTTCTTAATCAAAGTGTTCATCGATGAGTTCGTGACGCCTGGCGTCTATCCGACAAACTGGGTCGTCACCTTGCTCGTTGTTTATTTGGTCTTGCATGTGTCGGCGATCATCTTCGACTACTTGCAGTCGATCTCGTTCCAAAAGATTGCCTTAAAGATCGTGCAAAACATCCGGATGGATATCTTCCGTCACGTGATGGGGATGCGGCTCGCCTACTTTGACCGAACTCCGGCGGGAGTGCTTGTCTCTCGAATCACGAACGACACCGAGGCCGTCAAGGAACTGTACGTCGGGGTAATGAGCACGTTCGTACAGTCAGCGGTTCAATTGGTCGGGACGTACGTGTTCCTTTATATCCTCGAACCGACGCTCGCGACGATGGGGCTCGTCCTTGTTCCGCTGTTCTGGCTCATCATCTGGGCGTATCGCCGCTATTCGACAAAATATTTTGCCCAAGTGCGTGACTTGTTGTCACAACTGAACGGGCAATTGAATGAATCGATCAACGGGATGGGAATCGTTCAACAGTTCCGACAAGAAGAGCGGCTCGTCCGCCAGTTCGAAGAAACGAACAAGGCCCACCAAGAGGCACGCTATCGAAACTTGAAGCTCGACAGCATGTTGCTGCGACCGATCATCGAGCTGTTGCTCGCCTTCTCCATCATTGGACTGCTCGGCTATTACGGCGTCTTGTCGACGACCGAGCAAGTGCAGGTCGGGGTCGTCTATGCCTTCATCAGCTACATCGAGCGCATCTTCCGTCCGGTGCTCGACATCATGCAACGCTTGAGCGAGTTTCAACAGGCGGTCGTCTCGGCGGACCGTGTCTTCAAAGTCTTGGACACGGATGAACCGGCTCCAGGAAAGAGTCTTGCCGGTCCTGCCGAAATCGGCTCCGGGGAAGTCCGGTTCGAGAACGTCACGTTCAGCTACGATGGGGAAGTCGATGTATTGAAACAGATATCATTCGTCGCCAAACCAGGCGAGACGGTCGCCCTCGTCGGTCACACGGGTAGCGGAAAGAGTTCAATCATCAACCTGTTGACCCGGTTCTATCCGTATCAATCAGGCCAAATCACGATCGACGGGTATCCGATCGAGCAGTTCGAGGAAGCCGAGCTCCGAGCCAAAGTCGGGCTTGTGCTCCAAGATCCATTTTTGTTCACAGGGACGATCGAGGATAACTTGAAACTGTTCAATCCGACGATCGACTCGGACAAAGTCCGGGAAGCGGCCGAGTTCGTGCAAGCTCATACGTTCGTCGAGAAGCTTGAGGCCGGTTACGGACATACGGTCGGTGAGCGCGGCGCGACATTCTCGAGCGGGGAACGGCAACTGCTCGCCTTCGCCCGGACGGTCGCCCGTGACCCGAAGATTTTGATTTTAGATGAGGCGACGAGTTCGATTGACACCGAGACCGAGGAGCGTGTCCAGCTCGCCCTCGATCGGATGAGACGGGGACGGACGACGATTGCCATCGCTCACCGTCTGTCGACGATTCAAGATGCCGACTTGATTCTCGTCCTTCATCGGGGTGAGATCGTCGAACGAGGTAACCATCAGGCGCTTTTAAAACAGGATGGGCTGTACAAAAAGATGTACGAACTTCAATCTGGCCAACGTCTGATGTCATAAATTACAAAAAAGACACCGTCAAGGTGTCTTTTTTCCATGGAAAAAGCCCGCCACTTCAAGGAAGGACGGGCCGTTTGGTTCGATTAATTTATGTGGTCTGAAGCGTGTATGGCTAGGACGTGACGTGTAATCAGCTTGTCCAATTCTTGGCTGACATGAATCACTTCTGGAGACGTCCAACTGTGCTGCGAGGCGATTTCATACAGTTCATCGCGTTTCTGTTCAATGGCATAATGTAAGTTTTCAGCTGTGATGACCGCCACGGTGTTTCCCCCATCGTTGTAAGATCGATACTGACTAATAAGAATATCCAAATCTTAGCATCTAACACTACCGTTTACAAGTTTCATTTCCATTTCAAAGATTACAAATTCAATCATGTAAGGTGCTCGGAAAAAGATGCGAGCATTTTGAAAAGGTTTTCGCTATAATGGGGCTGAAAGGTGGAAGATCGCATGGAAGTCACACTTTGGCTCGCATTTGGGGCGGGCGTCTTATCATTTTTATCGCCGTGCACGCTACCGTTGTATCCAGTCTTTTTATCGTATATCACTGGGGTCTCAGTCTCTGATTTAAAGAGCGAGGGACTGCGACAACGCACGGCCTGGTTTCACACGTTCTCATTCTTGATTGGTTTCTCGATCGTCTTCCTCGTGCTCGGTCTGTCGACCTCGCTCATTGCCGACGTATTCATTCAATATAAGGATAGTTTGCGCATGTTCGGTGCCATCCTCATCTTCGTATTCGGCGTCTTTTTGGCGGGACTTTGGCAACCTAGTTTCATGATGCGCGAGAAAAAGCTCGCTTTAGGGGAGCGTAAAAGCGGCTACTTTGGAACGGCATTGATTGGAATTGGATTCGCGGCGGGATGGACCCCGTGTACCGGACCGATTCTTGCCGGTGTCATCGCGCTCGCGGCCTCGAACCCGAGTCAAGGGATGGGCTATATGTTGGCGTACGTCATCGGCTTCGCCATCCCATTCCTCATCATGGCGAGATTTGTCGGGAAAATCAAATACTTGGCGCGCAACAGTGCCAAGGTGGCAAAATTCGGAGGTTATTTGATGATGGCCTTCGGCGTCGTATTATATTTTGATGGCATGAATCGCTTCGCTGCTTGGATGAGCGAATTAGTAGGATTCACCGGATTTTAAAAGGGGTTGACCGAATGTCGATATTTTGGGGATCGACCCTCGTCGCACTAATGATGGGCCTGATTGCGAGCTTCGTTCGCGTCAAAGCATCAGCACGTCCGACGAATGCTAAAAAGATCTTGATTCCGCCCTTGGCGATGTCGACCGGGATGTTGCAATTTCTCGTCCCGGCGTTTCGATTGACTTGGCTCGAGGTCGGAGAAGCTTTAATCGTCGGATTGATTTTCAGCGTATTTCTCATCAAGACATCGAACTTCGAGAAACGTGATGGTGAGGTGTACTTATCCCGCTCGAAAGCGTTCTTTATCGTCGTCTTCGTCTTATTGGCGATTCGGACGGTCATGAAGGCGTTTCTCGGAGACGAAGTCAATATTTTCGCGACGGGCGGACTGTTCTATTTGATTGCCTGGGGCATGATCGTCCCATGGCGCATCGCCATGTACCAAAAATATAAACAAATCGCTTCAACATGAACGGCGTCCCTCGCGAGGGACGCCGTTTTGTCGATTATGAAGATTTTTTCGTCATGGCAGCTTCCGTCTCGGCATCGATCCCGGTGTTCGCTTTGACGAGGATGCGTTCGAAGTTTCCGGCGACTTCGTCCGACTTCGTCACGTACGTCCCGACGATGGCGGCCAGGAAGCCGAGCGGGATCGAGACGATTCCCGGGTTCGTGAGCGGGAATAACGCCTCACCGATAAAGATTGCCGAGCCATCCGGTGCCCACACGTTCGGGCTGATGGCGACGAGGAAACGCGACGAGAATAATCCGACGACCATGCCGAACACGGCTCCGTCCGTATTGAACCGTCTCCAATAAATCGTGAACAAAATGACCGGCAAGTTCGCGCTGGCAGCGACAGCGAATGCGAGAGAGACGAGAAATGCGACGTTCATCGATTGGGCGAAGAAGGCGAGTCCCATCGAGACGAGTGCGACCGCGATTGAAGCGATCCGGGCCGCTGTGACTTGTTCTTTTTCGGTCGCTTCGCCCTTCCGGATGAAATGACCATAAAAGTCGTGGGCGAACGCCGAGGCCGCCGATAAGACGAGTCCTGCGACGACGGCAAGAATCGTGGCGAAGGCGATGGCGGCCACGAAAGCGAACAATAAGTCACCGCCGAGCACTTGGGCGAGGAGAGGCGCGGCCATGTTCCCGGCCGGGTTGGCGGCGACGATGGCGTCCGATCCGACGAACGCGGCGGCCCCAAATCCGAGGAAGATCGTCAGTATGTAGAACGCACCGATGACCCATGTCGCATAGACGACGGATTGTCGTGCCGTCGGTGCATCCTTGACCGTGAAGAAGCGGATGAGAATGTGCGGTAGACCGGCCGTCCCAAGGACGAGTGCCAAATTGAGTGAAATCGTATCGAGCGGGAGCTTGAACTTGTTGCCAGGGTTCAAGAAGCTCTCCCCGAGCGGTGTCGCCTTACTGACCTCGGAAAACATGGTGAAGACGGAGAAGTCAAAGCGGGCGAACACGAGGAATGAAATGATGGCGGTCCCGATCATCAACAAGACGGCTTTTGTGATCTGTACCCATGATGTCGCGGTCATCCCCCCGAAAACGACATAGACGGTCATTAAGATTCCGACGACGATGACGCTCGTCGTGTAGGGGATGCCGAGCAAGAGCTCGATGAGTGCCCCGGCGCCGACGAGTTGGGCGATCATATAAAAGATGGAGATGACGATAGCATTCATGGCGGCAACCCCTCGCACGCGCGGCTTGTTGAAGCGTGCCGCAATCATATCGGCCATCGTATACTTTCCAAGGTTACGGAGCGGCTCGGCGACCAAATATAGGACGACGAGGTAGGCAACGAGGAAACCAATCGAGTAAAAGAACCCATCGAACCCGGCGAGGGCAATCATCCCGGCAATCCCGAGGAATGAAGCGGCCGACATATAATCACCGGCGATGGCCAGACCATTTTGGAATCCGGTCAAACCACCGTCGGCCGTATAAAAGTCGCTTGCGGTCTTTGTCTTTTGGGCGGCGAAAAATGTGATGACGAGCGTGAGTCCAACAATCGCGACGAATAGAAGAATAGCTGTCCAGTTCATCGTCCCTCCTCCTCTTGTTTGATGGCTGCGACGAGCTCGTCGAAGCGGCGGGCCCGGCGGCTATACATGACACAAAACGTCCAGGTCATGAAGAATTGAGCGAAGGCGAGCACCCAGGCCCAAGTGATCTCACCGGCGACAGCGATGTTCAAGAACGTGAAGTAGCTCGTGGAGATTGGTAACGTAAAATAAAAGATGAGTGAGAAGATGATGGATGGAACAATGAACCGGTTCTTTTCTTGCATCAACTTGTGGAATGAAGGGCTCTCGATGATTGTTTCGGCGGAGCGAGTGCTGTCAGTTCGCGTGACGTGCGTGACATCATGCATCGGAAAACCTCCTTTTGGAATCAAGATACGTACATTATAGAAATATAAATAAAGGAAAATCTATCCATTTTTATTGCTAAAACCCATGCATGTTATACTAATATTGGTCATACCACTTTATTGTAATCGTTTTTAATATTGTCTATATTATGAACGGTATTTAAGAATAATTAATCCGTCCAAAAAAGGTACTTTGGACTTAGTATTCGTATGGCACAATTTCCGTTTCGTATAACTTAGTTGAACTGGTGAAGACAAAAAAAGATGCCAAGCCCAAGGCCGGCATCTCGTTTCATCATTGTTGGAAATAATGTTGATACATTTTCCAGTCGATTTGTTCTTCTTCAAGCGCCTTTTTTAAAAATTTATGGTCCCGTTTCGGTGTCGCGGCGATATAGCCTTTGACGACGAGCTCAGTCGTCATTTCACGGGCTCGCGTCTCGAGAGCGAACTGTCCGATTTTGCCCGCAATCTTTCGGATGGCGACGTCGCGGAACAGCTCCGGTACCGGTGTGACGAGACGATCAAGCAATGTACGCGTCTCCGGTGTCCATAAGTGGCGTGTCTTGTCGATGTAATCATCCTCGATGTCGAGGAGTGAGCGCCCGTCTTCTTTCGGCATTCGTTTTAAAAATTTGCGGAACATGAAGTAGCCGCCGATCGACATCAACCCGATCATCACGAATCCCCAGAAGACAATGAAATACATCACCAAGTTTTCTGGCATCGTCTTTCCCCCGTTCTGTCATTTCACGATCATTCAAGCTAAGTATACAAAAAAGGGGCGCGATACAAAAGCTACAGCTATCCGTTCCTTACTATAAAGATGGACGAAACGCGCGGGCTTCGTTAGAATAGATAGCGTTGCAATGAGCAAGAGCCAGTGTAAATCGTAATGTTCAGAAAGGAAAGAGCCATACATGAACCAATTAAAACAAGAAGTTGAGAAGCGGCGTATTTTCGGCATCATCTCGCACCCGGATGCCGGTAAGACGACGCTCACCGAGAAATTGCTCCTTCACGGGGGAGCCATCCGTGAAGCGGGGACGGTCAAAGCCCGTAAAAACTCTAAACACGCCAAATCTGACTGGATGGAGATCGAGAAACAACGTGGAATCTCGGTCACGTCATCGGTCATGCAGTTCGTCTATCAAGACAAGGTCGTCTCGATCATGGACACACCAGGACACAACGATTTCGGGGAAGATACGTATCGCGTCTTGACTTCGGTCGACAGTGCCGTCATGGTCATCGATGCGGCCAAAGGGATCGAGACGCAGACGAAGAAATTGTTCCAAGTCTGTCGGATGCGCGGGATTCCGATTTTCACGTTCATGAACAAGCTTGACCGACAAGCGAAAGATCCGCTCGAGCTCATGGAAGAACTTGAAGAAGTGCTCGGCATGCCTTCGGTCGCCGTGACTTGGCCGATCGGGAGCGGAATGCAGTTCGAAGGGGTATACGATCGCTTAAAAAACGAAGTGCACTTGTTCCGTGGTGACAAAGCGACGCTCACATTGAACGAAGAAGGGGTCAATGATCCAATCCTCGCCGATCACTTGACGGAAGAGAACTTAACGAACCTTCGAGATGAAATCGATCTTCTCGACGGTGCCGGCAATGAAATCGACGTCGATGCGATCCAGCACGGGAAATTGACGCCGGTCTTCTTCGGGACGGCGCTCGTCGACTTCGGGGTGACGTCATTCTTGAATCACTACCTTGATATGTCACCGGCGCCTGAGGCACGTAAGTCGAACGTCGGTCCAATCGACCCGACGTCAGAGGACTTCAGCGGCTTCGTCTTCAAAATTCAAGCGAACATGAACCCGGCCCACCGCGACCGCATCGCTTTCGTTCGCATCTGTTCGGGCGTCTTTGAGCGCGGCATGGATGTCACGCTCACACGGACGGGCAAAAAAATCAAGTTAAGCCAGTCGACACAGCTCATGGCCAACGACCGGGAGACGGTCGACAAGGCGTTCGCTGGAGACGTGATCGGGATTTATGATTCAGGCACGTACCAAATCGGCGACACGATCACGACATCGAAACAAAAAATCGCGTTCGAGGCGTTGCCGACGTTCCCACCGGAACTCTTTATGCGCGTCTCGCCGGTCAACTCGCTCAAGTCGAAACATTTCCACAAAGGTGTCGAGCAGCTCGCCCAAGAAGGAGCGATCCAAGTGTACCGTAACGAGTACAACGAGATTTATCTCGGTGCGGTCGGTCAACTCCAATTCGAAGTGTTCGAGTATCGATTGAACAACGAGTACGGCGTCGACATCCGCATGGAGCCGGTCTCGTACAGCGTCGCCCGTTGGGTGAAGGACAAGGAATTGAAGGCGCTCAAGCCGTTCCAGGACTCACGCAACATGCTCGTGACAGACCGCTGGGAGCGTCCCGTGTTCTTGTTCGCCAACGAGTTCACGTTCGACCGCTTCAAAGAACGCTATGAAGACGAGCTCACGCTCGTCGACGCCCTCGACGTCAACGTCGAGATCGGCGCAGAATAATAGATGGACGGCTCTTCATAGGGCCGTCCTTTTTTTGTTTCAGTGACTTGGTTGATTTTGATAAGTTTTACTTATGGCTAATTTGTGACGGAATGTATTTTACGTCACGCTATAGTTGTATTATGATAAACATGTGATAAGTAAGCGATTACGGCACATGCCGAAGTCGCCGCTTTCAAAAAGGGGGATATCGTATGGAACAGACGAACGTATTAGACGCTTTCAAATCTCGGACGCAGTTCGAGGTCAATGGCAAAGCGTACGATTATTACCGGCTCAAAAAGCTTGAAGAAGAAGGGGTGACGGAACTTAGTCGACTTCCGTACTCGATTCGTGTATTGCTCGAATCTGTACTTCGCCAGCAGGATGGTCGCGCCATCACGAAAGAACATGTCGAGAACTTGGCTAAATGGGGTACTGCCGAAGTCTCGAAAGACATCGATGTTCCGTTCAAACCGGCTCGCGTCGTCCTTCAGGACTTCACGGGTGTACCGACGGTCGTTGACCTCGCTTCACTTCGTAAAGCGATGGCCGACCTCGGTGGAGACCCGAACAAGATCAACCCGGAAATTCCGGTTGACCTCGTCGTCGACCACTCGGTCCAAGTCGATGCGTACGGTTTCGCCGGCGCACTCATGAAAAACATGGACATCGAGTTCGAGCGTAACGAAGAGCGTTACAAGTTCTTACGTTGGGCCCAGACGGCGTTCGACAACTATCGTGCCGTCCCGCCAGCAACAGGGATCGTCCACCAAGTCAACTTGGAGTACTTGGCTTCGGTCGTGCTCGAAAAGAATGATGGAACGGGCAATGTCGCCTATCCAGACTCGCTCGTCGGAACGGACTCGCACACGACGATGATCAACGGACTCGGTGTCCTCGGCTGGGGTGTCGGTGGAATCGAAGCCGAAGCGAGCATGCTCGGACAACCGTCTTACTTCCCGGTACCAGACGTCGTCGGCGTCAAAATCGTCGGTGAAGTCAACCCGGGTGTCACAGCGACAGACGTCGCGCTCGTCGTCACAGAGATGCTCCGTAACGAGAAAGTCGTCGGCAAGTTCGTCGAGTTCTTCGGACCGTCGCTTCACACGATGCCGCTCTCGGACCGGGCGACGATCGCCAACATGGCACCTGAATATGGCGCGACATGTGGCTTCTTCCCAGTCGATACAGAGACGCTCAACTACATGCGCACGACAGGTCGCCCAGAAGAATTGATCGACCTCGTCGAAGCCTACTCGAAAGCGAACGACTTGTTCTATACGCCAGACCAGGCTGACCCGTCGTTCACGAAAACGCTCACGCTCGACTTGTCGAAAGTAGAGCCGTCCCTCGCTGGACCGAAACGTCCACAAGACCGGATCAACTTATCAGACCTTCAGACGGCGTTCGTCGACAGCGTGACGGCACCAGCCGGACACAGTGGTTTCGGTCTTGAAAAAGCCGAGCTTGAGAAGACGGCAGCTGTCAACTACACGGACGGCGCTGTCGACATGCGTACAGGTGACGTGGCAATCGCAGCGATCACAAGTTGTACGAACACGTCGAACCCATACGTCATGGTCGGCGCAGGACTTGTCGCGAAGAAAGCCGTCGAACGTGGTCTCACGGTTCCGAAATTCGTGAAGACGTCGCTCGCACCAGGCTCGAAAGTCGTTACCGATTACCTCGATAAAGCCGGTCTAACGCCGTATCTCGACCAACTCGGTTTCAACACCGTCGGTTACGGATGTACGACTTGTATTGGAAACTCGGGTCCACTCGACCGCGAAGTCGAAGAAGCGATCACATCGAACGATTTGCTCGTCTCGTCTGTCCTCTCGGGGAACCGTAACTTCGAAGGCCGTGTCCACCCGCTCGTGAAAGCGAACTTCTTGGCGTCACCGCCACTCGTCGTCGCCTACGCGCTCGCCGGATCGGTCAACTTCGACATCATGAACGAGTCGTTCGGAACGGACAAAGATGGCAACGAGGTCTTCTTCAAAGACATCTGGCCATCAAACGATGAGATCAAGATGGTCGTTCAAGACGTCGTCTCACCGGAAGCGTTCCGTAAAGAGTACGACACAGTGTTCACAGGGAACGAGCGTTGGAACGCCCTCGACGTGCCAGAAGGCAACTTGTATGACTTCTCGGACGATTCAACGTATATCCAAAACCCGCCATTCTTCGAAAACCTCGAGCCGGAAGCGGGCGTCGTCCATGCGTTGAACGGACTCCGCGTCATCGGGAAGTTTGCTGATTCGGTCACGACCGACCACATCTCACCAGCCGGAGCATTCTCGAAAACGACACCAGCTGGCCAATACCTTCAATCAAAAGGTGTTGCACCGCTCGACTTCAACTCGTACGGCTCACGCCGCGGAAACCACGAAGTCATGATGCGCGGTACGTTTGCGAACATCCGTATTCGTAACCAAGTCGCACCAGGCACTGAAGGCGGCTTCACGACGTACTGGCCGACTGGCGAAATCATGCCTATGTATGATGCGGCCATGAAGTACAAAGAGCAGGGCACAGGCCTCGTCGTCTTCGCTGGGAACGACTACGGAATGGGCTCGTCACGTGACTGGGCAGCCAAAGGAACGAACTTGCTCGGCATTCGTGCCGTCATCGCGCAAAGCTTCGAACGGATTCACCGCTCGAACCTCGTCATGATGGGCGTCTTGCCACTCCAGTTCATGGACGGGGAGTCGGCCGACTCACTCGGACTCACAGGTGAAGAGGCGATCGACATCCAAGTCGACGAATCGGTTCGCCCACGTGATATCCTGAACGTCAAAGCGACTCATGAGAACGGTACGGTGACCGAGTTCCAAGTCGTCGCCCGCTTCGATTCTGAAGTCGAAATCGATTACTACCGTCACGGTGGAATCTTGCAGATGGTCCTCCGTAACAAATTGAAATAAGCCAACTGACCTTCCTTTGAAAAAAGGAAGGTTTTTTTAGTGAATGTGCGAATATAAGGTGAGACGGTGCACGATATCGGGAAGAGAATGGGGAGAGGGGGGAGTGTATGGAGCGACAAACGAAATCAGGCAAAAACTGGTGGCAACGGCTGACGCAAAAAGAGGAAGTGCCGGAGGAAGAGATCGACCTCACGCTTCCACAATTGCGAGAAGCCATCCATGAATATGAGCAGACGTTACCGAAAGGCGTCAATCGTACGGTCTTACTCGACGAGGCGCAAGAAATCGATTTGGCTCGACTGAAAAAACACTTGCCCGGAAAAACGAGACAGCGGTTTTATATGTCAAAAGAGACGTTTCATATCGTTCCCGAGGACGAGCGGGAATTAGTTTATGAGATGGATCAAGTGCAGCGGGCGCTCGATTTATACTTTGAGCAAGAAAAAAAAATACCGTTTCGAAAATTTCATCAGACACTGCAATTGGATTTGACTCGATTACGTGAGGGCGGCTACTTGAAAGTATTGCCAAAACGGCCTTATTACGTCGTTGACGAGACGTTAATCGTGTCTTTAGAACCGAAACCGCCAGAGTGACGACACGCCATCGTCACTTTTTTAACATGGCCGGCCAAACACGTCGCGGGGTTGAGTCGGGTTTATAAACTATGTTACGGTGGAAAACGTATATGAAAATAAGAAAATTGAATAGGAGTGAGATTATGGAAAGAAAAAGCCAAGTGACGACCGTTTTCCTCGTTTCAGCCATCATCACGGTCTTGTTCACGATTTGGGGTATCTTCCCTGAGCGCCTCCTCGGTAACGCGAGTCTCTTGAACGTGACGACGAAGTTACAAGGTTGGCTCTCGAACGGGATGGGTTGGTTTTATTTGCTCAGCGCGACTGGGATTTTACTCGTCGCCGTCTTTTTAATTTTTTCGAGATTTGGTTCGATTCGACTCGGCAAAGATACGGACCGACCAGAATTCAGCTATTTGACATGGTTCGCCATGTTGTTCAGTGCCGGAATGGGGATTGGCCTCATCTTCTGGGGGGCGGCAGAACCGTTGTCGCATTTCCATGCACCACCGTTTGAGTCGCCGACGCCGGAAGGCGATGCGCGCACTGCGATGCGTTATTCCTTCTTCCATTGGGGCTTCCACCCGTGGGCGATTTATGCGATGATCGCGCTCGCCATCGCCTATTCGACGTTCCGCAAAGGTCGTCCGGCGACGATCGGAGAGACGATCGGATCGCTCGTCAATGACCGCTATGAACGTCCTGTCAAACAGACAGTCGATATTTTAGCAGTCATCGCGACCGCTTTCGGTGTCGCGACCTCGCTCGGATTCGGGGCCCAGCAAATCGCTGGTGGTCTGCATTACTTGATTCCAGGAGTGCCGAACGCGTTCTCGACACAACTGATCATCATCGCTGTCGTAACGGTGCTATACATGATTAGCGCTTCGACGGGTCTCGAGAAAGGGATTCGGATTTTAAGTAACACGAACATCTTCCTTGCCATCGTCTTGCTTGGAGCAACACTGGTGGCCGGACCGAGCGCGTTCATTCTCGATTTGTTCACACAGACAATCGGGACATATTTGCAACAGTTGCCGTCGATGAGTTTCCGTACGGGTGCATTTGAGCCTGTCGAACGGGAATGGATCAACGATTGGACGATTTTCTATTGGGCATGGTGGATCTCTTGGTCACCATTCGTCGGAACCTTTATCGCCCGCGTCTCAAAAGGACGTACAATTCGTGAGTTCATCATCGGGATTCTGCTCGTACCGACTTCATTCGGTCTGCTTTGGTTCTCTGTCTTCGGCGGATCGGCCATTTGGGCCGACTTGTTCGGTGGCGCAGCACTGATCGACCAAGTCAACGAAATCGGGACGGAAGTCGGGTTGTTCGCCTTGTTCGAGACGTTCGGCGGATTTGGGATGGTACTCAGTATCCTGGCCATCTTCCTGATTTCGACATTCTTCATCACGTCAGCAGATTCGGCCACCTACGTGCTCGGAATGCTGACGACGAACGGGAAACTGATCCCGCCGATGCGCATCAAGTTGATTTGGGGCTTCATCCAGTCCTCGATCGCTGCCGTCCTCTTATATGCAGGTGGGCTCGGAGCGCTGCAAGCGGTCGCCATCCTCGTCGCGTTCCCGTTCATTTTTGTCTTGATTCTGATGATCGTCGCCTTGTTCAAGGACTTGGCCAACGAACCGGATGAGCGGGACAAGTGGATTGAAGCGTATAAAGACGAAGAAGATAAACTCGGATAAGTCGAAGAGGCCTCTTATGGAGGCCTTTTTTAGTGGTTAATGTTTTGCATGACTCTCTCGCTAGTGTAGGATAGTAAGTGAAGAAGATTGGGAGGGCATTCTATGAAACAACACGTAAAGAAGCGATTGAGTTGGGTGATTTTTGCCGGTATTCTCATTGTCGGCGCCCTGCTCGCCTATAATTTTTATTTGGTCACCAATTTAAATGACGACGACGGCCGCACCAATCGGGCCGAGCCTTTCTATACGTCTGTGGTCATCGGCTATGAAGAGAAAAAGTTGCCGGAGGACGGGGAGACGCTAGAAGTTCGTGAATATAAAGTGACATATGACGAAGACGGACATTTCGTGTCCGAGGTCGTAGAGGGCCCGAACGTCGGTGCCCGTGCCGAGTGGGACGGGACCGTCTATCGTGAGTTCAATCAGGACGGTGAGGAGACGAACAGTCAAGAGACGAGCTCAGGCGCGGTCGCCCCGCACCCGTTCTTGTCACGGGCGACGAACGAACAGATTCGTAAATGGCTAGACGACGGAACACTTGGCTCGAGCGAAGGCGATGTCGATATCATCGGTCGTACGGCACAAGCGTTCGTCAAGAAAGAAACACCGGAAGCCGTCCCAGCAGAATGGGTCGAGAAGTATCCATCGATTTTCAGTGAAGATGAGAATGAAGAAGCGGTGACGTACTATGTCGATGCGAACGAGCGCATCCTGCTCGCCGCCGAGTCGCGTAACAACGGAAAGTTGTTCCATTCGATTCGCATGACTTCTTTTGAATCACGATAATCCGGCGAGGAGCAGACTGAGACGTCGGCTCCTTTGTCGTCTAAAAAGGAGAATATTATGAAACAGATCACCTTGGAGCAAGTCCAAACCGATTTGACGGCTTGGGAAGAAGGTGGGCGCGTCGATGAAGCGGCTCTCCTGTCTTACGCCCATTGGTCACGCGCGACCGGGCATCGTCAAGAATTGATTCGCACACTGACACTACTCGCGACGAGACGGTTACAGCACCGTCAGTCGATCGACCCGCTGTTAACTCGTTGGGTGAAAGAGTTGGAGTCGCTCGGTGCTTTGCCGCCAGCCCTTCGTGTCAGTCAATTGTATGATCTTTTGCGGCGCCACAAGCAACAGCTGCATGTCGAGTGGCCGAAGCTACGCGAGACGGATTACGCGTCGATGAAAGTTCAAATATTGACCGAATATGAGTCGAAGACATCCGAGTTGCTCGAACATCTCGAGCAGCTTCACGATGAGATTGACCGCGCCAAATCTGATTTACGGGACTCGGAGTTTAAAGGGCAACTCGAACGTTTGTTCATCGTCGTCATCGAAGCGATGCAAGAAGTTGCCGCGCTCGAAGACGACACAGCCTCACTCTTGGCGTCGATGCAAGGGAATTATTTCAGCCGCGAGGCGTTTCACCGCTTCGGCGAACGAGTCGGTCTCGTCAAGGAACGACTCGACGCGATCGTTGCGTTGTTACCAGAACAAACTGAAGCGACACGGTCGAGTGCGATTGAGTCGCTTGAGTCGATGATTGGCTTGTCTGACGTGAAGCAACGTGTCAAAGCATGGTATCGGTTCTTGTTGTTCCAGAAAGAGCGTGAGAAAGCGGGGTTCTCGTCCAAACACCAACCTTCACTCCATCTCGTGTTCACCGGCAATCCAGGGACCGGCAAGACGACGCTCGCGCGTCTCATGGCCGAGATTTATTTCGAGCTCGGTCTGCTCGCACGTCCCGATGTCGTCGAGGCGGACCGGTCGAGTCTCGTCGGTGCGTTCGTCGGTCAAACGGAAGAACAGGTCATGAACAAGGTGAAGGAAGCCGAGGGCGGTGTCTTATTCATCGACGAGGCGTATGCCTTGAAACGTCAAGATGCGAGTGGGAGTGACTATGGACAAGCAGCCATCGACACGCTCGTCGCCGCGATGACGAGCGGGGAGTATGCGGGAAAATTTGTCGTGATTCTCGCCGGTTACCCGGAAGAAATGCGTCATTTTCTGCTTGCGAACCCAGGACTTCGTTCCCGCTTCCCGGAATCCAACCATTACGAGCTCCCGAATTACAGTGATGACGAACTCGTCGCCATCGGTGAAAAAGTGGCGGCGGAGAACAACTACGTCCTGACGGTCGAAGCGAAGCGCGCCTTGATTGCGCGAATCGACCGGGAACGGGTCGACGCGACGTTCGGCAACGCGCGGACGGTGCACAACATTCTACTCGACGCCATGTTCAAGAAAGGGTCGCGATTTGGTGCCGATGCCCCACTCGACGAGATGGCCCTCCTGACAGAAGTCGATTTTGATATGGATGCGACCGAGGATACCTCCGGTCCGACACTCGACGATTTGGTCGGGATGGATGAGGCGAAACGTCAACTGCGCGAGATTGAGGCACTCGTCACGATTCAGAAGCGTCGGCGTGAACTCGGGTTGAAGACGGCACCCGTCCAGCTCCATGCCGCCCTCGTCGGGAACAGCGGGACCGGAAAAACAACGTTCGCCCACCTGTACGCCCAGCTCTTGAAGAAGACGGGCTATTTAAAACGCGGACATTTGAAAGTCGTCAGCCGGGCCGATCTCGTCAGCGGCTATGTCGGACAAACGGCACAAAAAACGAAAGCCGCGATTCGCGATGCGCTCGGTGGCGTGTTGTTGATTGATGAGGCATACAGCCTGAATGGAGGACCGAACGACTACGGGCGTGAAGCGATTGATACGCTCGTCGACGAGATGCCAAAGCATGGAGACAACCTCGTCGTCGTGATGGCGGGCTATGAGGCACCAATGCGTCGCCTGATCGACTCAAACCCAGGGCTCAACAGCCGGATCAAACGGACGATTCACTTCGAGGACTACTCGCTTGAACAGCTCGTCGATATCGCCAAGAAGTATGCCGCAAAATTCGGCTATACGTGTGATGAAGATGTCAGTCTGGCACTCCTTGACCGTCTAAAAGAAATCGACCGACCGAATGCACGGACGGCCCTATCGTTGATCGATGAAGCGATCGCGAGACAATCATATCGTTTGATCGAAGCATCGTCACAAGACAGTGAATTGAATCAGATTTTAGTAGTAGATATTAAGACCAAGTTATAATATAATCAAGTTGAAAGTGAGGACGATTCAATGCATACGATTCAGATTCCGGTCCGCTATCAAGAGACCGACATGATGGGCATCGTCTATCATGCAAACTATTTAGTATATCTTGAAATGGCACGCACCGAATTGTTGCGCCAGCTCGGGGTCGAATATAAAGACATGGAGGAAGCGGGATTTGTTTCCCCAGTGACGAACGTCTCGATCGATTATAAGAAGAGCGTGACGTACGGAGACACAGTCCACGTACGAGTTTGGGTCGATAGTTATTCGAAGGTCCGGACGGTCTACGGCTATGAGTTGACTGATCAAAACGGTCATCTCGTCGGTTCGGCGAAGACCACACATGTCGTCGTCAAACGCGGTGACTTCAAACCGATTCGACTCGACCGTGAGTTTCCTGAGTGGCATGACATGTATATGCGCGTCATGAGTCCCGTCTTATAACAGTGGTTCTTTTGTACCGTCAGTATGGTATCATATCTTGACGGTATTTTTTGTACAATGAAAGGGGAAGATCGCATGCGAAAACCATCTATGCTGATGGTGTGCTGCGCCTTGACGCTCACATTAGTGGGCTGTACCACAAGCGACCAAAGCAAAACGGAAGAAACCGAGAACAAACCGGCCGAAACCGAACAACAAACAGAAACTCCGGCCGAAACGCCGACGGATAAAGAAGACGAGCAAGCAGAACAACCGACTCCGGAAACGGAGGAACCGACAGCGGAAGAGCCTTCCGAGGATCAGCCTGAAGAAGAATTGCCGGTTGCCGAGGCCCCTCCTGTAGAGGAGCCGACTGAAGCGCCGAGCGAACCGCTTGAACAGAATGGGACGGCGAATTTGAAGCTCGATACACTCATCCTTGTCAATAAGCAAATCGCCTTGCCAGCGGGCTATAAACCAGCCGATCTCGTGACGGCGAATATCGATTTCGTCGAATCGGCGACCGGGGAGCGGAAGATGCTTCGTAAAGAAGCGGCACAGGCCATCGAGAAGCTCATGACGGGCGCGAAAGCGGCCGACATTGAGTTGAAAGGGACGAGTGCGTTCCGTTCCTACGATTATCAAGTGCAACTGTTCAATAACTATGTCGCCCGGGACGGGAAAGAACAGGCGATGAAATATTCGGCACCACCAGGACACTCGGAACATCAGACCGGGCTCGCCATCGATGTTTCGAGCGCCTCGGTCGGCTATCAATTGACACAAAGTCTAGATCAGACGAAAGAGGGCAAGTGGTTGGCCGACAATGCCCACACGTACGGATTCATCGTCCGTTATCAACGTGCATATGAGGCCGAAACCGGTTATATGTACGAACCGTGGCACTTACGCTATATCGGGGTAGAGCATGCGACGGAGGTCCACAAGGCGAACGTCCCGCTTGAGCACTATCTCGAGCAATTAATGGATTAAGGGGAATTGCGATGCCTTACATGACAGAAATCATCATCATTTTAATCAGCTATTTACTCGGTGCGATTCCGTTTGCTCTTATCGTCGGAAAACTCGGCTATAAGGTCGACGTCCGGGAGCATGGGAGTGGGAATTTGGGCACGACGAACACGTTCCGTGTGCTCGGCAAAAAAGCCGGCACGCTCGTTCTGCTCGGGGATATGGGTAAAGGGTTGGTGGCAGCGCTATTACCGCTCCTCTTCGGGAGCGAGATGAGCTTGCTCCTCGCCGGGATCCCGGCCATCATCGGTCATTCGTATCCGGTGTTTGCCAAGTTCAAAGGCGGAAAATCGGTGGCGACGAGTGCGGGCGTTCTGCTCGCGGCGTTCCCATGGTTTTTCGTCGTCGTCGTCGGGACGTTCCTCTTGACGCTGTTCGTCTCGAAGATGGTATCGCTATCTTCGATGGCTGCCGCAGCCGTGGGGATCGTGACCGTCGTCACGTATGGTGTCATCGCGAAAGATTGGCTACCGCTCATCGTCATCGTTCCGCTCGCCTTGTTCATCATCATCAAACACCGCACGAACTGGCAGCGGATTCGCTCCGGCACTGAACCGAAAGTACCACTGTTCCAAAAACGAAAATGAATGTTTCGATGACCGGCAAGCTCTCGGAGGACACGGAGAGAAGGTCGGTCATTTTCATGAGATGCGCTCGGGATTGAAAGCAAGATGTCAACTTTCGACTGTCTTTTTTGTGGATTTCTGTTGATTTTCGTCGAAATGAGCGAAAAATCTGTTGGATTTGCCCGTTCTTTACTTTCTGTTTACGTTAAATTTACATCCGTTCGCTACACTGAGAAAGGAAGCGATATTTGCGGAGGAGGCAGGGAAGTGTCTTTAATTGGAGAAGAACGTAAGCAAAAGATTGTGGAATGGATTGAACGAGAAGGCAAAGTGAAGACGAGTGAGTTGATTGAACGGTTGAACGTCTCTGGGGAGTCGATCCGCCGCTACTTAGAAGAACTTGAAAAAGAACATCGCATCAAACGGGTGTATGGCGGGGCGGTGCTGCATCAAAGCGTATCGTTCCAACCGATGATGATTTCAAACATGGACGGGATTCGTCGCATCGCCTATACGGCGTTTCAGCTCGTCGAGGATGATACCCTCCTTTACATCGGTCATGGGGTCGCCCCGGAACAAGTCGCCGCGAGACTTCGCGGACGAAATTTGACGGTCGTCACACCGTCACTCATGGCGGCAAAGGCCCTCTTCGAGCAACGGGCCAAAGGCGTCTTCACGGGGGACATCCAACTGCTCGGCGGCACGATTGATCCGAAGCATCTCGTCACCGTCGGCGAACACGTCTTGCAGCAGTTAAAGACGTACATGTTTGACATGGCGATTTTCTCTGTCGAGGGGGTCGATCCCTCGCTCGGTTTGACGTGTGATGCTCACGGTCTCTCGACCGTGACGCAAGCGGTACTCGACCAAAGTAGACAATGTTTTCTACTGGCCGACCATACCCAGTTCAACCAACAAAAGCGGTATCGGGTCTCCGATTTTTCCAAGGTGACGACAATCATCTCGGATTTCCCGGAGCCCGCAGATTGGAAACGTGCGTTAGCGGAGCACGAGGTCGAATGGCGCTTCGCACCTTAATAAGGAGGCAGAAGACATGATTGAAGTGATTGTGACCACATTGAAAGAAGCGAAACAGGCAGAGCGTTACGGGGCGGACCGTCTCGAATTGATTGCGAATAAGGGAGCTGGCGGGACGACACCAAGTTTCGGGACGATTCGAAACGTGCTCGAACAAGCGACGATTCCGGTCCACGTCATGATTCGTCCGCATGCAGACTCATTCGTCTATGATGAAGCGGACGCGGAGACGATTTTGGCAGACGTCGGTCTGTGTCGTGAGCTCGGAGCCGATGGCATCGTGTTCGGTGCTTTGACGAATGACGGGCGCATCGATGAGGCACTGCTCGGGGAAGTGATTAAACATAAGGGCGAGATGGCATTGACGTTCCATCGGGCCATTGATGACGCGGTCGATTTGATGGACGCCATCACCGTGTTGAATGATTTCCCTGAAGTGGACCATGTGCTGACGTCTGGCGGTCAAGCGACGGCATTAGAGGGCTTAGAGCGGTTGAGCGCGATGCACGACGTCGCGGAAATGAACATCCTTCCAGGCGCTGGGATCACGGCGGACAACGTGTCCCAACTCGTCGACCGATTAGGCATTGACTTTGTCCATGTCGGTAGTGGTGTAAGGACCGATGGACAGCTAGATGAGCAGAAGTTCAACGCCATCAAGGAAACGATGACACGCTAAAAACAGTCGGATGACTGTTTTTTTGCTATAATGAAAAAAACGATACAGTAGGTGAAGTCATGCAATCATCAGTCTATAAACAATTTGCCCTTCGGATGTTGTCCGGGAACTGGGGCATCTCGTTCCTTGCGGTCGTGGCAACGATGCTCGTTCAAGCGGTCATCACGACGCAGCTCGATTTAGAATCGACAGACCCGAGCATCCTGTTCGTCTCGATCGGTTTGCTATACACCGCGACCGTCTTGCTCGCTCCGCTAGAACTTGGCCGAAACTGGGTGTTCCTTGACATCGCCAAAGCCGAGAAACCGTCGTTCGGTCTGCTGTTCGAAGCGTTCGGTTCGCTCAAAGATTACATGCGTGCCGTCACGTATTATGCCGTCTTTTATCTCGGCTTGAACGTGCTCATGCTGTTCTTGATCGTGCCGGGAATCTGGTTCTATTTGACGTATCGGATCGTCCCGTTCGTCCTACGGGACCGGCCGGAACTATCCACTTTCGGCGCGATGCGTGAAAGCCGCCGTCTCATGTTTGGACACAAGCGCACGATGCTTCGTCTATATGCGAGTTTCATCGGTTGGTATGTGCTCGTGTTATTCACCGGCGGATTGGCCTATATCTTCGTGCAACCTTATATCAACACGGCGCTCGCCGGACTGTACGTCGAAATCAAGGCAGAAACAGAAGCAAACGAACAACCGGTCGGCTGAATGAGCCGACCGGTTGTTTTTATGTCCCGTGCCGATCCGACTTTTGTGGGTCGGGAGCGTCACGGAACTCGTCTTTCTCTTCTTTTGAGGCATGTTCATGCCATTTTTTCGCTTGTTCCGTGGCGATCGGAATCGCCTTTTGATCGGAGTAGCCTTGGGCGAGCAAGGCGTTGGCGATATCAATGGCTTTCTTTTTGACGAGCGGGTCGAAGTTTTTCAGTGATTCCGGATAATCTTTCATATTCCATGGCATCTTACATCGCTCCCTTCTGTACTACTAATTCCACGAGCGAGCCGATTCAAACGTCCTGGTGCATGTAGTATTCGATGAGCGCCTGCGTCCCGTTCTCGCCGTAGCCGTTCTCTTCGAGGATCGAGTACAGTTTATGCGCCAACTCGAGGCTCGGCAGTTTGATATTCAACTGGTCTGCGCTCTCGAGGGCAAGTTTCATATCTTTGATGAAATGTTTGATGAAGAAACCAGGAGCGTAGTCCTCGATGATCATCCGCGGGACAAGGTTCTCGAGCGTCCAGCTGCCGGCTGCGCCGCCTCGGATCGTCTGGCGCAGTTGATCGGGATTGAGCCCGGCTTGTTTCGCAAAGGCGAGCATCTCGGCGTTGCCCATCATGATGCCGGCGATTGCGATTTGATTGGCGAGCTTTCCATATTGGCCACTCCCGGCATAGCCCATCCGTTCGATCGATTGGCCCATCGCCTCGAACAGCGGTCGTGCCTTCGTGAAGGCGTATTCGCCGCCACCGACGAGAATCGACAACGTCCCGTTCTTCGCACCGACATCGCCACCCGTGACCGGTGCGTCGAGCGGGAGTAAGCTGCGATCGATTGCCGCCTCAGCGATACGTTCGGCAAGCGTCGGCGAAGACGTCGTCATATCGATCACGAGCGTTCCCGGCTCGGCCGACTGCAAAATCATACCGTCCCCGAAATAAAGGCTCTCGACGTCAGACGGGTAACCGACGATGGTGATGACGGCATCGGCGTTTTGACAGACGGCTTCGACCGAATCACACCAGCGGACATCTTCCGCCAATAAATCAGCCGCCTTCTCTTTCGTCCGCGTATACGCTTGGACTTCGAATCCCGCCTTCATTAAGTTTCTGACCATCGATTGACCCATCACACCGAGTCCGATAAATCCGATTGTCTTCATAATTGATTGCCTCCTAAAAGTTGTTGTTTCACGAGTCGTTCATAGAGTTTGTTGTCCCGAAGCAACTCTTGGTGCGTCCCGAGCCCGCTGATGCCGCCGTCCTCGAGCACGACGATTTGGTCGGCATGTTGGACGGTCGAGAGGCGGTGGGCGATGACGAGCGTCGTCCGGCCTTTCATGAGCCGGTCGAGCGCTTCTTGGACGACACGCTCAGATTCCGAGTCGAGACTTGATGTCGCCTCGTCGAGCAATAAGATTTGCGGGTCGCGTAACAGCGCCCGGGCAATGGCGAGTCGTTGTCGTTGACCACCCGACAAGCGGACGCCGCGCTCACCGATCTCTGTATCGAGCCCGTCCGGCATCGACTCGATGAACGACCAGGCGTTGGCCATGTCGCAGGCTCGTCGAATCTCGTCCTCGGTCGCTGTCCGGGTCAAGCCGTACAAGATATTTTGCCGCACCGTCCCGGATAGGACGGGCGAATCTTGGGCGACGTAGCCGATGACTTGTCGCCATTCGTTGCGGCCGTAGGTTGAGATATCCCGGTCCCCGTAATAGATGTGACCGCTCGACGGAAGGTAGAACTGCTCGACGAGGGCAAACAGTGTCGTCTTGCCGGCACCGCTGCGTCCGACGATGGCTGTCGTGGCACCGAACGGGACAATGAGGGACACGTCGTCAATCACAGGTTGGTCGCCATAACGGAACGTCAGGCCCTCGAACGAGAGCGACGACTGTCGAATCGTCGACGGCTCAGCCGTGTATGGTTCCGGCTCGACGGCGAGCAGTTCCGAGATTCTTTCGGTCGCCCCGCGTGCTTTTTGAAGCCGGGTGATAAACTCCGTCATCGTGATGAGCGGCGTGATGATTTGGAACAAGTACAGCATGAACGCGAGCAACGAGCCGGTCGACAGGGCACCGGTCGAGACCCGATAAGCCCCGAAGCCGAGAATGGCGATCAGCATCGCCGTCAACGTGACGTTCAAGAGCGGAATCAAGATTGCTTGAATCCGTCCCTCGCGCACACCGAGACCGAAGAGCCGCTCGATGCGGCGTTTTCCTTCTGCGACCTCGACGGATTCGGTCGCCTGTGATTTCACGAGCCGAATCTCCCCGAGCAGT
Organism: Exiguobacterium sp. s141; assembly: GCF_018618085.1. Taxonomy (NCBI): domain Bacteria; kingdom Bacillati; phylum Bacillota; class Bacilli; order Caryophanales; genus Exiguobacterium; species Exiguobacterium sp. s141. Next base: position 179,711 of record NZ_JACSLJ010000001.1, on the reverse strand, counting down.
TCGGCGAAAAACCCGGACAAGTCACCGAGTTCATGTTGGGTCGCCTTGGCGATTTTCCGAAGTTTACGCCCGAGCGGGATGACAATCAAGAGTGTCGTCGGCACCGAAAACAAGATGACGAGCGTCATCTGCCAATCGAGTGTGAATAAGATGCCAACAGCGCCGATGACCGAGACGAACGACGTCAACAAGCGGACGCTCTGTTCGGACAAGAGCTGCTGCAACGTCGTCGTGTCATTGCTGAGCCGCGAGACGAGATCCCCCGATTTGACGCCGTCATAGAACGGAATCGGAAGCGCGACGAGATGCTCCCATAACGTCGTCCGCAGGTTGGCGACGACGCGTTGTCCGACGATATGTAACCAATAGATCGAAATCGCGCTCGAGATAACTTGAATCAGAAACGCGATGACGAAGATGGCGACGAGACGGGCGTCAAGCGCGGCCTCGCTCCAATTGTCGACGACGCGTTGCAAGATGAGCGGGATGGCGAGTGACGCCATCGCTTGGAGCAACGAAATCAATACAGCGCCGATGAACAGACCTTTCGGTGGTCGAGCGACGCGGAACAAGCGTAGAAAGGCTTGCCATGTGGATGTGGACTCCATGATACGTCCCCCTTTCCTTTTAACTTTCGCTGTTTCGAAAACAAGTGTCAAGACGTCGAATCGTACACCGGAATAATGCTAGAATGGAATCAGAGGTGAAGTCGCATGAAATGGATACATACGGCCGATTGGCATTTAGGTAAAATCGTCCACGGCCGCCACATGACAGAAGAACAACAAATCATTTTATTTGAATCATTTTTACACATCGTCGACGAGGAGAAGCCTGATGCCATCGTCGTCGCCGGTGATTTATATGACCGGGCCGTGCCGCCCGTCGAGGCCGTCGACTTGCTCGATGAGATGTGGCGTGCGCTCGTCCTCGAGCGGGGCATCCCCGTGCTCGCCATCGCCGGCAATCATGATTCGGCCGAGCGGCTCCAATACAGCTCCAAACTGTTGACGAAAGTCGGTCTCCATATCGTCGGGAAATATGACCCGGGAACAGGGCCGATTGTCGTGAACGACATCCCGTTTTATTTGATGCCGTTCCTCGAGCCGGCGCGCATCCGTTACGCGTTCGGCGACGAGTCGATTCGGACTCACCATGACGCGCTCGCCGCAGTCGTCGACTCTTATGGGGCGATCGACGCACGAGCGGTCGCCGTCGGCCACAGTTTCGTCGCCGGCGGACTCGAGACCGACTCCGAACGGCAACTGTCCGTCGGGACGGCCGGGCAAGTCGCCAAAGGACTATACGCGCCGTTCGGCTATACGGCGCTCGGACACCTGCATAACCGTGACGCCATTCGCGACGACCGGATCGCGTACAGCGGGTCGCTCATGAAATATTCGTTCTCCGAGGCGACGCATGTGAAATCGGTCGACGTCATCGAATGGGACGGGACGTGGACACGTCGACGTCGTCCACTCCAGGCGCGCCGTGACTTGCGCATCTTGACCGGGACGCTGAACGAGCTGCTCGACCCGTCGTTTTATCAAGACGAGGCCGTCGACGACTATTTAAAAATCGTCTTGACCGATGAACGTGCGTTATTCGACCCGATGGCGAAGTTGCGGACCGTCTATCCGAACATCTTACACCTCGAACTTGAGTTGTTGCGTCGCCAAGACCAGACGTCCCGCTTCGAACGGGAGAAGCTTGAACGGCAATCGGTCGAGGATGTATATATGGACTTCTTTAAAGCCGTCCACGGCCGCGATGCCGATGCGACGGTGCAACGCTTCTTAGAAGGGGAGGAATCGATTTGAGACCGGAACAATTGACCATCACCGCCTTCGGTCCTTACGCCGAGACAGAACAAATCGATTTTACGCAGCTTGAAGGCCGTTCGATGTTCGTCATCAGCGGCCGGACCGGTGCAGGGAAGACGACGATTTTTGACGCGATGACGTTCGCGCTGTACGGCCGGGCGAGTGGGACGCTCCGAAACGCGAGTGATTTTAGAAGCCAATATGCGGACCCGGAGCGAAAGACCGAGATCGACTTTTCGTTCACGATTCGCGACGAACGATATCGGATCGTCCGCCAACCACAACAGCCGCACCCGAAAAATAAGACGCCAATCCCGCACGAGGCGGTGCTCTACGAATGGAAAGACGCTTGGAAACCGATTGCGACGAAAGTGAACGACGTCGAACAGACGATTGAATCGTTGTTGCAACTGAGCTATGAGCAGTTCAGCCAAATCTTGCTGTTGCCGCAGAACCAGTTCCGTCAGCTCCTCGATTCCGATTCGACGAAGAAGCAACAAATTCTGCAATCGATCTTCAAGACGGAGGCGTACCGTGCCTTTCAGGAAGATTGGATCGAACGTTACGGCAAATACCGCAAACGAGTCGAATGGGCGGTCGAGACGACGCGCTTAAAACTGTTGGAACTTGAAGACGAGGCCGTCGAGGACATGTCGACCCGTAACTTGCCTGAAATCGTGACGTGGCTCGACGCCCGGGAGGAGCGGCTCTTGGCGGCGAGAGACTCGCTACAGGCACAGCGCCGGACTGGTGAAGAACGGCTCGAGGCGCTGCGTCGAGAAGTGAATCAGGCGACCGTGCTCGCCGAGTTGATGGAAGAGCGGGACGTGCGCGCGACCGCGCTCCAAGCATTCCGCGAAGCGGCACAGGAGCGTGAAGAACGCCAAGCGCTCATCCAACGACTTGAACAAGTGGCGAGCGTCAGCCCGCTCTATCAACGTACCGAAACGGTGCGTCACGACATCGAACGGTTGACCCGTGAACGCGGTGTATCCCGTCAACGAGACGAAGGCTACACGAAACAGCTGGAAGAGTTGAAGGCAGAAGCAGAAGCCATCACGTCCATGCGCCAGGAGGCAGATCAAGCCACAAGTCGCGTCAATGCGATTGACGAGATGTTGCCCTACGTCGACGAATGGCACCGGGCCACGAGACGTCGGGATGACTTGAAACGCCAGTTGGAGCCGCTCAGCCTGTTCTCAGAAGAAGCGCGTCTCCAGGAGCTCCAAGCGACTGAAGGCGTACTTGCGGCTAAGCTGGAACACGCACCGGCCCCAAACCAACTCGTCGAGGCCGAACGGCTGTATAGTCAGCTCCAACATCAGGTTCGGCTCGAGGCGAAAGTGGCAGAGGTCACGGAACGACTCGGTGCCTGTGAACGCAACGGGAAGGAAGTCCAGCGACAATTCACTGCCCAGACGAAACAAGTCGACCAATTCGTCGAGGCCGAGCATGCACTCATGGCCGACACGCTGCGGGAGCAACTCGAAGCGGGGGAACCTTGTCCGGTCTGCGGTTCATTGACCCACGGACACGTGGAGCGAACGGGGACGTCCATCGACCAAGCCGGTCATCGCTCAGCCATCGAGACGCTGAAACGAATCGAGGCCGACCTCCATGAAGCACGGGCGGATTATCGGGCGCTCAAACGCCAACTCGATGAGCTGATCCGTGAACGTGATCTCGCTCGACTCGAATTGAAGCTCGATGGCGCGGCTGACGCTGCGATGCAACACCAAGACGCCCGCGTCCGGCAGTTGCGTCAAGGAGCCGAAGAACGACAACGGATGGAGCGTCTCTTGCGCGCGACCACGACCGAATTGAAGCAACTCGAGACGGCGAAGCGTGTGCAGGCAGATGCACGACAGAAGTTGTTCGAACAGCTCCAGACCGTCCAAGAGCAGCTTCAGTCGATGCGTCAACCGGATGGGACGACGTTAGAAATGTTGCAGACCGAGCGAAATCAGCTCACGACGCGACTCACTCACATCGAACGAAACGTGGGGACGTATGAACGTCGGCTTGAAGAATTGAATCGATTGAAGTGGGGGGAAGCGGAGCGACTCCGTCTCCTTGGTGAGCAACTCGAGTTCGAGCATGTTCGTCTTTCCGAAGCGACGGCTGAACTGGAGACCGCTCTCGAGAAGATTGAGTTGACTGAAGCTGTGTTCAAGGAGTATTGTGCGCGCGTCGAGCAACTGCCCGAGCTGCGCGAACGCCAAGCGACCGAGCTGGAGGAAGGTGTCCGGCTCGAACACGCCGTCAAGGCGCTGAACGATAAAATCGGGGACCGTCCGCGACCAGACCTTGAACGACTCCAGGAGAAGTTGCACGAGGAGAACCGTTCGTTCGAAGCGCTGTCCGAACAACTCGTGACGGCGGACGGGCAATTGAAACGTCATCGTCACATCGTAGCCGAATGGAACGCGCTTCGGGAGAAGACGGATGAAGATCAACGGAATCTGGAGACGGTCAAGTTGATCGCCGACACCGGTCGAGGACTGAATCCGCAAAAGTTAACGTTCGAGACGTACGTGCAGACGGCGTTCTTCGATCAAATTCTCCATGCGGCCAACGTCCATCTCGATCAAATGACGAGCGGACAGTTCCAATTGGAGCGGAAAATCGAGACGGCGAGAGGAAATGCCAAGTCCGGTCTCGAACTATTAGTCTTTGACGCCTATACGGGTCAGTCACGCCGCGTCCAAAACCTGTCGGGTGGGGAAGGGTTCAAAGCATCATTGTCGCTCGCCCTTGGACTCGCCGAAGTCGTCCAGCAACTGAGTGGCGGGGTCAGCCTTGAGACGATGCTCATCGATGAGGGGTTCGGGACACTCGACGCTGAATCGCTCGACCAAGCGATCGAGCTTCTCATGTCGCTCCAATCGAGCGGGCGGCTCGTCGGGGTCATCAGTCACGTTCAGGAATTAAAGGACCGGGTCGACGCCCGGATTGAAGTCAAAAAATCAAGGAGCGGGTCGACGATCCAGCTCATCGTGGAGTGAATCCGATGAAACATATCGAAACGAAAACAAGTTTAGTTGCCCACTTACAGGGTGCCGGCGTCAAGCCGGGGGACACCCTATTCGTCCACACGTCCTTATCAAAGCTCGGATGGGTATGTGGCGGGGCTCAGACCGTCATCGAGGCGCTCCAAGATACGGTCGGTCCGGACGGGCTGATCATGATGGCGACCCAGAGCAGTGATAATTCAGACCCGGCTGAATGGGAAGCCCCACCCGTCCCAGTCGAGTGGTGGCCAACGATCCGGGAGGAAATGCCGGCGTATGACCAGGAAAAGACACCGACTCGAGGCATGGGCCGTGTCCCGGAACTGTTCCGTACGTATCCGAACGTGTTTCGGAGCGATCATCCGATGTGGTCGGTCGCTGCGTGGGGGAATGGTGCCGAGGAAATCGTGGCAGGACATACACTTGAAGTCGGTTTTGGGCCGGGTTCGCCAATCGAACGCATGATCGAGCGTAATGCAAAAATCCTACATCTCGGTTCACCCCTCGATGCGACGACGTTATGGCATTATGCCGAGTATGGAATTGACGGACCGGTGAAGTCGTTTGGGTGCGCGCTTTATGAGGACGGGGCGCGGGTGTGGAAGACATTCGACCATACGGATGTCAACAGTGACCCGTTCGGTCCAATCGGTGAAAATATCGTTCGACGTGCCGATGTGACGACGTTTCACATTGCGGAGGCGACGTGTTACGTCATTCCGTCTGAGACATGGGAACCGGTACAACATGCGTTAATCGCTTTACGGAGTTGGCTCCGATGAGTCAACTGAAAGCAAGTGGACAATGGAGAGGGGCAGTGCGATGAATCGTTGGGTTAAATATATAGGGATTGCGACCGGTGTGTTGCTTCTCATCGTGTTTCTCGCCGTCGTGGGCATCTCGGCCCACATCGGCGATCAGTTGACGTCGCCCGAACGTGAGACGTTGACGTATACGCCGAAGACGTTAGGTGTCAAATACGAGAATGTGACCATCGAAGCCGAGGATGGTCACGATTTGTACGGGTGGTGGATCCCGCACCCGACACCGCGCGCAACGATCGTGTTCGCACATGGTTATGGGAAGAATCGCGAGCAGTCCGATTTGCCGCTCAAAGAATTGATCCCCGAGTTTCATGAACAAGGATATCAGTTCTTGACGTTCGATTTTCGTGGGTCAGGCATCTCGGAAGGTGACCGTGTGACGGTCGGGGCGAAAGAACAAGCGGACCTCGCTTCCGCAATCGCCTATGCGAAAGAACGCTCGGACGGTCCAATCGTCTTATACGGGGTGTCGATGGGCGCGGCAACTGCGTTGTCTGCGGCTGATGAGACCGACGTGGCCGCTGTGATCGCCGATAGTCCGTTCAGTGACCTCCGGGGCTACCTCGAGACAAACTTGCCTGTATGGAGCGATTTACCGAACTTTCCGTTCACACCGGTCATTATGACGGTGACGCCGTGGTTCACGGGTCTCGATCCCGATGTGGTCAAGCCGATTGACGATATCGCTCAAATCGAGGCACCGGTGTTGTTGATTCATAGTGAAGGCGATGAGGCCATCCCTGTGAGCGAGAGTGAACAATTGGCCGAGGCCGGGGAGGAAGTCGAACTGTGGGTGACCGAGAATGATGGGCACGTGCAGTCGCATCGCTCGTTCCAAACCGAATATCGTCAAAAAGTATTCGGATTTTTAGAGAAGGTATTATAAACGAGGGGCGTCATAAAGCGCTCCTTTTTTGTTATGATTAGTTATGAAAAGGAAAGAAAGAAGGTTTTTTCATGGATGTCACAGCATTACTATCGTTTCTACTGCTCGGAACGCTCATCGGGATTTTGAGCGGATTCTTCGGCATCGGGGGCGGAATCTTACTCACGCCGCTGCTGCTCGTCTTCGGATACGAGGCGAGTGCGGCCATCGCGCTCAGTCTGATGCTCACGCTCGGATCGACCACGGCCGGTACAATCTCCCATCTTAAATTAAAGAACGTCAATCCGAAACATGCCCTCATGATTGGCGCCTTCGGTGTCGCCGGCACGTGGGTGGCGACGCCGCTCGTGTTCTACCTTGAGACGCTCGACGGTGCGAAGCCGGTCATCTCGCTCGCCTACATCGCGCTACTGACGTACTTTGCCGTCTCGTTCTTCCGGTCGAAGCAACATGAAGAAGGAAGTGTCGGCTCGGAGTCGGTCCCACGCCTCGGTTTTATCGGGTTGTTCGGCGGGTTCATCTCGTCACTCATGGGTGTTAGCGGCGGATTCGTATTGACACCGCTTCAAGTCAAACTGCTCAATACCGAGATGAAACGAGCCGTCGGGACGAGTATCGCCGCGGCGTTCCTTATCGTCGTCTCGGGCGTTATCAACTATGCCGTCGCCGGGGCCGATGCAAACTATTGGCATGGTCTCGCGCTCATCGCCGGGGCGATGATTGGCTCACCGATCGGGGCGAAGCAGTTGCAACGGTTCAGTTCGCAACTCGTCAAAAAGGCGCTCGGTGGCTTCTATGTCGCTGTCGCCATCAGCGTCGGACTCAACTTGCTCGGCTTCAACGACATCTCGCTCGGACTACTCGTCGTCCTCGCGCTCTCGTTCATTGTCGCGCTGTTTATCCGGCCGCGTTCGAAGTGATGATCGACCCTCGTCTACATGACGAGGGTCTTACTTATAGGGATAGTCGGAGCATGATATATCCTACATATAAACATCACCATCGGTATAACGTGTGCTGAAGCGCATCAAAAAACCCTGTCCGAGGACAGGGTGTTAACGTCTGGCGATATGGTCAATGTTCTCTTGAATCTCTCCGACTTTGCTCTTCGCTTCACGCAACCGTCGTTCGAACGCCTCGGTGTCGAGTTTTTCACGTTGCGGCTCGTCTTTCCCGCGACGCTGTCCTTTCGGGGAGCGATGGATATGGGTCGCTTTCATCAAGCGCTTTTTAAACGTTGAATCGCTCATCAGGACACCCCCTTCCATACTATATACGTTCCACATCTTCTATCCGATGAAACGTTTGAACCTTCACGAGGCGAGGGTTCTGCGCATTTGCGGGTTCGTTGAGACTTTGTAGGCGATGCCCGCAGCTAACACTGCTTTAATCAAGTCACCGAGGATGAATGGGATATTCACTTTGAGTGCATCGATGAACGTTAGTCCGAACACGGCTTGGAGACCGAGACTGCCGACTACATAGACGAAGCCGAGTCCGATTAGGATGTTATAAGCGACGAGGGCGGGGAACGTACGATGTCGTTCCGATAACCAACCGATCAAAAAGGCAGCGATCGGGAAGGCGATCAAATAACCGACCGTCGGACCGACGAACGGGGCGAGCCCGCCCGAACCACTTAAGACGGGTAGACCGATCAAGCCGAGCAATAAGTAGACGACGACGGCAAGACCGCCTTTTTTGGCGCCGAGCACGGAAGCGACCGTCATGATGCCGAGCATTTGAAGGGTGATCGGAACGGGGCCGATCGGGATGGCAATGGAGCCGATGCTCGCAAGCAAGGCGGCACCGATGGCAACTTGTGTCAAATCATGAATTTTCAATATGTAAACCCCTTTTCTGTTAACGTTGACTAAAGTTAGGTTAACATCATTTTTTTCGTCTGACAAGTAGAAAAATGAGGACCTGGTCGCAAATTGACCAGGTCCTCATTGTTTACGCATGTGTCGGTAGGTTCTCTTTCGCTTCTGTCAGTTGAATCCGAACTGAGTCAAAGCCCGTCCCGCCGTAACTGTTGCGGCGTTTGACGGCCGTCACCGGCGAGAGTGCCTCGTACACATCCGCTTCAATCAATTCAGAGTGGGCTTGGTACGTCTCGATCGGTAATTCTGATAAATACAGACGCTGGTCGATACAATACCGGACGAGCGTGCCCGTCACTTCATGGGCCTCACGGAACGGCATCCCTTTTGCCGTCAAATAATCGGCGAGTTCGGTCGCGTTCGAGAAATCGCGTTCGGTTGCTTGCTTCATCGTTTCCGTGTGGAACGTCATGTCTTGAATCATACCGGCCATGATGCTGAGACTGCCCTGAACCGTCTTGACGGTGTCGAACATGCCTTCCTTATCTTCCTGCAGGTCCTTGTTATAGGCGAGTGGGAGTCCCTTCATAATCGTCAAAAGTCCCATCAGATTGCCGACGACGCGACCTGACTTTCCGCGGACGAGTTCGGCCATGTCCGGGTTCTTCTTCTGAGGCATCATGCTCGATCCCGTAGAGAACACGTCAGAGATCGTGATGAACCGATACTCTTCGCTGCTCCAAAGGATCAACTCCTCGCAGAACCGTGACAAGTGCATCATGAGCAGCGACGCATTCGACAAGAACTCTAAGATGAAGTCACGGTCGCTGACGGCGTCCAGACTGTTCGGATAGACTTGGGCGAAACCGAGCAACTCGGCCGAGCGATGACGATCGATTGGGAATGTCGTCCCAGCCAGGGCACCCGCTCCGAGCGGGCTCATGTCAATCCGTTTCAAGCTGTCACTGAAACGCTCTTTGTCGCGCTCGAGCATCCAGAAGTAAGCGAGCAAGTGATGGGCGAGTGAGACCGGCTGGGCCCGTTGCAAGTGTGTATAACCTGGCATGATCGATTCGACGTTTTGAGCGGCGTGGTCATAGAGTGCCGTCTGCACGGCCTCGATTCCGTCAATCGTCTCGAGGACGCGGCGTTTCAAATACAGGTGCATATCCGTCGCGACTTGGTCGTTCCGGCTCCGCGCCGTGTGCATCTTGCCAGCGACCGGGCCGATTTCCTCATGCAACAGCGCCTCGAGGTTCATATGGATGTCTTCATGGAAGACGTTGAACGTCAATTCGTCCGCTTGTGCCTTCTTGGCTAGCGTCTTCAACCCCGCGACGATTTGCGCGACTTCGTCTGCTGTCAAAATGTGTTGTTCCCCGAGCATCGTCACGTGGGCGATGCTCCCTTCAATATCTTCTAACACGAGCTGGGCGTCGAAATGAATCGAGGCCCCGAACTCGTCGACCCATTCACTGGCCGTCTGTTCGAACCGGCCGCCCCATAGTTTACTCATGCACCATCGTTCCTTTCTCCGCTAGCACTTCCGCTTGCACTTTCGTCGGCAGTCCCCATAACTTGATGAAACCGACGGCGGCTTGTTGGTCGAACGTGTCGGCCGACGTGTACGTCGCGAGATGTTCGTCATAGAGCGAGATCGGCGACTTCCGTCCGTCGACGATGGCTTGACCTTTGAACAGTTTCATCCGGACCGTACCGGTCACGGTTTGTTGTGTCTCATCGATGAAGGCGAGAAGTGCTTTCGTCAGTGGCGAGTACCAGAGACCGTTGTAGATCGTCTCCGTCAATTTCTGTTCGACGATCGGTTTGAAGTGGGCGACTTCCCGGACGAGCGTGAGCGCCTCGAGCGCTTGGTGTGCCGTGATGAGCGTCATCGCACCCGGTGCTTCGTACACTTCCCGCGATTTGATTCCGACGACCCGGTTTTCGATATGGTCGATTTTCCCGATACCGTGAGCCCCGGCGACGATATTCAACTGCTCGAGAATGGCTGTGAACGTCGCTGCTTGTCCATTGATGGCGACTGGTACGCCGGCGTTGAACTCGATTTCGACATAAGTCGGTTCGTTTGGAGTGTCTTCGAGGTGTGCCGTCAATTCATAAGCGCTCGCCGGTGGAGCGGCCCATGGGTCCTCAAGAATGCCGCATTCGACGGCCCGGCCCCAAATGTTTTGGTCGATCGAGAACGGCTCTTCTTGGACGATCGGAATCGGGATACCGTGCTCGGCCGCATAGGCGATTTCTTCTTCCCGTGACCATTTCCACTCCCGGACCGGCGCGATGATTTCAAGCGACGGGTCGAGCGCATGAATTGACACCTCGAACCGGACTTGGTCATTCCCTTTCCCCGTACACCCGTGAGCGACGGCGATGGCACCTTCGGCTTGCGCGACCTCGACTAGCTTCTTCGAGATGAGCGGCCGCGATAGGGCAGAGACGAGTGGATAGACGCCTTCATACATTGTATGTGCCTGCATCGAGTAACGGGCGAAATCGTTGACGAATTCATCGACCGCATCGATGACGACCGATTTGACGGCCCCGACTTTGAGTGCCTTCTGTTGAATGCGCTCCAGGTCTTTCCCTTCTCCCACGTTCAAACAGCAGGCGATGACGTCATATCCCTGTTCATCCAACCATTTGATTGCGACCGATGTGTCAAGTCCACCTGAATAAGCTAATACGAGTTTTTGTTTCATTTCCTTACACCCCTTATACATAATTATTCATCTGTATTTATAAATATACGAATTAGTCTAACGGATGATTTCATGTAAAGCAACCTTTTTTGGCAAAAAAAAAGAATCACTTGTGAAAGTGATCCTTCATTGAACAATTTCGAGTTCTGGCATCCATTGCGACATATGTTGGCTCGTGGCATCGAACAACTCGGGTTTTGCCGTCTGTAACGGCACGACCTCGAACGGTCCGTCCGCACTAGAGCGCCGGGTGAACGTCGGATAGAACATCGGATTGGCGAGTTCGAACGTCGTCTCATCCGCATCGACGGTCTTGACGACATCGATGCCGACGATGCCACCCGTATTGCGATCGTCCCCTTGTTGACCGGACAGGAAGTTGCCGAGCGAGTAGGCGACGAACGTTCGGTTGCCTTCAGCGCCGTCCACCCAAGCGACCGGTTGGAGGACGTGGGGGTGATGGCCGATGATGAGATCGACCCCGAGGTCAGACAGCTCTTGGACGAGTGTCTGTTGTGCCTCGTTCGGGAGTATCTCATATTCATTCCCGAAATGGAGCGAGACGACGGTGAGGTCGGCTGCTTGTTCGGCCGCTTCAATCTCAGGCTTCATTGCCTCGAAATCGATGTAGTTGACATGGTACGGTTGTTTCGGAACGACCCCGTTCGTGCCATACGTGTAGGCGAGAAACGCGAACGAGATATCATTCTTCGTCAACGTCCGAATCTCAGCTTTGTCCGCTTCCGATAAGAACGAACCAGTATACGGCATACCGATCTCGTTCCAGTGGGCAATCGAATTCTCGATGGCCGTGACACCTCGATCGAGCGTATGGTTGTTCGCCGTCGTCACCAAGTCGATGCCAGCGTCTTGGAGCGCATCACCGACCTCATACGGACTGTTGAAAGCCGGGTAGCTCGATAAGCCGATCTCACTGCCACCGATCATGCTCTCTTGGTTGGCGATGGCAATATCGGCCTCGGTCAAAATCGGGGCGATCGGTTCGAAGGCGGCAGTGAAGTCATAGCCGTCCCCGCTCTTGGCGGCATTATATACGCTATCGTGTAACAAGATATCGCCAATCGCATAGAGCGACGTCGTCGTCACGACTGGTTCTGGCTCTTCCGGAACAGGCGCCGGCTCCTCCGCCTCGGTCTCTGGTGCCGGGGTCTCCGTTTGCTCGGTAGACGTCTCGACTTCGGCGGTCGCACAGCCGAATAGAAAGAGGAGGGGCAAGGTCAATATGGCTTGTTTATACGGGATTACTCGTTTCAAGAGACGAGTCACTTCCTTTCTTATGATACAAATTGATCTATATGTACCATTCGCTATTGATTGTCAATTTCCTTGTTAGGCGACAAGAAAAAGTGCCAGGCTATAGTAGCATGGCACTTCGATCGTTAAATCCGTTCTGTCTTCAAAATGTGTTCCATTTCCTCAAACTCGTTCGTAATCGTCGAGCTCGGTGGTGGTGTCATCAGACTGACGACATAAATGGCGAGGCTCGACAAGAAGAACGCTGGAATCATCTCATAGAGCTCACCGACGGTCCCGAACCAATCGGCGGCAAAGTTTTTCCAGAGGATGACGATGAAGGCACCGGTTAGCATACCTGCGAGCGCCCCTTGTCGCGTCGTCCGTTTCCAGAACAGGCTGAACAAGATGAGTGGCCCGAACGACGAGCCGAAGCCGGCCCAGGCGTAACCGACCAAGTTCAAGATTGTATCATCCGCCCCGAACGCGAGCCAAATCGAGATGAGCGACACGAGGATGACCGTGATCCGGCCGACCATGACGAGCTCACGGTCGCCGGCGTCTCTTCGGAAGAACTTCTGATAGAAGTCGGTCGTCGCAGCACTCGACGAGACGAGGAGCTGTGACGAGATGGTCGACATGATGGCAGCGAGCAACGCCGCAAGCAAGACGCCGGTGATGAGATCGACGAACAACAAATCAGATAGATTGATGAATATATTTTCCGGATTGTCGATTTCTAGCCCGCGCTGAGTATAGTAGGCGAGTCCGAACAGCCCGGTCGCCATCGCGCCGACGACGGTGAACAGCATCCATGAGATGCCGATCCGTCGCGCCTTCTTGATGTCCTGTAACTTCTCGATGGCCATAAAACGGACGATGATGTGCGGTTGCCCGAAGTAACCGAGCCCCCAGGCGAATAGCGAGACGATGCCGATGAGTGACTGACCGGTCAGCGGATCAAGCAGCGCCTCATCGATGTCACCGATCGTCTGGAAGGCGGCGCTCACGCCATCGGTCGCCGTGATGGCGATGGCCGGGACGAGGATGAGGGCGAACAACATGATCAACCCTTGAACGAAATCCGTCCAACTGACCGCCAAAAATCCTCCGATGAACGTATAGATGATGATAATCGATGCCAAAATCAAGACGCCCGTCCCGAACCCGATTCCGAAGACGGCATTGAATAACCGACCACCGGCCACGAATCCGCTCGTGGCATAGAGGGTGAAAAAGATGAGTGTCACAGCCGCCGAGAACGTCCGCAACGTGCCGCGTGAATCTTTAAAACGTTTCTCGAAAAAATCTGGAATCGTGATGGCATCCTCGGACAAATATGAGTACGTCCGCAAGCGAGGTGCGACGAGCAACCAGTTCAAGTACGCGCCGATCGTCAACCCGATGACGATCCATCCGCTCGAGAGCCCGGTCGCGAACATCGCACCCGGTAGTCCCATCAAAAGCCAACCACTCATGTCGGAAGCACCTGCCGACAAAGCCGCGACGGCGGGACCGAGTCCGCGCCCTCCGAGCATATAGTCGCCGATGCTCTCCGTCCGCCGATAGGCGATGACGCCGAGTAGTACCATGAGCGCCATGTAAACGGTGATGGATATTAAAATCCCGTTCATAAAACATCCCCCTCAATCATAACGAAAACGCTTTCAATGTTTATGGTATGCACCATGTCAAAATTTTGTCACCAAACTAAATCAATTGCACGATTTTATTGAAGGATTGACCAAATAATCAAATTATTTAGCGAAGCAAGAGGTCAGGTGGTCATTGACGAGTCCCGTCGCCTGCAGATGGGCATAGACGGTCGTCGGTCCTAAAAATTTGAACCCGCGCCGTTTCAAATCCTTGCTGATCTGATGAGACAGTTCGGTCGTGGCGGGGATGGCGTCATTGGCCGCCCATTGGTTATTGATCACCGTATTGTCGACGAACGACCAGATGTAGGCATCGAACGTGCCGAACTCTTGTTGAATCTCGATGAAGCGCTTGGCATTATTGATTGACGCCTCGATTTTTCGGCGGTTCCGGACGATACCGGGATTGGCCAGCAACCGTTCAACATCCGTCTCGTCGAACGCAGCAACGGTCTCGACGTCGAAGTTGGCGTAGGCTTCCCGGTAATGGTCGCGCTTTCGTAAAATGGTGATCCAACTGAGTCCCGCCTGGGCGCTCTCAAGGGTCAAACATTCGAAGTGCTTCTGATCATCGTGGACGGGTTTGCCCCATTCCTCGTCATGATAACGGACGTACGTGGGGTCTGTGCCGCACCAAGGGCAACGTATCGGTTCGGTCATTATTGTTTCCTCGCTTTCGTTCAAGTACTTCACTTTAGCACGTCGGGACGGTTTTTGAAGTGAGGTGACGGGTATAATAGGGGATATTGGAGGTTGAACGATATGAGAGAGTGGATGATCCAGGTCATTGAACAGTTCGGTTATTTCGGTATCGCGTTCATGATTTTTATTGAAAATGTGTTCCCGCCGATTCCATCAGAGGTCGTGCTCTTATTCGGTGGATTCTTTGCCGTGAAGACTGATTTGAACGTCCCGCTCGTCATTTTCGCTGCGACAGCCGGTGCCATTTTAGGAGCCATTTTGTTATACGGCATCGGTCTCTATCTTGATGTCGAACAGATTGAGAAGTGGACGAAGAAATACGGGAAATGGATTCGACTCGATATCGCGGACGTTCGACGGGCGGATGCTTGGTTCGACAAATATGGGGGCTGGATGGTGTTCTTTGGACGATTGATGCCCGTCGTCCGAAGCTTGATCTCGTTACCGGCGGGCATGTCGAATATGCCGTTTCTGAAATTCTTGTTGCTCAGTACGGCCGGCACGGTCATTTGGAACACGATTCTCATTTATATCGGCATCCGTGTCGGTGAGAATTGGGAATCGATTTTACGATATTTAGATGTGTATTCGTACGCGATTTATGGGTTATTGGCCGTCGGTCTGATTGTCTTTTTAATCTGGCGCAAGAAACGCAAGAAAAAACAGTCGAAACAAGAATCATCATTTTGACGAACAAAGGAGGACCTTCGCGTGAAGGTCCTCCTTTTGTGTTCTATCATTGATCTTCTTTATTTTTTGTCTCATCGGGAAGTACTTTCTCAAGTTTTTCCTCCGTCTTGTTAGCAAGAATCTCAGAGAAGCGGAACAAGACGATGCTGACGATGGCCGAGACGAAAATATAGAGACCGACAAATAAGTTGATCGCTCCGTTCGATAGGGCGGTGAACAAAATCGAGAACTCGCCACGCGGGGCGAGTGAGAAGCCGGCCTCGTTCGCCTGCACCCGCGTCAAGCCATACATGCGACCCCCGACGCGTCCGACGATCCACTTCGACAATACACCCCAAACGATCAGGACGAAGAAGAGGGCATTGACGATGACCCTTGATCGAGATTGATGGAGATCCCGAACGAGATGAAGAAAATCGGCAAAAACAAGTCGCGAACGGGTACCGTCAATCGTTTCAACGGCCGCACATCGTGGATGCCCGCAAGCATGATTCAGGCGATGAATGCCCCGAGGATCTCGGACAGGCCGAACACCATGCCAATCCCGGTGAAAAAATAGAATCAATCCAATCAAACCGATACTCGCATCATCTTGTCGCAACAAATGTTTGACGAACCGCTGTCGGTTCAAAACGAAACGAGACCCGATGAAGAGGAGCACTCCAAAAAATCAGAAATCCGGCGAACACTTTCCCGATGTCCGTGAAAGCGATCGGTTCGTCTTGGATGATGAACGGAGCAACGGTCAATAGGAAAGAACAACCGCTCGATAATCAAACTGAGCACCGAGATTAAGGTAAGTGCCAATCCGAGGAATACGATTACATTGAATACGTCCATACGTCCCCCCTAAAAAAGGGAAGGATTGCTTCACCATCAGTTTTCACTCCATTGATATTCCATCCCGACCGATTCGGGACGAGAATAGTCAAATCCGAACTGGCGATACAGGCCGTCTGCCGGAATGTCAGCGATCAGACTAATGATGGCCGTCTCGTCTGCTTCCTGTAAAATCCAATCCATCAATCGTTCCATGATCAATTTACCAAGCCCAAGGCCTTGACACTCGGGATCGACGACGATATCGACGAGATGAAACACCATGCCGCCGTCCCCGACGACACGTCCCATCCCGACCATCGTGTCGTCTTTATATAAACAAACGCCGTATAACGTGTTAGCGAGCCCTTTTACCGTGCCTGAGTCGGAACGCTTCGGCATGCCTGCTTTGACGCGAAGGCGTTGATGCTCCTCCGGTGTCGGTGTCTCAATCCGTACATCTACTTCATTCACCATGTCACTACTCCCTCTCTGCGCATAGGTTAAAATTATTTTCCCGCTATATTGAATCGGTAAACCTTGATTTCCAGATGACGTTGTACAGATAATGAGAGAAACTGGAATGGAGAAAGGTTGTGTGGGAATGATTGAAGGTCAAACGATTTTGCCTGCTCTCCGAGACATGAGAGACCTCGAGACATTTGTGAAAGGGCCATTCAAAGTTGGCGTCTTGCTTGAAGTCCATGTGGCCCGGCTTGATGCCGTGTTTCAGTTACTAGCGGCCCATGACAAGCAAGTGTTCGTCCATCTCGATTTGATTCAAGGTCTGAAGGCGGATGAATATGCGACCGAATATGTGTGTCAGACGTTTCGACCGTATGGAATCATCTCGACGAAAGGCAGTGTCATTTTAAAAGCGAAACAAAAGCAAATTAAAACGGTGCAACGTCTATTTTTAATCGATTCGAGTTCGCTCGAGAAGAGTTATCGCCTCATCAACCGCACTCAACCGGATTATATTGAGGTATTACCAGGTCTCGTCCCGAAATATATCCGGTGCGTGAAAGCAGCGACAAATATTCCAGTCTTCGCTGGCGGCTTGATCTCGTCGTCTGAAGAAATCGAGGCTGCCCTTGAGGCAGGTGCGACCGTCGTGACGACGTCAGACCAAACACTTTGGTCGAACTGATAGGACTCATTTTCATGCAATCAGGGTATTCTACTGTCCAGGAGGGATGACAATGAAACAGACGATGATTATAACCGGTGTCAGCCAAGGAATCGGGCGGGAACTGGCCCGCCATTTTAGCACGATATATCGTGTTGTCGGACTCGATATCGGGCAAGACCCACAACTTGAAGGAGTGACGTTCCATCAGATGGATCTGGGGGATCATGAGGATGTGAACCGCGTATTCAAAACAATTCATCAAGAAGTCGGTACCGCCCATGTGCTTATCAATAACGGTGGCGTATCCTCACTCGTCAAACCGATGGCTGAACTCGACGTCGAGACGTTCAAACGCGTAATCGATGTCAACCTCGTCGGGACGTTCGCTTGCTCGAAAGCTTTCTTAACGTTGAACGAAGGGGCTGATTTCGGCCGCATCATCAACGTGGCCTCGACCCGCGCGCTTCAGAACGAGGCTGACTGGGAAGCATACGGCGCCTCAAAAGGCGGGATCGTTTCGTTGACCCAGTCGATGGCGGTCTCTTTGGCTGAACGACCGATCACGGTGAATGCGGTCAGTCCCGGATGGATCCATACCTCGGATGAAGCCCTTCGTGATATCGATCACGCGCAGCATCCGTCAGGACGTGTCGGGACACCGGAGGATATCGTCCGCGCCGTCTCTTATTTGATTGACGAGAAAAACGATTTCGTCAATGGGCATAATTTGATCGTTGATGGGGGCATGACGAAAAAGATGATTTACGAAGCTTGAATCAAGAAACTGGGACCATTACCCTATATTTTAACAACCGATATGCGTGTAAAGGCCTAGTGACGGGTATAGGATGGGGAGTACATTGAAACTAGCGAAGGAGGAAACGTCGTGCATCAAATCATCGAGGAGGCACTCCGTTTCGCGGCCGTCCGTCACGACGGACAGTTTCGAAAAGGAACGAATATTCCTTATTTGACCCATCCTGTGGCGGTCTCCATGTTGCTCGTCGAAGATCGCCAACCCGTCCCGGTCGTCGTGGCGGGTCTGCTCCACGACTTGCTCGAAGATACGTTGACGACACCTGATGAACTGAGTGAACGATTTGGACATGAAGTGACACGTCTAGTCAAGGCTGTGTCCGAGTCGGGGAAACACCAGTCGTGGGAAGAACGCAAACGGATGACGATTCAGCATGTGCAGACGATGCAGTATGATGAAGTCGCACTCTTGGCCGCGGACAAGCTACATAATCTGCGTTCGATTCGTCTCGACGTCGAGTCTTCCGGCAAACAAGTATGGGACCGTTTCAATCGGCCGCTCCGCGACCAATCCTGGTATTATCATGAACTGCTCCATGCGTTGAAGCCGTTCGCGCAGACGACGACGCTCATCGAAGCGTTCGAGACGGAAATGAACTTGTTGTTTTACGGAGTCGAAGAAGGGCGGACCGAGAAGTTAGAGAAGTTGTTCGGTGTCATCAAACATGGGTTCCGTGAAGAGGAGTGGCTTCAAGAGACGACGACGCTTTGTCAGACCGCTTTCGAGCTGAACGAGACGATGCGCGAAGGATATCGTCACGGGACCGAGGTCAACCAACCCGAGCTCGACGCCTTGTCGGCTCAATTGAAAGAAGCAGGACTGTGGGAACGCTTGTCGCTCCCGGCACTCCAAGCAATCGATGAATTATCGTATCGAATGGCATTGCAGTCGGACGAGATCGTCACGTGGCTTGAGTGAAATGATTGTCAAGTAACCTTAAACGTGATATATTCATCGTGAACATAAGAAGGGGAGTAGCGACCACGAATGTGGTCGATGGATCGTCACTACGGTGCAACGCACTCGGTCCATCGAGCTTCTGATCCAAGTCCGCGAGACCTTTTTATGGATGCTTCTTCGGCGTCCATAAAGAGGTCTTTTTTGATTTTTTGAAAAAAGGGGAGACAGAGGAAAATGGTATTTATTTACTTCATCTTGGCCGCAGCACTCACTGTGTATGCTGCCATCAAACTATCGACGTATGCCGACGTCATCAGCGAGAAGTCGACGATGAGCGGCATGCTCGTCGGGACGGTATTGCTAGCCGGTGCCACATCGTTGCCGGAAGTGACGACGAGCGTATCGGCCGTCATGATCAATAACCCGGACATCGCCATCGGGA
Source organism: Exiguobacterium sp. s141 (assembly GCF_018618085.1). Taxonomy (NCBI): domain Bacteria; kingdom Bacillati; phylum Bacillota; class Bacilli; order Caryophanales; genus Exiguobacterium; species Exiguobacterium sp. s141. Next base: position 160,213 of record NZ_JACSLJ010000001.1, on the reverse strand, counting down.
ACATGCTCGGTTCGAACTTGTTCAACATCTTTATCTTGGCGATGTTTGACTTGTATTATCGTCAGAAGCGTCTATTTAACGAAGCAAGTCGGGATCACCTCTACACGGCGAGTCTCGGTTTGATGTTGACGCTCGTGACGATGCTCGCACTCGTCATCCGCATCGACTTCACGATTCTCGGGATCGGGATCGATGCCTTATTGATTGCAGGGTTGTACGCGATTGGGATTTACTATATCGGACAACGTCCAAAAGAACCTACGACAGAACGGGAAGTCGAGCAAGAGGTCGGTGTCAGCGTCACCGACTCAATTCCGATCAAGCGCGCGGTCATCGGCTTCATCATCGCCGCACTCGTCATCATGGCGGCCGGAACGGCGCTTTCAGTGTTAGGTGACCAAATCGCCGTCGTGACCGGACTCGGTTCGAGCTTTGTCGGCAGTTTCTTGATCGCGGCCTCGACGTCGCTCCCAGAAGCGGTCGCCGTCTTCGTCGCCTTGAAGCTTGGTAACGTCAACTTGGCGTTCGGTTCGATTTTGGGGAGTAACATCTTCAATATGCTCATCATCGCGATGTCGGACGTCTTCTACCGAGGCGGTTCGATTTTGGCGGATGTGTCCACGTCACACTTGGTGACGGCGATCGGGATCACGATCTTGTCGGTCTTGGTCATGTACAGTGTCCTTCGAAAAGATGTCACGTCGAAGTTCCGCTACGTCTTGCCGTCCGTTCTCGTCGTCCTCGTCTATTTCGCGTCGTCTTACTTCATCTTCATCGGTTGATCGACCACACGGTGTCCTCGGACATCGTGTTTTTTGTTTGAGGCGGTTCGAGGAATCACTTTTCACTCACTTGGGTATAGAAGGAGGGAAGGAGGGGTGGCGATGCAAATGCATTCCGTGGAACGTCTTGATGATTACGTCATATTAATCCCAGCATATAACCCCGATCAAGCGCTCGTCACACTGGTCCGGGAGTTGAAAGAAGAAGGGTTCGTCCATCTGTTCGTCGTGAACGATGGGAGTGCCGAGACGTCCCGTCCGATTTTTGACGAGGTCGGAAAATGGGTCACGGTGCTCGAGCATACCCGGAATCAAGGGAAGGGTGCGGCGTTGAAAACCGGGATTCGACATGTCGTTCAGCATTTCCCTAGAACGAACGGGGTCATCACGGTCGATGCGGATGGGCAACATCTGCCGACTGATGTCTTGAAGCTGTATGAAGAAGGCATACGTTGGCCTCATCATTTGATTATGGGCTGCCGCGACTTTTCAGGGTCCGATATCCCGTTCCGGAGCCGATTCGGAAATCAGATGACGCGCGGCGTCATGTTGCTCGGCAGCGGTCTTCGTCTGAAGGACACCCAGACCGGCCTTCGGGCGATTCCGCTGCGGTATGCGGAACAATTGCTTGATGTGCCGGGGAACCGTTATGAGTTCGAGATGAACATGTTGACGTTCACGAAACGATTGCAAGTCCCGATTCATCAGACACCAATTCAAACCGTCTATGTGGCAGAAAACGCCTCGTCCCATTTCCGGCCGGTGATCGACTCGATTCTTATCTATCGCATGTTTTTGGCCTATTCATTATCATCGGTCGCATCATTTCTGTTAGACATCGGGTTCTATGCCTTGTTCGTCTATTTGTTGAATCCGTGGTTCGAGACGACGCACGTCTTGATTGCGACGGTCGTGGCCCGTATCCTGTCATCGCTGTTCAATTATTTCGTCAATCGGAAAATTGTGTTCCATTCGAAGGCGAAGCGGGCGATGCCGAAATACTTCGGTCTCGTCGGATTGCAGATGGCGCTGTCGGCCGGTCTCGTCTATGCGCTGTTCTATGTCATCCGCGACGGTGAGGTGTGGATCAAAGTGTTCGTCGACAGCTTCTTGTTCGTCGTCAGTTATTATGTCCAGAAAAAATGGATCTTTAAACGCTAACAGGCCAAGACGTGTGTCTTGGCCTGTCTGGCATGCATATCGTTCAATAAGCGAGTTTTCCGAGTTTGACCGATGTGTACCGGTGCAGTTCACGCGGATCATGGATCCCGGTCTTCTGCATCATGTCGCGCATGAGCAGGGCACAGACGCGAGCATCTTCAGCCGCATCGTGATGCATGAACGGGACGTTCAAATATTCCGCCATCGTGTTCAGCTTGTGATTCGGCAGACCTGGATACAGTTTTCTCGACAACTTGACGGTACAGCCGTACTCGATCGTCGGAAACGTATATAAATCGTATTTGGCGATCGCTTTCTTGAACGCGCCCATATCGAACGATGCGTTGTGTGCCATGACGAGGTCGACATCCCGCAGCGTCGGATAGAGCTGTTCGAGCACCTCGGGTAACGCTGGGGCGTCCCAGACATCGCTCGGCCGGATGCCATGGACCCGGATATTGCCGGCATCGAAGTCTTCCTCCGGATTGACGAGCAGTTGGTTCGTTTCGATGATTTCACCGTCGACGAGCAGGCTCCAGCCGACAGAGCAGATGCTGCGACTATCGCGGTTCGCCGTCTCGACGTCGATGGCAAGAATTGAATGTGGCATAATTGATCCCTTTCTCGTAAAAACAAGTATAAAAAAAGTCTAACATATCGTTAGACTAAAAAGCGATTATGCGGCCACGAGGTTGCGGCATGCTTCGGCACAGCGGAGACATGCTTCGGCACAGCGTTGGCAATGGTCGTGCAAGTGGCGGCCACATTCGACGGCGCACGTGTCACACACCTGGGCGCAGAGTGCACCAATCGGTTTGGTGAAAGCCGAATCGGTCTCGAGCGCGTTCAGGGCGAGTGCACACACTTCCGAACATTCTTTCGTCAGCCGGATACACTCGGCGACCATCAACAAGTCTTCTTCTTGTAAGCATTTTGAGAAACAATGATTGCTTGCCCGCATACAGTCGATGACGGCTAAAATGGTCTCTTCGACAGAGGCTCGGTCCATGATAAGTCCCCCTTTGGAATAATGATGTCTTACAATCATTACCCGCTAGCGGATGAGTTAAACCGGGCGGCGACGCAAAAAAGTCACCCCTCAAATGAGTGGTGACTTCAATAATGGAGCATAGCGGGCTCGAACCGCTGACCTCCACGCTGCCAGCGTGGCGCTCTCCCAGCTGAGCTAATGCCCCGTTCGAAAATTATTATATCATCCTAGTAAAACATTTGGCAATGGCTATTTTTAATTTTTTTGAACAAAGTTTAATCAGCACTGAACGTGGGAAAATCACAAATGATGTTATATTACGAAAGCAGGTGTCATGTATGGAAATGATTTTACTCGCACTCTTACCTGCCTTGATGTGGGGGAGTATCCCGCTCATCGTCTCAAAGGTCGGTGGGAAGCCGATTCAACAGTTGATCGGGACGACAATCGGGGCGATGGTGATGGCGGTCATCATCGCACTCGTGTTCAATCCCGGGTTCACGACGCTTGCAATCGTGACCGGCTTCATCTCCGGCGCATTCTGGGCACTCGGACAATATTTACAGTTCCAATCGTTTCAAATTTTAAGTGTATCGAAGGCGATGCCAATCAGCACCGGCATGCAGCTTCTCGGTACATCGTTGTTCGGTGTCATCGTCCTCGGAGACTGGAAAACGACGACCGAACTATGGCTCGGATTTTCGGCGCTCGTTCTCATCGTGATTGGGGCTGCGTTGACGTCGTATCAGCAGAACAAAGACGGAGACAGTAGCGGCGCCTTGAAGAAAGGATTGCTCGTTCTGCTCGTGTCGAGTATCGGTTACGTGACGTACGCCGTCCTGACGAACTATTTCGAAGTCGACGGGATTACGGCCATCTTGCCACAGTCGGTGGGGATGTTCGTCGCGGCGCTGTTGTTCAGCCTGCGTGAGAAAGACGTGAAGAAGTTCGATCCGAAGACGTTCAAAAACATCATGGCCGGTCTCGCCTGGGGGATCGGGAACTTCGGGCTGTTCGTGTCGAGCGGTGAAGTCGGGATCGCGACCTCGTTCGCCTTGTCGCAATTGAACGTCGTCGTGGCGACGCTCGGCGGAATCTATCTATTGAAAGAAGAGAAGACGACGAAAGAACGTGTCTTCGTCTTTATGGGTATCGGCCTCATCGTCGTGGCCGGATTCATGCTCGGAATCGCCAAAAGCTAAAAGACGGGTCAGACGACCCGTCTTTCGCTTACCAGGCTTGTTCAATGAATGCGTCACGCCCAGATTTTTTCCGGTCCTCTTTATAGTGGGCCGGATTTTTTTTATGGAAGTCTTGATGGTACTCCTCGGCCGGATAGAACGTGTCGGCCGGTAAAATCTTCGTGACGATCGGCTGTTTGAAACGTCCGCTCGCCGCGAGCGCGTCGCGACTCTGTTCTGCCTGCACGCGTTGTTCTTCTGTATGATAGAAGATGGCCGGCGCATATTGACTGCCTCGGTCTTGGAATTGACCGCCGTCATCGGTCGGATCGGTCTGAATCCAATACAGTTCGAGCAGGCGCTCGTATGCGAACAGCGTCGGGTCGAACGTGATCTCGACGACCTCATAGTGTCCTGTCGTCCCTGTCTTCACTTGCTCATACGTCGGATCGTCGACGTGACCTCCCGTATAACCTGATACGATCGACTCGATGCCGGGCTGTTCCTCGAACGGTGTCACCATGCACCAAAAGCAGCCGCCTGCGAATGTTGCTTTCTCCATTATCTTGTCCCCCTCATCTTCATTCCAAAAAAAGCGCCCATGTCATCGACATGAGCGCTCTGTCATATCGGCCAAGGCAATCACCTTGCTGGTAGTAGCACCTTGCCGTAGCAGGTTGCTGTGAAGTCATAGAGCCAGGTCTCTCGTTCACTCAAGATATCGATATGTAGTTGGTGACAGCATCATACCATCAGATTTGAAGCGGCGTCAACGGTTTGGCTTGCGCCGTAGTTGGAGCAAGGTGGCACCGAGAATCAGGATGACGAGCACGATGGAGAGCGGTAACGTATACGGGGCGTCCCCGGCATATAACTGTAAGAAGAACAAGGCAAAGACGGACAATAAGACGAGTACGTACGAACGGTTCATAGTAACCTCCTTTTTCTTTCAGTGTACCAAGTTACACATTCGTTGGCGAACGAAAACAGGAAATCATGTGGCGATAGCGAATACCATCGAGTGACCAAAGGAGGAATCAATATGACTGACACATTTGATTTTATGGAACTCGATATCGAAACCGCCCATCGCGGATATAAAGAAGGAACAATTACGGCGCGTGACGTGACGGCCTATTATTTGACCCGGATCGCCCAGTTTAACGACAAACTGAAGGCGGTCATTCAAGTGAACCCGGACGCCTTGTTCGAGGCAGAGTCGGCTGACCGGGCATTTCGTCGCGGGCTACGCTTGCCGCTACTCGGCATCCCGGTGCTGATCAAAGACAATGTCGAGACAGCCGGACTCATGAAGACGACGGCCGGGGCCGTCGTCCTCGCGCATCACTTCGCAGGCCGGGACGCCAATCTCGTCCAAAACCTGCGAGCGAGCGGGGCCATCATCCTCGGGAAAGCGAACTTGTCCGAATGGGCCAACTTTTTGACCGAGGGCATGCCGAACGGCTGGAGCGGTGTCGGTGGGCAGACGCTCAATCCATATGGGGATAAGCTCGATGTCGGAGGTTCGAGCTCAGGTTCGGCCTCTGCGGTTGCAGCGAACCTGACACTGCTCGCTGTCGGTAGCGAGACGAGCGGCTCCATCATCCATCCGAGCGTGCACAATGGCATCGTCGGCATCAAACCGACCGTCGGCCTCATCAGTCGGAGTGGCATCATCCCGATCTCGCGGTCGCAAGACACGGCGGGACCGATGGCACGAACGCTCGAAGACGCGGTAAGGGCACTTGAGGTGATGGTAGGGGAAGACCCGGCGGACCCGGCGACACTCAACCTCCCGGCCGGTCCGCCGTATCGGACGTGCCTCGACGAGCGCCAAGCGGTCGGGATGCGTGTCGGGATCGTCAAAGCTGATTTATTAGCAGAAGAACAAGCATTATACGGTGAGGCGACCGAGCTGTTGAAACAGAGCGGCATCGACCTTGTCGAAGTCGAGCTGCCCGCCCATGATACGCTCGACCAAGGCGATATTTTGTACCACGAGTTCAAACTCGGGATCGAGGCGTACCTGGCCACGACGACACTCCCATACGAGACGTTGTCTGATTTGATGGACTGGAACAACAGACATCCTGAGACGATCCCGCACGGACAAAAGACGTTCGAAAAGGCGGAAAGATTGTCGGGACGTCTCATCGAGGCGGCCTATTTGACGCGCCGGCTCGATGACGTGCGTGACGCCAAGACGGACGGACTCGACCGCCTATTAAACGAACAACAGTTGCACGCGCTCGTCTTGCCTCACGATTTGAACTATGACATGGCGGCAAAAGCCGGGCATCCGACCATCACGATCCCATATCGCTTGAAAGCGAGTGGGGCACCGTTCGGCCTATCGTTCACCGGGACGAGTTATGCCGAACGTGACTTGATCCGTCTGGCGTATGCGTTCGAGCGACATATTTCGCGTCCCGTTCCACCGTTATAAGAACGTTGCACCCGTCGTCCACGTCCGCTACAATGGTACGTATGCGGATTGAAGAAAGGACAGATAGCAATGAAACCATCTATATACGGGCTGACGTTCGATCAGCTGACAGAAGCGTGTGTCTCTTGGGGATACAGCGCCTTCCATGCGAGACAAATCTGGGACTCGCTCTACATCGACCGAGTGAAACAAATCGAGGACATCTCGGTACGGGCCGAGGTGCGTGAGGCGCTCGCCGCCGAATACGTCATCTCGACGCAAGACCTGTTCGTCAAACAAGAGGCGGGCGACGGGACGGTCAAATTTTTACTTAAACTACACGACGGGCACTATATCGAGACTGTGCTCATGCGACATAAGTACGGCCGTTCGGTCTGTGTGACAACGCAGGTCGGGTGCAATATCGGCTGCAGCTTCTGTGCGAGCGGTCTCTTGAAGAAGACACGTGATTTGACGGCGGGCGAAGTCGTCGAACAAATTATGACCGTGCAACACTACTTGGACGAAGTCGGCGAAGGGGCCCGGGTCAGCCATATCGTCGTCATGGGAATCGGCGAACCGTTCGATAACTTTGACAACTTGGTCGACTTCCTGCGTGTCGTCAAGGACGAGCGCGGTCTCGCGATCGCCCCGCGTAAAATCAACGTCTCGACGAGCGGACTTGCCGACAAGATTTACAAGTTCGCGGACCTCGATTTGCGCATCAACTTGGCGCTGTCGCTCCATGCGCCTAACGACGCGCTACGGACGCAAATCATGAAAATCAACCGGGCGTTCCCGCTCGACAAGCTCATGCCGGCCATCCGGTATTACGTCGAGAAGACGAACAAACGAATCACGTTCGAATATATTCTCCTGTCGAAAGTGAACGATTTGCCGGAGCACGCTGAGGAATTGGCGGACCTCATCGACGATATCAAGGACAAGTCGTACGTCAACTTGATCCCGTATAACCCGGTCAACGAGCATATCCAATACGAGCGCAGTACCTCGGAGGACATCATGGCGTTCTATGATGTCTTGAAGAAGCGTGGCATCAACACCGGTGTCCGCCTTGAGCACGGGACTGACATCGATGCGGCATGCGGCCAGTTGCGCAGTAAACATATGAACGTCGAAGGTGCGAAATAAGTGGACTCCTTGAATCGAATGATTCAAGGAGTTTTTTCGTACAGCCGCTCCGACGAAGGAAAAAACGGACATCGCCCCCAACTCTGCGGAACGATTTTGAAAAATCTTGAATAGACCTCGTCCGCTCAGGGAATAGTCAGTTGAAATCAATGTAGAGAGTGGAGGCAATTCAATGGAGACAGTAAACGCTGCGTTATGGATTCGAGTCAGAAATACACTTGGGGAAGGCCCGTGTTGGGATGCTGAACTGAAACGGTTCTATTGGGTCGACATCGAAGGACACACACTTTGGTGGTACGACGAAAAGGAAGATGAGCTGTCATCGTTCGATATGGGACAACAGATCGGGTTTGCGGTCCCGAAAGTGACAGACGGCGTCGTCGTCGGCTTGAAAGACGGCATCTATGAATGGGACGAGGGATCGAAGCGACTCGATAAACTCGTCGAACTCGATGACCCGGAAGGTGATCTTCGCTTCAACGACGGAAAGGCCGACCCGTACGGACGAATCTTTGCAGGGACGCTTCATCTCAACGACGAGGAGAACGAGGCGACGCTCTATCGCTTGAACCGTGACGGCACGACCGAGATCATGCTCAGTGAATTGACGCTATCGAACGGTCTGACATGGTCTCCGGACCACTCGACGTTCTACCATATCGATACACCGACCGAGACGGTCCGCAAATACCCGTTCGACTTGAAAACAGGAACACTCGGGGATGGGGAAGTCGTCATCGATTTCAAAGATGAGGAAGGATTCCCGGACGGTATGACATCCGATGAAGACGGCTTTTTATGGATTGCCCACTTTGCGGGCGGACGCGTCTCGCGCTGGAACCCGAAGACGGGTGAAAAAGTGCTCGAGGTGCTCGTGCCGGCCCCGAACGTCACGTCATGCTGTTTCGTCGGTGATGACTTGAAACAACTTGCCATCACGACGGCGCGCGAAGGAATGGATGACGCGGCGCTCGAGGCCCATCCGGACGCAGGTTCGGTCTTTAAAATTGATACAGATGTGAAAGGGATGCCGCTCTATCGGTTTGGTCGATAAGGAGGTACGAAGATGGTAAAACGATTGCTCGTTCGTGCGGGAATCGGTTTGGCGCTCGCGGCGGTCGCCCGGGTCGGGATTCAAAAGCTGTTGGAAGCGAACCGGGAAGACGATCATACGTATTTGAATCCGCGGTGGGATGAGACGCCGAGTGTGGATGCCGATAAGGACGCGGATGAGGTCGGTCTGACCCAGCTCGACTCGATTTATCGAGCCGAGTGGCAGGCGAACGCCTATCCACGCTCAGAGGCCGAACGCAAGGCGTTAGAAGAATAGGCAGGAGAACACGTCCGGAAACGGGCGTGTTTTTTTCTTGACAAGACGTCACCGACCCGTCATTATCTAAAAAGTAATCATTACGATTTAGGAGTGGGTAGAATGAGACGAATCCCGATCACCGTGCTGTCCGGTTATTTAGGAAGCGGTAAGACGACACTATTGAACCACATATTGAACAATCGGACGGGCAAGAAATACGCCGTCATCGTCAACGACATGAGCGAGTTGAATATCGATGAGCGATTGATTGAACAGGGCGGTTTTTCAAGGACGGACGAAAAGTTGGTCGAACTATCGAACGGCTGCATCTGTTGCACGCTCCGTGAGGACCTGCTCGAGGCGGTAGCAGAGCTTGCGAACGACCGGGACCTCGACGGAATCATCATCGAGTCGTCCGATATCTCAGAGCCGATCCCGGTCGCCCAAACGTTTACATATGCCGATGACGCCCTCGGCATCGATTTGACGAGCCGAGTCTATATCGATGCGATGGTGAGCGTCGTCGATGCGTTTCGGTTCTTAAAAGATTTCAACTCAGGCGAGTCGCTCCATGAACGCAAGCAGGCGATTGAGGCGACAGACGTCCGCGAAGTCGTCGACCTGCTCGTCGACCAAGTCGAATTCGCCGATATCATCGTCTTGAACAAGGCGGATCGCGTGAACGAGACCGAACTCGGCGAGATGACCGGACTGTTGAAGGCGCTCAACCCGACCGCGAAGCTGTTGACGTCTGTCCATGCGAACGTGGAATTGACCGAGCTGTTGGATGTCAATTTGTTCGATTTCGAACAGGCGATGCATGCGGCCGGGTGGATTCAAGAACTTGAGACAGATGTGCACACGCCGGAGACGGAAGAATACGGCATCAGTTCATTCGTCTATCGTCGGCGTCGGCCGTTCCACCCGGAGCGTCTCCATGCCTGGATCGAGGCGTTTCCGGAAGAAATCGTCCGCGCGAAAGGGTTCTTATGGATTGCTTCCCGGAACGACCTCGCCTGTCTGTTTTCACAAGCGGGCTAGGCCTCGACGCTCGAACATGCCGGGCGCTGGCTCGCGACGCTTCCGGAAGATGAGCGTCGTCACATGTTCGCGGCCGAACCGGAACTCGCCGCCGACTATGTCGAACCGTACGGGGACCGACAGACGGAGCTCGTCTTGATCGGGCAGCGGATGGATCGAGCCATCATCGAACAAGAGCTCGATCACTGTCTGCTGACAGATGAGGAGATGACGCTGGATTGGTCGACGCTCCGGGACACACTTCCGGGGAACGAGGTCGTCACGTTCTCATAAGACCGTTTACAAAATGAAAGCGGTCGTCTATACTGATTCTTGCATGAACAACCGCATACATTGGACTACACTAGGGGTGCTTCGGCTGAGATGTGAGCATGGCTCCAATCCCTTATGACTCGATCCGGGTAATACCGGCGTGAGGAAGTGTGGCACTTTTTCTAATGGATTAAAATTGGACGAGTGGCCGCATTCTCATGGATGCGGCTTTTTTGTGTACACATAATAAGGGGGAATAGAACATGAACAAACAATGTGGAACGAGCCCGATCGTCGGGTTCCGCTTTACACTGAGCCCGATGACGACTGATTTCGTGAGCATCATCAAAGGGGCGTTGAAGGAGACGGATTTGCAAAACGTCTGGCGACATACCGATGACGTGTCGACGGTCATCCGTGGACGAAGTGAGCATGTATTCGATGTGGCTAAGGCCGTGCTGTCACACGCGACAAAGACAGGGGAACATGTGTCGATGAGCGGGACGTTCTCGGTCGGGTGTCCAGGGGATACAGCCGGAGATGAAGTGCTCGTTGTGTCGAGCGAACCGCTTAATGGTCCCGTCGGTCCGCAATATGTCTCCTCACAGTTCGCGCTCTATCCGCTCGGTGATGACGACTATATGGACATCATCTACGAAGAAATCGCTTTTGCGAAAGAGCGAGGTGTCTTCAATGACTCGATGCATTACGCCTCAGGTATACATGGGGACATCGAGCCGGTGTTCGCTTTCTATGAGGCGACGTTTGATCGCGTCCGACAGAAGACAAGCCACGTCGTCATGACGGTGACGTTCAGCGTGAACAGTCCGTCACACGAGGGACGTATGGATGCTTAAATCGTGGAAGTTAAAAGAGATCGTCTTGTTGTCGATTTTATCGGTCGTGTTCGCGGTGGTCTATTTGGCGTTCGTCCATGCTGGGAACTTGTGGGCAGGCTTGATTGGACCAATCGCATACGAATGGATTTTTGGGATTTGGTTCATCGTTTCGATAATTGCGGCTTATATCATCCGCAGACCTGGCGCAGCATTCTTGTCCGAAGTGCTCGCGGCGACGATTGAAATGATGATTGGTAACGCGATTGGACCTCGTATTATTTTAGTCGGAATCATTCAAGGACTTGGTGCTGAATCGGCATTCGCGGTCACGGGCTACAAACGATATGACCTTTGGGTGCTCATGCTGGCTGGATTCGGTGCAGCTGTGACGAGTTTCGCATATACGTACGTCATGGGAGGGCTCAATGCCCTCAGTCCGACATATGTGGCTACGATGTTCGCACTACGCGCAACGAGCGGGATGTTGATTGCTGGTCTGGGCGGTAAGATTTTGAGCGACTTGTTGCTTCGGACGGGCGCGCTTGATGGGTATGCTCTCGCGCGACAGGACCGTATGCATGGTTGAGGCAGAACATCTGACATTTCGTTATCCGAACAAGAAATGCGATGTCTTGACGGATATCACACTACGTCTAACAAAAGGGAGAACGGTCATTACAGGGGCAAGTGGGTCGGGAAAATCAACATTGCTCGCTTTGATGAATCGTCTCTATCCGGACAATTGTGATGGCATCGTGACGGGCAGATTGCACTTGTTCGATCGCTCTTATGATACGTATGAAGCTGGCGAAGTGAACCGGCGCGTCGGAACGGTCTTTCAGGACCCGGACAGTCAGTTCGTCATGCAGACGGTCGAAGAAGAATTGATTTTCACGCTCGAAAACTTTGCCGTCGCGAGAGACGAGATGATGGCCCGTGTCACCACAATGTTAGAGGCGTTGCATTTGACCGATTATCGTCACCGTACCATTCATGACCTATCGGGGGGTGAGAAGCAGCAAATTGCCGTCGCTTGTGCCTTGATTGGCCGTCCCGAGTGGCTCCTCCTCGATGAGCCGCTCGCTCACCTCGATCCTGAGACCGCCCATCATTTCGTTCGTTGGCTCGACGGCGTCGCACAGACCGTAAACGTTGTCGTCATCGAGCATCGGCCATACATATGGGGTGATTTTTTTAACCGACAAATAAAGCTCGTGAGTGGGCGCATCGACTATGATGGACCGTTCATCGTCCGACCAGATTATGCGTTCTCTCCAATTAAAGTTGAACGAGGAAAGGAAATGTTATTTCACATACCGGAATTAAAACGAAAAACATTTCAATTAGCAGCGAGCGAGTTAAAGGTCGCTGAGGGTGATCTCATTGCGGTGCTCGGTCGAAATGGTAGCGGAAAGTCGACATGGCTGCGAAGCCTAGCCCGGAAACATCGTGAAGTCGGCCTCGTCCCGCAATCACCGGCGCATCTATTCGTTACGAATGATGTGACCCGAGAACTCGCATATGGCCATAATCGCCCGATTGAGGACGTCTTAACGCGGCTCGGGCTCGAATCAGTGCGTGACCACCATCCACTCTCCCTTAGTCACGGTCAAAAACGAAGGCTCGCCATCGGAGTGATGATGCTGTCTAATAAACAACTGATTGCGTTTGATGAACCGACTGCCGGACAAGACGAGGTATCGCTTCGTGCGCTATATGACTTAATGGTCGAACGAACACGATCCGGCCAGACGATTTTGTTTGTGACGCACGACCTCAGCTTCGCGCGGATTGCGAACACATATTATTTGATGTGTGACGGCGACTTGAGTGGGCCATATGACGCTTCACTCTGGGATGAAAAAGAATTACTACGCACCCACGGCTTATTGATGGAGGAATCGCGATGACATTTCATGAGATGAACCCGACGATTAAATTTCTGACCGTGGCATGTCTCATGTTCGGTCTCGCCTTCATGTATAACCCTTGGACTCCGCTTGCTGTTTTTCTCGGTACAGTTACACTTCAAACGCTATTCTCTGCTGTGAGCTGGAGAAGATGGGGGTTGTACATGATCCCATTTTTATTGACCGCGCTCGGGACATTGTGGACGACGCTCGTCTTTGGAAAGCAATCAAGCGGAGATGTCGTGTTCAAGCTGTTTGGCAATGATGTGACCGACGAGAATGTGATGCTAGCAGCGACGCTCTCCTTGCGTGTGTTGGCATTCACAGCCTTGTCGCTTCTGTTCACGCTGACGACGGACCCGAAACGGTTCGTCTACAGTTTGATGCAACAAGGAAAGCTGTCACCAAAAATCGCATATAGTGTCTTCGTCGGTTTTCGTTTCTTTCCGATTCTAAAAAAAGAACTGATGCAACTATATGAAACGCATGCGCTACGAGGCGTACGTTTGGAGACGAGACTCGATCACATCCGCCACGTCCCCAAATTAATCGTTCCGCTTCTTGCTGGATCGATCCGCCAAGCGGAACGAATCGCGTTCTCGATGGAAGCACGTGGGTTTACGGGGGAACCTCGAGCGACGTACGAGGTTGTGCCCGTCACCAGGAACGACTTTCTGTTGGCGTCGCTTTTGCTCCTATTGTTTGGAGTGAGCGTATGGATTGGCATATAAACGAAACAAGACGACTCACTCGGAGTCGTCTTGTTTCGTCTCTTTTACGATTCTAAATTTCGGTTTGATCGATTCGTTATTGAACGCCTCGAGCACGGTGTTCTCGTTGGCCATACGAATCTGTTGCGGCTCGCCTTTGGAAGTCGTGCCGATACAGAACATATGCGCCTCATGATCGGCAAAGAGCGCCTTATACGGGGTGGCATGATGCATCAAGCGTCCCGGAGAGCCCCAGCCGACGATAATCATACCTCCGCTCGCCTCGACCTCGTCGAGCGTTTCCTCAACGTAATGAAAGTTGACTTCGTCGAGTTGCGATTCGACGTACGGCAGATTGTCATTGATGGCGAGTGTTGGGACGAGGCTGATGACGCGCATCTCACGGATCGGTTGATCGAGATGGTTCCGCATGAGCATATACGCCCGCTGCGTTGTCGTACCGGACAAGAAAGCATCGCTCATCCGGGGCGAGTAGATGATGACGGCACAGATGACGCCGTCGACGACATCTGTGAATTCGTACGAACGCAAGTAGCGCTTCGTCTTGTCCTCATTGAAGACCGACTTGACACGAATCGTCACTTCCTCGATATGGGTGTTCATAAGGTTTCCTCACTTTTAATCAAATAGTGCCGGGTCAGACCCAGCCTGCGAACCATTCCAAGTAGCGGATTGTGTAGCGCGCGACACTTTGGGTTGCCGACGCCTTGTCATCCGGTAAATAAGACACATCGGTTTGATATGACTCATAAAACGACATCACATCATTGACATACTGTTCACTGCGGTTGTACTCGAAGATGGCGTTTCGAATCGAGTCCGTCGTGTCTGTCTTCGTCCCGCCGTGCTCGCTCAAATAGTAAGCGGCCGTATGGGCCGAGTCGACGAGACTGTGCGGGTCGGCTTTGCCATCATTGTTGCCATCGCGTCCGAGACCGCCGTACTGTTCGATGAGCGCGAGATCCGTCAAATCGACTTCGTCCTCAGGGACATCGCCTTTTTGATCATCCGTGTCATATTGCCAACCGAGCCACGTCCGCGGCATGAATTGGAACGGTCCGATCGCCCCGACCGATGAACGCATCGATGAACTATGGGAGAAAATCGTCTCGACGCGATGGACGGCGGCAAGTAAGCGCCAATCGACGTCATACGTGGCCGCGGCATCCTCATACACATCGCGATGGACGGACGGGACGCCATGGTCCCCGTAATAGGCCCGGTACAGGGCGTTGTTCACTTTATCATGTTGACCAAACCAGCCGATTGCGCCGAGGCACAGCACGATCACAAGCATGAGACCGGTCAGTCGCAAAATCAATCGTTTCAAGATTCCGCCTCCTAGCTTTCTAGACAATACCCGAATAGTGTAGCATATAGCTAACAGGAAGGACAGGAGTGGATATAGATGCTCGAACAGGCCGTCTTTACCATCATTCTCATGTATTTGTTGATCGTTCAATTGTTCAACGCCCGGTTGATGAAGCCGATGATCGAAACGCTCGGTCGTGGACGTGTCTATGAACAGACAGTCAAGTCGTCGTGGGGGCTCAGTCTGCTTTTGCTCGCCCTCGTCTTCTTGTTCGGCGTCCCGCCAGACATGGTCGGTCTCGGATTCGCCCCGGTCGAAGGGGACATGTCCGCTTGGAAGTTTTTCTTTTTCACGACCATCCTCATCTCCGTGCTGCTGGCGTTTTACTTGCTCGTCAAAACCTCGTCTCGGTTACGGCGGCGGTTACGACCGTACTATGAGCTCGAAATCGAGCGGTTGCTCTTGCCGCGGACGGATATTGAGGCGAAGGCGTGGAGCGCTGTCTCGTGGACGGCAGGTGTGACCGAGGAATTCATCTTCCGTGGTGTGCTCCTCTACACCGTCAGTCTCTATCTTGACGTCTCATCCTTGACACTCGCCTTCATCGGCGGCGCCTTGTTCGGGTTGGCCCATGCTTATCAAGGCGTCAGGGGCGTTCTGGTCACCGGGATCGTCGGCTGGGGACTCGGCTATTTGTACTTGGCGATGGGGGTATTATGGCCAGTGATGGTCGTCCATGCCTTGCTCGACCTTATCGCTGGACCGATTCACGTCGTCGATTCAGAAACTGACTGACGGCCGCCTCATAGGCGGGTTGATCTTTCAAGATACAGTTTGTGTGCTCGGCCCCATGGATGAGGGCTAACTCGTTTTGCCGGTTGAGCGCGTTCATCTCGACCGACATCCACGTCGGCACGAAATCATCTTTCGTCCCGTGGATGAACAAGACGGGCGCGTCAATCGCGGCGAGGTCGTATTTGGGCCGGACTTGATGCATCCGGAAACCGGCCCGCGTCCACAAGAAATAGTTGATCCCTGGCAAGAGCAGGTCCCCGGGCAACCGGTGTAACACGTTCAACTGATGGCGCATGAGCTGTCTCATGTCGTCAAACGGACATTCGGCGATCAAGAAGTCGACGTCGGTTAACGGTCCGGCCTGTAAGATCGAGGCAGCTCCCATCGAGACACCGTGCAATCCGACTTCCGTGACCACTTCATTGGCCCGCACCCAGTCGACCCAATCGGTGATGTCATGCTTTTCGTGGTAACCATAAGAGGCGTATACGCCCTCGGACTCACCGTGCGATCTCAAGTCGACAGCGAGGAGGTTGTACCCGAGGCGATGGAACATCGCCAAATGTGGGGCCATGAAACTGTGAGAGGCGGTATAGCCGTGAACGAACACGATCCATTTCGTCGACCCTTCATTGCGGTAGACGCGTCCATACAGCCGATAGCCATCCTGAGAACGGAGCGAGACGTGCTCGAACGGCACGTCATGATAAAACGATTGATCTTCTTTCGTATACGGGGCCAAGAGCATCTCTGGTGTCTTGCGTTTGCCTCGCGTCATGCGCTTGAACGCATAATAACTGATGGCATAGTAGCCGGTGAATAGTGTTGCAAGTCCAACTTTCCATCTCTTCTGCATCTGAACCGCTCCTTTCTCCATTATTGTACCCGAAAACGTGACGATAGTTCACGCGCAGTGTCAGTTTGACGGCGGGTTCATGCCGTTAAGCAAGGGACTTACCGATGATTGTCCCGTTCGTTTGAGCAGTATCGTCTTGCTATGATGGAACCAGACAATCATCAAGGTGAAGCGGGAGGAGACGAAGCGATGGGGCGAGAGGTGATGGATCAGTTGCTGCACGCGTGCTTGACGGGGCAGGTGGATTACAAGACCGCCGAAGGGGTGACCTTCTATCGTGCCCCGGTCAACGGCCATCGTCAGCATGCGATGGTACTCGATGTGCTGATTGACCGCTATGTGCTTGAGCCGGCACGACCGATCGAACTGTCCGTGTCGGACGTGGCGCAAGCGATTGGGTCATCGGCGGACGAGGTCTTCCAATCAGTCCTAGCGCTCGCCCGCATCACTCTCGTCTCGCAACATATCGAGGAAAGACTAATCCGGGTCGATTCGGCCGGAATCGACGAGCATGGGAACATGACACTCATCATCGGTTTCAACGCCTGGTTGACGCATCATTTAGGAAAACTCGTAAGTGCATCGATTGAGGAGCCACTTCACGCGCACGTCATCTGACAAACAACAGGGAAGGCCGCCTCAATCGCGGTCTTCCCTGTTTTGATGTCGGGGCGACGGTTGGAGCAGGCCGTCCTGAAGCATGAGGACCCGGTCACAGACGTCGAGCATCCGTTCGTCATGGGTGATAACGATGACCCGTCGCGCACTCATCCGTGCCTCAGTAACGAGCAACTCCATCACCCGTCGGCCATTCTCATAATCGAGGCTCGCCGTCGGCTCATCGGCCAAAATCAGTCGGGGGCGATTGACCAAGGCCCGAGCGACCGCGACACGTTGACGTTCGCCTCCGGACAGTTGCCCTGGTAACTGGTCGAGACGATGCCCCAAACCGAGCGCGTCGAGCAGCCGAATCGGATCTTGTTTCGACTCGCTCTCGGCCTGGACGAGCTCGAGTTGTTCCCGGACCGTCAAGTAAGGGACGAGATGTGCTTGCTGGAACACAAATCCGATTTCGTTCAGCCTCAAGAGGCGTCGCTCTTCTTCAGTGGCACCGAGCAAGTCTCGTCCTTCGAGCTCGACCTGTCCCGAGACCGGTCGTTTCAATAGTCCGAGAATTTGGAGCAAGGTACTTTTCCCGCTGCCGCTCGGTCCGATGATGCCGATACATTCCCCGGCATCGACCTGCAAATCGATTCCACGCAACACAGATTGTCCGTCATAGGCGTGGCTGATGTTCATCAATTTCATTGTAATGTCCCTCCTAAAGCGTCGGCGGCGTCAAGGTGACGCAGTTTCCAAAGCGGTAACAACGTACCGATGAGTGAGAGCCCGAACATGATCACACTGTAGAGCAGCACATGTCCCGCATCGAAACGGAATGGGATATCAGTTGGGACGAACGAGGCGACGAGGGCCGTCAAGGCGGCTGCCGACAGGCTCGCGACGAGCACCGTTGCCATGACTTGCGTGACGAGCGCCGTGCCGATCACACGAGGGCGAATCCCGATCGCTTTCAAAATTCCGAGTTCTGGCAGTTTCTGGAGCGTCAACATATAAAAGAATGCGGTCAAGATGAACGCACCGATGAACAATAAGAAGCCGCGCATCATCGTGAACGTGCCTTGTTCGGCTGTATAGCCCGGGACGGCCTCGACGACGTCTTGTTTGGAGAGCGTTGCGAGCGACGTCTCAGTTTCTCCGAGCCAGGCCGAGACGTATTCGGGTTGTCCGCTGTCTGCTTGGAACGCCTCCCACGTCTCCATCGATGCCCACATGACGGGTGCATGACTGTAACGTCCGTCCGTCGTCCCCGCGATGGTGAATGAGTAGCCGGTCGTGAAATCTTGAATCGTGTCCCCGAGTTTAAAGTCCCCGAGAAAGCTTGGATCGACGAGGACTTCGCCGACGGCGAGATCGAGGGCGGGTCCGATGTCAGAATCCCGCGGTAACGTGAATAGCGTGGCGTCCTGTTTCACGGTCCCATCGACGAGTGTCAACGGTTTGACCCCAAACGGTGTAAGTGTTTCTGGCGTCGGCAGTTCGATGAACGAGCGGGTCAGTTGCCCGTCCGCATCCTCAGCCAACTGAAACGTCTCGGTGTCGAGTTCACGCAAACTGGCCCCGTTGTCATAGGCGAGCCCATCGGCAAGCCCGGTGATCAGCGTCGACAATAAGACGATGAGTAGGGTGATGACAAAAATTAATGAAAATTTTCGTTTTTGCCGCCACATTTCTTTAAATGCTAAATTCATACAAAAAAGCCTCCTTCATAGCGATGAAGGAAGCATAACTGACGGATATGAACAGAATATGAACGGGACTAAAACCGGACGTAAAAGGTGCTTCCTGTCCCGAGACGGGATTCGACCGTCATCTCACCGCCATGCAGGCGGACGATGTCTTGGGCAATAGCAAGTCCGAGACCGGTGCCCCGGCCGGTCCGAGAGATATCTCCTTTATAGAAACGTTCGAACAGGCGTGCCTGCGTCGCCTCATCCATTCCGACGCCGGCATCTTGAATCGAGACGGTCGGACGATCGGCTGCATACGCTTTGATGGTGATCAGCCCCCCGTCATGAGAGGCGTGAATCGCGTTCGTCAACAAGTTGGTCCAGACTTGGGCCAATAAGAGCGGGTCGCCGGTCACGACGAGCGATGTGTCAAGCTCTGTCGCGACGGCGATCCCTTTCTCATCCAGCTGGAACGCATGGCGACGAATGACGTCCTCGATCGATGCGCTCACATCAACTTGTTCGGAGAGCGACACGTTCGACTCGTCGAGCCGGGCGAGCAGGAGCAACTGTTTTGTCAAATCCGAGAGGCGATCCGTCTCGTCACGAATGATCCCGGCATACATCAAGGCGTCCCCTTCGGTTCGGGCGGCCAGTTCCGAGGCGTAGCCTTTGATTGAGGTGAGCGGTGTTTGGAATTCGTGCGAGACGCTTGAGACGAAGCGACGCCGTTCACCCTCGGATTTCTCCAGTGAGTCGACCATGTCAGAGAAACGACGGGCGAGGGTTCCAATCTCATCGTTGCGCTCGGTCGGGAGATCGAGCGGACGGGCCCCGGATGCGACGGAGCGGGTCGCATCTGTCAATGTGCGCACCGGTCGGACGATCAGGCTTGTCGATAGGGCGATCAAGATGAAGGCGAGGCCGGTCAGGAGTGCAAAGAACAAGCCGACGAACAAGTGCAATTCTCGGATTTGGGCGCCAAGGTCGGGGCGGATGAAGACGGCATCTTCCCCGTCCAGGCTGAAGCCATACGTGTTGACGACTTCATTGTCGAACAAGCCGAGCCAAAACAAGTGGAACGGATAAGCGCGCATCCCGTCGTAGCGTTCGCCGGACCGGACCGAGGCGATGACGGCTTCGTCGAGTTGCTCGTCCCGGAACGAACCTCCATAGCGGTCGACCTCACCGTCAGGACGCACGACGAGGAGTTGATAGCCCGTCTGAGCGAGCAATCGATAAAAGGCCGATGCCTCACTGTCCGTATGCGTCTCGAAGTAGTCAAGGGCGGCTTGTGCCGTCTGTTCGGTCTTTTCGCTGTAGGACGGCTGCCACCAGACGTAATAGGCGACATTGCTGACGAGAAGGGCGATGGCGCCGGACAAGAGCAAAATCATGAACACGGTCAGGACGATCCGGGTATAGAGCGTCTTCATGGCGAGACCTCGAGCGTATAGCCGACGCCCCGAACCGTTCGAATCGTGATCGTGTCGTCATGCAAGCGGCCTCGGAGCCGTTTGATGTGCACATCGATGGTCCGGTCATCGCCCTCAAAGTCAAGGCCCCATACTTGTTCGATCAGTTCATCCCGGGTGAACACCCGGCCCGGGAACGCCGCCAGCTGATAGAGCAGCTCGAATTCCTTTTTCGGCAGGTGGATCGTCTCACTGTTCAGTTCAAGGCGATAATCGCGCAAGTCGAGCTTGAGCGGTCCGACTGTGACGAGTGTGGCCGCATTTTTGGCGTAACGTTTTGCGACGGCTTGAAGGCGGAACAGCAGCTCTTCCGGGATGAACGGTTTTGTCATATAATCATCGGCCCCGTGTTCGAAGCCGCTTCGTTTTTCTTCCCATTCCCCGAGGGCGGTCAATAAAATGACGGGAATGTCCGTCATTTGCTTCAGACGTGAGCAGAGCGTCCGTCCGTCGAGGCCGGGCAGCAAGATGTCGATGATCGCGGCATCGGCAGGGTTCGCCATAAACAGTCGCTCGGCGTCGGCCCCATCCATGGCAGCTGTCACCGTATGTCCGGCTCGCTGTAGCGTGGTCTCAACGAGGTGAAGGATAGCCAAATCGTCCTCTACAATCAGTACGTGCATCGCTCTCTTCCTTTCTATCACGACACCGAAAACAGGTGACCCGTGGCAGGTCACCTGCATGTTATGTCGTTTTGGTCAGTTCTTTATGCAAGGCTCGAAGCGCCCGCAAGAAGGCATCTTTGAAATACTTGTCTTCTTGCGCCTCGAGTGTCTCAAGAGCAGAAGCGTCGCCGGCGCTCGCCTTGACGAGCAGGTTGACGACTGTGCCCCACCGCTTGACGTGCTCGGGCTTCGGATGGTTCATCGCGACAGTCAACGTGAACCAGTACGGTTGGTCACGGCGTTGGAGCGTGGCAATCATCTGTTTGGCCGTCATCGCTTCATCCTCGGTTGGTAACGTGGCGGTGGCGAACCAGCCGAGCAGCGCGGCGCTCATCGCCTCGAGCCGGACTTTGGCGTCCGGGTCGATCGGTTCGCGCCCGAACTCGGAAATGTTGACAAAGACGAGTCGGTCTTTCCGGTCGAGGTGGGTGATCCATCCTTTGACCGATTTGAGTTTTTCTTTATCTTTCGACTGGGCTTTCACCGTGTAGCCGTTCAGTTTACCGATGTAAATCCGGAACTGACCGCGATCGAGCTGTTTATCGACCTTGAACTCGATATCTTGGCCCACAGTGAACGGTTGATCCTTTTTGCTGAGCGTCTCGCCTTTCTTCAGCTCAGGCCGACGCACGATATAGCGGAGTGCCTCCTGCTCGGTCCGATCGTCAAGCGTCCAAAGGTTGTTCGGCGTGACGTTTTTGAAACGGTGTCGTCGGACATAGATGTATTGGTCGAGCGCCTCGACGGCGTCGGCGACGGAATTTTTTCCACTCAAATAGTCGTCTGCGATATCCCGGAGCGTGATCGACTCGAGCCGGTCGATGTGCCCGACGTAAGGGACGTTCCCGACGACGAACAAGGCCGTGGCGATCAATTCACTCTCGCGAGGGGTCAAAGGGCGTTTGGCCATACTGCACTTCCTCTCTTCATGTCATCTCATTCAGTATACCAAAAACAGATTTCGTCATGTTGTATGAATCGACTAGATGGAAAATTTTACAGGCATACAGGATTTCGCGGTTTCGTTCCGAATATTTGTTAAGATAGAGCTATGTGGAAGTTGAGATGAGGTGATGAGATGAAGCTATCGATTGATCCGGGGGACTATGTCGTCTTGATTGAAATCAATAAAGAGGTCTTGAAATGTACGTCCCTCGACCAAGCCGAGTATGCCGATCGGGACCGCTATGAATTGGTCGGCCGCATGAGTGAGCGGCTTCCGGCCGAGGTGATCGTGCCTTCCATCATCGATTATATCCGGTTCGGGAGCGGCTATATCGGCGACAATATCGTCTGGGACAAGGAGACGGAATCGTTCTTCTGTCAACAGTTCGAGACGATCGACGGCTCACCGCTTGGCGAGGACTTGGACGGATTCACACCTGACCCGTATCGGACGGAGCTGGCGCGCTATTACACGTATTTGACGATCGGAAAAATCATTGAATACGAGATGCACGACCCTGACCAGCCGGACTATTGGTAAGCGTCGCAAAAATGTCACAATCTATTTTTTGAAAAAAAGGGAAATTAACCGCGTGATTTGAGATAATGGGGTCATCTTATGAAGTGTGGATTGGAGCGGAAGGCGATGAAAAAAATAATGATTGCAGCAGCGCTCGCGCTGCTTGTCCCTTCGTCTGTGGACGCGGCCAAACCGGTGCTGTTGGAAAAGCACGGCTATGTCGTGGCCGAGCCTAGGGTCGGTCATCAGTACTATATCAAGCAAACGGGTACCGACTTGACGTGGAATACGACCCGAGGGGCGTCGGACATCGTCATCGCTTTGATCGATTCATCGGCCGACCGGAGTCATAAAGAGCTGTATAACGTCCCGCGTGTCGTCAACTCGATGAAAGGCCCGTATAGTGTCGACTATCACGGCACGCACACGGCAGGCATCATGTCCGGACGTCACAACAAGTTCGGAATGGCAGGGCTCGCTCCAAACGTGCGTTATCATTTTTATAACGTCTTTTACGGCAAAAATTCGGAGTACACGGATTCTTGGACGGTCGCCAAGGCGGTTGACACGGCGGTCGCGAAAGGGGCGAACGTCATCAACATGTCGCTCGGAGGTCAAGACTATGACCGCGTCCTCGCCGACTCGATTCGTCGGGCCCGTGCCAAAGGTGTCGTCATCGTCGCCTCATCCGGGAATGACGGGAAGAATAAAACGTCGTTCCCGGCCAATATGAAAGAAGTCATCGCGGTCGGGGCGATCGACGCAAACCGCCGTGTCGCTGCTTTTAGCAATATGGACAGCCAAGTCAAAATCGTGGCGCCCGGGGTGAATGTCTTGTCGCTCGGCGTGAAAAATAGCTTCGTCTACATGGACGGGACATCGATGGCGGCGCCGATGGTGTCGGCTGGGATCGCGCTCGTCAAATCGGTCAATCCGTTCCTGACGCCGGCCGACATCGATGCTTTGCTTCAAAAAATGCCACGTGCGAGCGGGAAGACGTATACCGAGCTCAACACGAAGCGGCTGATCGATGCGACGCCACGACCAGTCGCGCTCTCCGCACCATCGACGCTCAAGAGCCGCTATGTGAAAGAAGCGAAACTGACGGTCATGAAAAAGTCGAACTTGAAGACGACGTATACGTTGTATCAAGGAACGCGTAAAGTGAAGACGCTCTCAGCCGGGAAATCGATGTTTACGATGTATGCCGGAGGAGATTGGTTACCGAGCGGGAAATATCGCCTGAATGCCACCGTCACCGACGGGAAACACAAACGCTCGGTCAATCGTTCGTTCACCTATGTGAACGCCGTCAAGCCGTTAGTCACGGTCAGAGCGGCCGATGCCGGAACGTTTGAGTTGACCACGTCCCGAAAAGGCGTCGTCACCGTGCTCGACGCGAACAAGAAAGTCGTCTATGAGGCGCTTCATGTACCGGGCAAGTTCCCTGTTCGTGGTGACACGGAATCGGCCTATACGGTGCTGTTGAAGCCGACCGACGTTACTGAAAAAGTGGTGACGGTCAAATATGCGCCGCAACCGATTCAAGTCGAGACGGACACTTCGGCGGAATCGACATAAAAAAACACCCGGAGCCAGTGCTGGCTTCGGGTGTTGATTTATGCTTTCGTGATGGCTTCACCACTCCAACGGATATTCGCTTCTAAGACGTTGCCGTTATCGTCGATATGTTCAAAACTCAGTTTCCCGTCGACGATGATCTCGCAGAGGCCGACGCGGACGTCGTCGCTCCAGGCGCGACGTGTCTGTGTCGACGCGTCGAACGTCGGGATTGATTCAGGAAAACGTTCCTGTAAGTGGGCCAAGTTATGATGGTCGAAGTGATACGAACGTTTGGACAATTCATTTGGTGCTTTGATGTCAAACGGCTCGAATCCTCGAACGAGTCGATTATTCCGGTAGAAGGCGAACACGCCGTTGTTCGGGTGGAGCGCTTTAATGTCATCGATTTCAATCACATAGGTCAGTCGTTGAATCCAACCGTTTTTTGCATCTTGACGCATCAAAATCCCTCCTTGTTCAATGGAACACGCCTTATTTTAGCGCTGACGCCCATGAAAATCAAGTTCAGGTTCTCGGTTGTCATTTCGCGGGTTATCCGCTACAATGGGTAAAGTGACTATGAGGTCTGGGCAATCGCGGGACGCAAGTCTTGAGGAAAGTCCATGCTCGCACAGCCTGTGATGGCTGTAGTGATCGTGCTACACGAAAAGATAAGTGTAGGCAACGCAAGTTGACGGCAGAAGAAGCACCTAAGTCCTCGGATATGGTGCAAGCTTCTTGAAAGTGCCACAGTGACGGAGTCTGATCGGAAACGTTCAGAGTGGAACGAGGTAAACCCCACGAGCGAGAAACCCAAACTATGGTAGGGGAACTTCCTGACTGGAACCGAACGGGACGGAAGGCGCCAATCGGCGCAGATAGATGATTGTCACTCCATCGTGCCAGGGAGACCGTTATGAGCACCGGAGTACAGAACATGGCTTATAGGGCAGCATAGTCTCTCATTTAACATTGACCAGGAGTTCAAGCAATCCTACTTGAGCTCCTTTTTACATGACCATTTTAGGAGTAACACTTATAGAAAGTAGGGATAGTATGGCAAAACGAAAACTGATTGCCACCGCAGCGATGGGCATCGAAGCGCTCGTCGCCAAAGAAGTGCGCGACCTCGGCTACACGTGTGAGGTCGAGAACGGACGCGTCTATATCGACGCAGAAATGGAAGACATTCCGCGATTGAACCTATGGCTCCGAACGGCAGACCGCGTCAAGCTCGTCGTCGCCGAGTTCAAGGCGACGACGTTCACGGAACTGTTCGATGGTGTGGTCGAGCTGCCTTGGACGGATCTCATGCCGTGGGACGCCCGATTCATCGTCGACGGCCGCTCGGTCAAGTCGAAGTTGTTCTCGATCCGCGACTGTCAGAAAATCACGGAGAAGGCAATCGTCGACGCGATGCAACGCGGCTACGATAAGCCGGGCGAATGGCTACCGAAGACGGGCGCCTACTATCCGATTGAAGTCGCCTTGTTAAAAGATGTGGCGACGATCACGATCGACACGTCAGGTGACGCGCTTCACCGTCGTGGCTACCGTGAGCTCCACTCACAGGCGCCGCTCAAAGAGACGATGGCGGCGGCGATGATTCAGCTGACGAACTGGAAGCCGGACATGCCGTTCTACGACGTCTTCACCGGTTCGGGGACGCTCGCCATCGAGGCGGCGCTCATCGGCCGCAACATCGCGCCGGGTCTCAACCGTGAGTTCTGTTCACAAGACTGGCCGTGCGTGCCGAAGAAGGCCTGGTATGATGCCATCAATGAAGCAAACGAGAAAGCGGAGTGGGACAAACCGCTCAAAATCTACGGCATCGACCTCGACCCACGCATGGTCAAGCTCGCCAAGGATAACGCCGAGCTCGCCGACGTCCGTGACGCGATCACGTTCGTCCACAGTGACGCGGCTGCCTTGAAGCCGAAAGAAGAGTACGGCGTCATCATCGGGAACCCGCCATATGGGGAACGGTTGCAGACCGAAGAAGAGATTATCGACCTGTACGAGCGGATCGGGCAACAGTTCGCCAAGTATCCGGGTTACAGCGTCTATATGTTGACGAGCTATGAGGACTTCGAGAAAGCGTACGGCCGTCCAGCGACGAAACGCCGTAAGCTGTACAACGGAAATATTGAGACGCAATACTACCAGTATTATGGTTTACGTCCAAAAAGACGCTCAACAGAGACGTTTGTAGAGGGTAAGTAATCACCCATTGCACACTAATTGCACACTTTTTATTTTTTTCTGCCGCAGACACACGAAAACCGCTCCCTAGAGCGGTTTTTTTACGTCCTCGATCATGGTGGAGAAGAGCTCGGCCGTATCTCCCTGAGTAGTGTGCAATACGTGAGCGTAGATATCCATCGTCGTCTTGGCATCGGCCCCCAGACGTTCTTGGATGACCTTCGCATGGACACCGGCCTTGATGAGCAGCGTCGCATGGGTATGTCGTAACTCACGCATCGTGACCTCAGGAATCTCGGCCGTTTTGACGGTCAGGGTATGGCGTCGTCGCAATCCGGAATACCAGACATAGGCGCCCTTGATGCCGAGGCAGACAAGGTCCTCGTCGTTGCGCCATCCGAACTTGACCATGTCATACTTCTGACGAAGCCGCGACTTCTCGAGGAAGCGGATCAACTGGTCGGGGATGGTGACGACCCGCACCTTTTTCCCTTTGGTCTGCTCGAACGAATAGCCGCCCTTCGTCTCGATGGCGGTACGGGCAATCGTGATCTGTTTCCGGTCGAAGTCGATGTCGGACCAACGGAGGGACGTCGCCTCGCGGGCACGCATGCCGGTATAGGCGATCAGGTGGACCGCTGTACGATAACCATTCGCCATCGTCTCATCCGCCGTCTCGAGGTAACGTCTCAGCTCATCAGGCGTGAGCGTCTTGTATTCTTTCAAGCCCTCCGACAGTTTCTCGACGGCAGCCATCGGGTTGTCACCTTTATAATAGCCCAGACGGCGCGCCCAGGAGAAGAAGCCGACATAGACGCTCCGGCGAATGTTGACGGTGTTCGGCTGTAAGCCAGAGTCGAGGTATTCACGGAGTAAACGTAGGCAGTGCTGCGGTTTCACGTTGTCCATGTTCAGGCGCTTGAACCAACCCGGCACGTTCTCGACGAAACTCGTGTATGAGTGGTACGTCGTCTTGGCCATCGTCGTCTTGATGTAAAACTCGAGCCAGTCATCGAGCACCTCGCCGACCCGTCCTTTCGGACGTACCTTGACGAACTCGCCTTCCTTCTGCGCTCGGATTTGGTCGGCGACCTAATATTCGACCGTCTTCTTTCGCTCGTCGGAGAAGTAGCGCTGCACGCGCTTGCCTTCCTCGTTGAACCCCAGAGAGAGTCGAACCTCCCATTTGCCGGTCTTCTCGTTCTTCTTGCTGTTTGCCATGATGTTCACTCCTTTGGAATAAGGGGTCTTCGGAATATATAGTGGAATTACTTTCTTAATAGTTTAAAAACAACTGGTGTTTAAATCGGATTTTCTGGTGGGATGTTAGGATAATCAATAATATTATATAAAAGTATCAATCACATACGAGTGATACTTTGGGAAAAAAATAAAATAGTCCAATTTACTTGACCGTGTACTATGGTACACGGTTTATAATATTCATGGGGTGAAATAAGATGATTTATCGCATTAGTGAGTTTGCAGATAAATGTGGAGTTAATAAAGAAACGATCAGATATTACGAGCGAAAAAATTTATTACAAGAACCTCACCGAACGGAAGCTGGTTATCGGATATATTCATATGATGACGTTAAGCGTGTTGGGTTTATTAAACGAATACAGGAACTTGGTTTTTCTTTAAGCGAGATTTATAAATTACTTGGTGTTGTAGATAAAGATGAAGTTCGTTGTCAAGATATGTTCGAATTTGTTTCTAAAAAACAAAAAGAAGTGCAAAAACAAATAGAGGATTTAAAACGAATTGAAACTATGTTAGACGACTTAAAACAACGATGTCCAGATGAAAAGCAATTACATTCGTGTCCAATAATAGAAACATTAACATGAGAGATTAATTAACGAAAGGAGCTTTTTTATGAATAAATTTAAGGTAAACATTTCAGGAATGACTTGTACGGGTTGTGAAAAACACGTAGAATCAGCACTTGAAAAGATAGGTGCTAAAAATATTGAGTCTAGTTATCGTCGTGGTGAAGCAGTATTTGAACTGCCCGATGATATTGAGGTTGAAAGTGCAATAAAGGCGATTGATGAAGCAAATTACCAAGCCGGAGAAATTGAAGAAGTATCATCACTAGAAAACGTGGCGTTAATTAATGAAGACAATTATGACCTTCTTATTATTGGTTCTGGTGCTGCTGCCTTTTCTTCGGCAATTAAAGCTATAGAATACGGTGCAAAAGTTGGAATGATTGAGCGTGGAACGGTTGGGGGAACCTGTGTGAATATTGGCTGTGTTCCGTCAAAAACTCTTCTTAGGGCAGGGGAAATCAATCATTTATCAAAAGACAATCCGTTTATAGGTTTACAAACATCCGCTGGAGAAGTGGATTTAGCTAGTTTAATCACGCAAAAGGATAAATTGGTGAGCGAACTTCGGAATCAAAAATATATGGATTTAATTGATGAATATAATTTTGATTTAATTAAAGGTGAAGCAAAATTCGTTGATGCTAGTACGGTTGAGGTCAATGGGGCAAAGTTATCTGCAAAACGCTTTTTAATTGCAACAGGTGCATCGCCTTCGTTGCCCCAAATTTCAGGACTTGAAAAAATGGACTATTTAACTAGTACAACACTTCTTGAGTTAAAGAAAATACCAAAACGATTAACTGTAATTGGTTCAGGATACATTGGAATGGAGCTTGGACAACTATTTCATCATTTAGGTTCAGAAATAACGCTTATGCAAAGAAGTGAGCGACTTTTAAAGGAGTATGATCCTGAGATTTCAGAGTCAGTTGAAAAAGCGTTAATTGAACAGGGTATAAACCTTGTCAAAGGGGCAACTTTTGAGCGTGTTGAACAAAGTGGAGAGATAAAAAGGGTTTACGTAACAGTAAATGGCAGTAGAGAAGTCATTGAATCAGATCAGTTACTTGTTGCCACTGGAAGAAAACCAAATACGGATTCTTTAAATTTAAGTGCAGCAGGTGTTGAAACTGGAAAAAATAATGAAATCCTGATCAATGATTTTGGTCAAACAAGTAATGAAAAGATTTATGCAGCAGGAGATGTGACTTTAGGACCACAATTTGTATATGTAGCAGCCTATGAAGGTGGAATTATTACTGATAATGCTATTGGTGGATTAAACAAAAAAATAGATTTATCGGTAGTTCCTGCTGTTACGTTTACGAATCCGACGGTTGCAACGGTTGGTTTAACAGAAGAACAAGCAAAAGAGAAAGGGTATGATGTGAAGACATCTGTATTACCTTTAGATGCTGTTCCAAGAGCAATTGTAAACCGTGAAACAACCGGTGTATTTAAACTAGTAGCAGATGCAGAAACACTAAAAGTATTAGGGGTTCATATTGTATCTGAGAATGCAGGAGATGTCATCTATGCAGCATCATTAGCTGTTAAATTTGGCTTAACTATAGAAGATTTAACAGAAACCCTAGCACCATATTTAACAATGGCTGAAGGGCTAAAATTAGCTGCACTTACGTTCGATAAAGATATTTCGAAATTATCTTGTTGTGCAGGCTAAGGGAACTTTTTTACAACTCCCTATTCAAGTGAACCAGCTAATGCTTTAAGGGATTTTCTAAGTGCATTTGTGGTCACAAAAATAATTTAACACTGATGATTTCGACATCAAATCTATAATTGATACCTTAACACCGCAGAGTAATAAAGGATGAATAATATGTCAGACTTATTATCCCTACCAGACATTAAAACAATAGAACCGCCACAAGAAAATGAAACCGATATGATGTTTAAAGTTGAAGCAGTCGGACCACCTGAACGTTGTCCTGAATGTGGTTTTGACAAGTTGTACAAACACAGTTCAAGAAATCAACTAATTATGGATTTGCCCATTCGTTAAAAGCGAGTGGGCTTACAATTGAACCGTAGACGATACAAGTGTCGTGAATGCGGATCTACCTTCTGGGAACGCCTAATATCTGTAGATGAAAAGCGTAGTATGACCAAAAGGCTTTTAAAGTCCATTCAAGAGCAATCCATGTCTAAGACCTTTGTAGAAGTCGCAGAAAGCGTTGGTGTTGACGAGAAAACCATTAGGAACGTTTTTAAGGACTATGTGGCACTCAAAGAACGTGAATACCAGTTTGAAACTCCTAAGTGGCTTGGGATAGACGAGATACATATTATCCGTAGACCTCGGCTTGTATTGACTAATATTGAACGCAGGACTATTTATGACATCAAGCCTAACCGTAACAAGGAAACAGTCATCCAACGTCTTTCAGAAATCAGTGACAGGACTTACATTGAGTACGTCACAATGGATATGTGGAAGCCCTACAAAGACGCAGTGAACACTATCCTTCCACACGCTAAAGTTGTCGTAGATAAGTTTCATGTAGTTAGAATGGCTAATCAAGCCTTAGATAACGTCAGAAAGTCTTTGAAAGCCCATATGAGCCAAAAAGAAAGACGTACCCTTATACGTGAAAGGTTTATCCTTCTAAAGCGTAAACACGATCTAAATGAACGTGAATCATTCCTCTTAGATACTTGGTTAGGTAATCTTCCTGCTTTAAAAGAAGCCTATGAACTCAAAGAAGAGTTTTACTGGATATGGGATACTCCTGATTCAGATGAAGGTCATCTTCGTTATAGTCAATGGAGACACCGTTGCATGTCCAGCAACTCTAAAGACGCATATAAAGACCTCGTGAGAGCCGTAGACAACTGGCATGTCGAAATATTCAACTACTTTGATAAAAGGCTCACTAATGCTTATACGGAGTCAATTAACAGCATTATTAGGCAGGTAGAGCGAATGGGTAGAGGTTACTCGTTTGATGCCTTACGAGCCAAAATCCTTTTCAATGAGAAGCTCCATAAAAAGCGTAAGCCACGATTTAATTCAAGTGCTTTCAATAAAGCTATGTTATACGATACTTTCAATTGGTATGAAGTGAATGATCACGACATTACAGACAACTTTGGTGTCGATTTTTCCACACTTATTAAGAATTTGGAGAAGGGTGATTTATAAGCCCTTTTCCACCATGAAATCCGAATACCCAAGATATTTAGCGTTTATGTATAAAGGCATCGTTTAAGTATAGAGTTACTATTATAATACAGGATAATGATTTGTTTTATTAAATTATATAAACCATATTGCACAGAATCGTATTTATATTGCATTGCACACTGCATTGCAGACTAGGTGGATAATTAATGGTGTCAACCCAATCATTTTACTTCGTATGGATATCAAGAGATGGTGATTGATAACGGATGGAATGTTATAAACAGTACTACCAGTTTTTCGGCAAGCGTCCGCCGAGACGTCCTGTTGAGTCGGCTGACTCAAAATAACAATTGGTCGAAGGATCGTAGACACTCGTCTATGGTCCTTTTTTTGCTTGATTTTATGTTTTACAATATCGAAGGGCCGACAATTCAATCTCATATCGACGCGCCATAAAAAAACGCTCTCCCTTTGATCAGGAAGAGCGTGACGTCGATGATTCTTTCATATCGTTGTGGGTGATCCCGATAGCTTATTCTCCGACCATCCCGTCGCCATCATTGTCATGCATGTAAGGATAGAGCCAATGATCGCTTGTGATCGGCATGCTGAACCCGGCATCTTTTGCTTCTTGGATCGTCACTTGGCCGTTCCCATTCATATCGATGCTCGCGACGTCACCGTCTTCAGACACGGACTCGGCTTCAGTCGCACTCTCGGTCAGCCCGAGCGACTCGTTCACCTCGTCCGGGTTCACGTTGTCGAACGAATCGGTAATAACATTTCCTTTGACAGTGTATGTGTACTCATAGTGTGAAGGGATTTGCGTCTCCGTATCCGGATAGGTGATGATGGCCTCGAAGTCGGTCGCGCCGCCTGCGCTCCGGATCACGCTCTCCATGTACGCCTGGTCCCCGTGGCGGTTGAGCGTGCTGTCTTGCGGAGTGATGTTGAAGGCGTTCGAGACGCCGCCGAGCGAATCGGCGATGACGTGCCCTTCGTCGAGGTCGCGATGCTCGACACCAGGCACTTTCGCCTCGTCTGAATAATAGCGACCCGAAGACGTGACGTCCTCGAGCTCATCATCTTGCAAGACGATCTCGTCGGCGAGCACTTTCACGAGTTGTCCGTGCTCGTTCGTGAACGCCCAGTACTCGCGTTCCCCGTATCCGATATCGACGACGACATTATGCTCGCGGTCGCCTGACAAATCTCCACCCTCGACTTCAATCAAGTCGTAGCCCGTGAAGTGATCGTTCGTTTCGGTCTGGTCAGGGGGCTCCGTCTCAACGGTAACCTGTTCCTGAGGTTCCGTCTTCGACTCGGGATTCGGTTCTGTCTCGTTCGTGCAACCGGCCAACAACAGCATGGCCAGCGGGAAGGCAAGATAAGTAAGATTGTTTTTCATGTTAAAACTCCTATGTCTTTGATGCATACTTGTCCATTCTAGGAATCTTCGCCCACATTTACAAGCAAACGGATTGGAGGCGGTTTTAATCGTGCTTCCGACAAACGAGACAGATTTTGTCACAGATGGGGGAGGCGTCGCCCTAGGTACGAATGGTACAATGGGGGAGAACGGGTCGAACAGGGGGCTCTCGAGCGATTTGAGTCGCACACCCGAGGTGTTTCAATCATTTCGTTTCAGGCTATACATACGTATACATCGCTTGAGAGGAGACATATCATGCAGACATATACGATTGAATATGCGTTTCAAGATAAGGAACAGACGACACGAACGTGTGAAGTCGAGCTCGACCGGACGCCAGATTTAAAGGATAATGAGCAACTCGCCGACCTATATCAAATCGTGTCGGATGCGATTCGCAAGCCGATCACGAGTTTTGAGATTCTTGCCGTCCATTAAGTGAACCATCGACCCCGGGCGTACGCCATGGGGTTTTGTTCAGTCCATCGAAGAGGAGAGATGTTGAAATGAAGATCGTGGTTGTTGGGTTAGGGGATGTCGCGAAAAAAGCGTATTTACCGGTTTATGCCGGATTAGAAGGGGTGGACGTCTATCTCGTCTCGAGAGATGAGGCGAAAGCGGGGCAGCTCGTCGACAAATACCGATTCAGCGGCCATTACCGGTCGTTACAAGACGTGCCGCTCGATGAGGTGGATGGCGTGTTGATCCATTCGACGACGTCGGCCCACGCGGACCAGGTCGGCTACGTGCTCGAGCGGGGCGTCCATGTGTTCATCGATAAGCCGGTCACGTTCTCGCTCGACGAGACGGAGCGGCTCGTGCGGCTCGCGGCAGACAACGGGGTCGAACTCGTCACCGGCTTCAATCGTCGTTTCGCGACGGCGACGGCGGCCTTGAAGGAAGTCACGGACCAAAACCTCGTCCTCATTCAAAAGAATCGCACGTATCAACCGGCGACGCTCCGAGAGTTCATCATCGAGGATTTCGTCCACGTCGTCGACACGCTCCGTTACTTGACGAGGCTCGCACCGGTTGAGAATTTGTCGGTGCGGACGCGCTATGAAGGAGAGACGCTGAAACAGTTGCAGATTCAATTCACGGCGGGTGGGATCGAAGCGCTCGGGATCATGAACCGCGACAACGGTTGTACGGAAGAAGTGATGGAAGTGATGTCTCCGCGTCTGAAGCGGGTGTCCCGCGACGTCGAGCGCGTGTATGACTTCACGCGCGACGGCATGCTCGAGCGGGCTCTGAGTCCGTGGGAGTCGAACCTTATGCGTCGCGGCTTCACGACGATGATCGATGCGTTCATCAAGTTACTGAACGGCGAACCGAACGAGTCGGTGCTCGCTGCTGATAGTCTGACGACGCATGCGCTCTGTGAACGCATACTAGAAGAGGCTTCGCGCTGACCGTCTCGTTTCTGCGGTCCGTCGAGCGGGTAATAACTCCGTAAAAGGAGGGGATGCGCATGGACATTCGCGAGCTCGTCATGCAGGCGAATGATTTGTTATGGACGTACGTACTTATTTTTGTATTGATTGCCGGTGGGCTTTATTTCACGATTCGGATGGGGTTCGTCCAGTTCCGGATGCTGCCCGAGATGTTCAAGCTGTTATTCGTCAAAGGGATCAAGCACGAAAAAGGACAAGTATCGTCGTTCCAGGCGTTCGCCATCGGGACGGCAGCACGGGTCGGGACCGGGAATATCGCCGGCGTCTCGACCGCGATCGCACTCGGGGGACCGGGTGCCGTGTTTTGGATGTGGCTCATCGCGTTGATTGGTTCGGCGTCAGCGTTCGTCGAGAGCACGCTCGCCCAAGTGTACAAAGTGCATGACGGCAAGGCGTGGCGCGGCGGACCGGCCTACTATATCGAACGGGCGCTCGGCCAGCGATGGCTCGGCGTCGTTTTCGCCATTCTGATCACGTTCGCGTTTGGATTTGCATTCAACTCGGTCCAGGCCAACACGATCGCCTTGTCGGTCAACAACGTCTTCGAGATCGATACGCTTTGGATC
Organism: Exiguobacterium sp. s141; assembly: GCF_018618085.1. NCBI lineage: Bacteria > Bacillati > Bacillota > Bacilli > Caryophanales > Exiguobacterium > Exiguobacterium sp. s141. Next base: position 125,374 of record NZ_JACSLJ010000001.1, on the reverse strand, counting down.
GGAATTATTTTGGCTGTCGTGACGGGGATCGTCATCTTCGGTGGGATCCGGTCCATCTCGACGCTGTCAGGGATTATCGTCCCAATCATGGCTGGCGGTTATATCTTGCTCGCCCTGTGGGTCGTCTTGACGAATTTGGAGGTCGTCCCGGCCGTATTCTCGGCCATTTTCTCAGAAGGTGTGCTCGGGTTCCGACAACTGCTTGGCGGAGCGGTCGGTGCGGCCGTCTTGCAAGGGATTCGCCGAGGCTTGTTCTCGAACGAGGCGGGGATGGGGTCGGCCCCGAACGCGGCTGCGACCGCCGAGGTCAGTCACCCGGTCAAGCAAGGTCTCATTCAGTCACTCAGCGTGTTCGTCGATACGCTCTTTATCTGTACGGCGACGGCGATGATCGTCCTCATCTCCGGCGTGCCGGGTTCAGAAGATTTCCAAGGCATCGAACTTGCCCAAGAGGCGCTCCTCACCGAGATCGGGCCGGTCGCGACATCGCTCATGACGATCGCGATTTTATTGTTCGCCTTCAGCTCGATCTTGGCAAACTATTATTACGGGGAGACGAACATCGAGTTCATCTCGGAACGGAAAGTGTATCTCGTCATTTACCGGATCGCCGTCATCGGGATGGTGTTGTTCGGTTCGGTCCGTTCGGCCGGGCTTGTCTGGTCGATCGCCGACATCTTCATGGGTCTGATGGCACTCGTCAACATGTACGCCATCTTCCGGCTCAGTAAAGTCGCAAAACTGTTGCTTGATGATTACGTGGCCCAGAAACGAGCAGGGCGCGATCCGGTGTTCAATCGGGACGACGTCGAGCTACCAGGGAAAGAGCACGTCGAAGCATGGGAAGCGAAACGAGAGAATATTAGTTGAGCGTAAGGCAAGGATTGACGTACAGCGCCAGCCTTGCCTTTGCTTGTTGAATCTTTTTATTTCACGTACCGCATTTATATAATAAAAACAGAAAAGAGCGCACGACATGATACAACCCTTTCTTCACACATTCAAACGATTTTTTGCCGAACGATTCTTCGATCAAGCCGCGATGTTGGCTTACTATTTCATCCTGTCCACATTCCCATTTCTATTGTTCGTCCTCGGTATCGTCGGGTGGCTGCCGTTCTCGAGCGGAGACGTCATATCGGCGTTGTCCTTGGTGATGCCCGAGGCGAGTTATCGATTGTTACAAGGGAACATCGAGGCCATTTTTGATGATTCGAGACTGCGCTTGGCCTCGCTCAGCATCTTACCGGCACTTTGGATCTCTTCGATGGCCGTCCAATCGCTCGTTCGCTCCTTAAACGACGCCTATCGACTGATCCGAAACAAAGCGTTCTGGCGCGGGGTGTTGCAAGACATCGCCGTGACGCTCGCGCTCATGTTCGTTTTGCCGTTCTCGTTGCTCGTCCCGGTCATCGAGACGGCGCTACGAGAGTTGGCGACCCATATCATCTTTATCGATGACATCGTCGCCCGATATGCCCAGATTTGGTTCTACTTCCGTTGGATCATCGGGACACTCATCCTGTTCAGTGTCTTCCTGCTCGTCTATAAGTGGTTGCCGAGCCATCGCGGCACATTCCGAGACAGCTGGGCCGGGGCGGCTTTTGCGACAATCGGCATCTTGACAGTTTCGAACGTATTCAGCTACTATTCACAGTATGCAAACTATGAACAGTTTTACGGTCAGCTCGGTGCCTTTATCATCTTGTTGATCTGGTTCTACCTGGCGGCCTCGGTCATCCTTCTCGGGGGACTCCTGAACGCCACGCTCATCGAACAAAAAGAAATATCCGGTTGACGTGTAAATCGTTGTTATCAATCTTTGATTCAGGGAATGATATCGATAAGATCACATCTTTTAATCGGAGGTGGGAAACATGGATATGCAACGGCTCGTACACAATCGTCGTTTCATCGATCAAACATTGTTTTACCTCGCCTTACAATTATGGAAGTGGGTCATGTTACTGCCGATCTTGTTCTATTTGGACGTTGAGATGAGTAGCGCTCCGTTCACCCAGTATGTGATGGTCAGTCTGTTACTGTACGTGGCCTTCCGCGTCATGCAGTACGTGATTGCCGGTCGAGCCTCTTTGATGGAGCTCCTCGAGTTCGGTTATGCGGTCTTATCGCTTCTGCTCGTCCTCTCGTTACTGCTTGAAGTGGCCGCCTCACCGGGAGCCATCGCTTTGATCATTGGTGTGTTCTTGGTTCATCCGTCGCTCGCCTTGCATCATTACCGTGACTTCTCGGAGCGGAAATGGTTGAACAAACAGTTTCAACTGTTTAGCCCGATGTTACGAAAAGGTGAGATTCCAGTCCATGTGCTCGTATTGACAGAGGATGAAATCATCATCACGGCAGAGAGTGGTAAAGAATACACGTATCGACATATTTACTGGGGCGGGTTCTATATTGAAAATGTCTCATGAAGGTGGTCTAGTCATTGAATAGTATCATTGTGATGGTGTTTTGGATCGTGACGTTTATCGTATTCTTCAAAGGGGCGTTCGACATGTGGCGCGAATGGCGCACCACGAAACAACGCTCTGTGTTATATTTTTTTATCGTCTTGATGCTCACCTGGTTCTGGTTCAACCCATATCAGCTGACGGCGCTACATCCGTTCGTCTTGATGGCGTACTATTGGAACCGTAACCGATGGATGCGCAATGCAATGCTCGTCCTTGTGTTGGTACCATTTTTCATTCAATTATGGTTCATGGCGAGAGCGATGTAATCGAGTCTCAAGCCCGCAGATATGATATCTGCGGGCTTTTCTTTAATGCATTGTTCACGGTGTTCTATAAAACAAGCCGCGTTAGAGTAAAGATACGTGACCGTGCGCAACAAAAAAAACGCGAGCCGTTCGGCCCGCGTTTTTGATTGATGTTATTCTTTTTTCGCAACGGCGAGTTCAGCTTCCATTTCACTGAATTCACGGTTGATTCGTTTTTGTTCACGTTGGCTCGTGAACGTGCTGACGAGAACGATGGCAAGCATACTGAGGAAGAAGCCTGGCACCATCTCATAAATCACGCTCGAGAGTCCAGTCACGATCCAAAGGATGACCGTAATGGCACCGACAAGGATTCCGGCGAGGGCACCTTGACGCGTCATCTTGTTCCAATAGAGCGACAACAGAATCGCTGGACCAAAGGCTGAACCGAAGCCTGCCCATGCATAGCCGACGAGCGTCAAAATCGTGTTCGACGGGCTGAGCGACATGAGAGTCGCGACAACTCCGACCGTTAAGACACCGATTCGACCGGCGAGAACCATCGTCTTCTCACTTGCTTCTTTATTGAAGAACTTGCGATAGAAGTCTTCTGTCAACGCTGACGATGTCACGAGAAGCTGTGACGATACGGTCGACATGACCGCTGCTAGAATCGCAGCGAGCAAGAATCCAGTGATGAACGGGTGGAACAATACTTCTGAGAAGCGGATGAATACCGTTTCCGGGTCAGCCAGGGCATTCCCTTGACCACGGAAGTAGGCGATTCCGACGAGACCTGTCATAACGGCACCGATGATCGAGACTGTCATCCAGCCCATACCGATACGGCGTGCCGTCTTCAATGATTTCACATCACGGATCGCCATAAAGCGGACGATGATGTGCGGTTGACCGAAGTAACCAAGTCCCCAAGCGAGGAGACCGATAATCCCGAGCGTCGACGTCCCTTTAAAGAGGTCGAACAAATCCGTGTTGAGCGTCGTGGCCGTGTTGACGGCGTTAGAAACACCACCGACGTCTGTCAAAGCGACGATTGGGACGAGGACGAGCGCAAGAAACATGATGACACCTTGTGCAAAGTCCGTCCAACTAACGGCTGTAAAACCACCGAAGAGCGTATAAAGAATGACGACGCTAATCGTCACGATGACGCCCATCTGATAGTCAAGCCCGAACGAGCTTGCGAACAACTTCCCACCAGACACAAGTCCGGCTGACGTGTAGAACGTGAAGAAGATGATGATAACGGATGCAGACAGGATCCGTAGCCAGTTCGAGTGATCTCGGAACCGATTCTCTAAAAAGTCAGGAATCGTGATCGAGTCATTTGCCATCTCCGTGAAGACGCGTAGACGGGGAGCGACTAACAAGTAGTTCAAGTAAGCTCCGATGACCAATCCAACGGCTAACCAAATCGCTGATAATCCCGTAGCGTACATTGCGCCCGGAAGTCCCATTAACATCCAACCACTCATATCCGAAGCTCCGGCTGACATGGCGGTAACACCTGGCCCCATTTTACGGCCACCTAACATATAATCTGATGAATCGGTCGTTCGCTTATAGGCGACGTATCCGATGAGGAGCATCATCACGAGATAAAGCGCGATGGATACCCATTCTTGCCATAACATTTGATTACCTCCTGTACGTGTTCAATTGTTGTCGTTTTATCAATCGTAGTCCAACCATGTGTGAATCTCACACAAATGCGTCAAACTTGAATGACTCGGCGAACTTGTGACTAACCATAACGGACCTACTCAATCATTGCAAACTGTCATCTTTTCATAAAAATGGCTCTAAAGCGCATTGTATCAATGGATAAGGCCGATATTTTTCACGGTTAAAGCTTAAATATTCTGACAATTAGTCATATAGGTGTTATCCCTGTGTCATCTGATTGTCATATAACTCGTCTATTTTCTGATGTTTTAACACAACCACCCGCTCTTCCCTGTACAGGGAAGAGCGGGTGGTTGATGTCCATTTATTCATAAGTAATGCCGAAAGCAATCTGTTCAACCGTACGCATCGTCGGGAACGTCTGTCCTGACTTGGCCTGCATGGTTACCAAAGCGTATTGTTTGCCGTCGCGTTCCATCAAGAACACCATCGTGTAGCCTGATTCGTCCGTATATCCGGTTTTCGTTGCGGTGACAAGCTTCGAATAGTGGATGCTCCGCTCGTTGATGGCTGATCCGAGATGATACCACCAACGTCGTTTCAAATCTCCGTCCTGATCGACAAACTTCGCCTCGTATTCGTACGTCCCGGCGATGTCGACTAGCTCTGGATACGTGCCGAACGCGTAAGTGATTTTAGCCATGTCGAGTGCAGTCGTAAAGTGTTCCGGGTCGGAGTAGCCGTGCGCATTCCGAAATTGGGTCCCGGTCAACCCGAGTACTTTCGAACGGGCGTTCATCAAGTCGACGAACTCGGATGTCGAACCGCTTACGTATTCTGCGAGGCTATTGGCGGCGTCATTCCCCGACTCGAGTAACGTCGCATAGAGCGCCTGGCGGACAGTGAGTCGGTCACCGACTGCGAGATGGACGATGTGACTGTCCCACGGGATATCGAGTGTCGACTGTTTCACGACTACCACGTCTTTGTCGAGCTCGTCTTTTTCGACTGCCGTCTCATACGCGAGGAGGGCGGTCATCAGTTTTGTCGTACTAGCGGGAAAGACGCGTTCCGATGCGTTCTTATCCACTAAAATCTGACCGTCCGTCAAATTGACGAACGCCATCGACCCGACGAGCAGATCCGGTGTATCGGCTGCTGCAATCGGTTGATGTGTCCATTCCTTGATTGGAATCTCCGGGAAAGTTGGTCCGGATTTGACGGGGACGGCTACCGGAGCGGATGGTTCTGCTTTTGGTTCTGAGTCTTGCTTGAAGCCGATTAGGGCAGGGATGATGGCGAGTAGTCCGATCAGGGCGAGGCCGACGGTCAATCGCCTCATGATGTACGTCTTTCTACGGTGTCTTCGGTTTCGTTTCACTATGTAATCGCTCCTTCATTGTTTACTTTTCTACCATAATGGATGGAGCCTATTGAAATCGTCATCAAAATAAAGAATCAGGTCAATAATTGACGCGTATGAAATGAAGTGTAATGGGTATACACAATAACAGACACTCAACCCACTAAAGGAGGCACCTTCATGCATCGTTATCCATTCACCAATTCCCTGTGGCGTCAACACGACGAGACCGTCCCGTATCCAAAGTTAGAAAGCTCGGTCTCATGTGACGTCGTCGTCATTGGAGCGGGCATCGCCGGGCTCGTGACAGCCTACGAACTACAGCGACGCGGTAAACAAGTCGTCCTGCTCGAGGCGGCCGAGGTCGGACGGGGGACGACCGGTCATACGACGGCGAAATGTTCCGTGCAGCACGGGACCGTTTACTCCAAATTGATTCGAACGTTCAATCATGAGACGGCCCGACTTTATTATGAGTTCAATCAAGAGGCCCTTCGCTATTTGCAGGACCAGGTCGCGGACGGTTTCGACATCGATTACGAGACGAAAGATTCTTACTTATATTCTATCGACGGATCGAGCCAACTCGTCGCCGAACGGGAGGCGTATGAGCAGCTCGACCTCGCAGGCGGGGACGCGAAGGAGGAAGTGAATGCCGCGCTCCCGCTCCAAGTGAAACAGGCCCTTGTCATCCGGGACCAAGGCCAATTCCACCCGGTCAAGTACTTGAACGAGCTAGCCGATCGTTTCGTTGAGGCGGGCGGTCGACTCCATGAGAAGACGCGGGCGACTGAGATCAGCTCCGGACCCCGACCGATCGTCACGACATCGACGGGGCGGCGGGTCCAGGCGAACCAAGTCGTCGTCGCCACCCATTACCCGTTCAATGATATCCGGGGACTTTATTTCTCGAAGTTCGAGGTCGAACGCTCTTATATCGTCGCTTGCGAGACCGAGCAAAGCGTGCCTGAGGGGATGTATTTGAGCGTCGATTCACCGAGTCGGTCGTTCCGTACGTTTCAGGAAGGGGAGAAGACGTACATGCTCGTCGGAGGGGAGGGTCACTTGAGTGGTCACGTGACGGAGACACGCTCGCGTTATGACCGGCTCGAGCGGTTTGCCCATGACGTGTTCGAAACGAAGAAGGCCAGCTTCCGTTGGTCCTCACAAGACTTGATCACACTCGACCATCTCCCCTATGTCGGACAGATGTTTAGCCGGGAGCCGGATGTGTTCGTCGCGACGGGATTCGCCAAGTGGGGGATGACGAACGGGATCGCCTCGGGGCTCCTCTTGGCTGATCTGTTGACCGGTCAGGACAATCGCTTCCGAGAACTATTAAATCCACTCCGTTCCAAGTTCAAGTCGGCGGATGTCGGTCAGTTCTTGAAAACGAACCTCGACACGGCGACCCAGTTCGTCAAAGGTTCACTCGAGAAACCCGGTTCGCTCGACGACCTGCAACTGGACGAAGGAGGCATCGTCCAAGTCGACGGAAAGAAGGTCGGTGCCTATCGAGACCTCGACAACGAATGCCATCTCGTCTCGACACGGTGCACGCATATGGGCTGCACGGTCAATTGGAACGACGCCGAACGCTCGTGGGATTGCCCTTGCCACGGGTCACGATTCGATACGAAAGGGAACGTATTGGAGGGGCCGGCGACGAAGCCGCTCTCATATGAACGGAAAACTGATGTGTCGAAAGAATAGGCAACTTCCTTCGTCTATATTAAAGTAAAGAAGTAACGATATAACTGTCATAGGGGTGGAATCAGAATGGAACTAACAAAGCAGTGGCGTGACCATTTTAAACAATTGCGTGCCTTCGATGAGGCGATTTCTTTACTATACTGGGACATGCGCACCCAGATGCCGGAACAATCGGCACCGCTTCGGGCCGAGACGATCGGCTATCTGTCGACCGAGGCGTTCAAGCGCCAGACGAGCGAGTCGTTCAAAGACTTGCTCGCGCAAATGACCGAGACCGAGGAATTGACGCCGATTGAAGTCCGGTCGGTCGCCGTCGCCAAGACACAGTATGAGCGGAACGCTAAAATTCCTTCATCGGAATATCAGGCGTACGTGACGCTCGTCTCTGAAGCCGAGACGGCATGGGAGAAAGCGAAGGACCAGGATGACTGGCACATGTTCGCCCCATATCTCGAGAAGATCATCGGGTTCCAACGCAAGTTCGCGGAGTATTTCGGCTACGAGTCTCACCCGTATGATGCTTTGCTGTACGACTATGAACCTGGCATGACGGTCGAACAGCTCGATGCATTGTTCCAGACGCTCCGGGACGAACTCGTCCCGCTCATCCGCGAATTGCCGGAACCTGTACAAGGACTCGACTGGGCGATGGACAAGTCGGTCCAACAGCGGTTGTGCGAGGATTGGATGCGTGTCGTCGACTACGATTTGACACGGGGCCGACTCGACGCGACGGTCCATCCGTTCGAGATTACGATCAACCGGCGCGACGTGCGCATTACGACAAAATATGACGAGGCCGACTTCCGCAACGCCTTGTTCGGGACGATGCACGAAGCGGGCCATGCCACGTATGAGCAACAAATCGACTCGGAACTCGACGAGCTCGGGCTCGGAGGCGGGGCCTCGATGGGAATCCATGAATCACAGTCGCTCTTTTTCGAGAATTTTGTCGGGCGAAGCGAAGCGTTCCTGAAGAGCGTCTATCCGCGTCTTCAAACAGAACACCCTGCGCTTCAGGACGTTTCTTTCGAGACGTTTTATGCCGGGGTGAACGAGGCGAAACCCTCTCTCATTCGAATCGAAGCGGACGAGTTGACGTATAGTCTGCACATCATCATCCGCTATGAGCTCGAAAAGAAACTGATCCAAGGCGATCTTTCGGTCGAGGAATTACCAGAGGCATGGAACGCGCTGTATAAGGAATATCTCGGTGTCGATGTCCCGAGTGATGCGAAAGGCGTCCTGCAAGACGTGCACTGGGCCGGCGGTTCATTCGGTTACTTCCCAAGCTATGCACTCGGCTTGGTCTATGCCGCCCAATTGACAGAGGCGCTTCGTGATGCCCATCCAGAGTTTGAATCGCTCGTCAGCAGTGGCGAGTTCGGCCCGATCAAACAGTGGCTCGAAGACAATGTCCATCGTCATGGGAAGGCGCTCACCCCGAACGAATTGATCAAACAAGTGACCGGGGAAGACATCTCGGTACGTCCGCTCGTCCGCTACTTGACGAGCAAATATAAAACGAACTGAGGCGAATACAGATGAGATTCTTCGCGCATCGAGGAGTGATGGCCCGCCATCCCGAAAATACGATGACAGCGTTCCGGGCTGCACTCGAGGCCGGGGCAGATGGGATTGAAGCGGACGTTCATATGACGAAAGATGATCGTCTCGTCCTCATCCATGACGAGACGATCAATCGGACGACAGATGGTCAAGGGCGGATCGCCGATATGACGCTATCAGAACTGCGAGCGGTCAACGCGGGCGTCACGTTTGCGGTCCACGAGCAGATTCCGACGTTAGATGAACTGTTCGATTTGTGTCAAGGGACGTCGGTGGTACTGAACCTCGAGGTCAAGACCGATATCGAACGGTATCCCGGGATTGAGCAGCGCCTGGTCGACACGATCCGTAACCGACGTGTCCCTGTTGAACAAGTCGTGTTCTCTTCATTCAATCATGCGACGCTCAAACGTTTGAAACGGTTGGCGCCAGATATCGAGTGTGCGGTGCTCTTGGCCCAACCTCTCTATGACCTTGTGGCGTACTGTGCGAAGGTCGGGGCGACCGCCGTGCATCCGAACGTCCGGACGATGACCGATGAGGAAATCCTACAGCTGCAAGCAAAAGGGCTCGCCGTGCGTCCCTATACCGTCAAGACGGTGCATGACCTCGAACGGTTTCGCCGGCTCGGGGTCGATGCGGTGTTCGTAAACGACATCGACTGGGCCAAAGCACATTCAACCCCGTAACGTTACGCGTTGCGGGGTTTTTACATTAAGGTGAAGGCGAAGTGCGGGTAATGTAAAGAGAGCGGTTTCTTCTCGATGTGCCCAGCGGCATATTCAGAGCACACCGTCACCTTTACGCCATTGCTCCGTTGTCTTAAATTTAAGATGTCACCAGCTACATAGCAATCAGATGTAGCACACTTTGTAGCACGTATCAAACTTGTCGTACGCAGTCAATCGGTCAACCCAAGCAGAAAAAGGAGGAAATTTCACATGAAGAAATTGATGTCTTTACTTGGTACACTCGCCTTGGCGTTTGCACTCATCGTACCGGTCAGTGCGGATGGACACGAGAACGCGATGGTACGTGTACTCCATGCTTCACCTGATGCACCGGCGGTAGATGTCTACGTCAACGGTGAAGTCGCAGTCGAAGGCGCAGAGTTCAAAGCGCTCACCGACTATTTGACACTCCCGGCTGGAGATTACAATGTTGAGATCAAGCCGGCAGGTGATGCCGAGACGGTCGTCGTTGCGGCAGACCTCTCGATCGAAGCAGGCAAGTTCTACACAGCGGCAGCAATCGGCCAACTTGAAAACATCGAGATCGCAGCAATGGAAGACGATGCGAACTTTGAAGACGGTAAATCGAAAGTCCGTGTCGCTCACTTCTCACCTGACGCACCGGCAGTCGATGTAGCCCCTAAAGGTGGCGATCCGCTCTTCTCGAACCTTGAGTTCAAAGCAGTCAGCGACTATGGCACACTCGACGCTGGCACGTATGACCTCGAAGTTCGTCCGGCCGGCGCGACTGACGTCGTGAAGGCACTTGACGGTGTTGCCCTCGAAGGCGGCAAAAACTATACGGCGTTCGCCATCGGACTCCTTGAAGGCGAACCAGCGTTTGAAGTCCTCCTTGCAGCAGACGGCGGTGAAATGGCCGGAGCTCCAGAAACAGGACAAGGCGGTCTCGCTCAGACAGCATCAATGAACTGGTTGCTCGCAGCAGCGGTCCTTGGTGCAGCAGCAGCTGGCTTCTACGTCTTTCGTCGTCAGAAGCAAGACGCTTAAGCTTCTCTTGATTGGAACGCTATCGTTCCTTATGATCGCACCGGGCGCGGACGCACCGGACGCGGACTCGAAACTGACGACCGTCGGTTTCGCCGAACCGCTCGTCTTGTCAGCGACCGAGATCGATCGTCAATCTTTTCACACAGAGACGTTCGTCCCAAAACGACTGAAGATTCCGTCAATTGATGTCGATGCTGTCATCCAACCGGTCGGGAAAGACCGACTCGACCGGATGGATACGCCGACAGACGCTGATGAGGTCGGATGGTATCGTTACGGGGCCAAAGCGGGTGCGACGGGTAACGTCGTACTATCCGGTCATCTCGATGACCTTCGCGGACCGGCCATCTTCGCAAGCCTTGGCGAACTGCGCCTCGGAGAATCGGTGACGCTCCAGCGTAGCAAAAAGGTGATCGAATATGAAGTCGTCTCCGTCGAACGATACCGACTCGAAGACGTTCCGCTCGCCTCGATCTTTGCGGCGACCCAAGCGACACGGCTTCAGCTCATCACATGTGCGGGCCCGTATGACCCGGAACACGGATATCGTGACCGGATCGTCGTCACGGCAATCGCCAAAGCATAAACGAAGAACCCTCGAACAAGGCAACTGCCTTGACCGAGGGTTCTTCGTTTGTAGGACGACACAAGAAAAACGACTGTGGCCGAAATGAATCGGGCCCAGTCGTTTTTATGCGTCCATTCGATCAAGCAATTTGGACAGAAGAATCAATTCGTCATCTGAAAAGTCTTCGAACACGTCCATCAAGTACTCGATTTTCATATCTTCTAACGTCTCGAACAAGGCACGACCTTCCTCGGTCGCCTGTAACTCGACGACGCGACGGTCGCGTTCGCTACGTTCGCGTGAGATCAACCCTTTTTTCGTGAGCTCATCTGCGAGGGCCGTAATCATCGAAGCCGAGAACTGAAACTCGTTCGATAAGGCCGAGGCGATTTGAGGACTATTTTGACAAAGCGAACGAAGGATGAAGAATTCGTTGCGCGTCAAGTATTGAGAGAACATCGACCGGAGGTTTTTCTTCACTCCGCGATAGTTCATGCGAATCCCTCGCTCAGCATCAGCGACGAGCTGACGGCGGGATGCTGTTTGTACAGGCGTTGTCATCCTCAAGCGTACCTCCTAGGTAAATATCATTATTTGCATATATTTCAGAACATAAAAACATTCTACAACAAAAACATGAAGTCTGTAAAGTTATGATGGCTCTTCACGGATGCGAAGTTCTTGGATGACTTCATCGTAATGTTTCAAGTCCGGATAGAAGCGGCGGAAGAAGAACTCGATCTGCTGGTCATCCCCTTCGGCGAGCAGCTTGGCGAGGACTGCGTAGACGACGCCCATCCCTTGCCGCGGCAATAATGACGACGGTAAGAGCGTCGCGCATTGGATGGCCCGGTTGAAATAACGATTGAGCGTGTCACTCAAGTCCTGGAACGTGCGAATCTCGGCGTAATGGAACATGCGCGTCAGTTCGATGATCGTCGACAGGTCGGTGTCGAGCAACCAGTCGCTCTGGAAGATGGCGTTATCGAGCTTCTCGACAGTGACGTCATTGGCGATATAATAATTCAAGTTGTCCCGGGTGATGCTCACTTTGTCCGGTGACTCGACGATCCGTTCGACCGTCTCCTGCTCGAACGTCCGCAGTTGCTTGCGGATGTTGACGAACTCGGAATCAGCGATTTCGAGCAGTCCCGCGACACGGCTGAAGCTGCGTTTGATCTCCGGCGGGACGGCGTTCGGGTTTTTATAGCCTAGGTCGTGCTCAATCTCGGCCCAAGCGTGTTGCAAGATGGACCGGACTTGAATCTCGGCCTCTTTCTCCTCGAAGCGGCGATACTCTCCGAGGGCGAGCCGCTTGTCACTCAAACCGACGACGTAATGGACCGAGAGGTAGCCGAACTCGTTCGGGTCGAGCAGGGTGGATTTATCAATCGACTGTTCACGGTCGATTCGGAACTCGTCCTCAAGGATTTGGGCCACGGCCCGGACGTCGTCATGGAAATAGGTCACGATCCGAATCCCCGCCAAGTCTTGGACGTCGCGCAATGACCGGTATTGGTACGGTTTGCGGGACAGTTTGGCATATAGACTCTCCGCTTCCTTGGCCCGGGCGACGATCGAGTGGAACTGAATCCCGGCGTCATTCAATAGTTCACTGAGAAGCGACTTCAGTTTGGCGGCGAACGCCTCGTAATCCTCTTTCTCATTCATATAGTCGAGCATGATCGTATTCATATCCTGTCTCGGCATCTACATCACTCCTTGTCTCATTATAAGTAGTATAGCATCATTGAAATCGCTGTCGCACCTGTCTGCCGTCCCTATGATACAATACGGCTTGGAACGGGAAGGAGTGTCGCATGTGAGAGTGAGCCATACATTGAAATCGATGGAGCGCGAGAAGCTCGAGATCGTCGCCGGCCTGTTGCAACAGGGCGGTTATCGGGCGGGGAAGATCGATTGGCAGACCGGGGTCAATATCGTCCGTCTCAGCCGTGAAGGGGTCTCGTCTGAGCCGGAGGAACGGGCACGAATCCAAGGCATCGTCGATCATTTTGGAATCGATGACTGGACCGCCACGTTTTCTTGAGTCCCTCTTTTTCAAATCGCTGACGGAAAATGGGTTTTACGACTCATTTTTCGGGAATAGTATATTATTCGATTTTAGAACAGCGGACGTTTAGGAGGATGAATATGTTAGAAACAAGAATCGTACGGGATATGACCTCGGTCGACCATGAAGTGAATGGAATGGTGTCAGGCGGATGTGTCAACGAGAACATTTACTTATTTGCCAAAGATGAAGAATTGACGGTGCGTCTTGCCGCAGAAGCAGGTGTACAACCATACCGCATCACTGAAAAAGGATTGTGGGAATCGCTCATGTCGAAGTTCACGAAAAACTCGGATGACCGCATCGATCAGCTTGAGAGCCTCGGTCTGACGAAAGAGATGGTCGAGTCCCTCGAAGGTGAAATCCAAGCCGGGAAGATCGTCCTCGTTTGCGACAAATCATAAAAACAGCCGGAACTGATACGGATCAGTCCCGGCTGTTGTCATTTCGTCTCGTAATAGGCGTTCACGATCCGGCGCAGCGAGCGCTCGTTCAAATCGAGCGGTTTGAACCCGGCGTCCTGCAACAGGCGTTTCGTGTTCGCATCCTGGAATGAGATGTTGCGGTTCAAGTACGGGTTGAACACTTTTACCATCTCGTTGAACGTCTGCTCGACGTTGCTCAACGAGGACGTTGCCGTCTCGGTGATTTTCAAATGTGGGAACTCGAGCGCCTGCTTCATATATTCGAGCATCGTCTCGTTGCGCGGCGGGGCATCGTTCGTCACGTTATAGATGGTATCCGGCATGGCGTGTTCGATGGCCGCGAGCAGCACGTCGGCGACATAGTCGACCGGGACGAGGTTTGACGTGCCCGTCTCAGAGCCGAGGAGTCGGATCGGACCGACAGGCGCGCCTTTGCGTTCGAGTCGACGCTTGAACACTTCCAGGGCCCGCATATAGCCGTACATCGTGAACTTCGAATCGGCTTCGCCGGTCTTCGAGTCACCGACGATGATGGCGGGCCGGAAAATGGAGACGGCCAGGTCATGCCGGGCTTCCCAGACGGCTTGTTCGGCATGGGCCTTGCTCTCCTCGTACGGGTTATGGAACGTCTGATCGGTCGCATACAGCGACTCATCTCCGATCTCGCGTGCGCCGAGCGTATAGGCCGTACTGACGTGGAAGAAGCGGGGGCAGTGCAAAGCTTTCGCGAGGGCGAGCGCTTGCTGCGTCCCCGTCAAGTTCGTCTCGAACAGCTCATCGCGGAGCTCCTCGTCGAATTTGACGAGCGCGGCCATGTGGAGCACCAAGTCGAAGCTCCGCTCATGTTTTTTGATAAACTCATCGTCCGCTCCAAGGAACGGGGCGGTCAAATCCCCGGCCAGCACTGTCATCGAGCGGCGTTCGTCCTGCGAGAACATCGCCTCCACTTTTTCAGGCGTGCGGGCGAGGACACATAACGTGTGGCCTCGATGAATCAACTCGCGGGCGAGCCGTCCTCCTAAAAATCCGGTCGCACCGGTCATAAAAATGTTCACAGCGTTCTTCCTCTCTTTTCAGTCTCTCCCCATCATAACAAGCGACGGCGGAATGAGCCACTTTCAGCCCGATGTTTCAAATTAGGGGTTTAACATTTTTTAAAGTGGGTTATGACTTAAGGAGAAGCGTACGCAAGGTGCGTCATGACAGTGTTGATCTGTCAAATAACTTAAGTGAGGTTTTTTAGAATCATGGCTAATCTATTCGGAACTGACAAGGATGGCAACAGGAAGAAGCAAGAAGAGATTGAAAAAACGGTTCAGGAGAAAGGGATCACTCAGATCCACATGTACTTCTCCGACGTGCTTGGAGACTTGAAGCTATTGACTCTCTCTGCAAAATTGTTGCCGGAAGTTTTTGAAGGGAAGACGATGTTTGACGGTTCATCCATCGCTGGTTTTTCTTCCATCAAAAACTCAGACCTATTCTTGAGACCGGATTTAGATCGTCCACGCTACGAACAGGACGGGGACGAGAGCATCCTCGCGTTCTTCTGTGACGTCTGCACACCAGACGGGGAACGGTATGAGTTCGACCCGCGTAACGTCTTGAAGGATGCCCTCGAGCGCGCTGCTCGTGACGGATACTCGATCTTCGTCGGTGCCGAGCCGGAATTCTTCATCTTCGACGAAAACGGAGAGTTCTATGACGAGGCCGGATACTTCTCGACACGTTCGGAAGACAAAGGCTATGAGGTACGTCAACATATCGCCAACCGGTTGAGCGATGTCGGCTTCAACATCGAAGCGGTCCACCATGAAGTGGCACCGGCCCAGCACGAGATCGGCATCAAGTACGATGACGCGTTGCATACGGCCGACAACATCCAGTTCTTCAAAGAAATCGTCACGTTGGCAGCCCAAGAGAAAAACGCGAAAGTGTCGTTCTTGCCGAAACCGCTCCGCGACGTGAACGGTTCGGGGATGCACCTCAACATCTCGGTCTGGAAGAACGACAAGGACGGCAATCCGACGGTCAACGCGTTCGAAGAGCCGGAGTCGGATTACGGCCTGTCGGTCACAGCTCGTCATTTCATCGAAGGCATCTTGAAGCATGCCCGTGCGACGGCCATCTTCACGAACCCGCTCCCAGAATCATATGAACGTCTCGTTCCAGGCTTCGAGGCACCGGTCAACATCTGTTGGAGCCCGTCGAACCGCAGTTCGATGATTCGAATCCCGGCGTCACGCGGCAGTGCGACACGCGTCGAAGTCCGTAACCCAGACCCGAGCGCCAACCCATATCTCGCCCTCGCGGCCCTGATTTACGCTGGACTCGAAGGGATCGAGCAACAGCTTGAGCCGTCATCACCGAACGAGGACGACTTGTTTGAGTACTCGGCCAAACAAATCGAGAGTCAAGGCATCTCGTCACTCCCGGCGACGTTCCATGAGTCGATTCAATCGCTCAAGTCGGACCGGTTCCACGATTACTTCAACCATGACTTGATTGACCGCTACTTGTCGCTCATCCAAGTCCGTAAATAAGCAAAGCATACAAAAGCCCATTCCTCGGCCGAGGAATGGGCTTTTGCGCTTAATGAATGCCGCGCATATACTTTTTGATGACCGGGGCGAGTGCGAACAGGATCAGACTGAGCACGATGGCCGCGCCACCGATAATCCCGAAGTAAAGCATCTCGTTCTCCGGTGAATAGAAACGGACGAGTTGAGCGTTGATCCCTTGCGCCGCAGCGTTCGACAAGAACCAGAGCGACATCGTCTGGGCCGAGAAAGCGGCCGGGGCGAGTTTCGTCGTCGCCGACAGACCGACCGGCGACAGGCTGAGCTCACCGAGCACGACGATGAAGTAGCTAAGGACGAGCCAGAGCGGGTTGACGAGCGTGTCCGGGCCTCCGAAATAGGCCGGGAGCAAGATCACCAAGAAACTTAACCCTGCGAACAAGATCCCGAACGCGAATTTCGTCGGGATGCTCGGCGCACGGTCACCGAGTCGGACCCAAAGCCATGCGAAGACCGGTGCGAGCATGATGATGAACAGCGGGTTGAGCGACTGGAACCAGGCCGGTGAGAGCGTGATCCCTAAAAATTCAAGATCGGTCCGCTTATCGGCATAGCTGGCCAAAATCGTCGCCCCTTGCTCTTGAATCGCCCAGAACATGACCGAGGCGATGAAGAGCGGGATGTAGGCGATGATCCGTGACCGTTCGACTTCCGTCGTTTTCGGACTGCGATACATGATAATGAAGTAAATCGTCGGAATGGCGATCCCGAACACACCGACGAGGCCGATGAACGTGTTGATCGTGAACAAACCTTGCGGGATGAGCACGGCCAACAGGCCACCGATGAGGATGACCGCGATCGTCGTATACTTGATCGCGTTTCTCTTCTCAGACGGCGTCAACGGGTTCGGCACATATGAACCGGCAAGACCGAGGTTGCCTTTCTTCGTGACGAGGAAGACGACGAGACCGATGAACATCCCGACCGCGGCGAGTGCGAAGCCCCAATGGAAGCCGTAGCTCTTTTGGACTCCACCGACAATCAAAGGTGAAATGAAGGCACCGAGGTTGATCCCCATATAGAAGATGCTGAACCCGGCGTCACGACGACGGTCCGTCTCGTGATACAGGTCACCGACGATGCTTGAAACGTTCGGTTTCAACAAGCCCGTACCGATGACAATCAGTGCCATCGAGATGAACAAGAACGTCAGGCTGCCTGGAATCGACAAGACGATATGCCCGAGCATGATGAACACTCCGCCAAAGAAGACGGCCCGAGACGTCCCGAAGACACGGTCGGCGAGCCATCCCCCAATGACCCCCGACATGTAGACGAGTGCGCCGTATACCGACATGATTGACAAGGCGACATTCTGGTCGAGACCGAGACCGCCCTCAGATACCTCGTAGTACATGTAGAACACGAGGATGGCGCGCATCCCGTAATACGAGAACCGTTCCCAAAACTCAGTGAAGAATAGCGTGAACAAGCCTTTAGGCTGTCCGAAAAAACCTTTTTGTGGCACGCTGTCCACAATTTTCTGTTTATCGATCCTTTCCATGAAAGATCCCTCCTTAACCGTATCATCATAAAAAAGAATCATTATGTTTGTAAAGAATAAACGAATGAAAAATTCAAAATTTAATGATATTCGAACGAAATCAAAAACCACACTAAACGACTAGGTTCAGTGTGGTTTTATAAGTCAAGCTGTCTTTTGTTTCGCTTCGGCTGCGCTGACGCGGCGTCCAAGTTGCCAATAGATGAGTCCCGACACGCAACTGGCCGCCCCGACGAGGATCAACGCGATATGTCCGGCGCGTTGGTCGAAGAACAGGCTTGCCATGATCGGTGCGGTCACCCCGCCGATCAACCATTGGATGCTGGCGGCCCCGTTGTAGGCACCGCGCATATTCTCCGGAGCGATCAAGGCGATGAACGTCTGTTGGACCGGGGACATGATCATCTCGCCGAGCGTATAGAAGGCGTACACCGCGAGCAAGACGCTGACGAGAACGAGGTACGGTGTCCCGAGTGAATAGAGGAGACGCGGCATGACGGCGATCAGAATCATGCCGACCCCGAAGATGGTCGCCCCGGCGAGCATGACGTTGCCGAACGGCTTGCGGCCGAGTTTCGAAGCGATCGGAAACTGGAACAACACGACCATGATGCCGTTCAAGGCGAGCATATAGGCGAACGGGTTCTCACGATCGGTGTACGATGGCATCGACTCTCTCAAGAAGAGGGGCAGCATGCTCTCGATGAGCGAGAAGCCCATCGAGATGAAGACACCGGCAAAGATGAACACGAGGAACACCTTGTCATTGTAGAACACGCGCAGGACATCCCGGTTCGATGGCGTGTCGACATCGGTCGTCTCTGGGAGCGACTCCCGGATGAAGCGACCGAGGACGAGTGCGTACAAGACGAAGACGAGAGCGGCCGAGTAGAAGATATACTGCCGGTCGATAAAGAGGACGGCACTCCCGAGGAGCGGGCCGAATGCAGCCCCGATATTGTGCCCCATCCGCAACAGACCGAACGCCTCGTTCATCTGTTCGGGCTCGGTCACATCGGCTACCATCGCGCTTGCGGCCGGGTGGAACAATGAGTTCGTCAAACCGAGCATGGCGTTCAAGAGAAGGAGCGGCCAAAACGTTTCGGCGAAGGCGAAACCGACGAGGGCGAGGGCGTCGCCAAGAATGGCAGCCATCATGATTGGTTTGCGGCCATACAGGTCTGCGAGCCGTCCACCGACGACCGATCCGATGAGCGCCATGATTGGTCCGGTCGCCATGATGACCCCGACCTGGATATAACTGTCGAGCTTGTCGCTATAGTATAGGACGAGGAACGGTGCGATCATGAACATCATGACACCGGTGATCGTCTCTCCGAGGAAGCGGATCCAAATGTTACGGTCGAGCTGTTTGAGTGATTGAATCATTAAGGTCACCTGCTTTAGTTGATAGAATAAGAAAAGGGACGCAGCATGCACAAAGGCATACGCGTCCCTACGATCTTAGGCATGCCTCGGAAGGCAGGCGACATCACGGATTCAAATCACGGAGAGGCGCCTGCCGGTCAATATGAACTTGGACGTGCGAGCGTTGAATGACTGACATCGGTACCTCTCCTTTCTGCATTGGACTGTCTTCTCTTCAAGATTATGATATTTCCGTGAAATGTGTCAACATAAATCGTCAATGTGTCATAATAATTCGTTCAAATTCTTTCGGCTGAGCCGGTAGTCGATCAACCGAGAGAACACGACTTGAATCATCGCCGTGACCGGGACACTGATGAACATCCCGACGAGACCGAACAGGCTACCTCCGATGATGATCGAGGTGATGACCCAAAACGGGGTGATGCCGACGCTGTCGCCGAGAATCTTCGGGCCGAGCCAAAGTCCGTCGAATTGTTGCAACAAGAAGATGAACAAGAGGACGATGAGCGCCGTGAACGGGTCATAGAAGTAAGTGATGATGAACGCCGGGATCATCCCGAGCAGCGGTCCGACGTACGGGATGAAGTTCAAGACACCGACGATGACGCCGAGCAGAAGCGCGTATGGCGCCCCGATGATCAACAGACCGGCGACGGCCAGCACCCCG
The DNA here is from genome assembly GCF_018618085.1 of Exiguobacterium sp. s141. Taxonomy (NCBI): domain Bacteria; kingdom Bacillati; phylum Bacillota; class Bacilli; order Caryophanales; genus Exiguobacterium; species Exiguobacterium sp. s141. Next base: position 105,412 of record NZ_JACSLJ010000001.1, on the reverse strand, counting down.
ATGATGAGGCAGTCGAGCGACTTCCCGATGATATAGCGTTTGAAGATATAATCCATCTCTTGGAAGATGTCGATCGTCGTCTTGGCTGACGCGACCGGGAACATCGCATACAACAGACGCTTGAACATGCGGGCAAAAATCTCTTTGTCTTTCAACAGATAGATCGAGATGACGATCCCAATCAAGAAGTTGATGAGCGTCATCGTGAAGCTCGACACGTAGCTGACCGACGACAAGACGGCGGTCTCGACCCAGCCCGAGTAACGTTCCTCGAAGCGGCTGAAATCGATGGCTTGGGCAATCGTCGCGTTGTACTCTTTCAAGTACGTGTTCAACTGGGCGAGGAACCCGTCAATCTGTCGGATGTAGAACGGGAGCTCTTCGATGAGTGAGGCGAGGCTCGAATAAATGCGTGGGAACAGCGTCACCGCAGAGATGACGAGAATCCCGATGAAGACGATGTAAACGATCAGCAAACCTTGATAGCGTTTTAATTGAAACCGTTCTTCTATATAGGACAGGACGGTATTCAGGAGCAGCGCGATGGCAATTCCCATGATAATCGGCGTCAGCAACTGGAACGTATAGTGCAACACACTAGAAATCGTGTCCGGTTCACTGATGACTTTCCATAGGACGAGCAGAATCAATCCGATCACGCTCAACTTCCAAATCAATTGACGATTTAATTCCAAAGGTCCATCCCCTCATCTTTTAAATTTTGTAGAATAACGTTCACTTTGTACTATGACCTTTTTTTTATCGGGATTCAATAGGCCACACCTATTTTCGAAAAAGGATTGACAAGATTGGTAACGTTTGGTTAACTAAGTGACATATTACAAAAAGACAAATCGCATATAAAACACTTTCTATCAAGAGAAGCGGAGGGACTGGCCCGATGAAGCTTCAGCAACAGATTGATTCAATACTGTGCTAATTCCAGCAAGGTGACCTTGAGAGATGGAAAGGTGGTTGTTTGAATACGTCCGTATCTCGACACCCCTTTCCGCGGAAAGGGGTGTTTTTTGCATAGGAGGACTATTCATGACTGACAGACGCTCACATCTACTTAAAACGTTACCACCACAACATTTCGTCGGACTCGCGAACGAGTTGGCCGAACTCGAACAGGCCGGCCGCGACATCATCCGACTCGGACAAGGGACGCCTGACCTGCCTACGCCTGAGCCAATCTGTGACGCGCTTCAGACGGCGCTCCTCGACGCCTCGACCCATCAATACGGTCCGTTCCGCGGTCAGGCCCGCCTGAAGCAAGCAGTGGCGACGTTCTATTTGAATGAGTATGGAGTCGAACTTGATCCCGAGACAGAAGTAGCGATTCTCATCGGCTCAAAATCTGGTCTCATCACGTTGCCGCAATGCGTACTCGAACCTGGCGACGGGATCTTGCTACCGAATCCCGGCTATCCTGATTACATCTCGGGGGCACGCCTCGCCGGTGCCGTCGTCCGTGACCTCGTCCTCCGGGAAGAGAACGGCTTCTTGCCGGACTATGAGACGCTCGATACGCAAGATGCAAAACTCATGTATTTGAACTACCCGAGCAATCCGACCGGAGCCGTCGCCTCACCCGCTTTCTTTGACGATACCGTCCGTTTCGCCCGGGAGCGGGACTTGATGGTCGTCCACGATTTCGCATACGGCAGCATCGGATTCGATGGCCACGTCCCGCCTAGCTTTCTGCAGGCGGATGGGGCGAAAGAAGTCGGCATCGAGGTATATACGATGTCGAAAGCTTTCAACATGTCCGGTTGGCGCGTCGCCTTCGCCGTCGGGAACGCGGACATCATCGAGGCGATCAACACGTATCAGGACCACGTCCACGTCAGCGTGTTCTCGGCCATCCAGGCGGCGGCTGTCGCTGCGCTCGAGGCGCCCCGTACCATTCGCGATGACTTGGCACGACTGTACGAGGCACGGCGTGATCGCCTGATCGACGGGTTGAACCGGGCCGGCTGGGCCGTCGAACCGCCGGAGGGTTCGTTCTTCGTCTGGGCGAAAGTGCCCGAGGGCGATGCCAAATCGTTCTCGCGTAAGTTATTGTACGAGGCAGGAGTCGCCGTCACCCCGGGCTATTTCTTCGGTTCGGAAGGGAACGGATACGTCCGCTTCGGTCTCGTCTCACCGGAACCGAAGATTGACGAGGCCGTCGAACGAATCGAGCGGTTGTTTGCCGCCTATGAGGAGGTGCGCGCATGATTCGTCAGGCCGTCCTTGAATATGACCACGCCGATGACGCGCTCGACCGTCTTGATGACTTAGTCGACGGCCGACGTGCCCACGTCCTGCACGGTCAGAACGGGTATGACGTCGTCCGAGCCATCTTTCCGGCCATCGCGGACTATCCGGCAACAAGGTTCAGCGGGGAGTGCACGGACTCGGAAGTCAAACGGCTCAAACCGTTGGACGCCGACGTGTTAATCGCCGTCGGAGGCGGCAAGCTCGTCGATACGGCCAAACTCGTCGCCTATCAACGGAACGTCCCGCTCATCGTCGTTCCAACGCTCGCCTCGAACTGTGCGGCGTTCACACCGCTCAGCGTCGTCTATCAGGAGGACGGGAGCTACGACCGCTACGACATGTTCCGCGTCGTCATCGAACGGGTCATCGTTGACTCACGGGTCATCTCACGCTCACCATATGAATACTTTCGGGCCGGTGTCATCGACACGGTCGCGAAGTTTTACGAGGCCCGTTATTTGAGTGGTGACAGCTCAGCTGACGCCGGCGTCAACACCGGACTCGTCTTGGCCGAGCAGTGCGGGCGTCTCGTCGAACTTGAATTGAGCGAGCACGCTTTTGAGTCGTATAGTGACGACGTCCGCTTCGCGGTCGATCACGTGCTCGCCATCGGTGGCGCCGTCGGTGGATTTGGTGACGCCGGGACACGCGTCGCCGTGGGCCATGCGGTCCATAATGCGCTCAGCCGCTTCGAGTCGACCCACTCTTTCTTGCATGGAGACAAGGTCGGCTTCGGCCTAATCATCCAGGAGCGGTTGCGTCGCTCGGCCGATGCTCCGTATTTGGAGGCCTGGTTGAAACGGTTCGGTGCACCGACGACGCTCGAGGCGCTCGGGGTCGGGTCGGGCGACATCCCGGTACTGGTCGACTCCGTCATGATGGAAACCGAACTGCAACAGTTGCCGGAACCACTCGATAAAGACTTTTTGAAAATAATTTTTGAAAATTTACAATTTTCTATTTACAATTAAAAGAATTAAAAGTAAGATGATAACAACTTAATAGACCGATTGCTTATCAAGAGTGGTGGAGGGACTGGCCCTGTGAAACCCGGCAACCAGATCGTAATGATCATGGTGCTAATTCCAACAGACGATATCGTCTGGGAGATGAGCGTGTCCGACTTTGACTTGTCGTGCCCGCCACTCTGAATGAGTAGCGGGCTTTCATTTTGGAGGAGGAAAAACAGATGAACTTCAAACAGAAAACAGTACTTGCAGGGACATCACTACTCGCCGCCATCGCGCTCTCGGCATGCGGACAATCGGACGCGAGCGAGGCGCTCAGCACGGAGTCGCTCACGATCGGCGTCACGGGCGGGCCGCACCAACAGATCGCCGAGAAAGTGAAAGAACTCGCGGCCGAAGACGGCCTCGAACTCGATATCAAAGTGTTCAACGACTATAATACGCCGAACACGGCGCTCGCCGAGGGTAGCCTCGACGTGAACAGTTATCAGACGCTCTCATTCCTAGAACTGCAAAAGTCCGATAAAGGCTATAAAATCGACGACGTGTTCAAGACCGTCGCTTTCCCGATGGGTCTCTACTCAGAGAAATTGACCGACATCGAGGACTTGAAAGAAGGTGACAAGGTCGCCGTCCCGAACGACCCGGCGAACGAGCTACGCGCGCTCCGTCTCTATGAGACAGCGGGACTAATCACGCTGAAGGAAGGATTGACGGACAAGGCGACGAAACGTGATATCGCCGAGAACCCGCTCAACCTTGAATTCATCGAACTCGAGGCGTCGCAGCTCCCGACCCAGCTCCCGGAAGTCGCACTCGCTGCCATCAATACGAACTTCGCGATGGGTGCCGGCCTGTCGATCAATGAGGACGCCTTGTTCCACGAAGACACGGTCGACAACCCGTATCCGAACTACGTCGTCGTCCGCACCGATAACAAGGATGACGAAGTCGTCGAGACACTCAAATCGTACTATCACTCGGACGAGGTCCGGACGTTCATCGAAGAGACGTTCAACGGCTCAATCGTCCCGGCGTTTTAAGGAGGACCTATGATCGCACTTAAAGGAATCACGAAGACGTTCACGGTGAACAAAGGTGCCGTCACCGCACTCGATGACGTCTCGCTCACGATCGAGAAAGGCGAAATCTTCGGCATCATCGGTCGAAGCGGGGCCGGCAAGAGCACGCTCATCCGCATGATCAACCTGCTCGAACGCCCGACGTCGGGCCAGGTCGAGATCGAAGGACAGGACATCACGAAGCTCGACAAACGTGGGCTCTCAAAACTCCGCCATCGAATCGGAATGATCTTCCAACATTACAACCTGCTCAAGACGGCGACCGTCGAAGAGAACGTCGCCATCCCGCTCCGTCTCGAGGGGCTTGATAAGCGCATGATCCGGGAGCGTGTCGAAAAGTATCTCGACATCGTCGGATTGACCGACCATCGGAAACATTACCCGGAGCAATTGTCGGGCGGACAGAAGCAACGTGTCGCCATCGCCCGCGCCCTCGCACACGAACCGGACATCCTGCTTAGCGACGAGGCGACGAGCGCGCTCGACCCGGAGACGACCGAGTCGATTCTCGACCTGTTGCTCGACATCAATCGCGAGCTCGGGCTGACGATTTTCTTGATCACACACGAGATGGAAGTCATCGAGCGCATCTGTGACCGGGTCGCCGTCATCGAGGCCGGCCGGATCATCGAGGAAGGGGATGTGCTCGACGTGTTCTCGGACCCGCAGCATGCGACGACGCGCAAATTCTTGAAAACGAACCTCGATGTCCCAAAAGAGGTCGTCGACGAATTGAGCACGCACGGGACGCTCGTCAACTTGTCGTTCATCGGCCATCAAAGTGAACAGGCCGTGCTCGCCCAATTGACGAAACGGTTCGGCTTACTGCCGAACATCATCGGGGGCGGCATCAAAAAGTTGAAAGGTGGTCTCGTCGGTAATCTGCTCGTCCATTTGGACGGCGATGAGGCCCAGACCGACCAAGCCGTCCGTTTCTTAGAGGCGAGCGGTGTGAAAGTGAAGGAGGTGACGAACCATGCTTCAGTTTTGGGAAAATTGGGGTGACTTGATTTGGACGGGGACGATTCAGACGCTCACGATGACCGGCATCGCGCTCGTCATCTCGACGTTGATCGGACTGCCGCTCGGGACGCTGCTCGTCTTGACGCGACCGAACGGCCGGCTCGCCAACCGTTATTTCTACGGCATCTTATCGAGTGTCATCAACGTCGTCCGTTCGATCCCGTTCATCATCCTCTTGTTCTTCATCCTCCCGTTCACCCGCTTCATCATGGGAACGACGATCGGCGTCCAAGGCGTGCTGTTACCGCTAATCGTGTTCACGGCCCCGTATATCGCGCGACTCATGGAGTCGGCGCTGCTCGAGGTCGACCGCGGCGTCGTCGAGGCGTATGAGGCGATGGGCATCTCGACCCGGAAAATCATCTGGTACGTATTGATTCGGGAGGCCCGCTCCTCGATCGTGCTCGGTTTGACGATCGCGACGATCGGTTTGATCGGGGCGACCGCGATGGCCGGACTCGTCGGGGCCGGTGGACTCGGCGATATCGCCTATCAGTACGGGCATCTCCGCTTCGAGCCGGAGGTCATGTATGTGACCATCTTCGTCTTGATTCTGCTCGTCCAATCGATTCAGTCATTCGGCAACCGCTTGGCGGCCCGGCTCAAGAAGGCATAACAAAAAGAGCTCTGCTTCGGCAGGGCTCTTACTTGTTGTCGAGCAATCGTTTCAATTCGGCGATGCGGTCATGGCGCGGGATGAATGTGCGAATCTCTTTCTCGCTGAACCCGATTTGAATCCGATTATCATCGACAACGATCGGACTCTTCAAAATCTGGGGATGCGATGCCACGAAGCTGTACAGCTCACGGAGCGACATCTCGTCAAGTTGATCCGCCGCTTGTTTGTATACACTCTTTTGGACGGACAACAGGTCGGTCGTCCCGTTCTCGGTGAGGCGGAGCATGTCTTTGAACTCGTTGAACGACATCCCTTGGTCCGTCAATTTCTTCTCGATGAACGGGATATTCTGTTCACGTAACCAATCGAGCGTCTTACGGGAAGAACTGCAGCTTGTATGTGTGAATACGGTGACCGTCACGGCAACCACTTCTCCTTTACGTAAGGTTGGACTTCTTTATTTTCTCTCATCCATACGTAATGGACGTCGAATATGTTTCAAATCACATATACTTTTTTCACGATTTGTTGATCCTCAGTTCGGGTACATGACGAGAGAGACTACAATCGAGGAGGGATTCACATGTTTGATTATACGGTCAAGACCGATCAGACGGTCGAAGCGGTCGTCGAGAAGCTGAAAACGACGCTCAAAGAAGAAGAGTTCGGGGTGCTCTGGGACTTCAATTTGAGTGAGACGCTTGAAGAGAAAGGCCAGCCAATTGAGGGGGACTATCGTATCCTTGAGGTATGCAATCCGAAAGAGGCGAAGAAAGTCATCACGGCGCACCGAGAAGGCGGGTATTTCCTCCCATGTAAGCTTGCCGTGTTCACAAAGGACGGGGCGACCCATGTCGGGATGCCGAAGCCGACGAAACTGATCGAACTGATTGAGGATGAATCGCTTCAAACTGTGGCCCGTGACGTCGAGACGCGATTGACGCGTGCGATTGATCAAGCCGTCTAATTGATACACGTATCCCGTCCATGAAAGTGGACGGGTTTTTCGTATTCCCACCTAAAGTCATATAATGGTAAAATTGGTACAAACAGATGGTAAGGGGCGGATGTTTTGAAAAAGTTAGTCGGTTTACTTGTGTTATCCACCGGGTTATTGGTCGGATGCAGGGAGGAAAAGCCAGACGTCGTCAACTTGTCGTACGTCAACGCACATTGGACTGTCAGTAAGTATTCACTCGAACAACCTGAGGAGATTGAGGCGGTCGGTGAGACGCTACAGGCCTGTACCGGGAAATTGACGACTGAATTGAAGGGAGACTTGACGGTTTACGATACGGTCATTGCGAATCGCCATCCGATGACAGACACCGGCGAAGAGTATGCCTATAAAGCGGTGACCTACATAAAAGGGGATGAGCATTATGTGCTTTGTCGTGACGTGCTCTCGGAACGTTTCCAAGCCGAGGTCATCGATGCGTTCCCTCACTTCGTCAATACTGAGAAAGGGAACCACATACAGCGAATCCCGTTCATCGAACCTGCTGGTGAGAGCGCCGAAGCAACATTCCTCGATGCGGATGAATTAATGGATCCGAGTAATGCTGTCGAACCTTTTCTTGATACCCTCGTCACGTTCACACCGGCCGTCCACGGCGAGATGGAATTGACGATTGGAGATCGACCGGTCCAATTTCCGTTGGTGATGTTCGACCCGACGATGGCGCATATGGACGAGATTAAAGTCGCAATCGGATATCATCCTGAAGAACAGAAACCATATGTGTTGATGAATCTCGCGGACCTGTTTTTCTCGGTGAGTCCGATAGATGAAATCGTCGACCCGTTGAATGAAGAACGGTTATATGAGGAGTTGACAGTCAAACGCCTGCCGCTCCAATCGGAACTGTTGCCCGACAAGTCCTATCCACTGTACGAGTTCAATTATACCCGTGAAGGAAAGCCGGTGACCGAGATGGTGACCATCACATATCGTGCCAAGGAACTGTTGACGACTTCCGAACAAAAGGCGCTCAAGGACAATCCGGACGAGCAGTATATGCCGACTGTGAGCGGTCCACTGATTTACCTACACGAGAAACCGTTCAACAACGAATCGATTTTGACGTATCCGACCGTGTTGCGTGCGTCTGGGAACGAGATGGACGACCTGATTCAAGCAATCGACGGCGCTGAGCCGACCAACCGCTCGGGCGATGCAGGGGAGTATCCGTACCTCACAATCGTCGACGGGCTTAAAGGTCAAGAATTTGAGGTGACATATAAACAGCGCTCGAAGAAGCTGGACGTTTACGTGACCGACCGAGTGACTGAGGAGACGTACAAACTGACGAGCGAAGGGGCCGAGACGTTCTTGTCCTATTTCCCGGATTTGAAGAAGAAATGAGTGGCTTGAACATGAAGAAACGAACGCTAATGACATTGTCACTGTTGTGGTTGACGGCAGGCTGCTCGGAAGATATTGACGTCGTCCGTTATGGTCATATCGAGGAACATTGGCAGGCCGAGCGGGTTACGATGAACAGTCAGGAGCCTGTAGTGGATGCCGAAGCCATATTGAACCAATGTGAAGACGGTGAACCCCTGTCCGAACTGAATGGAGAGACGTTTTCCGTGCTTGGAATGGCGTATGCGACCCGGGCCCCGCTTATGAATGATGACTATTATGGATATAGTTTTAATGAAGTGACCTATGTCGAGGGGGATACAATCTATGCGCTCTGTAAATCAGACCGGATGGACGGGATGGAAGGGTATCGGGCCGTCGAGCTTGCAGAAAGACCTGCCTACTTGAAAGACGAGGTCGGAACTGAAATGTCTGCTCTTCCGACCGTCTATATCGCGACCGAAAATGAACGGGCTGCGTTACATAAGCCGGACGCCTTCTATGACAATGAACAAGACATCGAACCGTATCCGGTCACACTTATGAGGATTTCGCCTGGATTTAGTGGCACGGTCGAGATTGGGATTGAAGAAGGGGGCTACTTTACCCCATCTTTCCACTTTTTGCCGAACCTTAGACCGTCCGATGTGTTTATCGCATTAGGACGAGATAAGGCCACGAACATGCCTCATCTGCTCCAGTCTTATGGTGGAGACAAGGCTCGCTATTCCTCCTCCATTTTACAAGATGCCGATTTGCTCAACGGGGCTGACAGTTTAACCTTCCGTCGAATCCATAACGGTGGCACGATGGAACCGATGACAGCCTATCCGCTATATGACGTCACGATTGACGTGGACGGACAAAACGTAACAAAAACCGTGTCGATGCGCTATCGAACGAGCCCTCTCTTGACCGTTTCTGCAGATCAAGACGAGATAGCGGTCGCTTACCTCCATCAGTATCCGTATCACCGGGAAGTCCCGCTCCCTTACCCTGATGCTGTAAACGTGAGCGGCAAAGCTTATGACCAGTTGGTCGAAGCCATCGAGACCGCGCGCCCGTCGACGAAGAGTGGTGAGACGAAAGACTATAAGTATTTGACGCTGTGGCGTGGGAATCTCGGTCAACAGTTCGAAGTCAGTTATCAGCAACGGTCGAAAAAAGTCGATGTCTATGTGAAGGACGTGAAGACCGGGAAAGTGTTCAAACTGTCGAGCGCCGGGGCGGAGACGTTCCAACAGCTGTTCCCGCAGGCGTTCGAATGAATGGATTGGACGTAAATCGAGGAGGGATGCACTGTTGAAACGCATGTTGTCAGGATGTGTCATCTGTATGGGACTGCTTCTTGGCGGTTGTGCCAGTAGCGAGGAAGACTTGGATCCGTCTCGCATCGACTATCAGACGTTAAACACGGATGGTGCCTATGGACCCATACGCACCATTACCGACGCTGAGACGATTACTCAGCTTGATCGAACGACGGATGAGGTTGAATGGGAAGACCAACCCGTTCCAATCGAGCGGGACCCGGATGTGAGAGCGACGTTCGTCTATACGCCGGACGATGCGCCCGAGCGTTCGCTCGACTTCGGGATTTAGTACGAAGAACAGATGATGGGTGGCATCAATCCAAAGGATAGCCGCGGTGAACTTAACGCCGCACAAGTCACGTTGTTGCAAGCCATTTTCAAGGAATCGGAATAATCAAGGGTCCGTGCCTGGCATGGGCCTTTTTTTGATGACCATCGTCAGAGAGAACAATTGGAAAACACTTCAAATTCAAGATATTGACTCGATTTCAAAAACCGATGCTATTCAGGACTTTTCGCACAAGGTACACTAGAATTCCGCTACATTCCAGGAAGAAAGCACTAAAGGAAATCGAGAAAAGAAGGTAGGAATAATCGGAATGGAACTGACAACAACGGCTAGTCTCTCATCCCCTGACGTGCTCCGTGCCCTCGAGGCCAACGTGGCGATGATTCGATTCGACCGTCAGCGACGCGTCGTCGATGTGAACGACCTGTTCGCCAAGACGATGAAATACAAGCGTGATGAAATGATCGGGATGCACCATCATTTGTTCTGTGCCCCGAGTTTCGTCAGCAGCCCAGACTATCAAGCGTTTTGGAACAAATTGTTCGACGGCTTCAGCTCGGCCGACAAAATCGAGCGAATCGACGCCCGGGGTGATTCGATATGGCTCGAGGCGACGTATATGCCGATCTATGAACAGGACGAGGTCGTCGGCGTCGTCAAAATCGCCTCCGATATCACGAGTCGGCAACAGACGATCGAGGAATATGCGCGCTCGTTCCGTGACATGGCAGAAAACCTTGACGACCGTGCCCGGCGTGGCATGGAGGAGAGTCAACAGTTGAAGCGGACAATCGAACGCCTCGACGCGGACTCAAATCAGAATTTAAAGACGCTCGCTAACTTGCAGGAGCAGGCTGCCGAGATCACGAAGATCGCCAGTACAATCAAAGAGATCGCCGCCCAGACGAACCTGTTGTCGCTCAACGCCGCCATCGAGGCCGCGCGAGCAGGTGAACATGGTCTCGGTTTCAACGTCGTCGCGACCGAGGTGCGGAACTTGTCACGTCTCGTCGAACGTGCCGTCATCGAAGTGCGCGCGAACACGGACGGGATGAATAAAGAACTCGTCTCGATTGTTGACGGTGTCTCTCGCTCCAGTACGGATATTCAAGAGAGTGTGCGCATCATGGAACAGACGCTCGAGCGGTTCGTGCATATCGAACAGTCGGCCGAATCGCTGAACGGAACAGCCGAGCGGTTCACGTCCGCCATCTAAAAAAACCAATCGGACGTGCCCTGTACGAGGGACACGTTCAATTGGTTTTTTTGATTTGCAGCGTATGGCCATGCTGTCTCAACCAGGCCATCGCGCCGGTGACATCCGGATAGACCGAAGCGAGCGTCGACCAGAACGCGTTCGAGTGGTCAAAGTGGACGAGGTGGGTCCATTCGTGGGCGATGACGTAATCCATCACTTCTTTCGGGGCGAGCATGAGCCGGACGTTGATGGAAATCGTCCCAGTTGAACTGCACGACCCCCAACGCGTCTTTTGGTTACCGATGCGAATCCGCTTCGCCCTCACACCGAGCAATCGTTCGTAGTGGGGTGCACGTTCGGTGACGTGGGCGAGCGCATGCTCTCGGAGCCAAGCCTCGTACGCTTCCCGTAGCGACGACTCGCCCCACGCGAGCGGACAATAGAATTTTTCCCCATCGAAGCGAAATCCGGTCTCAGCATCGCGTTTCACAAGCGGCAACGTTTCCCCGTACAGGAGCAACCTGTCGTCGGGCAAGAGGTCACGCTTCGGTAATGTCGCGATGCGTTCCGCAATCCACTCGGCATGATCTGTTAAAATCGCCTCGACGACCCGGTTCGGGAGCCTTGCCGGAATCCGCAGCTCGATCCCGTCCGGTGTGACGAAAAAGGCTGCCCGTTTCCGGCGTTTATGGCGGATGACGGTCACGGTCATCGGATTCACCTCCTTGAAGTATCTCGGTCGATTATAGCTGACGCGTCCCGAATCCGCCACCGTTTTGCGGACTCGCACGCTCTTTTTTTGTTACAGTAGAGATAGGAGGGATGAACATGAAATCAATCTTACATCAATCGCTTGATCGGACGGGAACGGATTCAGTGAAATGGGACGGTCTCGACCGTTGGTTCCGTCTAAAGGACGACGTCTTACCGCTCTGGGTCGCTGACATCGATATCCGCACGGCACCGTCCATCTCAGAGGCGCTCGCGGCACGGGCCGCGACCGGGGAGTTCGGGTATACGCTGTTCTCGAGAGACGCGCAGGCTGCCGTGAGTTCCTGGTATGGGCGCCGTCACAAGCTGAAGGTCGATGCCGATCACGTCCTGTTCTCGAACGGTGTCGTACCAGGATTGACACATATCGTCGAGGCGTTGACGGAGGAAGGGGACGGGGTCGTCATCCAATCGCCCGTCTATCCGCCGTTCCATGAACTTGTGACCGGGTTGAAGCGGGAGCTGCTGGACGCGCCGCTCCGTCAAGTCGATGGTCGTTACGAGATGGACTTTGATGCGCTCGATACACAGATGCGCAAGGCGAAGCTGTTCTTGCTCTGCTCGCCGCACAATCCGGTCGGACGGGTATGGACCGAGTCCGAGCTGAAGCAAGTCGTCGAACTGGCGCGTCGTCATGACGTCATCCTCGTCGCGGATGAGATTCATGCCGACTTGACCTATCCGTCACAACGGCACACCGCCCTCAACCGGCTCGATGACAATGTCATCACGGTGAGTGCACCATCGAAGGCGTTCAATATCGCCGGATTATTCGCGTCATACATCATCTGTCCGGACGGTGCGATGCGGAAGCGGATCACCCAAGTCCAAAACAAACACCACGTGCTGCCGACACCGTTCGCGAACACGGCCATCATCGCGGCCTATACGGATTCGCGGGCCGAGCGTTGGCTCGACCAGTTGACGGCCGAACTCGAGGAGCAGGCGACATATCTCGTCAATCGGTTCAATGAGGAACTGCCTCAATTGAAGACGTTCCTGCCCGAGGCGAGTTATCTCCTCTGGATCGACTTCGCAGCGCTCGACCTGGAACCGGAAGCGCGGAAGAAGTGGCTGCATGAGGAAGTCCGTCTGTTCTTGTCGCCAGGTGGCCCATTCGGCGAATCGGGCCAGACGTTCGAACGGATCAATTTCGGGACGTCGCGCGCCGTTCTCGACGAGGCGTTCAAACGTCTTACGGAACATGCCGACGGAAAGGCGTTTGTATGAATCAAGAAACGGGAAAAATTTCACAATGAGCCACACAAGAACGATGGCCACGGAAAGCGAGTGAATGTGCATGGAGACGATCAATTGGAAAAAGAAGATGGAGGAACAACTGAGGCGTAGCGGTTTCACGTTACAAGTCGAGAACATGGCCAACCTCGGTCTGACGGAGATTCATGCATCTTCGTCCCCATTGATTTCGTATCCGCTCCGGATTCGCCTGTACGTCCGCATGGGTTGGCTCATGTGTACGGTCGATGCGACATCGGTCGACCGGAACGAGGATCATCCGTTGTTCGAACGGATGATTGCCGCGGTGTTCGAGCGGATCGTCCGTCACCTGTACCATGCCTACGACTTCCATGTCTTGACGTATATCGGTAACACCGGCAATTATATCGCACCAAAAGAGTCGGAGACGGGAGAAATCGTCCGCTTGCTCGCGCAGCTGTGGACCGACCGTTCCTATCTGCACCTTGAGACGTATGAGGAGTATCCGGCTCTATACGTGACGCCGCCATGGGCGCATCAAGCCTACGCGTTCGAGAGCACGGAAGACGAATGGATCATCTATGCAGGCCGGAGCGGACGTCCGGCTACGGATTATCGAGCCGACGGGACGGAGCTCAAACCACATCGCCTGGCTGAAGGGGATTTGTTCTTCCCGGTGCACCGCATCCGAAAGGACCGCGGGACGCTCGCACTCGCCGAATGGTTACGGCTCGAACGCCGCGAGGTCGAGGATTTCATGCTCGCCTTCATGAAGACGATTCAGAAATTCGACCCCGCTTTCGGCTATTCCTGGGGCGGAACCGATACGTTCTTTCATGGGGTACCGGTCGAGCCGTATGCGCAAGTACTCCGGCTCGAGAGCGGAAAACGACGTTACCGGGTCATGAACAACTCGGCTAAGCGACTGTTCGCCGTCGGGAACGACCCGCTCGAGTGTCTGAAGGAAGTGGAGCAGACGCTCCGGACAGTCCGTCTGCCGGAGAAACGGGTCTCCTCGCTCGGGCAGCTCGTGATGGGCATTTGGCAACAGTTCGAACCCGATGAATCGACCTATATCCAAGAAGTCGCCTATCGCGGCATCTCGCAGTTCCAAATCGAAGAAAAAATCGGTCATGCCTTGGCGAACCGGCAACGAATTCGCTGGATCGAGAAGGCCGACCCTCGCCAGTCTGTCATCGAATTCGCCCATCTGCGGATTTCATTCCCGAAACGACCACCCGGTATCGTCACCGTCGAACCGGTCGAATCTTCTTATGAGAGAGGTGCGCTATGAGAATCGTTGATGCACGTGCCATGTCAATCAGCCATGAGGACTTGATCGCGGTCACCGAGACGTCCGTCTATTACCGCGAAAAGTCGAGTGAGACAAGTTTCTCGATCTTCCGCTATGACGAAGAAGACGGTTCCGTCACTCCGGTCGGCCGTCGTGTGTATGAAGACTACGGGATCTCGAAGCTGTTCGTCAGTAAGGACCGCGTCTATTTCTTGAACGAGACGCCGGACCGGACCGGGGTCGTCCGAACGGAACTGATCGCCTTCGATTACCGCTCTGGACAGGAGGTTGTGCTCGCGACATTCGAGAAGCGAGGCAACAGCACGCTCTATTGGGTACTCGCCGATCGTTACTTCCTGTTCTTGACGAGTTTCGGGGATGCGGACGAGGCATGGTTGTATGATGCCGAGACGTCGTTCCAAGAACGGATCCGTGATGAACGGCTCGTCGGCCATGCCGGTAAGTTCCGCGAGCTGTATCTGTTCACGACCGAGCTGGACGGGGTTCCTTATATCGTATGTAACGCCCGATTGGACGAGTTCGCCTATTACGAGGCGCTCGAGGACGGACGGGTCTCGCCAGACGATGCGATCGACCACTCCGAAGCGATCCTCATCTGTTCGCTCGACGAGGCGGTCGAGGCTATCCGGGACCGAAAAGGGGAGATTCCGTTCGAGGACTTGATTCGGCTCCATGGGGAAGGGGACACGGTCCAATATCTCGGGGAACGGGACGCGAAACTGCGGTTCTCTGCGTTCGTCGATGCAGCGAATGAGGAGACGATTTATGAGTTGGCGGCACCGGACGTGCTCCGGGAGGTCACGGTTGTCGACTGGGGGGCCTATGAACCGATCGACTTCACGTATGATGATGTCAGTTCGACGGTCTTTATCAAAGTCGAGGAATCAGAAGATCACACCGAACTGATTGACGCGACGACCGGTGCCCGCTTCCTCGATACGGCTCCGTTCGAGCGCGTACTCGCTTCGACCTATTTCATCCATGAATCGGCTGAAGGAGGGAGCGGCGTGAGCATCTTCAACCTCGAGACGAACGAACGTCAAACGTTCGAGGACGCCTACTATACAGTGCTCGATGAGACGATTGTCATCCTCTCGACAAAACAGTTATGACTAAAACACCCGAACCTATCCTGTTGATAGATTCGGGTGTTTTATCTTGGTTTACATAATAAGTTATCGTAAACCGGTTAGCGCTTGTTTTTTCTTCTCGTCACCGATATGGGCATATACTTGCGTTGTCGCCACCGACTCGTGTCCAAGCAGTTGTTGGATCGTCAAGACGTCGACCCCGCTCATGGCGAGACGAGAGGCGAATGTGTGTCGCAATTTATGCGGCGTGACCTGCTTGTGCGTCAAAAATGGCAGATATGGCTTCAGGCGGTCGATGTGCCCTTTCAACGCGTGCTGCACCGTGCGGACCGAGATCCGTTTGCCTTTCTCGGAGCAGAACAAGGGACCTGCGCCTTGACCACGATAGCCGTCGAGGAGCGGCTCGAGCGGGGAGGCGATCGGGATGACGCGTTCCTTGTTCCCTTTCCCGATGACACGGATCGTCCCGTTCTCTCGGTCGATGTCGTTCCAATCAAGGCCAACAAGTTCAGAGACACGCATCCCGGTCAATCCGAGTAGTTGGATCATCAGGAAGTCCCGGTCCCGATTGCGTTCGTACCAGCTCGCTTCGCGGTCGGACATGCCGACGTTGCTGCGGACGAGCGTCGAGAAGTCGAGCCATTCCTGTTCGGTCAAATAGACCGGGTTGCGCTTGGCGCGCTTCGGTCGCTCGACGGCCTGGAACGGGTTGTGCGCCGTGATGCCCGTCTCGATCAGATGATTGAACAGCGACTGCATCGACGACAATTTGCGGTTGATCACGCTCGGTGCGTTGTCGAGCTCGAGGGCGAGGTACGTCGCGTACGCCTCAGCCCCGGCATGGTCGAACTCGACGAACGATTCGATTTCGACCGATGACGGGTCGACCTCGGAAGCACTCGCGGTCTCGACCCAGCGGAAGAAATCCAAAAAATCATACAGATAGCGCTGCGCGGTCTGCTCCGAGTAGTGTTTGGCGGCCAAGTGGTTCAAGAACCGTTGGATAAAGCCCGGCATGCGTTCATAGCCGCTCAAGTTGAAACGTCTCGCGTCGACTTTCGTCGGTGATTGGCCGAGCTGGCGGAATATACTCAAAAAATCGCTCCTCGCTTAATGATGGATTGACGTGACGATGCGGTCTTTCCCGGCCTGTTTCCCGGCCCGGAGCCGGTCGTCCGCCTCTTTGACGAGCGTGTCGACAGGCTTGAACCCACGGTGTGTCGTGACACCGAATGTCATTGTCACACTGAGCCGTCGTCCCTCATAAATCGTCTCGAGAGATTTGATTTGCTGTCTCAGGTGGTCGATTGCTTGCGCCGCCTCGTCCTCTGACTGGTTCGTCAAGAACAAGAGGAACTCCTCGCCGCCCCAACGGACGGCAATGCCATCGGTCCGCGTGAGCGCAGAGGCGACTTGTTTGAGCACGAGGTCGCCGCAGTCGTGGCCATGCCGTTCATTGAACGACTTGAAATGGTCGATGTCGGCCAAGACGACCGCATACGGGCGTCCCGACAAGACCGCTTCACGGATCGCCTCTTCGATTAAACGGTATCCGGTCGTACGATTATAGAGGCCGGTCAGACCGTCCCGCGAGGCGAGGGTATGTAGCCGTTCGTTCGTCTGTTCGAGTTCGGACGTCACCTCGACGACCGCCCCTTCGAAGATGAATGACAGCCCGGCGATCAAGGCGATGGTCGCGAGTAAACATGTCACCCCGATGACTTGCTCGAGGGTCGGGTCGAGTGGCGATGTCCCGTCCGTCACGTTCACATATAAATAGCCATAGATTACCATGGCGAGCATCGTCGAGGCGATCCGGATGGCCCGGCTCACGTTCGGCATGAAGAACACGCCATAGGCGACCGTGAGGATGAAGTAGTGGACGTTCGCGCCCCAGCCAAGGACGATTGTCGAGATGATGGCGTTATAGACGACCTCGACGAAGAGGCCGATGAAGAACGTCCGATAATATCGTTTATGTACAAAATAAAAAGACAATGTGTAATAGAGAACGCTGAGCACGTTCGACCAGGCAAGGACGGTTACGTCAAGCCGCCAAAACGTGATCAAGAACACGACATGGATGAGCCAAGCGAACACGTTCCCATAAAAAGTGATGCGGTAATTATATAGTGTACCGCGACGTTCCTCATAGGCTGTTCCCACGCGAACACCTCCTTTTTTCAGTATACCGAACCCATCTTCATTTGCCCATGCCTATCCAACAATCGATTAAAATCGACACGCGCAAACGCCTTTAAATCGTGCGTATAGTTGCGTGAAATAGATATTTCACGCAACGTTCGTTCACACGTCATTTCCATCCGAGACACACATCGACCTGCAAACCAGAAAAATAATGTCATATATCACGGTTTACATAATAAGTTATGGTGAACCAATTGATTTGTTATAAAAATTTGAAAGAGTTACAGTTATATGATAAAAGAAAATAAAGCTTGAAACGGTGATTCAGGTAAAGGTACACTGAGAACGTAAACAAAAGGGGGATTTCAGGATGGACGATCAACGTTTGAAACAATGGCTCACCGAAGCGAAGACGATCGCTGTCGTCGGCGTGTCAGCGAACCCGAACAAGACCGCGAACCAAATCGCAGACTATCTGCTGTTGCAAGGTTACACGGTAATCCCTGTCAATCCGACGCTCGAGACGTGGAACGGACGCAAAGTCTATCCGACGGTCGAGAGCATCCCGGGTCGCGTCGATATCGTCGACGTCTTCCGACGCAATGAGTATTTGGCCGGCGTGGCCGAAGATGCCGTCCGACATGGGGATGTCGGTCTCGTCTTCAACCAGCTCGGGCTCACCAGCCCGGACGCCGAGCGGATCGCTCGCGATGCCGGACTCGACTACATCGAAAATCGATGCATCTATGTCGAGCACGCCCGCCTTCTCGGTTAAGACCTACCTCCTTGGTAGGTCTCCTTTTTTTCACGAGCCCCGCTCGCGGAGGGAGGCTTGCCAGAATCCAAAAACAGCTATACAATAGGATAGAAAAACGAACGTGTGTTCGAAATTGAGGTGACGAAGATGTCAACAGACTTATTTAATTACAATGAAGACGCCATCCAGGTGCTCGAAGGACTGACTGCTGTCCGGAAACGTCCAGGGATGTATATCGGTTCGACCGACCATCGCGGCTTGCACCATCTCGTCTATGAGATCGTCGATAACGCGATCGATGAGGCGCTCGCCGGATTCGGTGGCCAAATCGACGTGACCATCCATAAAGATGACGCGATCACGGTACGCGACCACGGGCGTGGTATGCCGACCGGGATGCACGCCTCCGGGAAACCAACGCCAGAGGTCATCTTCACGGTCCTCCACGCCGGCGGTAAGTTCGGCCAAGGTGGCTACAAGACATCAGGTGGACTCCACGGGGTCGGCGCCTCGGTCGTGAACGCACTCTCGAGCAAGGTCCTCGTCACGATTTATCGCGACGGCAAAGTGTTCGAGCAGACGTTTGCCGACGGCGGGATTCCGCAGACGACGCTCCTCGAGACCGGAAAGACGCGTCAGACGGGGACGAGCGTCTACTTCAAACCGGACGCCTCGATCTTCTCGACGACGACATATAACTACGACACGCTCGCTGAACGGCTCCGTGAATCGGCATTCCTGTTAAAAGGATTGACGATCACGTTGACGGACGAGCGTTCGGATAAAGAAGAGACGTTCCATTACGAGGAAGGGATTGCCGAGTTCGTCCAATATTTGAACGACGACAAGGCGACGCTTCATCCGATCGTCTACTTCGAAGGGACGGAGAACGATATCGAGCTAGAGCTCGCCTTCCAGTTCACGGACGCCTATTCTGAGAACGTCCTCTCGTTCGTCAACAACGTCCGGACTCGTGACGGCGGCACGCATGAGGTCGGCGCCAAGACGGCGATGACCCGCATCGTGAATGAATACGCCCGTAAGAACGGATTGTTGAAAGAAAAAGACAAGAACCTCGACGGCGGTGACGTCCGCGAAGGCTTGACGCTCATCGTCTCGGTACGGATCCCGGAAGAATTCCTCCAGTTCGAGGGGCAGACGAAATCGAAACTCGGTTCGCCCGAGGCACGTACGAGCGCTGATGGTGTCATGGCCAAACAACTGACGATTTTCCTCGAGGAGAACCCGCAGATGGCGACGATGCTCATCAAGAAGGCGATCCGCGCCGCCCAGGCCCGCGAAGCCGCCCGGAAAGCCCGGGAAGAGGCGCGCAACGGCAAGAAGAAGAAACGTTCGAGCATCTTGAACGGAAAACTGACGCCGGCGACATCGAAAAACGCCGCCAAGAACGAACTGTTCCTCGTCGAGGGTGACTCGGCCGGCGGTTCGGCTAAACAGGGTCGTGACCGAACATTCCAGGCCATCCTGCCGCTGCGCGGGAAGGTCATCAACTCGGAGAAGTCGAAACTCCAGGACATCATGAAGAATGAGGAAATCAATACGATCATCCACGCGATCGGTGCCGGGGTCGGCCATGACTTCGACCTTGAGGACTGCAATTTCGACAAAATCATCATCATGACCGATGCCGATACGGACGGGGCACACATCCAAGTGCTCCTGTTGACGTTCTTCTTCCGTTATATGCGCCCGCTCGTCGAGGCCGGCAAAGTGTTCGTCGCCTTGCCGCCGCTCTATCGGATTTCGAAAGGGAAAGGCAAGTCGGAACAGTTCGAGTACGCTTGGGACGAAGAGGCGCTCGAGAAGCTCGTCAAAGTGTATAAGAAGGGCTATATCCTCCAGCGCTACAAAGGTCTCGGTGAGATGAACGCCGACCAGCTATGGGAGACGACGATGAACCCCGACACACGGACGCTCATCCGTGTCACGGTCGACGATGCTGCCGTCGCCGATAAGCGTGTCTCGGTGCTCATGGGGGACAATGTCGCCCATCGCCGGGAGTGGATCGAGGAGAACGTCGCCTTCGGCCTCCAGGAAGATGATTCGATCATCGCCAATGAACACGTGACTAAAGCGATTGAGGAAGTGATGTAACGATGTCGACGATTCAACACATTTTAAACTTGTCGCTCGAACAGGTCGTCGGTGACCGCTTCGGGCGTTACTCGAAATATATCATCCAGGACCGGGCCCTCCCGGACGCGCGCGACGGGCTCAAACCCGTTCAACGCCGCATCCTGTATGCGATGCACCATGAAGGCAACACGAACGAGAAACCGTACCGCAAATCGGCCAAGACGGTCGGTAACGTCATCGGTAACTATCACCCGCACGGTGACAGTTCCGTCTATGAGGCGATGGTACGCCTATCGCAGGACTGGAAGTTGCGTTACCCGCTCATCGACATGCACGGGAACAACGGCTCGATGGACGGCGACTCGGCCGCCGCGATGCGGTATACCGAGGCCCGTCTGTCGAAGATTGCCGGCGTCATGCTGACGTCGATCTCGAAGAACACGGTCGACTATACGCCGAACTTCGACGATTCGACTGAAGAGCCGCTTGTCTTGCCGTCACTCCTCCCGAACCTGCTCATGAACGGGACGACGGGGATCTCTGCCGGTTATGCGACCGAGATTCCGCCGCACAATTTGACCGAGGTGCTCAACCTCGCCATCGCCCGTCTGAAAGGTGAGGTCGAGACGACGAATGACGCTTTCCGTTATATGCAAGGGCCGGACTTCCCGTCTGGCGGGATCGTTATGGGCAAAGACGGCATCTTGAAGGCGTTCGAGACCGGCAAAGGCAAGGTCATCATCCGTGCCAAATCGGTCATCGAGCCACTTAAGGGCGGCCGTGAACAGATCACGATCACCGAACTCCCGTATGAGGTGAACAAGGCGAACCTCGTCAAGAAGATGGAAGAGCTCCGTCTCGACCGTAAAGTCGAAGGCGTCGCCGAAGTCCGTGACGAGACCGACCGGACCGGCGTCCGCGTCGTCATCGAGTTGAAGAAGGAAGCCGATGCGGAAGGTGTGCTCCATTTCTTCTTGAAGCATACCGATCTGCAACTCGCCTACAACTACAACATGGTCTCCATCGTCAACCGGACACCGAAACAGATGGGTCTCTTGTCGATCATCGACGCGTACTTGAAGCACGTCGAAGAAGTCGTCACCCGTCGCACGACGTTCGAACTCGATCAGGCGAAGAAACGCGCCGAAATCGTCGACGCGCTCGAACAGGCCATCTCGGTCCTAGACGAGACGCTCGAACTCATCCGTTCGGCCAAAGACAAGTCCGAGGCGAAACAGAAGCTCATGGAGCGGTTCTCGTTCACGGACCGTCAAGCCGAAGCGGTCGTCATGCTCCAACTCTACCGGTTGACGAACACGGATATCGTCGAGCTCCAGAAAGAGGCGAAGGCACTCCAGAAAGAGATCACCCGCCTCGCCAACATCTTGAACGTCGACGCCACGAAACGGAAGCTCATCTCGAAAGAGTTGACCGCACTCCGTGACGAGTTCGGCGACGCACGGCGCTCGGTCATCGAGTCCGAGGTCGAAGAGTTGAAACTGAAGACAGAGGTCATGATCGCCGTCGAAGAGACGATGGTGTTCGTCAGCCGCGACGGTTACGTCAAACGTTCATCGATGCGCTCATATGGCGCCTCGAGCGACGAGATGCCGGAGATGAAGCAGAAAGACCGTCCCGTCCTCGTCACCCAGGCGATGACGACGGACCACTTGCTCGTCTGGACGAACAAAGGCAGTTACTTGCTCATCCCGGTCCATCAGATTCCAGAGTCGAAATGGAAAGACGCCGGTCAGCATGTCGCCAACCTCGTGCCGATCGAAGGCGAACAAGTCGTCTCGGCCGATGTCGTCTCGACGTTCGACACCGACGCACATTGTCTGTTCGTGACGCGTGAAGGCATGGTCAAACGGACGCCGCTCCGTGACTATGACGCCCAACGCAAGTCGAAGGCGCTCATGGCGCTCAAGCTAAAAGGCGACGACGAGGTCGTCTTCGCGGGCATCAGTGACGGGCCAGGTCAACTGTTCCTCGTCTCCGAGCGCGGTTACGGCCTCTGGTTCAAAGAAGATGACGTGCCGGTCGTCGGCCAGCGGGCCGCCGGTGTCAAAGCGATGAACTTGAAGGATGGGGACATGGTCGCAGATGCCTTCGCCTTCTTCACACCGCCACTGTTCGTCCTCGTGACGCAACGTGGAGCGGTCAAGAAGATGAAGCTCGAGGACCAGTTCGACTGCACGAACCGTAACTTGCGCGGGACGATGCTCATCCGCGAAGTCAAATCGAAACCACACCAGATTCGTCGTGTGCTCCCGGTGCATGACGATGAAACGCTCCACATCATCGGGAAAGAGAAAGCGAAGACGGTCAAGACGAAGCAATTGACACTTCTAGATCGCTACGCCAACGGATCGTTCGTGTTTGATGAAGAGACGTTCGGAGAGATTGAGGACGTGTACCTCGATTGATGTCGAACTAAAGAAAACCCTGTACCAGAGACCATTGTCTTTGATACAGGGTTTTTCTTATGGATTCAAAGCTCGGCCTCTATCAGATATCGCTCCAAATCGACCTGTTGCCGTAAGTGATGACGGGTATGCATCTCGATGAGGTCGTACCATTCCTGTGCGTTCAGCCAGCCGAAACCGCCATGTCGGGCTTTGACGTCAGGGTTTGCCGCGCGGGCGAGCGGTTCAAGGCGGTTCAAGCGTGCAGATAACTCGTCGATTCGTCCTTCGAGCGTCTCGCGCTTGTCCGTGTTGTTCGGGGGTTGGTTCATCTCATCAGGTAAGCGGATTTTGACCGGTGGGAAACCACCCATCCGGAACAATCGTTCACCGAACTCGGTCTTCCCGAGCGGTTGTTCTTCAGTGGAAGCGAGACACCGGTCAATCTCGTCCGCATATTCCTCGGCCACCACGATGATATGGTCGTACATCTGTCCGATTGACCAGACGTCTGCTGCTGCCTGATAACGGAGCTGCCGCTCGGTATAGCCGTCCAAGTCTGCTTTGAACTGGGATAACAGTGAAATCGGCATGTCCAACCTCCTTCGATTTGATTCTCTATCCAGTATAACACGGGGGCATCAGCTGATTTTTTCAACTCCATGTCACATTAGTTTCTCTTAGGAGCGGGTATTTCTAAAAGGAACAACGATCCCTTTTGGCGAATGGGACAGGAGGACAAATCATGGGGGGATACGTATGTCACAGTGGCTCGATTGGGCCAAGCGGCTACAAGCGCTGTCACAGGCTGGCTTGACGTTTACGAAAGACGAGTTCGATCGAGAACGTTACCTCGAACTCCAACGAATCGCAACCGAGATGTTCGAGCAACAATCTAATCTTGCTTTGCATGAAATCACCGAATTGACCCACGTCGATGGTTATCCGACACCGAAGCTCGACGTCCGAGGCGTCGTCTTCAAGGATGACGCAGTGTTACTCGTCAAGGAAAGGTCAGACGGACTTTGGACGCTTCCGGGTGGCTTTTGTGAGATCGGACTGTCCCCGGCAGAGAACATCATCAAAGAGATCGAGGAAGAGGCCGGTTTCGACGTCGCACCGATTCGGCTGCTTGCTTTGTTCGACATGCATCATCACGACCATCCGCCGTTGTCGCAGCATTACTATAAACTGTTTATCGAATGCGAGTTGATTGGTGGCGAGGCACAGGTGAGCCATGAGACGAGCGAGGTCGCGTTCTTCACGCGGGACAACTTACCACCTCTATCGACCGCACGTAACACGCAGGAACAGCTTTATATGTGTTTTGAGGCTAGATGGCAAGAAGATTGGATCACGTTGTTTGATTAAGGGGAGGGGATACCATGAAAGTCACACGGATTGATCACGTTCATCAACTGACATTCTATGCGCCTGTATTACCGATTAACGTCCAATTGATTGAGCGGGAACTTGGACTCATCTTGATTGATACCGCCCTCGCGCGTAACGCGGAAGCGATTTTAGCATATATTGAGGCACTGGAGCGGCCGCTGCTCGCCATCTTGCTGACGCACGCCCATGGCGATCACGTTGGTGGTGTCGATACCATCTTGAAGGCGCATCCGCACGCCGAGCTGTACGTCTCACGGCGAGATGCCCGTCTCCTTGAAGGGGACAAGACGACCGACCCGGATGAGCGGCCACTCAAACTAAAAGGATCGCTCCCGACCATCCACTCCTTGCCGGATAAATTGCTCGACCCAGGTGAGCGCTTGTTCGGTCTGCGCGTCTATCCCGCAGCCGGTCATACACCGGGCTCCATCGCTTATTTCGATGAGAAGGAGCGGAACTTGTTTGCTGGTGACGCGTTCCAGACACGTGGGGGAGTCGCTGTGGCAGGGGACGTGCGCCCGTTGTTCCCGCTCCCGGGCGTTGCGACATGGGATAAACGGGCAGCGGTCGAACATGCGGAGAAATTGATCGACCTGGCCCCGCGCCACACGTTCGTCGGGCACGGACAGCCGGTCGCTGGGACACATCGTCTCTATTTGGCGCTCAAACGGGCCAAACGCAAGCAAGCACGTCTATTTTCACGATAAGCCGGAGGTGCTGACAGATGGAGTTACGCGAGATTCAGACGACAGATTATCAACTGGCCGAGCAGATGCTCGAGATTCAACGGAACGCCTATGCGGTCGAGGCCGAGCTGATCGGATTCGATGAGATTCCAGCGCGTTATGAGACGGTTGAAGTGATTCAAAATCTGCCTGGGACGAGCTATGGCTTATATAACGACGAGCGGTTGATTGGATTCATCACGGTCGAAGCGGCCGAGAACACGGTCGAGGTCACGAAATTATGCATCGATCCGACATATTTCAGGGCGAGACTCGCGACGACGTTGCTCGAACACGTGCTCAGCTTGCATGAAGACAAGCTTGTCTATGTGCACACCGGCAAACATAACGGTCCGGCCAAGAAGCTGTACACGAAGCTCGGGTTCGAACCGAGTGCCGAGTTTGAACCGGAACCGGGTGTCACTTTGATTCGATTTACGCGATCTTGAATCCCTTATCTCAAATTTCAGATTCCGTCTCACTTCTTTAAGTATACTAAAGGATTGAGACGGAGTTTTATTTTTACTGATAATATATGTTATGTTAACTAATAGAAAAAATAGAGAAAATCGATGTCAGATGTGACGTCTCTCCTCTCGAAAAAAATCAGAATATCTTGTACCAATACAACGTCATATCGATGTTCGGATTGCCGGTCTGTTTGAGCGTATCGACACCTCCGAGCGCGAACCCTTCTTTCGCATAAAATCGACACGCGATCACGTTATCGTTCTGTGCTTCGAGAGACAATCCAAGCAACGAGTGCCCGTTTGCCCATGTCTCTGCAACTTCCATCAGCAAATGACCAATCCCGCTGTGTCGATCGCTATTACGGACCGCGATGTTCTCGATATACGCAAAACGGTTCCAGTCTTTCACCACACGGATTTGTCCGATACATGTCGTCTCGTCGAACGCCAAGAATACTTGTTTGTCTTCACTGTTGATGTATTCATGCCAGTCCAGTGAATCGTCCGGGAAGCTCGTCTCATGGGCTTTCTCATATAACTGTTCCTCATACGTCCAAACTCCGTCACAAAAGCTCGGAATGATTTTCCCGATGACTGGAAACGGATTATTGGCTTCGTTCACGACGCTGATAGAATACTCATCTAAAGCTTTGATTGTGATGTTCGGGGCTTCTTCCATTGCATCTTTCTCCCTTCATATGTAATGACCGCTCCATCCCAGAACCAAATGGTCTCACTAGACTAGCCATAAAGTGGCGATCATGAAATCAAAGTCGGTGGTTCTGTCGACAACACTTCAATTACATCATTTGATGTCAGGAACACGTAATGCTGAATATTATACACCGTTTCGTAAATGTTTGTTGATTCTTCAGCTAACCATTTTAAATAGCTGGAATCGGTCACTTTAAAGAGTGTCCAGTCGCCAAAAAAATCAGGGTCATGATGTTTGTATAAATGTTCTAGCGTTCTAATAAGCGTTCCTTCGTCTGTATGTCGATACGACGATACAAGTCCGTTAAACAAGAATGTATGTGTGTTTTCATGCGCATCGGTAAACACGAGTCTTAATCCGTCTTTATCATCAATTAGCGCCTGCAGATATAGTTTATCCGGTATCTCTGGATTGGCGGTCCATCTTTCCCATTTCTCCATGTGTGCCCTCCTCTCCTCATTTTGATATGTTCCAAATAAGCCTTCACTATCTATCATACATTAATTAATGACGTTCACATGCGTGGGAGTCGGCTGATCAACACGATGATATTTTCGCTTAAACCGTATTGTTCAAACCGACATCCACTCATCTGTTTCATCACAATTAATAAACTGTATCATTCGATTGAATCCTTCATTTATCAACATGTTAGCGCTTAATGGATTTATGTTTCGAAAATAACTTTAACGCTGTTCATCCGCTCTTAGGAGTTGCCTGTAAGCGTATGTCATGCTATTTTTAGACAGATGATAACTTAAGGAGGAACTTGAATGAAACGTATGACAAAAGGTTTGGCAGCATCCCTATTATTGGCTGTCCCGCTCGCGGCGTGTGGTGATTCTAGCACCGATCAGGCCGAAACTTCGCGCTGGGACGAAATCAAAGAAGACGGTACGCTCACGGTCGGTACGGCCGGTACACTCTATCCCGCCTCGTTCCGTGAAGAAGATAGCGATACATTGACTGGGTTTGACGTCGAGCTCATGAAAGAGGTCGGGAAACGCCTCGACCTCGAGGTCCAATTCAAAGAGATGGCGTTCGACAACATGTTGACGAGCGTCCAAAACGGACAAGTTGACGTCGCAGCGAACGATATCTCGGTCACAGAGGACCGGAAAGAGAAGTTCGCCTTCTCAACACCGTACAAGTACACGTACGGGACGGCCATCGTTCGCAAGAGCGATTTGTCTGGCATCGAGTCAATTGAGGATTTGAAAGGCAAAAAGGCCGCTGGTGAAGCGACGACCGTCTTTATGGACGTGGCACGTCAATACGGAGCCGAGGAAGTCATCTATGACAACGCGACGAACGACCAGTACCTTCGTGACGTCTCGACAGGACGGACCGACGTCATCTTGAACGACTACTATCTTCAGACACTCGCCCTCGCCTTCTTCCCGGACTTCGATATCACGATCCACCCGGATATCGCCTATAACCCACAGGAAGTCGCGTTCTTGATGGACAAAGAGAATGCAGAGCTCCAAGAGAACATCGACCGCGTCCTTGGCGAGATGCTTGAAGACGGTACGGTGAAAGAATTGTCGGAAACGTTCTATAACGGAGCCGATATCTCGGTAGAACCGGACGTCGACGCGACGATCGTCGAATTGGACTAAGCGGTCATGTTCGAAGGTGTGAAATGGGAAGCAATCTTCGACGTCGACCTGGCTGTGCGCTCGTTCCCTTATCTGCTAGGCGGTTTGCCGAACACGCTTTGGATCTCATTCGTCAGCATGTTCTTCGGCTTGTTGCTCGGTCTCGTGCTTGCCCTTGGGAAACTGTCACCGTCCCGGATGCTGCGGTTCCCGTCGACGTTCTATATCTCGTTCATGCGGGGCGTGCCGATTTTGATTATCCTGTTCATCTTATATTCAGGGTTTCCATTCATCGGCATCGAGTTCGCGGCGCTGACGGCGGCGGTCATCGGGTTCAGTCTGAACTCGGCGGCCTATATCGCTGAGATTATCCGGTCGGCGATCCGTGCCGTCGATCCGGGACAGGTCGAGGCGGCCCGCTCGCTCGGGATGAACAAGTGGCTGACGCTCAAAGGGGTCATCTTGCCGCAGGCGACGCGAATCGCGCTCCCCCCGCTTTCGAACGTGTTCCTCGATTTGATTAAAGCGAGTTCGCTCGCCGCCATGATCACCGTCCCTGAAATTTTCAACAAGGCGAAGATCGTCGGGGGCCGGGAGTTCGACTATATGACCGTCTATCTGGTCGTCGCCCTCATCTACTGGGGCATCTGTACGTTCATGTCGTTCTTCCAAGATTGGCTCGAACGGCATTTTGAACGCTATTTGGATACACCGAAGCGATGACTGACTTGCCTCATACAGGCAGGTCAGTTTTTTTGTCGGGCGGTTATCGCGAAAGTGACATGGTATAGTCAACTTATTCTATATTTCGCTTCAAAGGAGACACATCACCTATGTTCTCAAAGCTATTATTCGTCGCATCCGGCCTCATCACACTCACGTATATTTTGTTCGATGGACCGGCATGGGTCAGTGCCTTAAACCCATACACGAGTATGATTGTCCTTTATTACTTGGTTTTTAAGTTCCCGAGCCGGAAAAGAGCGAAGGCGGCCTCTTCAAATTGACCACACGTGACGTACATATTTTGAAGCGCTGGTCTTTAGCGTTCCATCTCGGACCGCGAGTGTGCTATGATTTTCTTAATTATCAGAAAATAGACGGGGGAATTTTATTATGGTGCAACAATGGACGACACATTTAAACGATCAAGTGATCGGGCAGTCAAAGGCGATCAAGCTGTCGACGATCGCCCTCCTCTCCGGGGGACACGTCCTGCTCGAGGACCGACCGGGGACAGGAAAGACGACGCTCGCGCGTAGCCTGGCCACCTCGGTATCGGCCGCATTCCAACGCGTACAGTGTACGCCGGACACGTTGCCGAGTGACATTTTAGGGATGGAACTGTTCAATCCGACGACAGGCACGTTCGAACGGAGAACGGGCCCAATCTTCACGTCGATTTTACTCGTCGATGAAATCAACCGGACGACACCACGGACGCAGTCGGCACTGTTAGAGGCGATGCAGGAGCGGCAAGTGACGCTCGGTGAGGTGTCACTTCGTTTACCGGACCCGTTCTTCGTCATCGCGACGCAAAATCCGTTCGACGGGCAAGGGACGTTCCCGTTGCCTCAGGCGCAGCTCGACCGCTTCTTATTCAAACTGTCACTCGCCCCGCTCTCACGAGAGTCGGAACGCCGGTTGCTGCGTAATGAGCATTTGAGTTCGGCTCCGTTCACGTTGCAACAGACCGAGCTTGTCGAGATGCAGCAAACCGTCCGTGACGTCTTGTTTCACGATGCGATGGAAGATTATCTGCTCGATTTCGTCGAGGCGCTCCGTCATCACCGAGACATCGAGGTCGGACCGAGCCCGCGGGCGACGCTCGCCTACACGATGGCAGCTCGGGCGCATGCCTATATGGACGGACGGGATTACGTCACGCCTGAAGACATTCGCGCGCTCGCCCTGCCCATCCTCGGCCACCGGATCGTCTTGACGGTCGAGGCGTCGCTCAAGACGAAGCCGTCCAAATTGATCAAGTCCGTTCTGGAGACCATCCCGGTCCCGTCAGAGGTGTGACATGCAACTCGTCAGCCCTCGCTACCTCGAGTCCGGGTATATGTGGCTCTTGTTCGTCGTCGGGGTGTTCACCGCCCTATACGGGAACGTCTTCCTCGCAAGTGTGATTATCGGGTTCAGCCTGTATGCGCTCATCATGCCGGAGTTATTATTCCGACTCGCTGAGTACGTCCACGTCGAAGTGACTGACGAACTGAAGCTGTTCCCGAACGATGAAGAGACGTATACGCTCAAATTGATTTCGACGGCGCCCGTGCCCCTTGGCGTCGTCCGATTGTCGGGTTATCTCCATCCGACCGTCGAGTCGGAGGCGCACGCCTTCTGGCGCCAAGAGAACTTTGTCGGTCGTGAGGCGGCCGTCGCCTACACGCTTCCACTAAAGGCAATCAAGCGTGGTCCGATCCGCATGGAGGCGATCGGCATGGAGATCCGGGACCCGCTCCGTATGTTCTCACTCTATAAAGAAGATCCGCTCGACCGTATCGGGTATGTGTTCCCTGAATTCCTGCCTTATCCGATCCCGAAACGTCCGCCGACGTTACCAGGCGAAGAGATGGTCCGTCATAGCGCCTACCGTGACCCGGAGACGTTCCAGTCGGTGGCGCCGTATCACGGACAGCCGATGCGGCAACTGTATTGGTCGGCCTACGCGAAGACAGGTGAACTGCTCGCCCGTACCGAGCAACCCGTCCAAGCGAACGAATATGTCGTCGTGCTCGACTTGTTGACGAAAGACGGACGCGCCCTCACCCATCAGATGGAGCGGTTGATTTCACAGGCTGCGGCGCTATGCCGCGACTTCGAGAAAGAGAACGCGAGCTATGGGCTGATTGTGCCGACATTGACGAAGGAAGGGATCACCTATGACCTCGCCCCGGGGAGCGGTGAGACGCATTTCCGCAAGGTCATGACGACGCTCGCCTGCCTGTCGGAACGGGATTTCCCACTCGCCCGGTCGCTATTCGAACGGAAGGTCGCCAAATACGGCGGCAGCCAGTCCATTTTACGACTGGGAGGTGACGGACGATGAGACTACTCTGGTGGGTGTTCGCCGCGTTCTATGTCGGTCACGTGTTTCCGCTCGTCTTTCTGCTGACGCTCCGTTTGCCGCGCAACTGGCAGCTTGGGGTGCAGACGGCCCTGAGCATCGCCGCGCTCTTGTTCTCGTATGAGATGAGCATCACGCTACTGTTGTTCACGTACGTCCACGCCTTTATCCGAACTCTCGATTGGACGGACCGTTACGCGATCGCAAGTGTGCTCTTCCTCATTGTCGATTGGTTGTTCCCGCCGGCGTCTCAGCCGCTGGCGATGATCGTCTTCCCGTTCTTGTTCTTGTTTTGGCAACGGAGCCTGTATTATCGCCGTGACTATAAACGGATGTTGTCCACGCTCGTCGTCGCCCTAGGGGTCGGCCTCGGTTTAGCGATAATCATCCGGACCATCAAAGAGCTATTGTTCGGCAACCTCGTCGCCTGGATTCAGCCCATCCTGATTTGGATCGGCGGTTGGTTCGACGGAGTCAATCTCGATCCGACCGATCGCGTCAACCGTATCCTCGTCCCGGACAATCCGAACATCGATGCCGAGACGATTTCAAACGAGACGTTACTCGAATCGGCGACGAATCAATCGCTATTCTTGGTCGTCACGTTTCTCGTCGTTCTCGTCAGCGTCATCGCTTTATTCATCTATGTGCAACGCCGAAAAGAAATCCATGAGGATGGGACGGTGCCGAAGCAACGCCATCAAGCGGCCGATTCGGTTCGCCGCTCGACACGGGCCCCACGGCACGTCCGTCTGCTTGATGCCGGGAGACGTCTCGAACAGGCCCATCCCCGCCAGCGCGAAGAGACTGTTTCGGAATGGTTCGAACGAATCGGATTTACCGAAGGAAGTCGCTTTGCCACATGGCTGGAGGCGGCCGAGTACGGAGAGAAAGAAGCGCCGGCTCCAATCGTCGAGGCGTTCGAACGACATGTCACCCAGACGCTCAAAAAATAAGAGACCAGTCAGTTCGCCGGGCACTCCCGGACGGTCTGACTGGTCTTTTTTAAAGAATTGGGCTGAGCAAGCGTGACACGCTCTCTTTGAAACGGATCCATTTCGTTCGTGTCTCATAACGCTCAATCGTTAACCTGTCGGCACATGCGAGGTCGCGATCGAATGCATCGATGACAGACTGGGCCACGACCTCATCATAGACGAGCGCCGAGATCTCGAAATTGAGTCGGAAACTGCGGGCGTCGATGTTCGTCGTGCCGATCGAGGCGACCTCGCCATCGATGACGAGCGTCTTCGCGTGCAAAAAGCCGCCTTCATACGTATATACCTCGGCCCCGTAGCGGACGAGCTCGGCCGCATTCGTATACGTCGCCCAGTAGACAAACATGTGATCCGGCTTGTTCGGGATCATCAGGCGGATTTTCGTCCCGGACATGAGCGCATTGCGGCAGGCGTCGAGGAAGCTGGCGTCAGGGATGAAATAAGGGGTCTGGATGTAAATCGTCTCTTTCGCCTCGGTGATCATCTTGACGAGCATGTTTTTCAAGTGCTCGGTCGATGAGTTCGGGCCCGATGTGACGATTTGCACCGGTGATTGGGCCGTCTCAATAAGGATGGACGGCCAAATGAAATCCTCTTTCTCGGCTCGATGCTTCGTCGGTACGGCACGGTTCCAATCGAGGAGGAAACGCTCGAGCAGTTCTCGGACCGCCTCCCCTCTCATCCGTAGATGCACATCGCGCCAATAGCCGAACTGACGATTCGTCCCGAGGTATTCATTCCCGACGTTGAAACCACCGATATAGCCGATCTCCCCATCGATGATACATAGCTTTCGGTGATTCCGGTTATTGACGCGGAAGTTGATACCGAGACGTGACGGGAAGAACGATTTGACCTCGCCGCCATGCGCGAGCAGTTGTTTAAAATGGGAACGTCGCAATCCGCGGGAGCCGACGGCGTCATAGAGTAGACGGACCTTGACCCCTTCCTTGGCCCGTCGCGTCAAGGCCGAGATGAGAGCCTGACCGAGCGAGTCGTTTTGGATGATATAGTATTGGATGTTGATTTCCTTTGTTGCCACCTCGATGTCATGGAACAACGCCTCGAACTTCTGCTCGCCGTCATGGATGACTTGAATTGCATTATGATACGTCACGAGCGCATTCGTGGAGGATAAGTTCAAGCGGGCGAGGCGACGATACTTGGATAAGAGCGGATCACTGGCAAACAAGCCGCCATGGGCGTCGAGCTCAGTCAACTGGTTATGGACGTGTTCCGCGTATTCATGCCGTCGTTCCTCGTCGACTTGGTAGAAGTTATTCGATTTGATTAATCGTCCGAAGAAGATATAGATGAAGAATCCGAGCAGCGGCACGAAGAATAAAACAAGTAGCCAGGCCCACGTCGACCCGATATCGCGCCGTTCGAAGAAGATAATGGTGACCGCAAACGTCACGTTGAGGATGACCAATACGATACCGAGTATGCCTAGAATGAATTCTGTCGTGACCATCTCGATCTCCTCCTTTTGTCTCTTGTTTACCCATTCTTCGTAAGAATGAAATGCTCGTTTACAGGTAAAGGGATAGACACACAAAAAAACACCGCGCCTGCGGTGTTTTTAGGGAAAATCGATTAGTTTAAGACTTTGATTGTGATTGATTTACGACCGAAGTTGAGCGCTTGCTCTCGTGTCGGCATCAAGATATCGATTTTGTTACCTTTGATGGCGCCACCAGTATCTCCAGCGATTGCTTCGCCGTAGCCTTCAACCCATACTTTAGAGCCGAGTGGGATGACTGAAGGGTCAACCGCGATGACTTTTTGGTTCGGGTTCGAGCGGACGTCGATTCCTGTTGCCGTGATTCCTGAGCATCCTGCACAGTATGGTGTGTAAGCCGTTGCTTCCACAGTCATCGTCTTACCTGAAGCCGGAGCTTGGGTTTGCGTTGTAGACGTAGACTGTTTCGTCACTGGTGCAGATGTTGATGCTTTTGGTTTAGCGGCTGGTGCGCTGTTCGCAACCGATGCTGCTTTAGCACCTTTTACAGAGAATTGTTGACCAGGGAAAATGAGATCTGAATTAAGACCGTTCCATGTCATCAACTGTTTGACAGATACGCCGTTGTTTGTCGCGATGCGATACAACGTGTCACCTGATTTTACTGTATACGTTTTTGAAGCGCTTGAAGCTTTAGCTTCTGACTTCGCAAGCTTCAATACTTGGTTTGGATAAATCATATTAGAGTTTAAGCCGTTCGCTTGTTTGATGTCATTAACTGATACACCGTTGTTCACGGCGATACGGTAAAGTGTATCTCCAGACTGAACTGTGTGTGTTGATGCTGCCGAAGCTGGAGCAGCGACTCCTAAACTAAGGCCAGCGAGTGCCGTTAGTGTCAATAGTGGTTTTTTCATAAGAATATTCCTCCCTTTTCTAACGCCCCCTTACTGTAACACCTGTATATTTCACTGCCGTTACAGGCTGATATGAGAGTGATATCAGTTCAGTTACAGAAGCTTTCAGCGAGATGAGAGGAATCTGAATTTTTACAATCCAAATACAAATGGCTTAGTTGAGCCATTTTCAGCTATACTAAAGAGAAGAGAAAGGAGGTTTTAGTCTTTGGAACTATTACTGCTATATTACATTGTGACTAATTTCCTAGCGTTTATGTCATTTTACCTCGATAAACGTCGTGCTAAATCTGGGGAATGGCGCATTTCGGAACAAACGTTACTCATTCTCGTTTGGATCGGTGGCGCATTCGGGGCCTATCTCGCGATGCGGTTCTTCCGTCATAAGACATTGAAACCGAAATTCCGCATTGGTGTTCCAATCGCCATCTTAGTGCATGCGGGTGTCACCGGTTGGTTCATCTTTTGACGCCATTATATAGAAGGAACTTGTTCAATCGCCACGTAGAAAATTCCGATGAAATGTCTTGATAGACGCTTCGTGGTGAAAAAGAAGTGTGTCCATCCGGTGTTAAAACGAAATAAATGTTCAATTATTGAGGTGTTCGGATGAAGGTTGAAGGAAATCTGATTGATATCCAAGAGTGGACTGAAACGACGATTGAGACGACGATCAAAGTGAATCCGCTGTTTCAAATCTGGTTAATCACGAACGGACAACTCGACCTGCTCGTCAATGGGACACGGTCTCGGCTCCGCTCCGGGATGGCGTTGATCTTAGACCGTGGACAAATCGTGAAAGTTGAACCGAAAGGAGAGCCATTTCGTTTGGTCGTGATCTCCGTCGAGCCGTTAGACCTATTCTCTCCGTCGCTTGCGGAGTTGTACGTGACACCGCACGCCGAGACGTCGCGTAGTAAAGTGTTGCATCCCGGTGAACCAGGAGATAAGCCCGTCCTCGACATAATCGACAAAGTGATTCGCAGCCTGAAGAAGAAGTCCTCGTTCGCGTTGCTCGATGCGAGCTTACAGCTCGCAGTCATTTGGCGCTATTGGATTCAACAGCCGCAAAGCAGAACGAAACATCATGTTCAGGAACGGATGCGTCTCATGCTCGCCTACATACATGACCATGACACGATGAAACTGACGCTCGAAGACATCGCAGCAACGGGTGGTCTGAGCCGGGCGGAATGTTGCCGCTACTTTACAAAATGGGGCGACACATCGCCGCTCGCCTACGTCCAGAACGTCCGCATGCATCGTGCGGCGCGCCTCGTCGAGGAGTCGAAGGAACCGATCGCCGATCTAGCGCATCGTCTCGGCTACACGAGCGTGAGCCATTTCGTGCAATCGTTTAAAAAAGTCCATGCGGTGACACCATTGGCGTACCGAAAGCGACAGACATAACAAAAGCCGACAATCGTGTCGGCTTTTTCTCGTTAACGGGCGGTCCAACCGCCGTCTGCTTTCAAGACGTCTCCATTGACGAAACTCGAATCGTCGGAGGCGAGGAACAACGCGACCTTGGCAATTTGCTCCGGTTCACCCATCGGAGCCTCCCCTGCCCCTTGGATGGCTCGCATCCCGAGTTCGCTCGGCGCGGTGATGGTGGCGCCGATATTCGTATTGACCCCGCCCGGTGCGATGGCGTTGGCCCGAATCTTGTTGAACGTACCGTATGTGGCGGCGATATTTTTCGTCAGGCCGATGAGCGCGTGCTTCGAGGCGACGTACGAGGCACCGCCGCGTGTCCCGAACAGGCCACCGACCGAGGCGTTATTGATGATGACGCCGCCCGTTTCTTGCTTGTCCATGATGTTGATCGCGGCCCGGGCCAGTTTCATCGGTCCGGTCAAATTGACGGCGATGACGCGGTCCCACACCTCTTCGGTCACTTCGCCGACGGTCAAAAAGTTGTCCATGATGCCGGCATTGTTGACCAAGATGTCGAGCGAACCGAACGTGCTCGTCGCCGTCTCGACCATCTTGTCGATATCTTCCTGCTTTGTGACGTTCCCGGCGACGCCGACGGCTTCCCCGCCGCTCGCTTTAATCTCTGAGGCGACCGCTTCGACTGAGTCCCCGTTCATGTCGATGGCGACGACGCGTGCCCCCTTCCTCGGCAAACAGTTTGGCGATGGCCCGACCCATCCCTGACCCGGCCCCGGTGACAATTGCCGTTCTACCCGATAATTTCACACCGCATTCCTCCTTGTTGAGACAACTCAAGAGCGACAGAGAAAACGACAAGTGCAACCTGCTCACGTGTCATTAGTCTATACCTGGATTTGGGTGAAAACGTATCTCCGTTTGAAAGAATCTGCTTCTGTTCCAATCACTAGTCACGTACAATGGAAAGATACAGATATTGGGAGTTGGAAGGTGGGATTCAATTGAATCGTTATCATGCAGAAGTGATGGGAAGCGGGACACCCGTTATATTTTTACCGGCTGGAGGATTCACCGGAGAAGAAGGTCGTTCACTCGCTGAGGTGCTATGCGACGACTTCGAGGTGCATTTGCTGGATTTGCCAGGGTTCGGGCGAAGTGAAGGGATTAAGCAGGTCGTGACGTCCGAACAGTTGGCGGATTGGGTCAACGACTACGTCATCACACATCGAATCGGACCCGTCCATGTGATCGCGCATTCACTTGGAGGTGCGATCGCTCTCGCTTTCGCCACGCATTATCCCGAGCACGTGGAGCGGCTCGTCTTGCTCGATCAAGGCCATAAGGCGTTCCCTTGCGTTCCGTTGAGAGAGTATGGCGTGTTTGGCCTTGCCGTCCCGCTCCTGAGCGGACTTTATCGTCTGTTCGGACCTCGACTCGTCCCCAAAATCGAGACGAAGGTCATTTCAGATGAAGGTACATCTCCAGTTACAGAGGAACAGGTTAAGACTTTCTGCGCACAGACAGGCCTCTCTGAACGAAACGAGATTCGGCGCGCGTTGAACGACCCGGCTAAACTCGGACGAGGCGGATTGAATCTGCTGTTCGGCTTCTATCACCTTGACGTGCCGCAGCTTATGCGTTCACTTCAAGTCCCGACGTTACTTATTTACGGCGATTTTGTCGGACTGGACGACAAAGAAGTCCGATTGACGAAGTCAGCCATTCTGGACCTGCAACGGCATGAGCTGCCGATCACTTACATACGAATGACAGGCGGCCACTTCGTCCATTGGAACCCGGCGTTCCCGCTTGAACAGGTACGACAGTTTTTACAAGTTGAGAAAGCGAGCGGTCTGTTATGAAGCGTCAGCAAAAGATTGTCCTCATTCTTGTGTGCTTATTGTTGGTATCAGCCGGAGTGGCCTGGGCATTTGATTCGACGAAGCAGACACAATTGCCCGAGGGAGCGGAACCGATTCTCACCTACCCTGTTGATGACCGTAATATGAGTCTTCGCTTTTTCACGAACAGTTACATCGTCGAGGAA
Source organism: Exiguobacterium sp. s141 (assembly GCF_018618085.1). Lineage (NCBI taxonomy): Bacteria > Bacillati > Bacillota > Bacilli > Caryophanales > Exiguobacterium > Exiguobacterium sp. s141. The sequence continues at coordinate 67,690 of NZ_JACSLJ010000001.1, read as the reverse complement.
TGGAGTGAAGAGCCGGTTGCGCAAGGCATAGGTCTTGAACTTACTGTCGACAATCAGGTTCAGTCAATTACATCTGAATCGCTGTCCGAGGCAGGGCTCACGTGGGCCACTTTCGGCCAATCGTGCGGGGATCGGTCAGAATGCTCCCCCTACGACATCCTTTATGGGATGAACCACGGTGATACGACCCGAGTCGTCGTCGAGTTGAACGGAGACAAATTCGAACCGGAACTGTTGAAGACAAAGGCCGGGAATGACGTCTGGTTCGTGCTCGTCGACCAAATCGAGTCGATTGAGTCCATCATCGGCTACGATGCTGCGGGAGACATATCCTACCGCTTCAACAACTAAAAAAAGAGACGGAGGACGGCTGTCCTCTCATCTCTTAGCGCTCGCAAGCGATGCCGTCCTTGTCTCGATCTTTTGATTTGTTCGCTTCGTATAACGAACTGTTGGCATAAGGCTTGTACTTCGTCTTACCACCTTTGTTTTTCGTCGTCTTCGTTTTGGCGACACCGCCCTTGTACGTCTTATTCAGTTCGGTGCAGCGTCCGCGGTTTCTGACGGCGCGATGCTCAGCGTGAACAACGCGATGCCGGCGATGGTCGCACGAAGTAGTTTCTTCATGATTGTTTCCTCCTTGATCACAAACGATATGCGTTACCATTCTCGTTCATTATAGGAGGGATTAGGATAACTAACCTGATTTATAAAATGTTCAAATGAAAGGACCATCACATTGACCTTATCACCGTTTCATATCGACAATAATAATGAACAAGTTTATCAAGGGAATTTGCTTGTCTCGGAACACGAGATAGTTGAACCGCTTACTTTGGAGTTCATCGAACGGTTGGTGTTTGGTCCTGAGGCCATCAAGTGTTTGATCACCCGACACCATTCTTCGCGGCGGATCCAGTTAGAAGAACAGCCACTCGACCAACTACAGACATTGTGGGACAAGACATTCAAACACCAGATCACCTTTGATCATGCGTTTTCTCTTGACGACTTTCCGAACGGATCTTGTTGGACGATACGCGTCTGGCAAGGATACGACTGTTGGTATCTCGTCTTTACCGAGCATCACTGATTTCATTGTTAACAAACCCGCAAAGAAAGGGAATTAGTTATGGACTTACTTATGTTGATACAGGACCGGGCTCTCCCGTTACTGCTGCTCGCACTATTTCTCATTTTGAACGTCGTGTTCGTCATCGGGATTTGGAAACGACGACGCCACTTCTCCAAAGGTTTTCTCGTGTTCGCGAGCTCGCTTGCGTTTCTACTCATGACGTCATCGATCATTCTCATCATGTTCACGATGTTCATCGGCTACAACCAGTGATGCCTTCTATCCGATGATATCCGTATCAAAATCATCGAGTGCCCCTACGACGTTCGAAGTATGATGAATGCAGAAAGGAGGGAATGCTGATGCTTGAATCATTGAACCGATTGATGGACCACATCGATCAACATTTAACAGAAGACATCACGAGTGAGGATATCACACGCATCGTCGGGGTATCCGACTATCATTTTCGACGCATGTTTTCCTACATGGCCGGGATGACGCTCAATGAATATATCCGAAATCGTCGGCTGTCAGAAGCGAACAAGGACTTGATTCATGGGAAATCGGTCACGGACGTGGCGTATACGTATGGATACCAATCCGTCGACGGGTTCTCGCGAGCGTTTCGAGACTGGTGTGGCTTTTTACCGTCTGAAGTGATCAAGAACAAGATTCAAAAGTCATTCCCGAAATTCACTTTCTACATCGACATCAAAGGAGGAATTTCAATGGAATTCAAATTAGAACATAAACCTTCATTCAACGTCGTCGGCGTGTCCAAACGCGTCCCGATTCAATTTGAAGGTGTGAACAATGCAATCGTCGAGTTGGCGCAATCAATCACGTCGCAACAGCGAAGCGAGATGCATCAGTTGGCGGACCTCTATCCGCATCAAGTGCTCAACGTGTCGTACGACTTCGATGAAGGCTATTTGGACGAAACGGGTTCACTCACGCACATGATTGGCTTCGCGACCACACAAGATAATCCGTACGAGGATCTTGAACAGATTACGATCGAGTCGAACCTGTGGGCCGTTTTCCCGAATGCCGGCCCGTTCCCGGAGACGCTCCAGGAGACGATGGCCAAAACGTATGCCGAATGGCTACCGACGTCTGGGTACGAACTGGCCGACTTGCCGAGCATCTCGTTCACGAAGCATGACGGACCATCGGACAACGTCTATAGCGAAGTGTGGGTAGCGGTGAAAGAATAAACAGTCTCCTAGTCAAAAACGCCCTCTCTAGAGTTAATATCTAGGGGGGCGTTTTCGACTCGTTTATAATTCATTCGTTAGAGTAGTTCATTGGTTTTGTGTGTTATAAATCCTGAATTGTCTACTTCAAGTCGTGTTTTCAATCCATTTCTTTAAGTTCAATCATTCGATCTTTTAAAGTCATAAATTCTGATTCGTAATCGCCTAAAAGCAATTCCACTTCAGAGAAAGGACAGAATGCAGCACCATTACTAAAGAAAATTACTAAATGATTTGTAATGTCATGTTTCTTTTTCTTAAAGACTCCCCATTCGGCACCATCTATTCTTTGCCTCAAACACTCGCCAAAATATAAACCTAAATCCATTAATAATTTGTAATCGTGAATGTCTATCATATTTATAGCGGCGTGATTCTCATTTTTTATTTTTAGCAACGAGGCTAGAAATTTCCTTTTTGATAATTCGTATGGCGCAGCATTTTCAAGGTTACAGTTTAATAGTTCTTCCTCCGTATATTCTGAGAGTTTTCTGATTTCCAGATTTTCTATGGCCCAATCAAATACTTCATCCATGACTTGATCACTAAATATTTCTTTATGCTCTACTACGCGGTTTAGTGTTGTTTGTTTTATTAAAACCCATATTCTAGTTTCTAGATTAGTCATCATGTATTCGAAATATTGATTTAACAATTTTGGAGTAAGTTCTTCATATCTTACACTAAAAAAAATTGGAGTTTTAAGTACAGGGTATTCCACTTGATGTCCCTCCCGTTATGAATGGTGATTGGCTTAGAGTTATTCATACAATGACAGTTACTGTCGTTTAGTCATAGCGTTCTATATCTCCGAGATGGCTTTGCTTCCTTAGTCCCTTATTTGTTTATAAATGTCGATTGTTCCATTCAGGACATCAACTCGCGCATTCCAATTTCGAACTTTGGAATGGATCGTGAACACGTCATCGGACTCCCAACTACTCGTTCCGAAATATAATGAGAACGAATTAGGGTTCGCGATTTCTTCAATCACTTTTGCTTGGAATAACCTCATGTCTTTTTCATAAACTTCAATCCAAAACGTAGCACCTGTCACAGAGACAATCAATTTAAAAACAGCTATCCGATTTCGTTTTTTATTTGATTTTGGAGTTTTATTTGGCAAAATGACCAACTTGTAGTCATTCATTTCGATTTGCCTCAAACATTGTTCGATGATGTCAGAAATCGCTTCTCTCTTACTGAACGTATGTACTTCTAATAGTGGTACGAGCACTTCACGAACGAGCTCAGCGAAATGACGAAACTTCTCTTTCTCGTCAAGAATCATTAAATAATTCTCATAGTTGAACGTTTTACTCGTGAACTCATGGACCAGCACCTGATTGTCTGTCTCATCAAACGTATGGTGCATATATGACTTCGTCTCATGTGCCACTAGAAGCTCTATCCCAACGAGTTCGTCGGATGTGAATCGGACCTCGTCTTGCTCGATGAATCGAGACAGATAATTCGCAAGCAATTCTTCAAACACGTATGACGAGTGAATCTCGGTGATGTGTCGCTTCCTCCAGTTCCGATCATGTGGTTGATTAAGAGTTGTACCTAAACGAATTGAGATATGTCTCATGGAGTGCCCCCATTTCTTTCTACTTACCATCATACAAAAACTCCCTTTGACTATCACTTAGAAAGTCAAAAGGAGTCATTTTTATTTTGTCACTTTGTATTCCAACGCTTCCCCGTTCGTCTCGATCACATGCTTGTACCAATCGAACGAGTCTTTCTTCATCCGCTCCATCGAGCCGTTGCCTTCATTGTCACGGTCGACATAAATCATGCCGTACCGTTTCTTCATCTCGCCCGTCGTGAACGAGACGATGTCGATGATGCCCCATGGCGTGTAGCCGATCAAGTCGACGCCGTCATAGACGACCGCTTGTTTCAACTGTTCGATATGCGCCTTCAAGTAGTCGATGCGTGCCGCATCATGGATTTTCCCGTCGACAATCTCGTCGACGGCGCCGAACCCGTTCTCGACGATGAAGAGCGGGATTTGATAACGGTCATACAACCGGTTGAGCACGTAGCGGAGGCCGACCGGGTCGATTGCCCAGCCCCAGTCGCTCGACTTGATATATGGGTTCTCGACGCCGTTCGGCAGACCGCCATTGACGATGTCACCACTGTTGTCGGCGACGACGTCACTCTTCACGGTCGTCGACATGTAGTAACTGAAGCCAAGGTAGTCGACGGTTCCGTTCTTCAAGATTTCCTCGTCCCCTTCAAGGAACGGGATTGTGTACCCTTCCCGCTCGAATTCGTTCAAGGCGTAGCTCGGGTACACCCCGCGCACTTGCACGTCCGGGAAGAAGTAACGCTGACGCATCATCTCTTCAGCAAGCATGACGTCGTCCGGGTTTGACGAGAACGGATAGATCGGCACGTGTGATACCATCGCCCCGATCTCGAAGTCCGGGTTGATCGCTTTCCCTTTCGCGACGGCGAGCGCGCTCGCAATCAACTCATGGTGCCCCGTCTGATACATCACTTCACGGGCGTTCTCCCCGTCTTCGACGATGACGCCAGAGTTCGTCCATAAGAAGAGCGGGTTGTTGACGTCCATCTTGTTGTTGATCTCGTTGAACGTCATCCAGTATTTGACCTTGTCTTTATAGCGGTCGAAACACACCTCGGCGAAGCGGACGAAATGGTCGACGACGGCACGGTTGCGGAACCCGCCGTACTCACGTGCGAGGTGGAGCGGCATCTCGAAGTGGGACAACGTGATGATCGGCTCGATGTCGTGCTTCAACAGCTCGTCGAACAAGTCGTCATAAAATTGGAGCCCTGCCTCGTTCGGCTCCGCATCGTCCCCGTTCGGGAAGATCCGGCTCCAACCGATTGACGTGCGGAGACACTTCAAGCCCATCTCAGCGAAGAGCGCGACGTCTTCTTTATAACGGTGATAGAAGTCGATTGCTTCATGGTTCGGATAAAATTCGTCCGGCTCGACCTTGTCCGTGATCCGACGCGCGACGCCGTGAGCGCCGGCCGTCAACACGTCGACGACGCTCGGCCCTTTGCCGTCGGCGTCCCAGCCGCCTTCAAATTGGTGGGCGGCAAGCGCGCCGCCCCATAGAAAGTCTTTTGGTAATGTCTTCATGGTAGTTCCTCCTTATTGATTAACAATCGTGAGCATTGGTGTCGTCGTGTCTGTCTGATTACTTGCTTGGACGAGTACGTCGGCGTATGTCGCGCTGTTCGTCACGATGACAGGTGTGATGCTTGAAATATTATGTGCAGCGATCATGTCACGGTCGAACGTCGTCAACACATCGCCCGCTTTAAAGCCGTCGCCGTCTTTGACGTGCACGGTGAACGGTTTCCCATCGAGCGTCACCGTATCGAGACCAACGTGGATCAAGAGTTCAACCCCAGTGTTCGAACGGAGACCGATCGCATGTTTCGTTGGTGCGACCATGACGACCGTCCCGTCAAACGGTGCAATGACCTTATTCCCGTCTGGCTCGACGGCATAACCTTTCCCCATCGCTCCGGAGGCGAATACGTCGTCCGGAACATCGTTCAAGGCGATGACTTTTCCAGAGAGCGGTGAAGCAATCGTCTCTTCCTGGACGAGCGTCGCACTCGCTTCTGCCGTCGCAGGTGTTTCCGTCACTTCTGTCACTTGTTTGGCCGTGTCTTCTCCGAAACCGAAGATTTGAATCAAGACGACCGGAAGGATGATGGCGATCGCTGTCCCGATTAACAATCCCCAAATCGAGGTCGGTACGTCTTCACTGATTCCGTTCACAAGGGTGAGCGGACCTGGGAGACCAGCGTAAGCGAAGTAATACGGGTTGAAGAAACTGGCCACGATGGCTCCGATGGCCCCTGAGATACATCCAAAGATGAACGGTTTCTTGAAGCGGAGTGTCACCCCGTAAATGGCAGGCTCTGTGATTCCGAATAGTCCAGTAATCCCAGCCGAGACACCGACTTTTTTGATTTCTTGGCTCTTCGCCTTCAAGATGACACCGAGGACGGCACCGACTTGGGCGATGACGGCGATCGTCTGATATGCCTGGAACGAGTCACGGCCATACAAGTCGAAGTTTGCGAGCACCATCGGCGTCACACCCCAATGGACCCCGAAGATGACGATGACTTGCCAGAGACCACCGATAATCGCGCCAGCGAGCATCGGCGCGTTTTCCGCCAAGAAGTTGTAGCCGTTGGCGATTCCGACCGCACCCATCGTCGTGATCGGTCCGACGACGAGAATCGTGAGCGGCACCATGAGCACCAAACTGAAGAACGGTACGAACAGAGGGCGAATGACCTCGTTCATGTGTCGGTTCAAGAACCGCTCGACGTAAGATAAGATCCAGACGAGGAAGAGCGGTGGTAATACCGATGACGTATACGTCGTACCTGACAAGGCGAGGCCGAGGAAACTGATCGTCTCCCCTGACGTGATGCGAGCCGCCATCTCGGCCCATGTCGGACTGACCAACGCCGCACTGGCTGCGACGGAGATGAACGTGTTCGTCTTAAAGTGTTTCGATGCCGTGATGGCGATGAAAATCGGTAAGAACGTGAACGGTGCCCATGAGATGAAGCTGAACACTTCGTACGTCCCCGTCTTGGCGAAACCGTCGAACAACAATGTCGTGATGATGAGTACCCCTTGCAAAATCCCGGCTGCGGCCAAGATATAGATGAACGGTGCGAATACGGCGGACATCGTTGCGATGATGCGGTTGAGGACGGTCCCCTTGTTTCCGTCTTCGACCTCCGTCCCTTCGATCTGTACCAGTTTCGTGAACTCATCGAACACTTCCCCGACATGCTGCCCGATGACGACCTGGAACTGGCCACCCGTCTCGACGACCGTGATGACACCTGGCATCGCCATGACTTGTTCTTTCGCTTGCGGATTCGACCGCTTCAAGACGAGGCGGAGTCGCGTCGCACAGCGGGCCGCATTGATGACGTTGTCTTCCCCTCCGACGGCCTCTAAAATATCCCGAGCCAGTTTTGAATAATCCCGAACTTTACTCAACTGAAAACCCTCCTTTGATGTAACGCTTACATTTTGTACACTCTTACTATAATTGTACCGGTACAATTAATCAATAGCGATACAATAAATAGTTTGTGAACGTTTCGTAGACATGTGTGTGGTATAATGAAGGCAACATTTTCAAGTAGATGAGGGATGAGCGTGCTTAAATATCAACAAGTGGCAGCAGAGATTGAACAGTACATCAATCAACATGATTTGAAGCAAGGAGATAAACTGCCCGTCCTCGAGCAGTTGATGAGCCAATATGCCGTCAGCAAGAGTACGATCACGAAAGCGCTCGAGTTGCTGGAACGGAAAGGCGTCATCTTTCAATTGCGGGGGAGCGGCATCTTCGTCCGGCGCCACAACCGTCCGGGCTATATGAGCCTGTTCTCGACACAAGGGTTCAAGAGCAACCTTGGTGACCGGGTGTTGACGTCGGACGTGCTCGACGTCTCGGTCACGAAACCGGACGCGATGGTCGCACAGAACCTTGGCATCGACGTGACGGATGACGTCTATCGCGTCGAGCGGGTCCGCTTCGTCGACGGCGAGGTGTTCTGTTACGAGGAGTCGTACTATGTGAAGGCGATTGTCCCGTATTTGAACCGAGAGATCGTCGCCGACTCGATCTTCGATTACGTACAAGGCGCACTCGGCGTCACCATCGGCTTTTCGGACATGTACATGCAGGTCGGGCGATTGACCGAGACGGAATCCGGCTATCTAGGTTTACAGACGGAGGACCCGACGCTCCGCATCGAGACGATTTTCCATCTTTCGAACGGGAAGCCGTTCGATTATTCACGCATCACGTATCATTACGAACACTCACAGTTCGTCGTCCAAGCGAACGGACCATACATGTGAAAACACCGCTCTACGCGATTTGCGTGGAGCGGTGTTTTTGTATGGCTCAGACGAGCGGTTTTCGCTTTAAATCAATCACTGACGTTTACATTTCACTTTCTCCATCGCCTTCGGAAAAAAAGATAAGCGAGCGGGAGCACCGCCAACAACGCGAGTCCGAGCATCCGATATGATGTTGGTTCTGTTGTCTGAACGTCACCTGAACCACCAGTAAGCGCATCCCCTGGCTGCGCTTCGGTGTTGGATTGTGTCTCGACCAAGCGTTTCTGATACATCTCGAGCGTGATCCTGTCTCCTTCGATGAACCGTTTCGCATCGGTCGTCAAGGCGGTCAACTTCTTTCCATCATAGTCAAACCAGGCATTCTCTCGCGAGGAATGGACCAATGTACCGGACACATCAGCTAAGGCAATGGCCAACTCGTCACCATACCCGAACGTGGAGAAGGCGAAGAGGCCCGGTTCCTGCTCGTACGTGCCGATGACATTTCTCGGCTCTCCATCTTGTAGGACGGCTGATACGTACTCCTTGCTCGAGACAAACGTACACATTTCGTCCGACGAATAACAGGATTGCGCGGCAATCATCACTTCATGGAGCGAACCGAACGAGATGGCGCGACTTTCCGTCAAATGATAGTTACTCGGGTCGTCACCTTCGATATGGTCGAGGACGATTGACTCGAAATGTTTTTCAGCAAAACGCTCCGCGGATCGTTCAGTCGGCGCGGCAGCTGCTGACGTAGCAACGAGCGTGAAGGCCCCAGCTAGGGCGAATGTTGTGAGGTGGCGCAACATGTTTTCTCCTTTCAACTGATAGACATCTGTTTGAGCAGTGACGCGTCAATCCGAATCACTTCCGCATGCGGATGATTCTGTCGCTCGATGATTTGATTGAACCGTTTCGAAGCGACGAATCGATCGGATTCATGGACCCACGCCAGACGTACGAGGGCGAGGCGCAATTGCTTGCGACCGTCACTCATTCGCAGGTGGTCGATATGATTCTCAGCATCGAGCCGATTGATGAACAGCTCGACTTTACAATCTTCCTTCACTAAATAGGATACCAGATAAGCGGCCTGTTGAATCAACTCTTCATAGCGCGCATGAAGGCCATTCCCTAGCGGACCGCTCAAGTCGAGCACGAGCGTGAATGTATCGAGGTTTTGGCGTTGATACACTTTCGCCTGAAGTTTTCCTGTCTTGGCTGTCGCGATCCAGTCAATCTGTTTGACCGGCTCTTGCTCATACCGTTTTGTGCTTTGAATCATCAACGGGTCGTTGAGCGGTGAATGTTTAACGAGTCGGTCCCCCATCCGTACCAGGCGTGAGTCAAATCTGTTCTGTCTCGTGATGGATGGGAGTATGATCCAGGATGGAAGCGTATGATTTGTGACGAAGATGGTGCCAAGCCAAAATGGGAGTCTGAACTGAAGTGTACATTCATTGACTTGGACGGGCCCGCGCTGTTTCGCATGAATTGGAAGCGAATAGGTCGATTCCTCACGAAGTTGAATGACATGTACGCGCTGATCTTCGTCAAACGTCAAGCCGTGTCCCGTGACCAGGCGGACCGATGTCGGGATTCCGAGTTCTTGGAGACGTTCTACACCTGTCACCTCCATTCTTAGCGAGACACGATCATTTACGAACAACAACTGCTCTTTCTGGTGGAACGATAAACGTGTCCCTTCGACAATTTTCTGCGTCAGCCATTTCCGAATCAGCATCAATCCTAGTAATGCGCCAGACAGATAGGCGAGCGGCCACACATATGGGAACCATATGAACAGAAGTAGGATTCCGGTATAGGCCGGCCATAGCTTGTCGTCTAAAAGTGACGGTGTGCTCACTTCGACTTGTCGCATCTTCACACCTTCTCGACCGGTACATCGACTCGCTCCAAAATATCAGCGAGAACTTCCCGTTTCGTCGATTTCACGTCCCCTTCGAGCGTGAGCGTCAAGCGGTGTGCCAGAACATGCGTCGCGACGGCTTGGACATCTTCCGGGGTCACGAATTGACGGTCTTCGATATAAGCGTAAGCTTGAGACGCCTTGACGAGGGCGAGCGTCGCGCGAGGACTGGCTCCGACTTCGACGAGCGGATGAAGTCGTGTCTCTTGGATGAGGGCGAGCAGATAGGTGACGACGTCGTCATGGATACGGACCTCCTCAACTGCTCGCTGCGCTGCTAAAAACGTTTCGGACGACATGAGGGCATGAACGATGTGGCGTGTCTTAGAAATTGTCTGAAGAATCAACTGTCGCTCCTCTCCTGCTTCAGGATATCCGACTTGAAGGGACATCAAGAAACGGTCGAGTTGAGCGTCGGGCAAGGCGAACGTCCCTGCCGATTCGATCGGGTTTTGCGTCGCGATAACGAAGAACGGTTCCGGCAGTTGATACGTGACTCCGCCGATCGAGACTTGCCGCTCTTCCATCGCCTCGAGCAAGGCGGATTGTGTCCGGGGGACGGCTCGGTTCACTTCATCAATCAATAAGATGTTGGTAAAGATCGGTCCTGTCCGATTTTCGAACGTCTGTGTCTGCACGTTGAAGAAGTCAGAACCGATGATATCGGTCGGAAGCAAATCGGCCGTGAATTGGATGCGCGTGAAATCAGCTTCAAAACTCTTGGCAATACTTTTGGCAAGTAACGTTTTCCCGGTACCCGGGACGTCCTCTAACAAGATGTGCCCGTTCGCGAGTAGCGCCGTGCAGCAGAGGCGCGTGATTTCAGGTTTTCCGAGATAGATTTGGTCCAATTGTTCCAATACACGTTTGATGGTCATAAGGGTGGCTCCTTTTCTAAACGAAGTAAATAGGCATCAAGCTGTTGTTTGAACGCTTCTTCACGTTGTGGCGTGATCTCGACTTTGTCATAACGGGTCTCTAAATAGCTCCGAAGCGAGGCGTCGAGTTGAATGCGGCTCGCCCAGGCGGATAACGTCTCGAACGTCCGTCGACGTTTTTCTGGCGGTAGCGCTTGTTCGAATTGAATCAAATGTTGCCGCAACGGGGAATCTGGTAGCGGATGAGCGGAGCGTTTTGCCTCTTCGAACGTTTCGTCTGTCTCTTGCCTTGAGTGGATCCTCTCGTCTATCGGAACGGCTTCCCTCCCCTTTTTGTGGAAGGGTCTACGCCACATCCATACACCAATCAAAAGAAGGAGGAAAGCGCTGACAGTGTAAGGCAACAGGGAAAGGCGATCGGATTCGCTTGTAGATGGTGTACCATATGACGGAGACGAGTTATTCTCATCTTCCCTTGGTGTGCCGCCTTCATCATCTGATGGCCCAACAACCGCTCCTGCTTCAGAAATACCGGGACCGGGATCTGCGTCACTACCATCTCCACACCAAACATCCGTATCGACGACCTCAATTATCCCAAACAACTTTCGCTTGTCATGACAATCCGTGACCCAACTTGTGATGGGGCTCCCTGAAATGTCCAACCCTTTGAAGTAGGTATAAGCAAGTTGACCTGAAAATGAAATAAGTGCGACAACCAGTAAAGAAATCAAGACTGCTGATACAAACAGAACTTTGGCTTTTCTCATGTAACGACCCGTATGTGAATATGTAGATTCGACTGCATCCCATTCAACGACTCCTTTCATTCATCGATTCCATTTAATCCTTTTTTTGGAAAATGGATTTGAAAGGATTATAGCATACGGATTAATGGAATATTCAGTTTTTTAGCAAAAAAAGTTGCCCGCTTATTGTACACGAGCAACCAGACTTCTCCACTATGCATATAATCTTCATCTTGAATCAGTTCGTGAAACCGATGCACCTCGACGTTCGCCGGAAGCATGAATCGCTGTAGGCACACAGAGCCCACTGGCAAGCGCGTCCATGTCTGCTCAGACGTATCGCGTTCCATGAACGCCTTTAGTCGTGCGTCGCTTTCAAACACGAGAAGTTCGGACTGCCAGAGCGTCGGCAAATCGAGTAAGACGACGACCTGGTATCGCTCCTCTTCTCGGTTATGCACTAGACGTGAGGCCCCTTCCATCATCACCTCGATAATCGCACGTTGAATCCGGCTGTTCTCCTGTACAGACGATAAGAACGATTGATCAATCGGGATTTTGTTATGCTAATACCCGTCGTGAAACGTCGTCGGGAACGAATAGGTCTGTTCGTCGACATCCATGCGCAACCGTTTCAGTCTTCGTCTAACACCGCGTACTTTCGCTCGTCTCTTCAAGACGTTTTCCCCAAGATGCTGTCGACTTGTTGCTGATGGTGCCGGTCGTGTTCGATGAACTCGGTGACGATATAGGCAAGTGTGTACGGAACACCGTCATGCGGAGAATGGGTCGTTCCGTTTGCCATCGTGTGAGAAGTCAGCGTCTCTTGACGTAATGACCGAAGCGTTTCTATAAGCAAGCTCCGACTCGTTTTGGCTAACTGGAACACGTTTTCTCCCGAAAGACGTTTCGCTTTTTGGGTCGCTCGCGCGTTAAATGAGTCGAATTCAGGGAAAATCATGGCTTCCCCGGTCTTGACGGCCGGGACGATGACGTTCAACAGATGATTGTCCCAATGGGCGATGTGAAGGACGATTGCTTTGATTGACCATTTGTCGGTTGCAATCGATTTTTCCCACATCGATTCATCCAATCCCGACAATGTGTTTAACCAGTCTATATAGGATGCAAACTCGTCGATGACATCTGAGGTTTTCGTCATAAAAGTATCCTCCTTCGGTTGTAAGCTAAGAAAATTGTATCATGTTCCGGCCGCTTAGCACTGAGCTTCGTCAATCAAGGAATGCTTGATTGAGGTGATTGAGCCTCACTTATGCATATAACGGGATAGACCTCTTCATATTGGTTTGAGGAGTCATCCCGTCGATTGAAATTGAACCGTAAGTTACCATCACGCCTTGTGGTGACGGGACCATAAAAAGAGGGAACGTATCCAACCAGTCCGCTGATGTCGGAAACGCATCAGGTGCCCAGTCGAGCTCAAGTTCGTGCCCGGCAAGCGCGTACGAGAATGGCATATGGCGATACACGTCAACGAGCAGTCGTTCGATTTTCTGTGTGAACACGGGTCTCGATGCAGGGTGTGAGACGATATCATTCCACTTTATATCGATGAGAATCCCGACATAGGTGTCCATCTCTTGAAGGGACACGGTCATCGTCATGTCCACGTCTCCAAAATAGTTGCTTCGTAAATGGATAGATCCGTAATGCCCAACCTGAGCAAAGTCGGTACCTGTCGTTGTCGTCCAACTAGTGCCCGCCTTATCCTGACTGTATGTCACGTTTATGATTTCGCCACCGCTACTTAACAGTTCCACACATACATTTTGAGCAAGTTCAGGTAACGGATAATGGCTCGGATAAGCCATCCCGATGGAAATGAATCCGCCTGCTTGATCCATTCAAACACCTCCTTTGTCTCATCATACAAAAAAGCGGCACCGTCTACACGGTACCGCCCTATCTTACAGCCAGACTGGTAAAGAAAAGAAAACCAAGAACAATACGGTCAAGACACCGACGACCGGACTGAGCGACCGATAGCCCTTCTTGAACAAGACGATCATCGTGTAGGCGATGAATCCGAGCCCGATGCCATCGACGATGGAATACGTGAACGGAATCATGATGATGACGAGAATCGCCGGGAAGGCATGCTCCCAATTGTCGAGCGGGAGATGCTTCACGTTCTGGAACATCATCATGCCGATAATGATCAACACCGGCGCAATCGCCGTCACCGGAATAATCGCGAACAACGGCAACAACAAGAGCGAGACGACGTACAGGCCTGACGTCACGAACGAGGCGATGCCGCCCCGAGCGCCGACCGAGATGCCGGCCGCGACCTCGACCGTCGAGACGGTCGGGCTCGAGCCGAATAGGGCACCGGCCATCGTCGATAACCCTTGGGCGACGAGCCCTTTCGGGGCATCCGCATCCTTGCTGATGGCGCGCGTCTGATTCTGGATCAGGCTGATGTTCTCGATCAGCAAGACGAGCGTCAATACGCCGACGGCGACCAAGAAAATTGGTGACGCCGACTCAGCGAACGAGACGTTGCCGAACACGGTCCCGAACGACTCGAAGAACGGCGTGAGCGCGAACTCACCGGTCCAGTCGAGCGTACCCATGACGGCGCTTAAACCGACCCCGAACGCGATTGTCCATAAGAAACTGCTCGGTCCCATCTTCAAGAAGAGCAGGATGGCGACGAAGAGCGACAGGAACGCGACCTGTACCGGCCGTTCCCCGAGGTCTCCGATATGAAGCAGTGCCCCACCACCGCCCGAGACGATCCCCGCCGCCTCGAGTCCGATCAAGATAAGGAACAGGCCGAGCCCGACCGTCAATCCGTCATGAATGATCGGCGGAAAAGCGTTCGCGAGTTTCCTCGCCACTTTCGTTACCGTCAATAGGACGACGAGCGCTCCTGAGACGAACGAGACGGCGAGCGCGCCTTGCCAGCTCAGCCCCATCTGCAGGACGAGCGTGTACGTGAACAACGCGTTGATGCCCATCCCTGGTAACAGGAGCAGCGGCAAGTTGAACAGCCCTGCGATGAACGTTCCGATGACGCTTGTCAAAATCGCTCCGACGAGCGCTCCCTCGAACGGGAGTCCGGCTTGTGTCAAGATTGCCGCGTGAACGGCCGGGATGTATGCTGTCGCCAGAAAGTTCAGCACGCCCCCGTATGTTTCTGTTTTCCATTCTGTTTGTTTTGCCATAGGAATCAATCCTTTATTGGCACCCTCACCCACCCATGTGGTTATACACACGAGATTGATTATATCCTGTCTGACCTCTGACATACAAGCTATTATTGGTTCAAATCCATCTTTGGACCCAGTCATGAGACCCATTCGGACGAAAGGTTCATTTTATAAAATAAGAACAAACGTTCCTGTTTTTAGCATCTTTTTTGACAAGAATCTGCTATAATGAAGAGGCAGGTTAACGCAGCAATAGTGGGGTCAGCCGCCAAGTCCACAATGGAGGAAGGCGGTGGTGCGGATGGAACAACTATGGACCTGGGTCGGCGATTATGTGATCGTCCCGATCCTCGCTCCGATCATCGTTCACTTGGTGTTACATCAAACATCCGATCGTGCAACGTCTGAACGCACAAAAAAATGACCCCCTCGGCGCAATGAGATGGGTCACTTTCTGATTCACTAACCATTGTGGCGGCTGGGCCACTCTTAAAGTGGTAACCTGTACGCCAGAGGCCGGTGTGTCCAGCACCGGTCTCTTTCTACTTGCATCATACCATACTTGTTCCCATTTTTCAGTAACAGAAACACGAAAACGGTGAAGTTGACGTGACGAATGATATCGGGACGCCCGACATTATTCCGAGAGCAAGCTTCTTGATTGATTGTTCTACAGTTCGAGGCAACGCAAAGCGCTTTGCCTTTTTTAGATTTCATTTATGACTCCTTTAAGAATTCTTTAAATCTGCCATCTACACTGAAGACAGTTCAAATTCTTAGGAGGTTTATTCCCATGTATAATCAGAATTATTCAGTTATGTTCACAATCGAATCAGGAGTCGTTCTCATCCCACTCGCCATCCTCGGACTCATCACGTTACTCGTCTGGTCGTTTCGCAAGAAACATGTAAAAGTCACACAAACCATTTTGCTTCTGTCATTCGGGATATACTTATTAGGTGTCCTTCACTTCGTGTTTTTCCCGATTGACGTCAATTTAGGAAAATATGCGAACCAAGTACCATGGTGGAAAACGATTAATTTTATTCCGATTTTGACCATCGATGTGTATTCGTTTGTGTTGAATATCGTGATGCTCCTCCCGTTCGGCTGTTATCTTCCATTTTTGAAACCGTCGATCACGAAAAAAGAAGTACTTAAATTAGGATTTCAGTTTAGTCTGATTCTTGAACTGATTCAATTATTGGTGCGTACGACACTAGGCAGTGGACGAAGCACGGATGTGAATGATTTATTGGCAAATGCGTTCGGCGCGCTCTTAGGGTTCTTACTCGTTCGCTTCGTCGTCCAATACGCTCCGTTCCGACGTTTGTATCAGAATTTCCAACTTTAATTCGCGAGGGAGTTTCAAGCATGACAAAAATCTTGTTAGTGGATGATGATGTCCAAATCGCAGAACTGATTGATGTGTATGTAAAAAATGACGGGTATCACACGACGATGGCAACCGACGGGGAAATGGCGCTTGACTTGTTCAACCAAGAATCGTTTGACTTAATCATTTTAGATTGGATGATGCCTCGGATGGATGGGCTTGAATTTTGTAAGCGGGTGCGCCAGACGAGCCAAATTCCGATCTTAATGGTCAGTGCCAAAGTTGGTGATATGGATAAGATATTGGGATTGACGACGGGAGTCGATGACTACATCATCAAACCGTTCAATCCGCTCGAGTTGATGGCACGTATTAAAGCATTGCTGCGCCGTTCAAACTATAACCGACCAAGCGAGTCCTCAAGTGTACAAGCTGGCCCTTTCCTCATCGATCGAGCCAGCCACACCGTCATGATGCAAGAGCAGACGATTCGATTGACTGCACGTGAATTTGAGATTTTGTATTTACTGGCGAAACATAAAGGCCGGGTGTATAGCTCTGAAGAAATATTTGAGGCTGTCTGGCAAGAGCATGGCGTCGGGTCGAATCAGACGGTGATGGTTCATATCAGTAACATCCGTGAGAAATTACATGCCGTCGTGCCACATGAGGTCATCATTCATACGGTGTGGGGAGTGGGATATAAAATTGAGACATAATATATGGCGCGTCATAACGTTCATCCCGATGTGGAAACGTCTGCTGTATGTATTGATTGCGTTTGGGGTCGCCACACTGAGCGGTGCTCTGTTACTGCCTGCCGTCTGGTACTTCGAGGAGTCATCACGATTTATGGAGAGTCTGATCATCGTGTTGTCGTATTTCCGGGAAGGTGTCATCGTCATGTTTTACAGTCTGATGGTCATCGTTTGTCTCGTGTTGATCTATCAATATGAGCGTAAACGGTATTTACAGTTTCACATTGAGCGGATGACTTCACTTGTCGAAGAACTCCACGCCGACCGGGATTCGGTTGAACCATCTGTCCCGCCAGAGCTAGAACGATTGATGGCAACCGTACGCGCCATCTCGGACAGTGCGGCAAAAGCGGAGCAGGAAGTGCTTCAAGCGGATCGGTTGAAACATGAGCTCGTGACGAACGTCGCCCACGACTTGCGCTCCCCCCTCACGTCAATCACGGGTTATCTTGACTTGATTCACAGCGACCGTTACCGGGACGAGGTGGAGTTGCGTCATTACATCCAAGTCATCCATGAGAACGCGACCCATCTGAAAGGCTTGATTAACGATATCTTTGACTATACATTTCTACAAAACGACCGGATTGCCCTCCAGACAAGCGAGGTCCGTCTCGATGAATTGCTCAATCAGCTCATCATGCAGTCGACGTTACGTCTCTCGGAAGTTGGAATGGAAGCTCGATTCAGCTCCTCAGCCGAACGTCCCATCGTGGAAGGGGATGCGTTGAAGCTCGTCCGTGTGTTTGAGAATATACTCGAGAATGCGATTCGTTACGGGCGTGACGGAAAGTATATCGATACATTTGTCGAAGATACGGATGAAACGGTTCTTATCAACATGACGAATTACGGCGAGGAGGCCATCCCCTCACGTGACATCCCATACGTGTTTGAACGATTTTTTAGAGTGGAAAAGTCACGCGCACATTACACCGGCGGATCAGGTCTCGGTCTCGCCATCGCCAAGTCCATCATCGATTTACATGAGGGCGAGATTCACGTGACGAGTCAACCAAGAAAAACGACGTTCACAATCATTCTCCCAAAAGTCTCTTCCAATGCTGTTCATGAAAAATCATGGCCCGTGTGACCTACACGCGCCATGATTTTTGCATTCACACAAAAGAGGATCAACTTCAAGCTTATGTCGGAGCGAGCCCCTCAAGCCGATTTAAAAAGACGAGCCCACTTGCAACACGCGAGTGGGCTCGTCGATCACCTGGCCGGGCTATCCGTTAGCCCGGTGTTTTCATGTCTTCCTCTACCGTATAACGGGAGAACCACTTCAACATGGCTTCTGCCTCGTGTTTCGGGATGTCCTCGATCATCTCATTCGATAACAAGCCACCCCGTGTCGAGAACAGGACGTTACATACATCGAAACGGCGTTGGAGTGGCGTCTGTGTCACTTGGACCTGTTCGATCCGCGGCTTGTCCGTCAAGAATGAACTGACGTTGAAGGCCCCTGTCCGCAGCTCGATGAACTGACCGTTGCGAGCGTAGCGCGTCGTCATATAGCTCAATAGGCGACCGCCGATAATGATGGCCCACAGGAGGACGAGCCACCAGGCGTAATCGCGGAAGAAATACAAAACGACACCCGAGACGATGAGTCCGACCCAGCTGATGCGTAGCAGTTTGACCCAGAGCGAACGTTTTGGCAAGCGATGAAGCGTGTCAGACCAGACGAACTGGTCGAAGTGCTCGTTCAACACGGTCATCGCCCGCTCCCGTTTCACGAACGGGAGGATGGTTGACGATTCGTCTTTCAACTCGTCCATCGTCCCGGCCGCGACGAGTTCGACACCGACGATGTTGAACCAGCGCCGAATGAACGTCTCTTTGACCCGGACCGCTTGAATCTTCTCGTATGGGATCTCTTTAGCGGAACGGTTGAGCAGTCCTTTCTCAACGCGGATGCGGTCCCCGCGTCGTTCGAGCCGGAAGTTCCCGTATTTCAAGAAGTTGATGACCATGCCGATGACGACCGACAATATCAGGACCGTCAGGACGAGCACACCAATCGCGATGATTGACGCATGGACGACCCAATCTCCGATCGTATCGAACGTCCCGTCGAGATTGATGAAGTCATCAATCGACGAGATGATCGTCGAGGCGACCGGGAAGATGGCGAACACTGACAATGACGTCAGCGAGGCGATGATGATCTCCCGGGTTGAGAGGGCGTACAACAAACGGCTCGCCGGTTTTTCAATCGCCACCGGTGCAATTGTCCCGTCCGTCTCCCCTTCTACCGGTATGTCGGTCTCGGTCTTGCGATGACGGACCTGGTCAAGGATGTCCTCGAGCCGCTTCGCCTCGTTCGGGAAGACGCCGGCCAGTTTGAACGAGGCGTCGTCACTGTTCGCGTTCGTGTCGAACGTCAACTCGACGACCCCGAGCAACCGGTACAAGAACGGGCTGTTCGAATGGACGCTTTGAATCTTATACAGCGGAAGCGACTTCTCTTTCTTAATCCAATTGCCATCGATGATATATACCGTCTTCTCATCGAGCGCATACCGGAAGTTGAGCCAGCCGAAGAACTTCTGCAGGACATCGAGCCCGAGGAAGAGCAGGATTCCGACCCGTAAGATGATGCCGAACGTGGACTCCCAATCGTTGTTGACGACGAACAATAACACGAGTGGGATGGAGAACGACTTGATGACCTCTAATACCCGTAACAGTAAGACGCGACTCGGCAGCCGATGCCACGTGAGGGCGGCTTCCGTCATACGACATCCTCCTCTTTGATGCGAGCGTAGACCGCAATCTGTTCACGGAGCGTCTTCGCGAACGATTCTTCAATCGCGTAGATGTCGTGTGACCCAGCGGCCGTTCCGATGGTGATTGTCTGCAAGCCGTATTTTCGAAGCAGCGGTCCTTGCTGGGCGTGGACGTATTGTACTTTCGTCATCGGAATCAAGACGTCGTGCGTCGTGATGATGCCGTGATGCAAGCGAATCTCGAGTGGTTTCACGTCATACGTGAACCGCTCTTGCTTCCACTTTTGGAAGACGACGATATCGATCACACTATAGATGAGGTCGATGGCGAGTAAGGCGTACATCATATATTGCAGCCATGTCGGCCAGTCAAAATAAAACGCGGCCGCGACGAGTCCCCCTGTGATGACGAGGCCGATGAGATAAAAGATGGCGCTCGACAGTCGGAAGACGACGCGTGCCTCGATTGGCAGTGTGCCGCTGAATGATGTCGGTGTTGTTTCTATGTCTGACATTGGTGTTTCCCCCTAACGATTCGGAACTGATGTCCGTTCTACCTCTAGTATACGGGGCGATTCCTAAAAAAGTTTCAAAATGAGGTCGGGAAACTGTTCAACTGCAAGCTCATCGATTCAAACCGCGGTCTGCCTTCTGATTCGACTTGCTGGATGAGGCGCTCGAGTGCGGAGACATCTTGCTCTTGTAGCGCAGCGTCTAGATGACCGGTCAGTTTAATCGACGTGAACGCACTCGACATGACGGCGACGTCACAGTCGAAGCCGTATTCATATGTCGCCCAGTCGTCAGGGCTCGATACATCCCGCTCCATCCAGCCTGAAGCGATGTCGTACGCACCGACGAGGAAGTCGATGTTCCGGTCTTTTCGGATTGCGTCCTCGAACATCACGAGCACGTCGGCACCTTCATCGCTCCCGAATCGACTATATTCATCCGTGCAGTCCAAATAATAGTCATCTTGGAAGTGAGCATTGAACCGAGGGTGTGTCGTGAGTCGGTTCGGTCCGACTTCAGGGTCGTCGACATAAATCAAGTCGTCCCAATCGGTATCGGTCTCGACGTACCCTTTCCGGAGTTTCTGACGAATCAGCTTGTCCGCTTCTTTGCGGCAGATACCGTCGGATTCAAAATACTTAATTTGAACTTTACCAATCGTCCCGAGTTTTCCGTAATGGACGGCGAACTCGTCGGAACCGACGCGGATGTTCCAAAACTTCTTGGTGTGTTGTAGGTACGTTTTCATCAAAACCTCCAGAATGATATATGAGTTCAGTCAAGTGCGGGTAGAACAAAGAGACGTTTTCTTGGTTTGAACTTCAGAATTTCCTCATGAGTTTTCCCTTCTTCTTCTACAGAAATTCGTAGCGTGTAGACACTGGTCGGATTCGGTTCAGCACCTAAAAATGCAAATTCATACGAGTTGCTTTGATCCATCTCAATTGGATGGGTCATAATATCCCCCGTCAGTTGGATGTCGTTCTCATAAAAAGATAGATTGACGAGGACACCGTCTGACTCCTCCCATTCCACCTGACCCGCCCACGTCTCTTTTAAGGAATGAGAAACCGTATAAACCGCATCAAACTTCCCGTCACTTGAACTCGCAATAAGCTTGGGCGGAAGGGTCAATGAGACAACCATCCAAATTACAAATAAAAGAATAACAAGGCCTATACTTACTTTCTTATTCATCATGCTGATCCCTCCCTCATTACTGCACGCCTCTCATACATTCAGCGACAACTTCCGGTATTCCTTTTCGCTCCATAAAAAAAGCCAAGCCGCTTCTGCGACTTGGCGATTTGTTAGTCTTCAAAGAACCACTTCTTACGCGGTTCCACTTTCAGGTTGTCCCCGTGCTTCTTCATCTCGGTGATGAGGTAGCGTTCGAGCTCATTCATCGCCTTGACCCAATCTGTCATTGTCGCGACGAGCGGGACGACGGTCAGGATGAGGTCCTCCTCCTCCTCACGCATTCTCTCAATCATTAGCTTGGCGAAGTCGAAGTTCTCGTGAATCAAGTCCTCTTCCCGGTCGATGATGTGCTCGTTCTCTAATTCATAAGCCGAGAATAGACGCTCATGCCGTCTGAGCAAGTGCCGCATATGACGCATCAGTTCGTCCTCGAGCTGAGGTGGTAGATGTTCGAGTGTCAGAAAATCGTCATGCAGCTTGTCGAGCACGTGGATAGCGGCACTGTTCGTATCAATCATCTTCGACTTCAAGACGGCCCGGCGATAAATCGGCGTCTTCTTCTCGAGCCAGCGGTTGGCTTTAATCTCTTCTTCAAAGAAGTCGTACGTCGTCTTTGAGGCTCGATGTTTCTTTTTCGTCTCATCGAGTGACTCAAATGACGAGCGTCCTCCCTCTGTTTCCGAGAACAGTCGCGCGATGCGGACGGCCATTTGGGAGACGGTCGCGATCTCGTCCTCAAGCTTCCGCTCATAGCGCGGCGGGAACAAGAGCGCATTGACGACAAGCGCCACGGTGATCCCCATCATGATGAGCAAGTAACGTTCCCCGGCGAACATCCAGACGGGCATGTCCGACTGGTTCGCCCCTTCCATAATCAGAATCGTCGTCAAGATGACGGTCCGGGTCGTCGACTCGAGGTTCAAAAAGAGAAGGATCGAGATGGCGATGATGATGACGACTCCGATGGCGATCGGTGTCGGGTTCGGCGTCAACATTAATGAGAAGACGGCGAGCAAAGCCCCGATCAAGTTCCCTTTTAGTTCTTCTAATAGCCGGACACCCGTCTGATAAACGGACGGCAATAATGCGAGCGAAGCCGCGAGTGCCGGTACGACAATCTGTTGAAATTGAAATGCCTCGGCGATGAGCAATACCAAGGCGACGGATATCCCGGTCTTGATGGTTCTAGCTCCAAATCTCATGCGGTGTCGACAACGAAGTGTCTTCCTCCCTTATACACGTCTTAACTTTTTGTATCCCACTTACCCTGCCCTGAAACCTCACAACTTCAAGCCGTTGTCTCCTGTTTCGATAGCGCTTCCGTGGTATGATGGCGTTGGATATTTTCTTTAATCTTGATTGGGAGGGGTTTACTTGTCAACCATTGCTTTATTTGGAGGGAGCGGCCGCACGGGGATGCGGTTGCTCGAACGTTTATTAGAAGACGGACACGACGTCCGACTGTTGTCACGCCGCGAGGTCGAACCGAGGGATCGTCTCACAGTCATCATCGGGGACGCGACCGATGCGGATGCCATCGCAGAAACGGTGAAATCGGCCGACGTCGTCATGTCGGCGCTCGGTACGGATAAGCAGGACGTCTTGTCCCACTTCACACCGCTCATCATTTCAGCGATGCAAGCAGCCGGGATCACGCGCATCTTGACGGTCGGGACGGCCGGCATCTTGCAGGCACATGATTCTGACAACTATCGTTTCGAGACCCGCGAGTCGAAACGGTCGATGACGACCGCGGCCGAGGATCACGCCCGGGCATATGAACTGCTCGATGCATCGCCGCTCGATTATACAATCGTCTGCCCGACCCAATTGATTGAAGACGCGTCCGTCGGGAACATCGTCATCACAGCTAACGTGCTCGGGACACAGAACTCGGGACCAATCTCGCGTGACGATGTGGCGGATCTCGTCATTCAAGCCTGGGAAAACAGCACATATCGTAGACACCGCGTCGGCATCACGACGGAATCATAAGTAGGGGATGGGGATTTATGAACGAACAACGCATGCGCCTCGCGCAATTGACTGACGTATTTGACATGCAAGCTGAGACCGAGTCGGCTCGTCTCGCCAAGACCGCGCTCCGAAAAGTGACACAAAATGAGATTTGGATTGCCGTCTGTGGCCATTTCTCGGCCGGGAAGTCGACGCTCCTCAACAATTGGCTTGGGGATGGCGTGTTACCGACGAGTCCGATTCCGACGAGTGCGAATATCGTGACGCTTCGACATGGGGAAATCGGGGCATCCGTCGCCGTCAACGGCACAGATTGGATTCGACTCGCGCCGAATGAACTCGACCGTTTGAGCGACTACTGCAAAATCGAAGAGATTAAAGAAGTCGAGTACGCCCTGCCCCGCTTCCCGTTCGGAAGCGACGTCGTCCTTATGGACACGCCTGGGATCGACTCGACCGATGAACGGCACCGTCAAGCGACGGAACGCTCGCTCTTTCTCGCCGACCATCTGTTCTTCATGATGGACTACAATCACGTCCAGTCCGAACAAAACATCAAACTGATGAAACAGTTTAGCGCCGAAGGACGTCCCTACTCGATCATCATCAACCAAATCGATAAGCACGATGAAGGAGAGCTTCCATTCAGCACGTTCAAGCGTTCGCTCGAGACCGCCTTCACCCGTCACGCCATCAATCCGGACGATATGTTCTACATCTCGCTCCGTGAGCTCGATCACCCGGAAAATGAGGTCGAACGCCTCCGGACGTACGTCCAAACCGTCATCGACGCCGCGCGGGAACATGCGGAAGCACGCGCCGACTTGCTCGTTGACACGTTGCTCGCCCGGTCCACTGGTGCGCACGACGCGCTCCTGAACGAGTTGCCGGTCATCGAGAAGCAGCCGACGGAGATTCAAGCCCGCCTGCAACGTCTCGACAAAAAATCGATATGGCTCACCGCGTTCCGCCGCGAGTTCTTCAAACACCAGACACCGATTGTCGCGAGCGCGCCG
Source organism: Exiguobacterium sp. s141 (assembly GCF_018618085.1). Taxonomy (NCBI): domain Bacteria; kingdom Bacillati; phylum Bacillota; class Bacilli; order Caryophanales; genus Exiguobacterium; species Exiguobacterium sp. s141. The sequence continues at coordinate 43,198 of NZ_JACSLJ010000001.1, read as the reverse complement.
ATCATGAACTACGAGTTCCGCGAACTGTTGCGGGACTATCTCGAGAGTTGTGCGCCGGAGTTCAAGGTCGGCCTCTTCTTCTCAAAAGACAAGACGCGCCAGGAACGGCTGCGTCGCGAAGACATCGCCGTCAAGGAATTCAACCGGTTGATTGATACGAACCTTCGCCCCCACTTGATCAAGTACGCCGAAGACATCGTCCGCGATTTGAAACTGCCCGAGGCGATTTTGTCCCGTCCGGATACGTTACCGACTGCACCGAGCACGCTCATCAGTGACCAAGTGAAGTCCGGCGCATCGCTCAGCGGTGACACGGTGCTTCAATTCAGCCGCGACATCGAGTCGGCTCTCGCCTCTTGGGTGACGAAAGTGTCCGAACCGTGGGTCACGTCCGTCGAAACGTATCTTGAGGCCGAAGGTAAAGACCGAATCCATGCCATCGAGACCGAGCAAGACGAATTATATGACATGCTCGACACGTTGGCGCTACAACGTCAGCTGGCCGAACAGAGAGACGAGCTCACTCATTACACGACACGTGACCTCTCGGATTCGCGTTTGACGGACCTTGAGACCCGTCACTACGTCACGGCCGACCAATTACCGCAGAAACAAGTCGAACATCAGCAACAAGAAGTTGCCTCGACCTCGCTTCTGGTGGATGATATCACCGCTTTGTCGTTTGATTTTTCGTATGAATATGCGGTATGTGAAATATTAGAGAACCATCCGTTATTCAAGTCACGCGTCAAGTCGCTCCGTCATAAATTGGCCCGGGCCGAATCCGAAACATACACGCTCGCCATCTTTGGGGCGTTCTCGTCCGGCAAGTCGTCGACATTGAACGCGTTGCTCGGTGAGACGGTGCTCCCGACGTCACCGAACCCACTGACGGCGTCGATCACGAAAATCGTGCCGCCGAACGGCCGCGCCAACAAGAGTGCGTTGATCACGTTCAAGACACGTGCCGAACTCGAGGCCGAGCTGAACGGTTACGGGGCGTCACTCGACGCACTCCATCTCGACCACCCGTTCGTAAACGCCGTCAAGAACGCTCCCCTGTCCTATCTCGGTAGCCAGGAGACGGTCGACTATGACACGTTCTGCTCGTTCGTCACGGAGGAAGAGAAGAGCTGTATCGTCAAAGAGATCGAGCTCGCCATCGACTCCCCTTGGGCCGAGCGTGGCATCATCTTCGTCGACACGCCAGGTGCCGACTCGCAGTTCAACCGTCATAGCGAAGTACAGTTCGGTTATATGCGTGACGCGGACGCCGTCCTGTTCGTGACGTATTACAATCACGCCTTCACCGAGGCCGACCGTGAACTCGTCATCCAGCTCGGACGTGTGCAAGGGACAGGTGACCATCACATGTTCTTCCTCGTCAACGCGTCCGATTTGGCGGCGGATGAGGCGGAACGGCTCGCCGTCACCGATTATGTGTCGAACCAGTTGACGAAGCTCGGAGTCCGTCATCCGACGGTGCTACCGATTTCGAGCCGGAACGCCATCCAAGGCACGGACGCCGGGTTCGACCGATTCTCGGCCAAGCTCGAGCAATTCGTCGACCACGATTTGCGTCAGGCGAACGCGGTCCGCATCAAAGATGAGGCACATACCCTCGTCACCGCGTTCGAGGACGTCGTCCGCGAGGCCGAAGCGGATGCGAGCGTCAAGGCGGCCCGCCGTGACAAGCTCGAACAAGTGCGCACGTCTGACAATCGTCTCAACGTCACGACGCTCGAAGACCCGTTCAAGCGTGAGACGGACGAGTTGCTCGCCCACCTCGAGACCCGCTCGCTCCTCCGGCTGTCGGACTTCGTCAAAGAGACGTTCCATCCGGTCGAGGTGGATGGGTCGAAGGCGAGCCTCGAGCGCGCCCTCAGCCGGACACTCGACAAGTATGCGTATGACATCCATCAAGAGCTGCAAGTGTTCCAATATCGGCTCGAGCGCTTCTTGAAACGGGAGACGGAACGCTTGATCGAGCGCGAGACGCTCAAACTGCGTTCGCTCCTGCCGACACTGTCGTTCGAGGGCACTGTCGACATCGATTGGCTCCGCGACGCCGTCGACCCGGTCACGTTCGAGGCGGCCCCGTTCCGTCACGTCTTGAAGCACTATAAGAATGCGAACCAGTTCTTCGAAGGCGACGGCCGGACGAAGTTGCGCGACGACTTGAGCGCCTTGTTGAAGACGGCGGTGCGTGAGCAACTCGCGCGCGTCGGAAGTCATCAAGTCGAACGGACGGCGACGCACCTTGCCGCGCTCGAGACGACGCTCAGCCAGGACTGGGACCGTGAAGTGAACGACCTCGTCGCCGGTGAATTGAGCGTGCTCTCGGACGGACAATTGTTCCAAGACATGACACAGCGCCTCGCTGCGCTCAGAAAGGACTGAACGCATGGGTTCTTTGTTGCTCGTCGGATTGATTCCGGCCGTCATCATGACGGTCGCACTCGGCTTGTTTATCCGCCATCTGTATTTGAATAGAGAGTAGACTTTGAAGGATGGGACCGAAACCGGCCCCATCCTTTTTTCACGTCGTCATAAACCGACTTCAAACCACTCGTTGACGGTCCCAAAGCTTTTCGACGCTCAATAGTTCTTGTTGATTGAACGTCACTTTATATACGTCCGGCATATCGAGTTCTTTCCAGAACGTATAGCCATACTGTCCATCAAAATAATTAAGGATCAGCACCATGATATTCCCGTGCGTACCGATTGCGATTCGCTTTCCTTCGTATTGGTCGAGTAGTGACTGAATCGCACGGACTCCCCGCTGTTGAGCGACAACGTTCGATTCGCCGCCTTCCCATGCAAAAGTAGGATCTTCCCACACTCTCGTCATCGCCAGGGTAAAATTCTCGGCCGGCTCTGTCGTCAACATCCGTTCCCGCAAATCGTCCATGAGTAGCACTTCTGTCCCAATCTGGTCAGCAATCCCTTGGACGGTTTGAATAGCTCGTTTATATGGACTCGAAACGACGAGATCAATCTTTTCTTCACTCAAGGTGTTCGTGATGTTACGGACGTCTCTCTCTCCCTTTTCAGATAAGGGTCTCGTCCATTCATCGGCTGTATATGTAGAGTGTGCATGTCTTACGAAATATAAGGTCGTCATGTCATCGTCTCCCGTTCTATGGATGTCATCATTCACTATTATTCCACTGAAACTTATTGTAAAATTATCCAGCGTGACTTCATTATAATCCTCAAAAAGAGGATAACGCCTACATATTTTTTTCCGATGAAGACGGACATCGAAGTTGGAACGGTGAGAATATACCGTGGGAGTTCACGATGTAAGCCGCAAAAATATAGGTTGATGGGAGAGGCAAACATGAGAAGCAGAATTCACATACTCGGCGCTTCGGGCTCCGGCACGTCAACACTTGGCGACGCGTTGGCGAACGTCCTGCCGCATACTCATCTGGATACGGACGATTATTTCTGGATCAACAAGTTCACCGAACCGAGACCTGTCCCTGAACGACGCGAGATGCTCAAGGAAGAGTTGCTACAATCTGAACGGTGGATTCTATCAGGATCTCTCGCAGGTTGGGGCGACTGTTTCATGCCCTATTTTGATTTGGTTATCTTTTTATGGATCCCACCAGATGTTCGTTTGGCCAGATTGCAACAACGGGAGCTCGAACGCTATGGAACGGAGGCACTCGCTGGCGGCAGCCTATACGAGGAATCACAAGCGTTTTTGAAATGGGCCGCCCTGTATGACCATGCCGGGACGGAAGTGAGAAGCAAGACGTTACATAACCAATGGCTTGCTGAATTGTCTTGTCCCATCCTAAGAATCGAGGGCGACTATTCGACTGAAGAACGGATAGCGATGGTGCTGAATTTTCTAAAAGAGGATTTTAGTCATAACAAATGAGCCCCGAGCACAATGCACGAGGCTCTTTATTATGCGTCAGCCGGGTACCGCACGTCGATGCGCTGCCGGATATCGGTCATGACGTCCGCGAGTGTGAGCATATCGTCAAATGAGTGAATCTCGGTCTCCCGCTCCCCTGCTTCAATCATGTTCACGAACGTCTGAATCTCATACGTCATATGGCTCGCCTGTTCTAAGCCAAGTTCGACGGTCGTCCCGTCGCGGCCAACGAATGTCAAGCGATCGAGCGAACCGATATCGTCAATCACGATGCGCCCCGCTTCCCCGATAATCTCGGACGGGGCGTCCGTGCCATGGATCTTCGAGTGGAGCACGATGATGTCCATACCGTCATACGACAAGATGGCCGAACCACTGCCGTCGACACCTGACTCGAGCTTGACCGCGTTCGCCTGCACGGTCTCCGGTCGACCGAACAGTTTCAAAGCCGGGCCGAGGCAATAGACGCCGAGGTCCATCAGCGAACCGTTCGAGAAGGCGGGATTGAACGTGTTCGGGTTGTCCCCGCGCTTATACAAGTCATAGCGTGACGAGTATTGCGACTTGTTCAAGATGACACGCCGGACCGGTCCGACGCGATGGAGTTCTTGACGCAACACATCGAAGTTCGGCATGAACAGGTTGCGGAGCGCTTCGAGCAAGACGACGTCATGTTCGCGCGCCGTCTCAAGCATCTGTCTGACTTCCTCGACGTTCGAGGCGAACGGTTTCTCACAGAGGACGTGCTTGCCGTGGCGGATGAAGAGCAGGCTCTGCTCGGCGTGGAGCGAGTTCGGGCTCGCGATATATACCGCATCAATCAACTCACTGGACGCCATCTCCTCGAGCGAGGTGAACGTATGTGGAATATCAAATTCTTCAGCGAACGTTTTCGCGCGCTCGTCTGTCCGGGAATAGACGGCGGACACGGATGCGCCTTCGACTTCATGGGTCGCTTCAATGAAAGAACGGGTGATAAAGTTCGTGCCGATGATACCGAATCGAATCATAGGAAAATCCCTCTTTTCTTTAAGTTGTGATGACTTTGATAAGCATGATTTCGTCATGGAGCGGGATACGGTGCTCCCCGATGACGGGAATCGACGGTTTATGTAGCCTGGCCGCATCGACCGCACCCGGGATGATCCGTGCGAAGCGCCAGCCTCGGCGTTGGTAAAATGCGAGCGCTCCCAGATTGTCGTTCGTCGTGATGAGCGACAGCCGTTCGAGCTGATGTTGCTTGGCCACTCTCTCCACTTCATCGAGGAGCGCCGAGCCGATGCCACGCTTCTCCTGGAGGCTGTCGAGCGAGATGATCTCAATCTCGTCTTCCCGAATGACATACGTGACGAGGCCGATGATGACGTTCGTTTCCGACCAGACAAACCCGTCAAGCGTGGCGCAATCATACGTCCCGGTCGAGATCACCATCTCAGGTGTGCCCCAGGCATCGATAAAGAATGCACGGACCGCGTCACGCGTCGAGGAGGTAATCGGTTCAATCATCGCAAATCACTCCGCCTCTCGGGCAAGTGACGGTTTTGATGCACTCGCCTCGGTGTAGATGCGGAACTGTTTAAACTGTTCATCGTAAATCAGGCGAATCGCCCATTTGAACGCCTTCACATATAGGGCATATAGCCAGGATGAAGGGATGAGTGAAATCCGAATCGTCACATCCGTCCCGTCCGTTGTCTCGCTCAACGTATACGTCGCAATCGACACCCCTTGATTCGTCACCGCCTGCACCTCGCATTCGTGAGGACGATTGACATGGGTCAACTCGGATTCGACCCGAATCTCTTTTTTCTCGAACTGTTGGACCGAGATGAACCGTTTTCCCGTCACGAGTGAGGCGTCACCGTCCTCATAAATATTTTCGATCAAATGGTCGTTCCATTTGATGATATGTTCGTCTTCTGCGAGACAAGCGAACGTGTGGTCAATCGGTGCGTCGATTGTCATCGTATATGTAGCCACTTCGAGTTGTTTCACATCAAATCCTCCTTCATCGATCGACATTCTTTTTTTCATTACGTTAGACAAGTTCTTTTTCAAAACAGACATACCGTTCATGCCCTTTCGGTTTCGAATCGAAATGGACGCTTCCACGTTCCATGTAGCCGTGTCGTTTGTAAAAGCTGCAGGCTGCCTCATTTCCTGAGAAGCTGTCGAGCCGGATGCTGGTGTAACCTTCCGCTTTCGCCAACTGTTCCGAGGCATGCAACATGGCTTTTCCGATGCCTTGACCTTGCCGCTCCGGGTGCACCATCAAGGAATGGATGACGAGCGGATGGTCGTGACGCCAGTCGATCGCCTCCCATTCGTGCGACTGCCATTGATCGAGTACAACGACTCCGAGCAACTCCTCACCGTGTTTCATGATATAGACAAAATCGTCTTTGATACATTCCTCAAAATAGGCGCGGTTCGGATACGTGTCGTCCCATTGAAAAATCTGTCGGGTGAGCAAATCGTCTTTACAAGCGAGATACAGTTGTTCAATTGCAGTTAAATCTGATGGTTTGGCTAATGCGATTGTGTTCATTCCAATGCTCCGTTCTTTAGGGTGACTATCTTTTATTGATGATCCGCTCGTATTTTTTATACTCGTCGTGGTCCATGCTTAGACCGAGCAGCTCAGCGATTGTGGATGGTATCAATCAACTCATACCCGATGAGCATGTCCCATCGGCTGTTATCGGTCGGGTCCATCATCACATGATCAATCAACATCTGCTCGATGCCTCGGGTTTGTTGAAGGTAATGTTCAAGCTGTTTGAACTGGTTTGCCTCAACGTAGGCGTCGATGGGATCCATCATCGCCTGTTGCTCCACCGAGAGGGTCTCGTTGCCTGAATACAGCTCAAAGATATTCCCTACGTTATAATCATTCAAAGATGTGTTCTCCTCTCCCACGTCGCTTTCCACGATGAGCGCTAGTAATTCTGTCGATATGATTGCGTTTTTAGAAAAAGAATTTATCATATTCGTTGCTATATTTTTTAAAAAAGATATCACATGCGGTATTTGAAATAAAATTATTCAAAATACTCTAGAATGGTTTCTGGGTCATATTCCAACCCTACCAGCTCGCTCGACCAATCGAGGCCGCACAGCAGCTCATCATCCGACATGTTCGGCAACCAGCGTTCAAGGAATAGCTCGACCGGCAACTCGATCACATGATAGTCGGCCCATTCTTTAACCCGGCACGCGAGCGCAAGCTCTCGTGACGAAAAGAATAACAGGACGTCTGTGTCTTCGACGTGCGATGGTGCGTACGCCCACCCCTCGTCTTGCTCCGCAGATAATCCGAAGACGAGTCCATTCTTCTCGACTCGTTCGCAAAATGTCTCGAGCACGTCGCTTTCCGCCTGCGTCACTTCGACGAACGCCTCAAACGAATGCGCCGCCACCTCGAGGTCATTTATCTCGTGCCACCAGGCGTAAATCGTCTCCCGGTCGTCTTTCAAAAAACCGAGCTCATCACCGGATCCGTTCGTCGCAAGCGTCACGAACCCATGCGGTAACTCCTCTTGTTTCAATTCGTTGGCTCGAATGACGTCATCCCATGTCTTATTGAAAAACCGCTCGTCCTTGATCGGATAAAAGAACCAATCCCCAAGTTCGAACTTGTTCTCATGACCCCATGCGTCACGTAAGCCGTCCGGGAAGCGTGACCCCACTTGTTACTCTACCTGTTCAATCGTTTCGACCGAAATTCCTGAAAGATTCGTATCAAGCCTCATCTCATCGCCTTCTTTCTAACATCAATAACATGAGTATACTGAATTTACAAAAAAGAGGGAATTGATTCCGACAAGTTGATTCAATAATGATCACGATTCTGTTGCGCCAAACGTTTGTAAAACGTAAAAAAGGACCTATAGACAAGGTCCATCGTCACGAGAAATCATTCGGTTGTAAGTTGTAACTTCTTAGTCGATTCACCGACTACCTATACGCGTCATCACTCGTTAACGAGCTGAACGCCGCTCACTTCATAATCACCGATTTGAATGAAGTGGAACCGTCCGTCCTCGGCTAACCCTCTAGCAGTTCCCGAAAACTCAGCTACAACGTCAGGGCGTTTGCGTGCACCGAACGGCCACTTGTACAACAACCCGCCTTTTACGAAGTAGCCGACCTGTCCTTGAATCGTCAGCGCCGAACTGTCGTGAAGTCGCTTCGGCGTCTTATACTTGTTGAGTCGACCGGTTGAATCAACATGAATCAAGTCATACCAAATCGACGGACAGAGCCAGACCCCGGTTCGATTTGCTTGCAACAATTCGCAGTCGACAATGGTCGGTGGACGTACAAAATCTGACTGATAGCGTTGTAACACTTCACCTGTCCTCGAGAAACAGACGAGTGCCTCGGTGGATATCCCTTCCCCGAACACCCCTTCATCGGCATAGCCGATCCAAACCCCCGTGTCGTTGACGGCGACCGCTCCGATGGCGTTGCCCGCATGGAACGAATGAAGTATCGACCCTCGTCCATCGATGACCCAGACATTGCCGGGTGTACCTTCGTGCGTCACATCGACGACGAGAAACGTTTCTGAATCAAGGAGACGGATGAATGGCGAACTCAAATGAAACGGCAGTCGTATCGTCCGCTCATTCCAATAGACGACCGGGCCATCCTGATCCACCAGAACAATCACTTCACCACCTGATAAATCGGCATCAAATACTCTTGATTCATCGGTTATAAATATCCTCTCAATCTGCAGTTTCATCCAGTTTCACCTCCCATATTCACCGCTATCTTGTTGTTCAATCAAACACGATGAATCGTTTATACGTTTACTCAACGAGTTAGACGGTCTTGATACTGCTCGAGCCTTCTGTGGAAGCGGTCAACTTCTTCCCGAGTCACCGAATCTGTCATTCCATAGCGCTCGTCCAAATATGGCTTGAAATCGATGTCCGTCAATTCGATGCGCCGTGCCCACTCTAAAACCGTTTCTGTCGGCAACCATTTCTTCGCCGGCGGTAACGCCTGATTGAACGCGATGAGAGCGTCCCGAATCGTCACACCTGTCCAAGCCGGTTCTTCGACACTCGTTATCGAGCTCGGGACTGAATGACGCGAGAACGTCCGCGTCGTGAACGAAGCTGTTTCGTCAGCTCGCTTGCGGTGCTGAAAACGAATGTTAGCGGCAAAAATCACTCCGCTAAGCAATACACAGGCTAGTAACAACACCCAATAGAAGAGGCCATCGCCTCGTTCGATGACGGTAGTCACAGAATCAATCGTATAATCCAAATAGTCCAGTTTCAGACGAGACTGTTCTTCTTCTTTCGGTATCCTCATCTTTCCTTCGGACGACTCCATCAAATACTCAGATTCTGCCGGTGTCGGTCGCAACTTTAACCCCGAGGTCGGAGGCTCATACCACCATTCCATCAACAAGCTGATGAGACGAAGTCCAATAAAGACCGTTCCTACTGTCAGCACTGCGGTCAAACCAAGCCGAATCATCCAACGCATGTTGTCGCCTCCTCTAGGGATGACTTACATCACATTGTATCATTGGACGTTTCCACTTGGAATAATCATTCAGCACGACTCTAGTCATCGTTTTACAGAAGATGCATCTTAGCGACCTGACTTGTTGGCCGCAGCTTTAGAATCTCGGTCGCTAATTCGTTCGCTTCATCATCCGTCATTAATTTGTCGGGAATCGCATTGAAAAAGAGCAAGTATTCCTTTAGATCTATGCGACTAGAATCAAGCACGACAGCACGTTTCGCATGTTCGTAGGCCCGTTCATAGGCATGAGGATGGTGACAGAACGGTTGGCTCATGAGAAGCGACGCAGCCTCTTCCCAATCCGCAGTCTGCTCAACTTGAATCTGATCGCATACGATTTCGTAGACCGCTAAATCATCCGTATCAAACGCAACTTCAAGAAATGTATCTAACACCACTTCGTGAGCGAGCGGCTTCACTAGACGTTGAACGGTCGCTCGGTCATTTGAGAGGATCGCCTTGTGTAGTTGTTTTTTCAGGCTCATTTGAACGCTTGCCCCTTCCTTGATGATTCATCAACGCTCTTTTTTTCATTCATTTCCGTTTAAAACCTAGCGCGATGGAACGAAGAATCCTCGATTTGTTTCCGCAACTATCACACGCTATAATCATTGGCTCATCACCATAACACGTGGTTGCTATTTTAACGACCAAGCTCGAAGCGTAATCTCAAAAAGAAACGTTCGAGGTTTCGGTAGCCATAACCACGGCGTTTGATAAGCTTGATTTTGTTGTTCGTTCCTTCCATCTTTCCGTTCGATAGACTGGACACGATTGTTCGACGCATCGCTTCCTCTCGGTTCTGGATCGATTTCGCGATCTTCGCCAGAGGCCCGCAAGGATGGGACTGATAACGATCCAACCAATCGGTCAGTCGACGTTTCGCCTGTCCATGGCACGTGGCCTTCAGCACATATCGAATATGTTGAAGTCCTTGATAGAGGTCCCGGGTGAACGGATCTTCCCGAAGGCAAGAATCGGCGACCTCCCGGTCTTCGGGGGACAGCGTCTCCGGACGACAGGCGAGAGCACGGTCAATCACACGGACATGATGGTGACGTTTCACCTCGTTCAAAAAACGACGCCGACGGCGAAGGGCGTCCGTGAAGAACTGGATGAGATGGAAACGATCCAGCACATGTTTCGCATCCGGGAAGACATGTGCGACGGCCTTCGCCATTGCCGGTGCAAAGTCACTGACGACAGAACGGATGTCTCCGGCTATGCCTTGGAGTGCAGCCGTGATGGCCGTGACGTCCCTTCCCGGGACAATGGACAGGAGCCGACCACTCTCCGCATCGAGGGCGATTGTCGCATAGTGATGTCCTTTTCGTGTGGCGAACTCGTCGATGAGGACGTCTGTCGTATGCTTCTCTGTCTCTACTGAGGCGTACCGATAAAACCATCGTTCCACCGTCGTGTAAGGTAATCCCTATTCACGCGCTACATCTGAGATCGTCCTACCGTGGCAACGTTCTGCGATGCCTTTCCGGAACACCTCGGTGGAGGTGCGGACGAGCCCGAGACCGTAGTCATACACGAACGTCAAATCACAAGAGAAGCATCTTTGACGTGGGACATCCAGCTCAATCCAGAGTATACCGACGTTCCATGCGTGACCGTGTCGGAAGCGACGTCGCCTTTTCGAATGCAGGACTGTCTTTCTCTGGCAAAGCGGGCAAGGGATGTCGTGTCGATCCGGGATGACCGGGAAAACGTTCGGTTCTTCGTCTGAAGACATCTGGATCTGAAAAAGGTCTGGAAGTGGAAGAAGTAATTTGATAAACTGTTGGGACAAAGCGAAAACTCCAATCGTGGTTTGTCTAGGCAACAATTACGATACCGGGGTTTTCGCTTTTTTTCTATGTTCAATTCAAAATCTGATGGATTTTATGCGTCAACCACGCCTTATGGTGATGAGCCTCTTCTATACCATTTTCAGCTCTTCTAAAGATAGAATGCTTAACAAGACATGCAGGCATTGGCCATACTAAATTTCAATTTGCCTTGCCACTTGTCGCTCCCTGTTCATTCTAACAAGCATGCCCAAACATTAAAACAATCATTCGAATATATAATTGACAATCTAGCGAAATCTTTGTACACTTGCATTAATCAAACGTTTGTTTGAATGTATAACTATCAGAGGGTATCACTTCACACTAGGATATCCGTAAAGGAGATGAGGGTGCTGTTAACCACGATTTTTACCGCGGTTGCCGCTTATGTGGCGACCAGCATTGATTACGTCATTATTTTGCTGATCCTGTTTTCACAAACGATGAAAAAAGGCCAGTTAAAATCCATTGTCATCGGACAATACCTAGGAACAGCCATCTTGGTGGGCGTCAGCCTGTTGGCTGCGTACAGCCTGACGCTTGTGCCGTCCCACTGGGTGGGCTTGCTAGGGCTCATTCCGATTTACCTGGGCATCCGGGTCTGGAAGCGAGAAGAAGACGAGGACGACGAAGAGAATCTCCTGTCCCGTTTGTCTTCCGGAAACCCCAATCGCTTGTTTGTCACCATTACAGTCATTACCCTGGCGGCTGGCGGCGACAACATTGGCGTCTACATACCCTACTTTTCAACCTTGAATCCAAGTGAAACTGTGGTGATGCTGGTTGTCTTTGCCATCCTGGTCGCCGTCTTGTGTTACCTCAGTTACCGGTTGGCAGCCGTTAAAACGATTTCTGAAACGATAGAAAATTGGGAACGGTGGATTGTGCCGATTGTCTTCATCGGGCTCGGCATCTTGATTATGGCGGAGAATGGGACTTTCCGATTCCTTTGGGGATTGGTGAGTTGAAATGATTCTTTGCACTCTTTGTTTTATATAGAAGAAAATCACTTACTTGAAAAAACGAATGAGTAAACAGAAGTGAGAAAAAGGAGTGAATGAAAATGGCAAAAGAGATTTGTGATGTGGTCTGTGTAGATGAAGAAAAGGTGGAACGAGTCCAGCAGCAACTGTCTGAACAAAATCCATTGGAAGTGGCGAAGATCTTCAAGGCGTTGTCGGACGATACGCGTATCAAGATCGCCTACGCCTTATCGCTGGAGGACAAACTGTGTGTGTGTGACGTTGCGAATATCATCGGTTCATCTACCGCAACCGCCTCCTACCACCTGCGACTACTGAATAATATGGGGTTGGCGAAATACAGCAAGGAAGGCAAGTTGGTCTACTACTCACTGGATGACGCGCATGTGAAACACTTGGTGCAAGTGGCCTTCATCCATCAGAAGGAGGTTGTTTCCGTTGGTTGAAAAAACGAAGGAAACAGAAGACAAAACGGTCTACCGGGTTGAGGGCTTTTCGTGTGCGAATTGCGCCGGGAAATTCGAGAAGAACGTCAAACAGATTCCCGGTGTCCAGGATGCCAAAGTGAACTTTGGGGCTTCGAAAATTGCGGTCTACGGCGAGGCGACGGTCGAGGAACTGGAAAAAGCCGGCGCTTTCGAGAATTTGAAGGTCGCACCGGAAAAACCGAAACGCCAGGCGGCTCCTGAAGTGACCGTCGAAGACAAAAATGTCTTCCGGGTCGAAGGCTTTACATGCGCGAACTGCGCCGGGAAGTTTGAGAACAACGTCAAGCAGATCCCCGGTGTCCAGGATGCCAAAGTGAACTTCGGGGCTTCAAAAATTTCCGTTTACGGGGCAGCGACCATCGACGAATTGGAGAAAGCCGGTGCGTTTGAAAACTTGAAGGTGGCGCCTGAAATTACAGGACGTCCAGCTATCACGAATACCGGAACCGAAAAAGCGCCAGCTCGAACAGAGAAGAAAGTGCCGTTCTACCAAAAGCACAGCACCTTGCTCTACTCCACCCTCTTGATCGTGTTCGGCTACATTTCCCAGTTCGTCAATGGCGAAGACAACCTGATGACGTCGCTCCTGTTTGTGGCGGCGATTGTCATTGGTGGGTACTCGCTCTTCAAAGTCGGTTTCCAGAATTTAATACGCCTGGATTTCGACATGAAAACCCTCATGACCGTTGCCGTCATCGGGGCGGCTTTTATCGGCGAATGGGCGGAAGCGTCTATCGTGGTCATCCTCTTTGCGATCAGTGAAGCACTGGAACGCTATTCCATGGACCGGGCGAGACAATCCATCCGTTCGTTGATGGACATCGCTCCGAAAGAGGCACTGGTCCGGCGGAATGGCCAAGAACAGTTAATTTCGGTAGACGACATTGTGGTGGGCGACACCATGATTGTCAGACCGGGACAGAAGATTGCGATGGACGGCACGGTGACCAACGGGTATTCGGCGGTCAATCAGGCGGCCATCACCGGGGAATCCGTGCCGGTCGCCAAAACGGTGAACGATGACGTCTTCGCGGGCACGCTGAATGAAGAAGGCTTGCTCGAAGTCAAAGTCACGAAGTTGGTTGAAGACACAACCATTGCGAAAATCATCCACCTGGTTGAGGAAGCACAAGGCGAACGGGCTCCTTCGCAGGCGTTTGTCGATAAATTTGCCAAATATTATACACCGATTATCATGGTCGTTGCTGCGCTTGTAGCCATCGTTCCTCCCATTCTGTTTGATGCCAGCTGGGAAACCTGGGTCTACCAAGGATTGGCTGTGCTAGTCGTAGGATGCCCGTGTGCTTTGGTCATTTCGACTCCGATTTCGATTGTATCTGCTATCGGGAACGCAGCGAAAAAAGGCGTTTTGGTAAAAGGCGGCGTGTATTTGGAAGAAATGGGCGCGCTGAAAGCCATCGCGTTTGACAAGACCGGCACCTTGACCAAAGGGGTTCCGGTTGTCACGGACTTTGAAGTGCTGAACAAGGGAATCAGTGAAAAAGAGCTGCTTTCTATCGTCACAGCACTGGAGTACCGCTCACAGCATCCCCTTGCTTCGGCCATCATGAAAAAAGCGGATGCAGAAAATATTTCTTATTCTTCGGTCTTGGTCGAGGACTTCTCATCCATTACCGGCAAAGGGATTAAAGGAACCGTCGAAGGAACCACGTACTATATCGGCAGCCCGATCCTCTTCAACGAGCTGGGCGCCGCAAGTGCGGATAAGAACTTGGAACAAAATGTCACAGCTCTTCAAAATCAGGGCAAGACGGCCATGATCATCGGAACGGAACAAAACATCCTGGCGGTCATCGCCGTGGCCGATGAAGTCCGGGACTCCAGCAAGGAAGTCATCCAGAAGCTGCACGACATGGGCATCAAGAAGACGATCATGCTGACGGGTGACAACAAAGCGACCGGTCAGGCCATCGGCCGAGAGGTCGGCGTCACCGAAATCCAGGCCGAGCTGATGCCGGAGGACAAATTGAATGTCATCAAACGCTTACGGGCCGAGTACGGCAAGGTGGCGATGATTGGAGACGGCGTGAACGACGCGCCGGCACTCGCCGCTTCTACGGTCGGGATTGCCATGGGCGGAGCCGGAACGGATACCGCTTTGGAAACGGCGGATGTCGCTTTGATGGGCGACGATTTGAGCAAGCTGCCATTCACGGTGAAATTGAGCCGGAAATCCCTGAATATCATCAAAGCGAACATTACGTTCGCCATCGGCATCAAAGTGATTGCACTGCTATTGGTCATTCCGGGTTGGCTGACCCTGTGGATCGCCATCATGTCGGATATGGGCGCTACCCTTCTAGTCGCGTTAAACAGTTTACGGCTGATGCGAGTGAAAGAATAAAAAGCAAAAGGGGTTTCCGATTATCTGGAAACCCCTTTTTTATGATGAATTATAAAATTAAGTGCAACATCTGAACGTGAACGCAAAAAAAAGCCCACAGCGATGGCCTCGTTTAGAATGAAGTTACGACACAAACATTCAGACGGAGGAATCGCTAAGAGCTACACCCATCTTACCACAACGGTGCGCGTGAAAATAGAGACCTATCTGGAGCTCGGGATGTCCATCCGGTCCATCGCGAGACGGATCGGGCGACAGCCCTCGACCGTCTCGCGGGAGATCAGACGGAACCCCGGCTACGAGTCAGGACGTGCGCAGAAACGCTACGAGAAGGCGAAAACCCATTGCGGCGTCAAGACGAAGCTCGACGACACGATGCGCCGGACGATCGTCGAGAAGCTGCGTGCGACCTGGTCACCAGAACAGATCGTCGGCCGCCTCTACGCAGGAAAAATTGCCTTCTCCACCATCTACCGCTGGATCTATGCGGGACGGATCGACGTGCCCGTGACCGTGCTCCGCCAGAAGGGGAAACGTCAAAAGCCGACCGAGACGCGCGGTCGCATCAACGTCGGTCTCCCCATCTCGAAACGACCTCCAGAGGTCAGGGGTCGCCGGACATTCGGGCATTGGGAGCTCGACACCGTCGTCTCCGGACGTGGGAAATCGAAGGCGTGCGTCGCGACGTTCATCGAGCGGAAGAGCCGGTTCTATCTCGCCCTGCCAATCGCGGACCGCACCGCGGCCTCGATGGAGGGGGCGATCCATGCGGTGCACGGTGCCTTCCCGGAAGGCACGTTCGAGACGGCGACGACGGACCGGGGCAAGGAGTTCAGCGGTCACGAGCGCATCCAGGCGTCGCTCGGCGTGCCGATGTATTTCGCCGACCCGTAACTCATCGTGGCAACGGGGGAGCAACGAGAACGCCAACGGGCTCCTCCGCGAGTTCTTCCCGAAAGGAACGGACTTCGCGCAGGTCGGTGACGGTGAACTCGCGGATGCGCTGGCCAAGATCAACGGGCGACCGAGAAAGTGCCTGGACTGGAAAACCGCACACGAGGCCTTCACCGAGGAAGTGTTGCGCTTAATTTGACAAACCGTCTTATAAAAAAGAAATGTGTTTAATTTTTATCATAAAATCCGTTTGTGAAAAAACTATGCATTTTTTGATTAAATCTCTTGTCAATTTTTGAAATGAATTTGATATACTTTTTTGTAATATAGTGATGCTATACTCCTTTTAACAAATCGTTCGTCACTGTATCTTTATCTTTAAAGGAGTAAAACTAATGAAAAACAAGGTAATACTTATCGCTTCTAGTGTCTTACTCACAACAACTTTTTCGATGCATAGTCCAAAAGTCGAAGCAAGTAGTGCATATAACGTAAAAGTGAAGACAGACGATCTTCGTGTTCGGACTGGTCCTTCTCTCAATCACAAAATTGTCGGCATCACTAACACTGGGCAGACCTTTTCTTATTTAGGAAAAAAAGGAGCTTGGACAAAAGTCCTTTACAAAGGAAACACACGGTATATCTATAGTTCTTACCTAAAAAAATATAAGAGCCACGTTGCCAAAAAAACATCATATAATAACTCTCTTTTTGCTTCTCCTACAGAAGGTCGGCTGACCCAAGGATACGGAAACTCTAATGGTGCTTACGGTTATACATTCCATAATGGCGTTGATCTAGCTGCAGCAAAAGGCACACCCGTCTACGCTTCTGCCAGTGGAAAAGTCATTACATCTAAAAACAGCGGTGCATACGGTAAACACGTTATGATTTCACATAGTCTACAGAATCAAAAATACGTAACCGTTTATGCTCATATGAACAGCCTTTCGGTAAAAAATGGTCAGACAGTCTCTAAAGGTATGAAGATTGGAACAGTTGGGAATACAGGAAACTCGTTCGGAAATCATTTGCACTTTGAGATTCATAAAAACAGTTATAAATACAGCAGTTATTCTGCAGCGAATAGTGTCAACCCAATGAACTATTTGTAACCTAAAAAAAAAAGAAAAGATTAGACTGACCTAGCTGTATGAGACACTAATAAAAATACCTTGATTAGGCTACCGCCACACCATATTTTATCGGTGTGAGGTAGCCTAATTTTTCTTGGATACGTTCTTCGTTGTAGTAAGTTAAGTAATTATTCACCCGCTCACGCACTTCATAGTCGCTTAACGAGTTGAACTTGACGTACTGGAACACCTCAGACTTCAAGTTCGAATGAAACGATTCGATCACCGCATTATCCCAACAGTTGCCTCTTCGAGACATGCTGCTCGTCAGATACTTCCTCTTTACGAAATCTTGAAAGGCATATGATGTATAGACACTTCCTTGATCTGAATGGATGATAACCCCTTCGGGATTGTTCCGACTCTCCAACGCCATCCTTAACGTATCGATGACGAGGGGCGTCTGTTGATGATCGTATAGCTTATAGGCAACAATCTCATTGTTGAATAGGTCGATGATCGTGGAGAGGTACTTCGTCGTGCCCCCGTATTGGATGTAGGTGATGTCCGTCACCCACTTCTTATTCGGTCTACTGGCAGTGAAGTCTCGCTTGAGAAGGTCAGGGGCGATGACGATACTCTCACCCTGAGACTTCCATTTTCGTTTGGGTTTGATCCGACACTGGAGATGGTGCTTCTTCATGATTCTCTTCATTTCGAGACTCCGCTAGGATTACAGAAATATGGCCCCTGGCTTCATCGTGATGTGGTCGACTTCTTCCTTCACTACTGCGAAACCATGTTTACTCGATATAAAGGTAAAGTCCGATATTGGATTCCTTTTAATGAAATCAATGTCATGTCGACAAAACCATGGATGGGGGGAGGAATCCCTTCTTCAACGAAAGAATCACAGTTTATCGGTGCATTCCATCAGATGTTGGCGAATGCCAAAGCCGTGACACTTGCCCATGAAATTGATTCAGAGAACAAAGTGGGGATGATGTATAATGGCCACTTCGCATATCCAAACTCCCCAGACCCAGATGACGTCCAACGAACTGAGGAATTCATGCATAAAATGCAGTACTACTGTGAAGTACTTTGTCGTGGCAAATATCCGAACTACATTAAAAAAGAATTAGAGCGCGAGAATATCTCTTTGCCGTTTGAAGAAGGAGACGCCGATACATTGTATCGTGGTCCTGTTGATTTTATTTCATATAGCTATTACTTAACTCACGTTATCGTCAAGGAGTCGCCTCTCGAATTCTCTGGTTTGAATGGCGTGAAGACAGGCTATAAAAACCAGCATGTGGAGCAAAGTGAATGGGGATGGAGTATCGATCCGAAAGGTTTACGCTATTCCTTAAATTACTTGTATGATCGATATCAGTTACCACTTATGATTGTTGAAAACGGTCTTGGGGCCGTTGACACGCTCACGCCGGACAAGAAAGTACATGATGACTATCGTATCGCCTATCTTCGGAGTCATATCGAAGAAATGAAAAAAGCAGTCGCGATTGACGGGGTTCCGTTACTTGGCTATATGGCATGGGGTCCAATCGATCTGATTGCAGCCAGTACGGGAGAAATGAAGAAACGGTATGGGTTCATCTATGTAGACTTGGACGACGAAGGGAACGGGACCCTAGAACGGATTAAAAAAGATTCGTTCTACTGGTATAAAAAAGTCATAGCTTCAAATGGAGATGATCTGACTTGAATTAAGACGGAGGTATGGAATGATTCGTATCAAAAAAGTATTAAATTCAAGTGTCGTGATTGTCGAGGACAAATCAAAGCTTGAGTACATTTTAATTGGAAAAGGAATTGGTTTCGGGCAGAAAATCGGAAATGTTGTCGCTCCACCTGAAGCCTCCCAAATGTTCATACCCGCTGACGATGTCCGTATTAAAGAGTTCATAGGACTGGTGACTGAAATTCCTCCTGAATTCGTCGAGTTCACTCGAGAAATCGTTGCATATGCTGAGGAAAAGCTAGCTACAAAGCTCAATGCCGGTATCTTTTTAACACTGACAGACCACCTTCACTTTGCGGTAAAACGTTATTATAAAGGTATTACTATCAGCAACCGAGTATTTTGGGAAATTCGAAACTATTATCCACAGGAATTCAAGATTGGAAGTTATGCGGTTAATCTCATGAATGAACGATTTAAAATCGAACTGCCTATTAAAGAGGCAGCCAATATTGCTTTTCATATTATCAACGCGCAAGGAGAAAGAGAAGAAACACGTGATGGCATGCGCTACGCCAAGATGATTGGGAGTATTGTGAACCTTATTCGATATGCTTACAATATTGAAACCGATGAAGAAGATATTCATTATTCATGATTCATCACACATGTGAAATATTTCGCTGAACGCTTTTATGCTGGAAAAATATTGAATGAAGAATCCGATCAACTATTTGAACAGATTGCGAACATCTACCCAAAGGCCATGAATGGTTCATTCAAAGTACGGGACTACCTTAAACAGTTGCACGGTGTGACAATTCCTAATGAGGATCTAGCTTATCTAGCCGTTCATATTCATCGACTGACAACTAATATGGATTTGAATAAACAATAACTTTCTTAATTACCTGGTTCTTTTTGACGAAGACCAGGTTTTTTCTATACTGAACAAAAAAATATCCATTTTTTATAATCGAGCAGCTATAGGCCGCATGACATATGTGTGTTTTTCACCACTGATTCGATTTCTTTAGATCGGCGTGACGGGCTCCTTTAATAACTTTTTCAGAAAAGATAAAAGGAAAGAACAACTTTGCTCTTTCCTACAATTTCAGTCAAGTGTTAATAATTATTTATACATCGCACGTCTTCATGCTTAGTTTTGGGATGACAGGGTTTCTGTGGTTCGGATTCCGCTACAATCCAACGCCCTCGGCTGAATTGAATCCAAAGGACGATCGCCTTAAAGATGATGTCTAGACCGATGGCGATCCACACTCCTGCAATGCCCATCTGCATCTGAATCGCCAATACATATACTGCCCCAGTCCGGATCACCCACATACCGATCGTGGTCAGATACATTGGAAACTTCGTATTGTTCGCTCCTTGGAATCCACCGGTCAATACAAGGACGACTGCTAGGAAAGGCTGGAAGACCGCTGCTATTTTTAACGCGACATCGATGTCTTTGATGACTTGGGGATCGTCGGTGAAAAGTGAACCTGCCCATCCTCCGAAGAAGAATAAGACGACCCCGAATAAGGACATGAAGCCCATCGCCATGAACGTGCTCAATCTGGCATATTCTTTGGCGGTCTCGTGGTCTCCCGCTCCGATGTTGCGACCGACGAGAATGGTTGCTGCTGTCGCGAAACCATATGCCAACATATAAGAGAACACCTCTAGATTCCCTGCAATTTGATGCGCGGCGAAGGTGTTCGTCCCGAGTACCACGATGAATCCGAAATACACGATCTGTCCGGCTCTCATGACCAATCGCTCGATAGCCGCCGGGCTTCCAAGGTTCACGAGCTCCAACTGGTGTTCGAGATCCGGTCTCCAGAAATCTTTCCTGAAGGCGATCACTTCCGTCTTACGAATATAGTTCATCAATAAGAGCGTCCCGACGAGCCGGGCGATGACGGTCGCGAGTGCCGCTCCGACGAGACCAAGTTCGGGGATGATCCAAAAACCGAAAATCAACATATAGTCGAGCACAATATTGACGACATTGATGACGATGCTTACCTTCATCGGTGATTTTGTGTCTCCCGCACCTCGTAAGATACTACTGAGCACAAACATCAATGCCATCACGATCGATGGGATCCCGACAATTTTGAAGTAGGTGCTACCAGCTTCTAAAACGTCATTCTCCACCCCCATCAACCGCAGGAGAGGCTCAGCGAAAAATAGCGTCACGACCCCAAAGGTCACCCCGACCACGACAGATAGGACGATGGCCTGCTGCGCGATATGTCTCGCGCGCTCGATTCGTTCTGAGCCTAAGTTATTGGCGACATAAACGTTTACTGCCACACCGATTGCCATAAAGACAGCAAAGTAGATGGCGAGGATGGCATTCGTCACTCCTACCGCTGACACTTCTGCTAGGCCGATTCTTGAGACGAACAGCGTATCGACAAATCCGAGCAACGTTTGGAAAAAATTCTCGGCAATCGCTGGTAACGCGAGTAGAAGGATGAATTTCATCTTGGTTTTTCGATCACCATGAGTGTCCAGCCGCTCACTTTCTATCATCTGAGTCCTCTCCTTCGAAAATTATGCTTACAACGATTACAGGAAAGCGACCCAACGAGGAACCATGGGTCGCTCATGGTCAATCTGAGACACGAATGACGAAAGGATAGGTGTGCACAGTCCCATGGAACTGGAATTCGGCCCAGACCTTGTATAGGCCAGGTTTATGGAAGACCGTCTCAAATTCCGTCGTATCATGAGAAGAAGGATGCACATGGATAAACTGTTCTCCGGCTTCATCCAAGATGACGACATGACCAAGTGCTCCAAGGTATGGCTCCGGGTTACTTTCTTTGGTGTCATAGCTGAAGACAGTCGGGACATGCGCTTTTAAAGAGTCAATCGACAGCTCGACGGTATGACCTTCGATCGTCTTCGTCAGACGCTCATCCACTTTAAGTGACGATTCGATAGAGGAAGAGGAATGATGATCAATCTGTAAGTGAACCGGCTTCACTTGATATGCCAGTCCCTTAGGCTGAATATCCACGAAGAGTTTATACGCCCCTGCCTCAAGTTGGACGGGGTGCTCGAATCGACCCTCACCCTTTTTAAACGGATGGAGGTGTCGGTACTCAGTTAGGTCTTCGTTCACGAGAATCAAATGGAATTCCTTTTCATGGCTGACTTCGAGTTCCGGGGCTTGCTGATGTTGATCCTTTAACTCGATACTGATTTTCCCGAATTCATATTTAGCTTCTACAGACACTTCATTTCCCGTCAAGTTCTTCATATGATGATGTCCATGGTCTTTCACGTTTAACACTCCTTTGTGTAGTCCTTGATCGCACCGTCACTCGACCTCCATTACTTGCAGCAAGAACAACCGATTTTAACGGTCGCCTCCGTTACCTCGTAGCCAGTCTCTTGAATTGCGGTTTCAATCTCAGAAAGTGTGAGTTGGCTTTCATCGAACGTCCACCTCTCCCGCCGAAAGATTGACCTTCACTGATTCAATACCCGCTAACTTTCCAACGTGTCCTTCAATCTTATTGATACAAGATCCACAAGACATGCCCGCTACCTGAAATGTTGATTTTTTCATTATATGTTCCTCCTGATTATTTAATTACCATACATGGGTAGGGTGTAAAAGTATCGATTTTTTTACACCCTCGCCACCTTATGTTCGTGTCCCTCATTGCGCGACACGCTTTCAACAGGTTCTGAGAGTGAGCTATCGTTGCTTATCGTAGCAATGTTAGAATCTCTTCTTTGTTGTTCTCGAAGCCAACAAAGTACTTCACTACTCTTCTTTTTCTGAGCATCCCTTTTTTGTAGAAGACAAACAGTGGTACGATTCGATTCCCTGATATCGCTACCATTTCTTGTTCAAGGTCAAGGT
Organism: Exiguobacterium sp. s141; assembly: GCF_018618085.1. Taxonomy (NCBI): domain Bacteria; kingdom Bacillati; phylum Bacillota; class Bacilli; order Caryophanales; genus Exiguobacterium; species Exiguobacterium sp. s141. Next base: position 20,512 of record NZ_JACSLJ010000001.1, on the reverse strand, counting down.
TCGCACCCACATCTTTGTTCACATAAGGGACTGTGGTTGTTTTTAAATATTTTTTGGCATCCTGACAATCTGAACACGTCGGACGCGTGTAAAGCTCGAGCTGTAGGGCTGTATCCATCCCACTCCCTCCTTTTATTTGATCATCGAAGGCTTGAATCGTTTTAAACGGAGTGCGTTCACCAGGACCGAGACTGAGCTTAAACTCATGGCCGCTCCGGCAAGTATCGGGTTCAACAAGGGCCCGCCGAGTAGATAAACAATCCCCATCGCAAACGGGATACCCATGACATTATAGGCAAATGCCCAAAACAGGTTCTGTTTGATGTTGCGGATGGTTGACTTGCTCAATTCGACAGCTGTAGGTACATCCATCAAATCGCTTCGCATCAAGACGATGTCTGCAGATTCGATCGCAACGTCAGTACCCGAACCGATCGCGATTCCGATGTCTGCTTGGGCCAAGGCTGGTGCGTCATTGATTCCATCACCGACCATTGCGACCTTCTTCCCTTCGGCCTGTAACTTCTTCACTTCGTTCGCTTTATCTTCAGGTAACACTTCACTCAGTACCCGATCGATCCCGACCTGTCTCGCAATCGCCATGGCCGTACCTTTGTTGTCTCCGGTGATCATGGCTACTTCGATACCCATTCGTTGAAGTTTCTGAATGGCTTTACGACTGTTTTCTTTGACGGTGTCTGCGACAGCGATGATCCCTGCGATTTGTTGGTCAATCGCGATATACATCGGCGTCTTGCCTTGGTGTGCGAGTTTGTCTGAAGCGCCTTCAAGGACATCCAGTGAGATGCCGCGGTCTTTCATCAATTTTCTGTTTCCGGCAAGCAAGACTTTTCCGTCGATCAGTACTTCGATCCCGTGCCCTGGGATGGCTTCAAAACGATCGATATCCATGACACGCATCATTCTGTCCTCTGCCGCTCTTACGATTGCTTCGCCCAATGGATGTTCAGACCCTTTTTCAGCGGAAGCGGTCAAGCGTAACAACTCATCTTCTTGATGTCCATTCACTGTCACGATATCTGTCACTTTCGGTTTTCCTTCAGTGATCGTCCCTGTCTTGTCGAACACGATCGTCTGGACTTTATGGGTCGTCTCCAAGGCGCCGCCACTCTTGATCAACACACCATTCTCAGCACCTTTGCCCGTACCCACCATGATTGCTGTTGGTGTGGCCAAACCTAGTGCACAAGGGCAGGCGATGACCAGTACTGAAATCGTGATCGTCAAGGCGAAGAGGCCGGTCTGACCGCCTAAATACCATGCAATTCCTGAAAGGATCGCGACGACGATGACAATCGGTACAAAGTATCCGGAGATGATATCGGCCAGTTTTGCGATAGGAGCTCGAGAGCCCTGTGCATCCTCGACCAATTTGATGATTTGAGATAGCGCTGTATCCTTACCGACTTTCGTGGCTCGGTATTGGATGATCCCGTTCTTGTTGATGCTGGCACCGATGACTTGAGCACCCACATTTTTTTCAACAGGGATACTTTCACCGGTCAGCATGGATTCGTCTACAGACGTATTACCTGATAGAACCACGCCATCCACCGGAATCTTCTCACCAGGCTTTACGATAATCGTGTCGCCGACGATGACTTCGTCGATTGATACTTCTAACTCTTGTCCGTTGCGGACGACCTTTGCCGTCTTAGGTGCCAGTCCCATCAATTTTTCAATCGCTTCGGATGTTTTACCCATCGACCGGACTTCAAGATATTTACCTAATGTGATCAGCGTGAGAATGACTGCGGCTGTCTCATAGTAGAGGCTATTCACGTATCCCTCATAACCTGAGAGGATAGCCATGGTGGCACCGACGCTATAGAAGAAGGCTGCGCTCGTCCCTAGGGCGACAAGTGAATCCATATTCGGATGCCCTCGGAACAATGTCTTAAATCCTACGGAGAAGAATTTCCATCCGAACAGCATCACTGGGATGGTCATCATGAGCTGCAAGACAGCGAACAATTCTGGGTTCATCGTTGGATCCAATGCCATCGGTAGGGGTAGGCCGATTATATGCCCCATCGCCACATAGAGTAATGGAATCGTGAAAATCGCCGATCCTACAAATCGGTTCCACATCGATTGAATTTTTTTCAGTTTCTTTTCTTTCTCTGTATCTTGGCCATCCGTTGATTCTTGATCTTCTCTTGCCTCATATCCGACGTTTGCCACCACTCGGACCACATCTGATACAGTCACCAGCTGAGGATCATATCGAATGACTAATTTTTCTGTCGCCAGGTTCACATTCGACTCAGTCACACCCACCATTTTCCTCGTGGCCTTCTCAATCGTCTGCACACACAAGGCACAAGTCATCCCTGTGATGACAAATGATCTTTGCTCGGTCTCGGTTGAGGCCTTGTAGCCAGCCTTCTCGACGGTCGTCTGAATATCCAGCGGCGAGATTTTCGTCTCATCGTAATGAATGCTCAATTTCCCAGTCGCTAGGTTGACGTTGGAGGTCACTACGCCAGGCAATTTTTTTGTTGCTTTTTCAACTGTCTGAACGCAGGACGCACAGGTCATCCCTTCCACGGCAAATGTCTTACTCTCCATATCGTCTTACCTCCATTATTATTGGGCTGATTCGACTTCGTAACCGACCTCGCCCACAACTTCTTTAAATTCATTCACATCTAGTCGTGTTTCATCGTACTTCACTTTTGCGATGCCTTTCTTTAAGTTGACTTTCGCACTTTCAACCCCATTCAGACCTTCAAGTGCTGACTCGACTTTGTTGACACAATGAGCGCATGACATACCTTTAATCGTTAAAATCGTTTTTTTCATCTTGAGTCTCCTCCTATTCACTACATTCATGACATCATTTCAAACTCAATGTCTGGATCCACAAGAATGGTCCTGACATCTGCATTGACCCGGGGTACAGGTGCATGGAATGTCCTCCACCGCTTCACTTTCCTTCATCTCAAGGATTTTTTTGAGATTCTCGATATCCTGTACACTCAGTGTCGCCTGTGTGATCATCGTTCCGATTGTGTTCCCGACATCCCTGTCACAGATATGATCGAGTAGATCGTGTAACGTCTCTCTGATGACGTCACCTTCAACGACGTTCGCGGAGTAGATGAATTTCTTCCCCTCGGCCTCGGTTGAGAGCATCCCTTTTTTCACGAGCCTTCCAATGAATGTCTTCGTCGTCGCAGGCTTCCAGCTCATCTTCTTTTCCAATACCTCGATGATTTCTTTACTGGTCACGTGATTTTGGGCCCAAACGATACGCATGACTTCCCATTCTGAATCCGTGATTTGTTTTTCGACATGTTCAGCCATTTGTCTAACCTCCAAATTTTAAGTTTACAATCGTAAACATTTTGTTTGATTTAAGTTTACAATCGTAAACGTCGTCTGTCAACCATTATGTTTTTGGGTTCGCTATTCAGTCTTCATTGGCTATATTCTTGTCTAGAAAACGCATCTGGATATCCTTCAGCAACGCTTTCAAATAGTAGTGCGAGCTGACGGCATCCCGGGCACCAATCGGTGGTGAACTTTAAGACTACAGGCTGCGTAGAGTGATTAACCATTTGCAAATCAGATAATTGAAATTTCGAAAGCATTTTTTCTCCTCTCTTTTCGTTTACGTTTGTAATCGATTTAAATTTACAACTGTAAACGTTATTTGTCAATCTATATATTCGTGTCCATTTTGTATGTTTCTTTAAGCTTATTGTTTCTCTCAAAACACTAATTCGATTCGTATTTAGTTGGGTCGTATTTATTTTGAACTCATACAGCTTTAAATTGTTAACTACTGTCATCTCTTATATGATGTAATAAAACAAAGTAGGAATTGTCTTAAGCGTTTTGTTGCTTAGTCGCTAGGATTAAATAGATGATTCGACTACTAGCTTACTATTGAGACATTCTCATAAGTAAAAAGTGTAGGAAGGTATACATTTCGACGTCGAAATGTATACCTTCCTACACCACAAAGTGCCAGTTTATGAGTGATTTTTTTTATAACAACTTGTATTTAAATGATTTAAATATAGGAACTACATATGCTGTATACAAAATAATAACCAAATGAGGGATTAGAATTGGAATCAAACGAGACCAAGGTGACGTCATTCCGCGTGTCACAAGAAGTGAAAGAACATATTCAGCGTTTAATGGAGCAACGTCAAATATCAACCAACCAATTATTCGAGCAATTAATATCATTGGCCGATAAACAGTCACCGGACCCCTTAGTCGTCAAGGAGAACGAATCACTCGAAGCAGCACTGAATCAAGTGCTTGCCCTGTTCAATGAACGAGCCACTCGACTAGAAACGCAACAAAAAGAACATGAGCGAATCAACGCGCGATATAAAAATACCATTCATGACCTTGAACAAAGCGTAATTGCAGAAGCTGAACGACTCCAAGAGGAGTATGAGCGAAAGGTGTCGTCACATGAAATTGCACTCACTCAATTACAAGATCAAATCAACCAACTAATCGCTGAAAAGAGAATCGTTGAAGACGCATTGGAAACAGAACGTGTGTCTAACAAAGAAGAACTAAAAGAGCAGAAAAAAACAGTTTTTCATCTAGAAGGAGACATGAAAAAGCTAGAAGATGAACGTAGCCAGCTCTATCGGCAAAATCAAAGTCTTATGGACGCTGTCGACGACTTAAAAGCTCGTACACGCCGTCTTGACCAGCTTGAAGAAGAGAACCAGAAGCTGCACTTAGAAGTCCAGCTCCTCCGTCGAGAGAAAGAGACATTCGAGAACCGGTTACAGGAACAGGTCGAGCTCGCGGTCCTGCGTGAGCGGAGCACCCAACAAAATAAACAATGATACGAAAAGGGTACTAGGTTGAGTCAACCAGTGACTGAATCTAGTACCCTTATGTTTATTACAAACAAAGTATTTAACGGTTTGAAGAAATCGTCTGATACATGTTCAATGACTTGACCAAAGATGCTTCATTCACACGTAGAATCATAACCTCATGAGAGTATAAAGAATGACTCCGCTTGGTCCAATTAAGATTTCACCTGCAATCCACGCACCTTGAATCGATTACGCTTTTCTTCTAATTTCACTTTCATATCTACCGAGAACGTATTTTCAGGAGTGTTGTAGGCACGCCGTGCTGCCATACTAAGCATTTTTGCCACATCCTCTGCCCGGTCGTCCTGTAAATCATGCAGTGAAGATCGAACATACTGGCGAGCCATTTCTCGGTCACGTAGCGATTCAGGGACCGATACATGACGACTTAATGCCAGGGCCAATTGAGCCGTCTCTAAGCGATAGCTTGTCCCGCCTGCCTGCATACGATTCAGTTCATCCGCTAGCTCGCTTTGCAGAAGTACATGATTACTGTCTGACATCGGTCACCCTCCTCTACTCTTCTTTTGATTTATTATATACCCTTTTCCTGAAAAATTCGACTCAAGTCATGCACGTTACAAAATGGATTGTCCCACGTCATGTTTGCTTTGTATTCCTCTACAAGGTCGAGAAGTTTATCTTTATCGCAAAGTGCCAATAGATTCGTTTTTTCGAGATCCTCTAGATCCTTTTGGCGAGAGGAGAAAATCTTGGTACATGCTAAAAGTTCAATGTCGGGGATATACACATCAATCGCCTCGAACAGCCCTTCAATCTTATGCCGGAATTCATTTTCCCTAAAGTCTTCACGGGGTGGGAACTGAATCACCCCTTCGACAATTTCAATTTCATATTCATGAAGCGCCTCTTTCAATTCAGGTGTCACGACGCCCTCCGTCACGCGAATATCAATATCTCGCGTCGGACGATACTGAACTGCCCCCCGTCAAGTAGACAGGGCAAATAATGAAAACCAATCTAAACGGCTTGAGACCTGTATTCGACAGGGCTCAAGCCGTTTAGTCGTTTCTAGAGTAGACCATGGTTGTAGAACGATATGTAGGTCTCGATGGCCGACGTGAGTTCGCTATAGACCTGGAACTCACGCAAGTAGTACATCTCGACTTTCAAAGTGCCCCAAAAACTCTCGATCGGGGCGTTGTCGAGACAACGACCAACTCAGGACATGTTGCCGATTAGTCCTGCGTCTTTCACCATACGTTTGAACCCTCTCGAGGTATATTGGAGCCCTCGGTCACTATGGATCATCGGACGCGCTCCTGGACGGAGCCCCGCGATGGCTGGCATCATCGTCTGGAAGACGATCCCGTTGTTGTTGGACCTTCCGATACGATAGGCGACGATCGATCCGTCGTACAGGTCGATGATCGCGCTCAGATACGCCTTCTTCCCGGTACCATATTTGAACTCGGTGACGTCGGTGCACCATTTCTCGTCCGGCCGAGACGCACCGAATTCTCGGTTCATCAGGTTCTCGGCCACATGCTGTGGCATCGACTTCTTATGTCTCTTCCGCTTCCCGCGGATGATCGATTGGATCCCATGGACATGCATCAGGCGATAGACTTGCTTTTCATTGAACGTGGACAGACCTTGTTGCCTGCGTAGCCGATTGATTGTCATCGTGACCCGACGGTAGCCGTATGTACGGTTCGCCTGGTCATAGAGTAGACGAATGTCCTCCAGGAGCTTCTCGTTCTCTTCTTGACGCACCGATACGGTGCGGTTCAACCATTTGTAATAGGCCGCACGTGAGATGCCAGCTGGGAAACCTGGGTCTATCAAGGATTGGCGGTTCTAATAGTGGGTTGCCCGTGTGCCTTAGTCACTTCGACGCCGATTTCGATTGTTTCCGCCATCGGTAATGCTGCCAAAAAAGGGGTCTTGATTAAAGGCGGCGTATACCTGGAAGAAATGGGCGCGCTGAAAGCTATTGCATTTGACAAAACCGGTACCCTGACCAAAGGTGTACCTGTCGTCACAGACTTTAAAATCACGAACAAGCAGGTAAACGAGAGAGAACTGCTTTCTATCGTGACGGCATTGGAATATCGTTCTCAGCATCCGTTGGCCTCTGCCATCATGAAAAAAGCGGACGAGGAAAACATACCTTACACCTCTATCAGAGTTGAGGACTTCTCTTCCATCACAGGAAAAGGCATTAAAGGAACGATAGACGGCACCACCTACTTTATCGGAAGCCCGCTTCTCTTTAACGAGCTAGGTGTTGAAAGTATTGATAATAATCTGGACCAAACCGTAACGGCTCTGCAACAGCAAGGTAAGACTTCGATGATTATCGGAACGAAACAAAGCATATTGGCGGTTATCGCCGTAGCCGACGAAGTCCGGGAATCCAGCAAAGAAATCATCCGGAAACTACATGATATGGGTATTAAAAAGACAATTATGCTGACGGGTGACAACAAAGGGACAGGCAAAGCTATCGGCCAGCAAGTTGGCGTCAACGAAATCCAGGCAGAATTGATGCCAGAGGATAAATTAAATGTCATTAAACGCTTGCGAGCTGAGTACGACAATGTCGCGATGGTCGGGGACGGCGTAAATGACGCTCCGGCACTCGCTGCCTCTACTGTTGGAATTGCCATGGGTGGTGCTGGAACGGATACCGCTTTGGAAACAGCAGATGTCGCCCTGATGGGCGACGATTTGAGCAAACTACCGTTTACGATAAAATTGAGCCGAAAATCCCTAAATATTATCAAAGTGAACATCGCGTTCGCTATCAGTATCAAAGCGATTGCATTACTCTTGGTCATCCCGGGCTGGCTCACCCTATGGATAGCTATTATGTCCGATATGGGGGCAACTCTTCTGGTAGCACTGAACAGTTTAAGACTGATGAATGTCAAAGAATAAAAAAACAAAAATATTCATTTTTATATCCTCGAATTTGTACTGGGTATGATAAAAATAAATGATCTCTGTTTTTTAAGACGGCTTTAAGATGACTTCGGTATTGTTCCCGAGTCATCTTTTTAGGTTTCATTATCAGCTTTTTTATCATCAGACAGTTTTAATCGAGGCCGAACCTTATTCATTGACCGGAATATTCTCCGAAGTATGGAAAGAAAATCCGGTCGATAGGTCTACTAAACTATGACAATTAAATCTAAATATTTGAACGTTCGTTTTGGAATCATTCATTCATTCGAATACATCCTATTTTAAGAGACGAAATTTCGATAGTGTTCAAAAAAAAAACGAATGAGGGGGTTTCTAAATATACCCTCATTCGATATTCAGTTTCCTTGCACGTAGAAAAGTATTTATTGGTATCAGACGGTATGAAGTATAGAATTTTTACTCATATGTCGAACCTCAGTGTGGATTTGGTGCAAGGATGACTTATTTCTTTAGTTGTGTTTTTTTGATTCTAACTCTATTGTAGAATGTTTAATATCTAGTTTTGAAGTCACTTCTTTGACTTTTTGTTTAACAATAGTTGAATCCTTTAGATTCATCTCTTCTACTATTAAGTGTAAATTCATGGCGTTATCTTCGCCATCAATTGACCAGACATATAGGTTTTGAACAGAAATCACTTCTTCAATACCTTCAATCTTTTGCTTCACCTCATCGATGTCAATACCATCAGGGACAGCACCTAAAAGTATTTTCATTGTTTTAACTAAATTACGAAACACATTCACTAATATAAACAACGCAATAGCAATTGATAGGATGGGGTCAAGTATATGTATATCCTTGAAGAGTAAAACTATCCCTACTACAAGAACGGCAATCCAACCTAAAACATCTTCTAAAAGGTGCCAAGATAGTACTCCCTCATTTACTGATTTTCCTTTGTGTAGACGGAATGCCGCAAAACCATTTAAAAGCACACCAAAAATTGCAAACCAAATCATTCCTTGTGCATTAGAATGCTCCGGTTCAAACAGTAGAGGAATTGCTTGAGTAAAAATATATACAGATCCAATTATTAATATTGTCGCATTTATTAATGCTCCTAAAAGGGAAAAACGATTATATCCAAAAGTGAAGTTATGATCGGGTTTTTTGTTCGAAAATTTTTGTAAGAACCAGGACAGGCCCAATGCAAGAGCATCACCTAAATCGTGAATGGCGTCCGACATGATTGCAACACTATTAATCAAAAATCCCCCGATAAATTCACCAATCGAGAAAACAAGATTAATTATAAATGCTAGTTTGATATTTTTTGATGCCTTATCAGTACTCGCCATTGTTCGATCTCTCCTCACTTGGTAGTCCATCCTTAAAAAGGTTAGTTGTTAGAATAATACTGGTCTCTAGCGTTCTGCAATATAATAAATTTCTTTGCCTATTGATTGTAAACAACGCATACTTGAGAACTTAAGCGCAGTTCTTAATATTTTAATAAACAATCGAAGGACGTAATTTTTGAAAGCGAAATTAAATACATGTATCTAATTTGTTAGAACCATTTAGGCACTAATTTTATATATAAGACTTCTCCGAACAATTCGGTAACGGTCTGTAAAATGATCACTACAGCTACTTGTGTTGATAGGGGCTCTGGTAATATAGATGCTAATGGAAGAACTACAAGTGAATTCCTTGTTCCCATACTAAATGTAATTGCTCTTCTTGAAGCAATATCTAGTTTGAACAACTTACCAAGGGACTTTGACACCCATGGTATGATAAGTAGAAATAAAATATAAACTGGTATTACATCTATTAATGTCCCGAGGTCACTATACACTTCCCTAATTTGAGAGGCAACTACCACAAAAAGTACAAAAGACATAAATGGAACGGGAATCCATGGCGGCATTTTCATGATACGATTACCTAAAGAACTCTTTTTAGAACACAATTGTGTCATTATCGCTAATAGAAGCGGTATAAAAATCAAAAATAGAAATGCATCTAGAAATGGACCCATCCTAACGATACTAATAGCCTTTTCTCCTAATAATACGAATAAATATATGGGTAAGAGTATCGTCTGTAAAATTAAAAGAATCGGTGTTACTTTTAACAATATTGATTCGTTTCCCTTTCCCATCTTTGTAAAAACAATCACATAGTCGATGCACGGTGTTAACAACACCAAATACACCCCCAGCATTAGTGATGAATCTTGAAGAAATATGATAACCAAAACCTAAACTATTAAAGGAACGGCAACAAAATTTCCTAATAAAAGAGCTACCACAAACCTCATGTTTGTAGCAGATCCATTCGATTTCAGAAACGGAATTTGAACGAACATCCCATACATCAAAACTCCTAAAAGGGGAGAAATAAAAATATCGAGATATACAGCTTCTGTATTCAATAGACCAAAGATTACTGCCAACATCAAAAAAATGATGTATATACTGACTTGGTGGGCTTCCACCTTCTCTAGCACTTGAATTCCGAATTTGCTTTCCTTCTCTATCAAAATCACCTCCAAAATTTTCAGGAAATTTCAGAATGAAATAGATAACTCCACGATTTTAATTGCCAGGGCAAGAGGTTTTATATTTTTTCTTCTAGTATTTTTATTTATCCAACAGTAAAAATACCGACTGAAAGTAAATATAATTAAGGCTCATTATTTACACTTCCGAATATAGTTAGTATCTTGAATATATATCAGTCAAAAAATAAAGTGATAACCATTAAAAAAATAATTATTTTAGCCTAAAGCCACATCTAAAATCATCATGATTGTAAAGCCAAACATTAAACAAACAGAAGCCAAGTCCTTGTTTCCATTTTCTTGAGATCCTGGGACTACCTCCTCCACTACAACAAAAATCATTGCTCCTGCAGCAAAGCTTAGCGCAAACGGAAGTAAAGGCTCCATTATGAGTACTGCTACTACTCCTACCAACGCCGCGAACGGTTCAACCATACCAGATAACTGGCCATAGAAAAAACTTTTACGACGAGATAATCCATCTCGTCTCAATGGCATTGACACAGCAGCACCCTCAGGGAAATTTTGTATGCCGATTCCGATTGCCAGCGCGATAGCTCCCGTGATTGATGATGAAGGGAATCCTGCTGCAACTGCTCCAAATGCAACGCCTATGGCAAGTCCCTCTGGAATATTATGCAATGTTATTGCTAACATCAGTAACGTGCTCCGCTTTCTCTTCTTAGGGTTTATACCCTCAGCCTCATCCATCGGTGAAGTGGGATGCAGATGTGGAATCACTTTATCAACACCTGATAAAAAGAATCCTCCAAGTAAGAAACCGATTGCAGCTGGTAACCACGCCGGAAGAGAATCTTGTTCCGCCATCTCAATTGCAGGTGAGAGTAATGACCAAAAACTAGCGGCAATCATTACTCCTCCAGCAAAACCGAGCATCCCATCCATTAGCTTTTGATTCATTGATTTTGTCATAAACACTAACGCGGCACCAAGCGCCGTCATCCCCCAAGTGAATAAAGTACCCAGCAATGCTTGAGTAAGGGGTTCTAACGAAGAAATATATTCAATCATCTATCAAAACTCCGTTGCCAAAAATCGAGTTTCTATACATGCTCAAAATTAAGTAACTATTATCCAAAATCAGCATTGCTGTCTCCTCCTCTTGATTGTCAATCCTACTCAACAGGTGATTTTTTTAATGTTGATGTACTACTTCCCCTACCTTCAGTTTGCAAAGCAATTCATCGCTGTGAGGATGAGAAAGAGTTTCGAATTGAATCGTAGAGTGTTGAACGTTTAGATGTGCTAAATCGTGTTCAATTTCTTGAAGTAGATTCTCACTGTCATAGATTTGTAAATTACCATCAACGACAACATGACATGAGAGTGCATTCATTCCACTTGTGATACTCCAAAGATGAAAGTCGTGTATACTCCGTACCCCCTCCTTGTTGTGAATGACTTGAAGAACCTTTTCGACATCAACGTTTTGTGGTGCACCTTCCATTAATACGTTCAATCCGGATTTCGTCACGAAATAACCACTTCGTAAAACAAGTCCCGCTACAATGATTCCTGCGAGCGGATCTGCCCAGTTCCATCCAAATGCCATGATAAGAAGCGCTGCCAGTATTGCACCGACTGAACCCAACGTATCGCTTACAACATGTAGATAAGCACCTCGCATATTCAAATTATGTTCTACGTCTGCACCTCTTAACATAATCCATCCAACAAGAAGGTTTATAGCAAGGCCAATACTGCTAACAATTAACATTCCTACGGATGCGACCTCAGGTGGTTGAATAAATCGATTGATGGCCTCATAAAAGATATATATGGAAATCAGTATGAGTGTGACCCCGTTTAAAACAGCTGCTAGAATCTCGAAGCGTCTATATCCGAACGTTTTACGATTGTTCGCTATTTGTTCACCTAATTTAAAGGCAAGTAATGCAATAGCGAGCGAAGCCGCATCACTAAGCATGTGACCTGCGTCCGCTAAAAGTGCTAAGCTATTTGTAAGGTACCCTCCAATCGCCTCTACAACCATGTATGCCGAAATAATAAAGAATGAAATGATCAAAATCTTTTTGTTAGAGGTATGAGAATGATCATGTGCATGATTATGTGCCATAAGATTAACTCTCCTTACTATATTTAGTGGTGTTTCGCATGCTCAATCGCCTGTCTTAGTAAGTTCATGACATGGTGATCATCTTCTGAATAAAATAGAGTAGTTCCTTCTCTTCTAAACTTGACAAGTCGAAGATTTTTTAAAAAACGTAGCTGATGAGACACGTTTGATTGACTTAAGTTAAGAAGATCAGCTATTCCGTTGACCGAATGTTCCTTTGTGCATAGCAGGGTTAATATTTTAATTCTTGTCGGGTCACTAAGTGCCTTGAACGTCTGAGATACAATAAATAGAGTCTCATCGTCAATCTGCGCCCCTATTTCTATTTCATTTTCTGTAGTATCTTCAATCGGTTCATCCATAAGTCAGTACCTCCGCTCATGATAACTATACATGTTCATATGTTCATATATAACTTATTAGACTTTTGCTGTGCCGTCAACACTTAATTTAAAAAACATTTATTCTATCAGCTCTACATACTTGAAGATTTGAGATACTTTCTCTGGTTTTGCGATTATTTCTTATTTTTAGCCATACAAAAACTACCTATTAGAGAGCTAGTTAGATCTCATACTCGATAGGTAGTCACGCTTTTTCAAAAAATCAATATAGTACACTAACGTTTTAAGAAAACGTCAATTGAATTATTTACTGGGTATTGTCTAATCTATTTTCCAACTTCAAAAAGCTTTTCATGTTTTTCTAAATCAAAGCTGTTTTTTAGTAAGCATACCAATTTGATACAATTAGTTCTTCATTTTTCAAATCCAAATCAAAAACTACTGTTTGGTACTGATTCGTCCAAGAATGACTGTAATCAGAAAAAAGGCGGTCAACGCTAAAAACGGAATTGTGATAAAACCCATCCAGTCAATGTACTGTGCATTACAGGAAACTCCTTGTTCACATGGTCTGACTTCCGAAAAGCCGGGCACCTTTTGTACAAGATAGTGGTAAAAAGAGATACAGAATCCGATTATTGATAAAGGGAGAACATAAAATTTGATTGAGCTATCTTCTCTGAAAACTGCAATTGCAAGAATCAAAGCTATTGGGTACATAAAGATACGTTGAATCCAACAGAGTTCACAAGGTATAAAACCACGAATTTCGCTAAAATATAGACTTCCAAGTACTGCAGTAATTGAAACAACCCAGGCGAGGTACAGTCCATATCGGTTTATTACTGAAGCGCTCATTGGGTTAGCTCCTTTTCAATTTGTTTTTTTATAGAGGTATAGTCGAATGGATTTTCAAGGATGACCCCATTAACTGCAATCGTCGGGGTCAGTGTAACATTGTATTTTTCTACGAGCGCCGCATCCATTTTAACTGATTCTAATCTAGAAGAACGACTTGATAGGTCTTCTCTAAATTTATTTAAATCTAGAGAAGGGACAGTCTTCGTCGCAATCTCTTCCATTTTCTCCACCGTAACCCATGGATTATCGTGTATTTGCACGTCAGGTTGAGCTTCATAAATAGCTTTGTGAAATTGCCAAAATGATTCTGGGTGATTTTTGTAAACAGATTCTGATGCAAGGGCAGCTAAAGTGGACTCATCTCCGTGAAACAAAACATTAATGTAACTAAAGGAAGCTTTCCCACTTTCAATGTAATCTTTTACAAGTTGAGGATAGATTGTTTCACCCCACTCTTTACACGAAGGGCATTTATAGTCTCCGAATTCTACAATTGATATCGGCGCTTCCTTTTTACCTATTGTAGGTTGATTATTAACTGATATCTTTTCATCTTGAACAATTTTAGTCTTTGATTTTTCGGAACTTTGATCATTTAAAAATAAAAAAGCTAAGACTGCAATTACTAATACGGATGTAAAAATAGTCAATAGTTGATTAGTTTTCAAAACAATTCACCTCTTTTATAAATTCGTTATTTCTTTTATCAGAATTATAGCTAAAAATACTAGAGTATCCTTAGTTTTTCAACATTGAATCCATGGACTTCTAAAAACGAAATCTATGAGTCAAACAAGTTACATTCTAACACATTCATGCAACTAAACTTTTATGCAGATGAAAGGAGGGCCAATTTATTTCTTAAAATACGTCTATTCCCCTTAATAATAGTGCATTTTAAAACAGGGCAAGAAAACTTTTAACTGTAGATAGACGAAAGCCAATAATCGTTGCATAGAATGACTAATATTTAAAGGATAAGTACCATACAGATAGTAAAAAACCATTCATGGGTCTTTACAACCAAAAAAACTACATATGAGGAGTCTATTATGAAGTCTAAACATAAATTTCGAATAAGCTTAGTAATTTCCTTGGCTTTATTAACTTCTTTTTTCTATCCCTTTAAGCTTTTAACTAGTGTTAACGTCCTAAACGTCGTACATGCAGAGGAATCTCTATTCATAACAACTGAAAATTTGAATTTGCGTTCCTCGTTCTCTTCAAAAAGCAAAGTCCTTTTGACGATTCCAAAAGGAAAAACCATTAAGAAGATAGGTGTATATGGAGAAGATAAATCCTGGTTTAAAGTTTCATTTAATTCAAAAATCGGTTATGTCTCAACGAAGTACGTGACGCCAAAACCTATACCTAAAAATTCAGTCAGTTCAATAAACACAATATATAAAACTAAAACTTCACTAAATCTGCGTAAGGGCCCATCTGTCAAATCACCCGTTTTAATGACTATCCCAAAGTCCAGCCCACTAATGTACCATGCTGCCTCAGGCCCTTGGTATAAAGTATCATACAATGGGACTCAAGGCTATGTGGCAAGTCAGTATGTAACCATATCGCCCTCGGCTATGAAGTCACGAAGTAAGCAAACGACCGAGATTCGCTCAAGCATGTCTTTAGTGAACTCAAAGGTCCTTATTACGATTCCAGCATCTACTGAAGTGACTGTACTAGGAAAATCGGGCACAACGGGTTCTTGGTTAAAAGTTATGTATAACGGTATTACAGGATTCACACCTGCTCGACATTATATAGTGCAAGTGGCACCGGGGGATTCTTTATCCACTTATCCAACATATATTACTATCGAAAATCTTAATTTACGTAACCAAGCGAGTCGTTACGGATCTATTTTGACAACAATTCCCTCAGGCACTTTGATTTCTGTCATATCGAAAAGCGCCAGTTGGTACAAGGTGCGATATAACAATCAAGTCGGTTACGTATCATCTGGTTTTGTGCAACCATTTACCGGAAAAACTCCTATAAAATCACCGGTGATTCCAGCTAACAAACACGTGATTTTAATTGACGCTGGACACGGTGGGGGAGATGCTGGTGCAGTGACTTCAAACGGTACAGTTCAAGAAAAAGTACTCACCCTAAACATTGCTAATCGTGTGGCCGACGAACTAAAGAAAAACTATGAGCTTTATGAAGTGAAACTAACGCGCTCAAATGATAGATACTTGTCACTTGTTGAGCGGACCAATCTATCAGAAAGGCTTGATGCTGACGCTTTCATAAGCGTCCACATTAATTCTTCACCTTCTTTCGCTACAGGTCATGAAGCACTCGTCCCTACTTCTAGCGCGTACACCACAAATCCATATGCGAACGCTAGCCGCAGATTAGGTGAAGTAATTAATCAAGAAATCGCCATGAACGTTCCAGATTTTAAAAATCGAGGCGTTAAGCGACAAGATGTCTATGTGGTAGGAAGAAACACGGTACCTTCTACTCTCATCGAATATGGCTTTATTGCTAACTCAGTAGATCGCTCCTATATGTCGGGAAGTAACATGATCAAAGCAACCGCCAAAGGAATTGATAAATTTATGAAGAGTTACTACTAAATAAACACCAAACAAATACTAACAAACGATTTGACCACTGAATTTGAGACAAAATGTCCTAAATTCAGTGGTCATCATTCATTTCCTCATCAAAATGGCATTATAAGTATTTCTCTTGATATACTCGAATGACAATAAACTCAAAAGAACAACTGACATAGAAATGAAAAGAAATAGAAATATAGATGGTGAAGTAATATTGATACAATGATTCCGGTTCGAGTTTTAATCATGATACGAATACTTTTATCCAGCAACGCATTTTTTATAATAGAGATAAGTTACGGAGGCAACAACATTGTTTACCATGAAAAAAATTATAGCTTCAACTTTACTTGGTGTTATGTTAGTTCAAAGCGCATCCCCTTCTTACGCTTTAAACTTGACTGAAAAACAAAAAAATATCCAGCAGAAGCAAGCGCAAAATTCTACAGAGCAACGTAAAGCTAATACGTCAATTCAGCAGCGTGAACAAGATATCACACTCGAAGAACAGAAACTGAATGACTTGGAATCCGAGTTACAGGATATTATCAATGAGGTCACCCAGAAGAAGGCTGAAATTCGGACAACCCAAAAGAAAATTGCTCAGATTCAAACTCAAATTAAAGAATTCCAGAAAAAAATGAGCTCTCAAAAGACATTGATGGAAGAACGCATGGTCACGATGCAAAAAAACGGTGGTTCTTCTATAAACTGGGCTGAATTTATTTTTGGTTCAAAAGACTTTGGTGATCTGGTTTCACGCATGATCACCGCAGGGACGATTCAAGAAAATGATCAAGAACTTTTCAAAGAATATCAATCAACAAAAAATAAGCTTCAAATTGCTAAAGCTGAATTGGACACTGAAAAAGATAAGCTTATTAGTCAAAAAGAAGAGCTAGAGAATAGTCAGAAAAAATTGAACGGCAAAATTAAAGTGCGGGCTGCTCAAATAAAAAAATTAGAGGCCGAAAAAATCCAGTTCACATCTAAATTGGTAAGCTTGCAACAAATGGAATCGACGCTTCAAGAACAAGAAAAATCAATTCAAGCAGAGATTGAAGCCCAAAGGCTTGAAGAACAAGCTAAAATTCGTACCAAAGAGGCTGCGCGTAAAGCTGCAGAAGCAAAAAGTGCCGAAAAAAATGAAATCAGCGAGAATAAAGCCTCTCTCGAAAAATCACCAAACTCTGAGAAAGTGGTAAACACTTCAAAGACTACGGATTCACTCGCTTCTCCAACAAGTGGCGGAGTTTTTCAACGTCCAACCTCAGGTATCGTAACCCAAGGATGGGGTCCAGCAGGCGGGGCCAATGGCTACAGCTTCCATAATGCACTAGATACAGCTGGACCAGTAGGAACTCCTATTATGGCTGCTCAAACAGGAACTGTAACTCGAGCAGGCTGGGGTGGACCTTATGGAAATCATGTCATCATTACGCATGTCATAGGCGGTCAAGTTTGGACTACCCTTTATGCTCACATGAGCTCATTGTCCGTTTCCGCCGGACAACGTGTGACCCGAGGACAGAACATCGGTGCGATGGGGAGTACCGGAAATTCGACCGGTTCTCATTTACACTTTGAAGTCCATCGAGGAAACTATTCGTACTCAGCTACAAGTGCAGGGAATACAGTCAACCCATCCCAATTTTTCTGAATTTCAGAGGCGAAATTGTTTAACACTATATAATTACTTCAGTAAATCACTTAATATTTAGACCACAGAATATTAGATGCCCCGTAAAAGTTGGACCTGATAATCTAATTTTTATGGGGCGATTTTTATGTCCGAAAGCTTTTAAAGTCTCGGTGACCAAACGCTAACTGACTCGCAAGAAAAACTTCAGAAAGTTAGGATGAGCTTTCGTTCGTGCCCCCACCCCCCTACGAGTGCCTGGGGAATACAATCTCAGGTGCGACATACACATTCACTATGTAGATATTAAAAACGATATGGATGGGTAGACAATCTTTAATCGATTCAATCTTGAAGTACAGACTCTTCTCTCCTTTGATGACCTTCAACTGGCAATATACGTCGAGACGAACCTTAGGTTACTAAGGCCGTGTCTAACGGTCGATGATAAATTTACGGATATGAAGGTCCAAATTCAAACCTAGGTTGTCGAAGTCACCAGATGATCTATTTCATGATCCAACTTTTTGGATTAAGTTCAATTAATATCTTTTGAACTTAATATATAAAATTGAACTTAATATATAAAATGTACATTTCTTTATTTTTTATATAGAAAAGTAAACCAATCGAGCATACGACGCTCTATAAAGTCTTGAACCTTAAAAGTGACATGGGGTCTATGCTCGATAGCTAATAAGATTGCATGATCAGGTCACTTTTAATGTAATAATCAATACATCACATTTTCGTGTATGTTAATATTAAATCGTTTAAAGGAGAGAAAAAAGATGGCAAGGTTTTTTTCACTGTTGATTGTTTTGTTAGTATTATCTGGTTGTGGAAGTACAGTAAGCAATAATGGACCTGAAGTGATTCCAGAATTAATTGATGTACAATTTAAAACAGATCCTGAAATAGTAAAAGCAAACGAAGTTATTGAACTTATAGCAACTGTTTCTCAAGGAAACGAGAAAGTAGACGATGCGGATAAAGTTGAATTCGAGATATGGAAAGAAGGCCAAGAGGAAAGCCAACACGAAAAAATTGAAGCCAATTATCAACAAGACGGACTGTATGTAATTTCTTATATTTTTGAAGAGCCCGGTAAATACTTTATATATTCACATACGACAGCAAGAAGCTATCATTCTATGCCCAAAAACGAAATATTAGTAAAATAATAAATTTTAATTATTACAATTAATAATATAGACGAGCTAATCCATGATGAAAAAACTCGTTTTTATTGAATCGCGCGACAACATCAACCTTGTGATATATGCTCGAAAAATACCAATTTTATGATATATCCTTTCCGCTCCAATGTCTGATACGTCCATTCCGTCGCTCCACCTTGGAAACTACCATCAGTTGTATGCTTATATGTAGGAATATAAACGCGAGTCAAATAGAGTCACATTGCTCAAACGCATCCTCAAAAACTCGAAGGATGCGTTTTTTGTCCTGCTGAGTATTGCGGATACAGAGAGCCACTAGTGCGGACGACTGAGCGAGTCAATATGAAGAAAAAGGCCATCGACTCATCGATGGCCAAGATCTTAGCTTATCCCTAGCCCGTGGTGTTCCCTCATTGAGGTTTCGCCATCGACCAGGATTTTATAGGAGTCGTGTACGATCCTGTCGAGAATTGCGTCCGCGATTTGGGCCTGTCCTAGATTCGAATGCCACTCCGCGTGGCGTTAGACGCGCCCACGCTCTTGCTTTTGACGTTGCCCTTACGCTCCGTGCCTCCCGTTAGAAAGGGCCAGGAACATAGAGATGCGGCGGTGAGCCAGCAGCTCTTGTTATCGGGCCGTCAGGGGGGCAGCGGTGCGATGAGCGACTTCGCCTCCTGGCGTTAGACGCTCACGCATGAGCCCGAATCACCATTCCTTCTCCCATGCCCCAATCCTCGAACCGATACTTGATGAGCCAATGGACATATCACCTCATATTCGAATACACCCTTGGATAGCTCTGAGACGACGAAGCTGACGTCCCCATCCGCCACCACCCATGTCCCATATAGATACATTTTCTTGATCGGACGCTCTTCCGCATCCAGGTAAATCAATACCCCGAAATAGGGCGAGTTCAGTCCGTCATCGAACCGGACGACCTTCTCGACGCAATGGTCCTTGGCGACGACACGCATCCAATCGGGATGTTCCATCAGTTCCGAGAACACTATCCGGACGAACGGATCCAACCCTTCGAACGCATAGTCATCAAGTAGCTCCTCGTCCATCACGTCTCCCCCTTCCGCTTCGCTATAGAACGATTCCCCCTCCAGAGCCAGTTCAGTCCTTGTTCATGAGCCTACAGAAATGAAGACTTTAAAAAAAATGTATACACGTATACAAATCTACGTGTATACATGTATACAATGACTCCTTTTTCTTATGTACGACGATTTCGTCGAATCATATTGGTATTGAAAAAGACGGTGAGGTGGGTCAAGCGTTCTCCTTCCTTCACATCACAAAGAAGATCCATGCTCACAAGTTTTAAGTCGTCAAAATCTTCTTGAAGCCGGTCAGGAAGGCGTCGAAGTGTGTAATGCAAAATAGGAGTGCAGAAGTGTGCAACGGAAACGTACACAACTCTGCACTCCTATTTTAGAAAAGAAAAAGGACTTGCC